>JAGATA010000014.1 GCA_017621475.1 Clostridia bacterium
GGCTGTTCACAAACGCTCTCAACATTTCTTTCGATGCTTTTTCCATAAAAAATACTTCCTTTCAGATTTTTTCTCATACTTTGAGTTTCGTCTGATTGGAAGTATTTATTCTCTTTTACACAAAATTTTTCGGGGTCTCAACGCAAACAAATCTATACCCTGTTTTATTTACATCAAATTTTTTCAATATAGTTCAATACTCACTTCGTTCGTAGGGCAAAGCGCATAGCGTTTTTGCGCGCAAATCATAGATTTCCTTCAAAAATGCTTGCTTCGTGTCTTTGACTCGAAAAAACAGCCATTCAGGCTCTTTTTTCTTCGTCAACTACCAACTTCGCACCGCTCAGTCGGTATGCATATAATCTATGAGTCATGATGTCGCAGGATGGCTTTGTTTAGAAAAGCAAAAAGAAAAACCATCCGATTGGATGGTTTTCTTTTTGGAGCGGATTACGGGCACGGTCCTCAGTCACCAGCGGATCTGCTTCCCTGCGCACTGTAATATGAAATTCAAATAAAAATGGGGAGTCCCCATTTTTCATTTGAATTTTGCAGCGTGCGAATCTAATTCGCCGACCGCCGCAATTCTTCACGCTGCGGCCTCTTTCGAGCCCCTCTTCAACCCTTGAATCGGGTAGGAGGCGGTGATTGACCGCCGACCTCCCACACCACCGTGCGTACCGATCGGTACACGGCGGTTCAATCATAAATAGTGCAGAGACTTGTATGCCTCGGATATGTCATAATATCCACGGTGTGCAAGTCTTTTGTTTGTAATGGTGTGTGTAAGTATTCCGCTTCCTGCCACAGCCCAATAGCCTTTACGGGTGTTTCCGTTTCGATATGCCACCCACTCGGGCATTCCTAATTTCATTAGGTTTGCTACCCTTGTTCTTGGCAACTTCCACCGTTTCCAGATATACATCCATATTCTTCTGCGAAGCCATTCATTCCAAGCATCGATTTCGTTCTTCATATCCGCAATTCCGTAATATCCAAGCCAACCTTGCATAAATACCTTAATGTTTTGAAAGACGGTATCAAGCTTTTTGCCTTGGCTTCGGGAAGTCAGCCTTTTCAGCTTTTCTTTGGCTTTCTTCTTGGATTTTGCGTGAACTCGGATATATGCACCTCTCCTGTTTCTTCCCATCGCAAATCCAAGAAACCGAAATTTCGGATTGAATAAACGCTGACTGCTCGGCTCTTTTCGGTATTTACCTTGAGTTTTAACTTCTTCTCAAGATATTCCGTACTTGTGCCGAGCAATCTTTCTGCCGCACGGATACTCTTTGCCAAAAGCAAAATATCGTCCGCATACCGGATGACCTTTACACCTCTGCCCTCAAATTCTTTATCGAATTTGTCAAGATAGATATTGGCAAGCAACGGAGAAAGATTTCCGCCTTGCGGAGAGCCCTCTTCTGTTTTCATCACAATGCCGTTTTCCATCACTCCGCTTTTCAGATATTTCTTGATGAGGTCTATTAACCTTTTGTCCTTAATATCCTGACGAAGCATATTCATTAAAAGTTCGTGGCATAGTGTGTCGAAATATTTAGACAAATCAAGATATACTGCATATTTGTAGCCTTCATCTGCCCATTCTTTCACTTTCAGAATTGCGTCTTTTGCACTTCTGTTCGGTCTGTAGCCGTAACTTCCGTCTGAAAATTTCGGCTCGTATATTGGAGTTAATACCTGTGCTATTGCTTGCTGGATTATTCGGTCAATGACTGTTGGTATTCCCAACTTTCTTACACCGCCATTGTCTTTGGGAATTTCTACTCTGCGCACGGGAGACGGCTTGTATTTGCCGTTTCTTATGCTTTCAAGCAGTTCATCCCTATGTTCTTTCAGCCACGGAAGCGCTTCGTTTATGGTCATCCCATCTACTCCGCTTGCTCCCTTGTTGGCTTTTACTCGCTTGTATGCCTTGTTCAGATTATCTCTTTCAAGCACCTTTTCAAGCAAATCTGCACCGTCTCTTTCTTCTGCCTTTTGAGTTTCGGCACTATACGCTTCTGCATACTCTTTGTGTTCCACACCATCCCTTTGCAAGAAGCCACCTTTCTCAATGTATTCTGTTTTCATCATACCGACCTCCTTCAGCCGTTTACTTAAGACTTATGATCGTTCGGTCCTTCCCAAGTTTTTTTCCTTGGTACTATGACCTCTGCTGACTTCTTGCAGTTCGTTGTTACTACGGATTTTTTCCGTCTGCAAGACCTCCTCGGGTAAGTGCAATCACCTTCGCCTCGTATATCTACTGTATTTACGCCTTGAAATTCGGGCAGTATCGGACTTCGTTTTGATGTGGAAACTCGTCCATTTCAAGCACGCCTTGTATACAGTTTCTGTTCGTCAGACCGAGGCTTTGCCCGTGGGAACACTTTTCAGTCCCCACATCCGACTTCCTTCGGATTCCACCTCACGATGGACACCCTTGTCTTCGGCTAACAGTTCCTACTGCCAAGTCTGTAGCGGACTTTCACCGCCAAGTGATTGCTCATGCCGAGCGCACACAAAGAAAAAAGGAAGAGTCTTTACTCTTCCTTCTGTCTTTCTGCTGGGTCCACCCAACAATTTCGAACCTTTATAGACAGCTTCAAAGCTCTTCAAAAACAAGCTCTCCGTTTTCTTTCGACCTTGCCGCCTTGAACGTCATAGCACCAGCGTATCCGCCAAGACCTCTGAAGCCTGCAAAAATCAACCTTGCATTCCACTCCGCACACTTCGGAACGCTTGAACAGGGAATGATCGGATTACTCGGCATAACAAATCCCTCAAACGGCTTGTCCGATATCATATAATGTGCTCTACCTTTAAGGCTGAAAATAAGATAGTATTTTCCGTTGTAAACGAAATAATCGGGACATTCCGGCTGATCCTTACCGGGAACAACGTAGATAGGACGCTCCATCTCCTCCCAGCTTTCCATGTCCCTTGAAACGTAATGGGCAAGACAGCCTTTTTCCTCTTTCACCAAGCTCGTCGTCAAAAACATATGAAACAGTCCGTCCTCACCTTTTATCACCTTGGGATCTCGTGCGCTTGCGACATCATACTTTTCTGAAATCGTAAATCCAAACGCAGAATCCTTTTCAAAATGATAACCGTCATAGGACACGCTTCGACGAATGGGTGCAGGAATCCCTCTGCCCATTCTTACGGTATAATATAAATATTCCTTATCCTCGTTTTTTATCCAAGAGCCAGTGCATATAGATCCCTCATCGGCATCCGTGATCGGGATTGCCATTGGATGTATGGACCAAGTTTTAAAATCTTTGGTGGAAATATGTTCCCACTGGTGAGCGCCAAGTCCCCATTTACTCTTATGATGATGTCTGTCCTTTAAGTAAAGCACGTGATACTCATCGTCCCGTCTGTACGGCATACAGTCTCCAACAAACACGCCGTTCCCGGGATACCAGCCGTCAGCATTTTCAAAATTCGACAGTACGGACGGCTCGTCCATTTTGAGTTCATGATATTCCTCGGTAGAAATATGGACCGTGGAGGTTATCTCATCTCCAAGCTCAAATAATCTGTTTCCCTTCGGCCACTCCTCATCCATCAGTATTCCGTCCACATAAAGTTCTATCCTATGCGTCATCAGGATGACCTCAACCTCATCGCCCTCACTGACCTTTGCAGAAAGACGAAGCGGTCTGCGGTCGTAATCGTACTGAACGTCAAATGACATCTCGCCGTCAAAAGCCTGCATATCAAAGGTTTTTCTTCCGTTTTTGTGAGATATCGCATAACAAGGAAGCTCATCAAGCTTAAAAGAAAGCTTTATACTTTTCATTTTTCATTCTCCTTTTAGGTATACTTTATATAGTCACCAAAACCGTCTTTATATTCTATCATGCCAATACTATACGCGGAAAACAAAGCGGCTCCGGTAGCAGCCTCCTCCTTGACTGAGTTTACCGACACAATCATACCGAATTTATCCTCAAGGACCTTGCGAAGGATATTATTCTTTCTGATTGCGCCGCCGGACGCCACAATATGGCTCTTTTTTAGCTTAGCTTCCAAATATAACTTGTAAAGCTCGTCGCACATACCGTTTATAACCCCCAGTATCAGTGCTGACGGTGTAAAATTATTAAGCTCTATATTCTCTATCGAACCTCGCCGCATAGGATTTGTTCTCATTCCGCAAAATGAGGTATCAACTGAAAGGGGGATTTCTCCGCTTGCGTATGCTCTTTCCGCCAATGCGTTTATAACCCCGTACTGTGAGCGATCACCTAAACCGGCGAAAGCCGTGTAGCTTCTGAAAAATTCTTCTATCATAGCGTACGCAGAGCCACCGCAAAGAGCAGACCCGCAGATAAGCATCTCACCGTTTATAAACGGTCGCTGTTCGATCCCATCCCCCGGCTGTTCGATCTCGCCCACAGCCGATATTTGCGAGCCTGTTCCTACGTTGACCAAAACACTTTCACGGGTATTCTTGACAGAGCCTAAAAAACTTGCCTGGTTATCACCTATCGCTATGCAAATCGGTATATCATTCCAACGTCCAACGATTTCATTGGATGCAACAACTTTGGGTAAAAAATTTTCGTCGATTCCGAGAAGCGCTAACTTATCAAGCATAAAACATTCTTTTTTCACATCAAATAAACCGAAGCTTGCCGCAACGGACGTATGAGTTATCGGCTTTTTTATATGGCACAGTCGCATGGCAAAGTAGTCCATAATGCTGCAAAAGCCAACGGCATTTTGCGGAACAAGTCCCTTCAACAAATTATAATAATGCGTTGCTATGCCGTATCCGGTTGCTATATTCTCGCCTGTTATATGCTTTATTCTTTGACAAGCTGTCATGGAATCTTTTATCGGAATATCGCCACGCTTATCCTGCCAATTTATAAGACCCGATACCGCCTCACCTTCACTATTCAGATAAAGGATTCCGTGCATTTGACCTGTTACACCAATACTTACTATACCCGTGTAACTTTTATAAATAAGATCAAGTACCCTTTCCGCTTTATCCATAATAACCGAAACACTTTGCTCGGAGAATATGGAGCGATCAATGTAGGAGTTATGTGGAACAGAAAAAACTTCCACTTGAGCTCTATTTTCAAGGTCGATCACCGCAGCGCTTATCGTAGTAGTTCCGATATCGATTCCAATCGCCAACGCCCCTTGATTGCACTCTAAAGAGTCTTCCGTTTCCATGAAAAGGATTCCCGTTTGCTCCTCCCCATTGGCAATACGCTGCGCAAGGGTCTCGCATAATGCATACCTTTCGGAGTTTAGTCCGCTTTCAGCATCGATCTCCTTTTTACGCTTTTCGATGATATCGTCAAGCGATAACATTCCTGAGAACAACAGCTTTATATCGGTTATAGAAACTCCTGCTGTTCTTAAGAGTTTTATCCGTTCAAGCAACTTGATATCCATCTCCGAATAATCCCTATAACCGTTTTCACTACGGCAAACGGTTATCAGAGCGCGCTCCTCATACAAGCGAATGGCCTTTTTCGTAAGCCCTGTTATTTTCACTACTTCGTTTATCTTCATTAACTTCATCACCCCAATACTATTATAAAGTATCCCCCGACGGGAATGTCAACACTTTTTTCTAAAAATATTCGGAATTTTCATATACAAGTTCATTTCCCGTCTATATGATAGAAAAAGCAATTCACCTTAATAATTCGATAAAGTCGCAAGTTCGAGTCCAAAAGGTCGGGGAAAAGGTGCAATGGTGAAAGGAGTTTATTTTTACCCCAAAAACACGAAAAGTCCTTGAAAATCAAGGACTTTTGTGTTAGGGTGCAAAATTGTTGCCCCATTATGGCTCCCCGAACAGGGCTCGAACCTGTGACATCACGGGGTTGCGGTTCAGACTCCCATTACACGCCGAGCCCAAAGTGTCATCGAGGTCGACACGGCAGGCGCATAGTCGTTTCGCGCGTTCGCACGCTCACTTCCGAAACTCCTTGCTTCGTGCCTTTGACTTGAAAAAACAGCCATTCAGGCTCTTTTTTCTTCGTCAACTACCAACTTCGCACCGCTCAGTCGGTATGCAGATGATTTGAGAATCATGATGTCACAGGCAGATACTATTTGAGAAAGCAAAAAGAAAAACCATCCGATTGGATGGTTTTCTTTTTGAGTTACCCCAACAATTTTGAACCGTATTCCGTAGACAATTAAAGTATAATCGAATTGAACGAACGAGGCTTCAACACAAAATTTTTCCCTTCAATCGTAACCGTCTTGTTTTTGTCAAACGGGTTCATAATTACAGCCACTCTTTCTCCGTTCGGATTTTTAAATACCGCAGTATTTGTGTTGAAATGTCCGCGGGTCTCTAACATCACAGCCCCACGCTTTACAAAATGTGAAAAATGCTTGACCATATAGTAGTCGGGATTATAGACCACTTCCCCATTTATAACATTTATCAAGGAATTTTGCGACCAGCCCCAGGAGCTCATTTTTCTTTCATCCAACGCCATGTTCCAATAGGTACAAGCTCTTGCGCCGTGGGCAAAATAATGACGGTACATCTCAAAGCTGTACATTGCATAGTCCCAGGTGTTCTTGCCTTCTCCACACTCCACCTCGCTGTTGATAAGGTTAAGCTCGGGGTAGTCCTCCTCCGCCTGCAATATGCCGAATTTGCCCGCCCACTGATAGCTTGCGCCGCTGATGTTTTTGGCACATTTGGGGTCTTGCATTATCAGGTTAAGAAATCCGTTGTGCCTTGTGGTAAGCATCAACTTACCCATTTCGGGGCCGTTTATCGTGCCAAACCATATTTCGGTCTTGTCCCCCACCTCGTCTATCAGGTACTCGCTGATAAATTTTCTCAGATCCTCTCCTGACCAAACGCAGGACGGAA
>JAGATA010000015.1 GCA_017621475.1 Clostridia bacterium
AATTCTTGGCAAACATCGGAGCGTTGAATGGTATCGGGAGCATTCTGTGGTTTTTCATTACTGCGGCAAAAACAAGCCGTGGAAGGAGGACTACTCCGGCGTATTCGGAGCGTTTTATAAAGAAACCCTCGCCCGTATGGGCAATTGTCGTAAAACAGTAAACTAAAAAATTACTATTTTAAGGCATCTGTCAGACGGGGTTGGTAAACAACAACGAAAAATGAGTGATGCCAGGTCGCAAGACCGAGCATCACTCATTTTCATCTCAAATACTTTGTTGATAATACGGAGGAAATAACATGACGAATACACTGACTTAGCTCATGGCGGTTTCCAACTGCCTTTGTGCTTCCGTGGCAGGAGATTTTTTATCGGCAGTCATGGTGTCATTTTTACGGGCATCCCGAATGTCACGCATGATGCCGTCAATGTCGTTATGTACCACATGGCTGAAATAGTCATCCTCGCTGATTTGAGCCAATTCTAAAGTACGAACATACAGATCGTTTTCGCCGGGATTGTATTTTTCAATGACTTGCCTCCGTGTCGCATCCAAAACTGTATTCATATCGTTGATACGCATATCAGCAATTCGGTCAACGAATATTTCCATATCCATTATCAACCGCTGAAAATCCTTGTGGGTTGCTATTTCACACAGCAGACGGTTGTTGAGTTTTCCGCTTTTCAATAACGCAATCATATCATCACTCAAATGCAGATCGTGAAGGTCCGCGTTTGGGTGATTTTTGTCGCCTAGGAAATTGCAAAAAAAGGTTGTAAAAAAGAAAAGGGGTGGTATAATTGAAAAACGAAAAAACGCGCAAGAAAAAGAGGTGCAGGAAACACCCCTGAAAGCGGTATTTTTGAGTCACCTTTAAAAGAAATGTAGTGCGAGTGAGGAAGTGGTGAGCCGAGCATGTAAATTAAGCGGAAGACCGTAGTTTTCTGAATTTTTCAATTAAAGGTGAGCCTTTAAGGCAGATTTCTAAAATAGACATGGTATGACCACAATGGCATTTAATGGGGTCAAAACCAAAAGACAGGAAAAGAGATGTTTGCGGTGTAGAAGCGTTGCTTCGATATCGTTCCTTGATGGGAGATCCTATATTCCCGAATGAATTCATTCCTCTTTTGGAACGCACGGGGATGATAAACGAGGTTGGACTGTGGGTGTTGGAACAAGCGCTTTTTCAATGTAAAAAATGGTGTTCACACATTCCCGATATCGGCGTAAGTGTTAATTTTTCCATAGTTCAGTTTGACGATATATTGATTGCCGAAAAAGTAAAGAAAATTTTGGAAAAACCAGAAATGCCGGGCTATGCTCTTACAATAGAGATAACGGAATCTGTTGAAATGCAAGGAAACGAGCATTTGAGAAAAACATTCAGGCTTTTGTGCTCCCTTGGAATTGCTTTTTCCATAGATGATTTCGGAACGGGATATTCCAATCTTTCCTATCTTAAACGCCTTAATGTGAATGAAATTAAGATAGACAGGATATTTATAAACGGAATTCAGAATAATACCTATAACCATAAATTGATACACAATATTATAGAATTTGCAAAATCAGGTTCTATCCGCGTTTGTTGTGAAGGAGTGGAAAGCATAAAAGAACTTTCCGTTTTGGAAGTGTTGCAACCGGATCTTTTGCAAGGATATCTTTTTGCAAAGCCCGGAACCGCGGAAGAAACAGAGAAAAATTATATCAACAAAGATGCTGTTGAATACAAAAAATATTCGGATTTTATTGAAGATCTATATCAAGTAAAAAGCAGGACGGGGTTTATTCCTTTTGATCACAAGCGTATACTTGACGAAACCGATGTGGGTCTTTGGATTATACGCATGGATGAAAGCAAAGGTTATTACGAGCTTCATGCAGATGAAACTATGGAGCGCATAATGGATGTTGAAAGGAAGTTTACACCGCGATAATGTTATGATTATTGGAACGATCGCATCAATGAAAATTGGGTGGATTATGTTCATAAAAATGTTCGAAAAATGATTGAGCTTGATAAAGTTATTCAGCTCAGCTATACGTGGAATCATCCAATATTTGGAGAGGTGTATGTTCGTTGCGCAGGCAAAAGAACAGAAGATTCTGACGGTATGATAGTTCTGAAAGGATATCATAAAATACTCAGCAATATAGAAAACAGATTGATATTTTGACAAAAACCAAGGCTTGCCTGGTTTTTTGTCATTTTCTGTGATTTTTATTGTTATTTTGATAGACATAAAGGTTTAAATGTGATATAATTAAGAAAAAATAATATAGAAACATCAAGGAGGATGGATAAAATGTCTAACAATAAAATGAATATGAGCGCGCTTTTCCAAATAGGATACGGCTTGTACGTTGTAACATCAAACGATGGAAAAAAAGATAACGGCTTGATCGTCAATACTGTTATTCAGGTTACAAATACCCCTGAAAAAATTGCTGTAACCATAAATAAACAGAATTATTCTCACGATACAATTAAAGAAACCGGTGTGATGAACGTTAATTGCCTTACAGTTGAAGCCCCTTTTAAAGTATTTGAAGCTTTTGGTTTTGTGAGCGGAAGAAATACGGATAAATTTGCAGGATGCTCTCCCGAAAGAAGCGCAAACGGACTTGCTGTTCTCCCTCGTTATATCAATGCGTATATCAGCTTAAAAGTTGAACAGTATATAGACCTTGGAACACACGGTATGTTCATATGCTCTATAACGGAAGCTGACGTTATTTCCGATAAAGAATCTATGACTTACGCGTATTATCATAAAAATGTAAAACCAAAACCCGAAACAAAAACCGTAAAAGGTTATGTGTGCAAAATCTGTGGATACGTTTATGAGGGAGAAGAGCTTCCAGCAGATTTCGTATGTCCCCTTTGCAAACACGGTGCTTCGGATTTTGAGCCTATTAAATAAGGATTAAGGAGAAAAATATGGGATTTTTAACAGGAAAGACAGCTATTATCACAGGTGCGGGCTATGCCGTACTTTCTAACGGCAGATGCGGCTCCATTGGTTACGGTATTGCAACAGCTTATGCCAAGGAAGGCGCAAACCTTGTCATCACAGGCAGAAACGTAGCAAAGCTTGAAAAAGCAAAAGAAGAACTTGAACGCCTTTATGGCATAAAGGTGCTTGCGCTTGCTGCGGATATTTCCGCAGGATCCGATAACGAGGCAACAGCAAAACGTGTTGCAGAAGCTGCTGTAAAAGAATTTGGGGCTATCCACGTTCTTATTAACAACGCCCAGGCTTCCGCCTCCGGCGTGACTATACAGGATCACACAACAGAACAGTTTGATCTTGCGATGTATTCCGGTCTTTACGCTACGTTCTATTATATGAAAGCGTGCTATCCTTACCTCAAAGAAACGAAGGGAAGCATTATAAATTTTGCATCCGGTGCGGGACTTTTCGGAAATTACGGACAATCCTCCTATGCGGCTGCAAAAGAGGGAATTCGTGGACTTTCCCGAGTTGCTGCAACAGAATGGGCAAAGGATGGCATAAATACGAATATCGTATGTCCTCTTGCGTGGACAGCACAGCTTGAAAATTTTGAAAAAGCTTACCCTGATGCGTTCAAGGCAAACGTAAAAATGCCACCTGCGGGTCATTTTGGAGATCCCGAACTTGAAATAGGCAGAGCTTGCGTACAGCTTGCTTCTCCCGATTTTAAGTTTATGAACGGCGAAACGATAACTCTCGAAGGTGGTATGGGCTTGCGTCCTTGATCCGACCGAATTAAAATTTTATATATTCGTGTTCATATAATTCGACATAGTCTTTTGGGGCTAAAAAGGGGTTTAAAATTGAAAAAGAATATTATTGTTTACGGCGAAAGGGAATACGGTATTCAAAGAAGAGCGATCGCGCTGCTAAGCGAATTTTTGCTTGATTATACTTTGGAATATCCCGCCTGCTATCGTTGCGATGAAGACTTTGATGCAACGGATAAAAGAATTATTTTTATCGGAACGAGGGAGAATAATAATTATATCGATAAATTTTCGCGTGCAAAGCTTACACACGCAGAAGAATATCGTATAACCGTAAAGGATGACATCGTATATATCGAAGGCGCGGACGATGCGGGCGTGCTCTATGGGTGTATAGACTTTTTTGATAAATATATTTTGAAATGCGAATATCCTCATAATGACAGATACCGAGTGAACTGCTTTGAAAAACGTCTTCCCGATTTTGAATTTTCTTCCTACCCTGCGGTAAAAAACAGGGGGCTTTGGACTTGGGGACATGTTATGTACGATTATCGAGGCTATCTTGACAATATGCTGAAGCTAAAGCTGAATACGCTTACAATATGGAATGACAATGTTCCCGTAAACGCAAGAGAAATGATCGATTATGCACATAATAACGGTATCAAGGTTATATGGGGATATGCTTGGCTGTGGAGCACGGATTGCACCGAGATATCGCTTGAAGATCTTTGCAAATACAGCGAGAGCATTTTTTCAAAATTTGAAAAAGAATACAGTGCTCTTTGCCCGGACGGAATATATTTTCAGTCTGTAACAGAGCTTGGCACGGACAGCTTGAACGGTGTTGTTGTGGCAGAAGCCGTTACTGATTTCGTAAACAAAACCGCCGCGCTGTTTTTTGAAAAATATCCTGATATTGAGCTTCAATTCGGACTTCACGCAACGTCGGTGAAGGAACGCCTCGATTACGTAAAAAATACCGATCCGAGAATTCGTATAGTATGGGAGAATTGCGGCTCGTTTCCTTTTTCCTATATTCCCACAGACGTAAAAGATTTCGATGAGACAAAGGAATTTGTAAAGCGCATTGCCTTACTGCGTGGGGAGAATGAAAAATTCGGCGTTGTTATAAAAGGGCTTACAAAGCTGGATTGGAGTACCTTTGAGCATCCGGATGCGCCGCGTTTTATCGGGGTCTCGTCGCGCGAATTGAAAGATAACCGCGCGGAACGTAAGCGTAAGATATGGCGGTATCTTCAGGCGTATTGGTTTACTCGCGCGGATAAAGCACTTGAGATGGTTCAACTTATGAAAAAGACAAAAAACGGAGAACTTTATATAAGTGCTCTTGTCGAAGATGGTATGTTTGAAGAGCATATTATGCACCCCGTTGCATTATTTGCGGAAATGCTTTGGAATTCTGATGCGGATATAAAGGAGCTTATAAGCGCGGTTGCTCTTAGAAATTACGTTGAATTTGCATAGATAGGTTTTTTGAAAAATAAAATTTAATAAGTAAACTTCCGCATAACTGCTTTGCGGAAGTTTTACTTTAATCTTGCTGTTTGTAATAATATATGATATAATAATAAAAACATTCAAAAAATTTTTCGGAGGGAAGAATGAGCAAATACTCAATGGGTATAGATTTCGGCACTTTATCCGCAAGGGCGGTTATCGTTGATATTGAAACAGGGGAAGAAAAAGCGACCGCAGTTTCAAAATACGCGCACGGGGTTATGTCAAAAGAGCTTTTGGGTTTGCCGCTTCCCGCGGACTATGCGCTCCAACATCCGAAAGATTATTTGGACTCTTTATTCGTTGCAATCAAGGAATGTATAGAAAGATCGGGCGTTGACAGCGCGGATATTACGGGCATCGGCGTGGATTTTACAGCTTCTACGGTTTTGCCCGTTACGGAAGACGGAACGCCCCTTTGCTTCCTTGATGAATATAAAAACGAGCCTCACGCATATGTAAAGCTTTGGAAGCATCACGCATCTCAAAAAGAGGCTGATGCGATAAATGCCCTCGCAAAAGAAACGGGCGCGCCTTGGATTGCACGCTACGGCGGCATAATATCTTCGGAGTGGCTTTTTCCGAAGGTGTTGCAGATACTCCGAGAAAACGAGCAGATATATAATCGAACCTTTAGATTTATAGAGGCGGGAGATTGGATCGTTTGGCAGCTTACGGGTGTGGAGACGCACTCCGTCTGCACAACGGGCTTTAAAGCTATTTGGAGCGAGGAAGACGGATACCCCGATAAAGAATTTTTGAAAAAGCTTGATCCCCGCCTTGAAAACATAGTGGGAGATAAGCTTTCGCCAGACGTTTTTAAGCTTTCAAAAACTGCGGGATATATAACGGAAGAGGTTGCCGCCCAAACCGGTCTTTGCGCGGGAACACCGGTAGCGCCCGCTTTTATCGATGCGCATGCGGCACTTCCTGCACTCGGTATAACGAGCCCGGGAAAGCTGCTTATGATAATGGGTACTTCCACTTGCCACATATTGCTGAGCGATAAAGAAATACATATTCCGGGAATATCGGGTGTTGTAAAAGACGGTATTGTTGACAATATGTACGCTTATGAAGCAGGTCAGTCCAGCGTTGGCGATAGCTTCGATTGGTTTATGGAAAATTGTCTTCCTCATACATACTATGAAGATGCTATGCGTGAAGGCGGAGATGTTTTCGGGTATATGCGTGCCAAAGCCAGACAGCTTTCTCCCGGTTCAAACGGAGTTATTGCGCTTGACTGGTGGAACGGAAACAGAACTCCGTACGTAAATGGCGGACTTCGCGGAATGCTTGTGGGTCTTGATATAAATACAGCTCCAGAGGAGATATACAGAGCGCTTATCGAAGCCACGGCTTACGGCACGCGCTCCATAATCGATATATATGAGCAGAACGGTATAAAAATAGAGTCGATATACGCAGCAGGCGGTATTGCGGAAAAAGATGCAATGATAATGCAGATATACGCAGACGTTACAGGCAGGGAGATACATATTTCGGGAACAGCGCAAGCCTGCGCCTACGGAAGCGCAGTGCTCGGTGCCGTTAGCGAAAACGGATATAAAACTCTCACAGAGGCTTCAAGCAAAATGAAAAAGCTCAAGGACCTTTGCTACAAGCCCATAAAAGAAAACGTAGAAGCATATAACGAGCTTTACAAAACGTATAAAACTCTTACGGAATTTTTCGGAGAAAAAGAAAGCGGCATTATGGAAGGCTTGAAGAAATACAAAAAACAGTAATTGAACAAAAAAGACAGAGATATTTTCAAAGGCTCTGTCTTTTTTGCGATATATTTTTATAAATCTATGCACCCAAATTCAAAAATGCCACACTATATGGATGAAAGGAGGCGAGAAAAATGCAAGAAGCGAATAAAATGCGTGATCGGCTTATAGCTGAATTTGCCGAAAACTATATAGAAAAATTGTTTTACTTTTGTCTTAAAAAGACGGGAAGCCATATTGAAGCCGAAGATCTGACACAAGATATCGCACTTCAGATCATTACAGCTTTGAATAAAGGCACGATACCAACGAGCTTTTCCGCGTGGATATGGCAGATCGCGCGCAACCGTTATTCTCTATGGGCAAAGAAGAAGCATAGTCGGAACGAGTCGGTAACCGGTTCCGATATCGGCGATTATGAGATAGAAGATGAAAGCGAAAATATCCTTGATGAAATGATACGTACGGAGCAAATGGCTCTGCTTCGGCGTGAGCTGGCATTCATTAAGAGCGATTATCGTAACATCATCGTTGCCTATTACATCGAGAATAAAAACGTTCGTGAAATTGCAGAATCACTCTCACTTTCAGTAAATACGGCGAAGTCTCGGCTTCTCCGTGCAAGACAGATTTTGAAAGAAGGTATGGATATGGCAAGAGAATTTGGAAAACGCAGTTATAATCCCGAGCAAATAGCTTTTGTTCAAAATGGCAGGGACGGCAAGAATGGGCAACCTTGGTCTATTATTACACATTTGTTATATAAAAACATTTTCCTCGAAACATATGAGAATCCCCAAACTGCCGAGGAGCTGTCGCTTGAATTAGGCATTGCTTTGCCTTATATGGAAGATGAACTTGAATTCTTGGTTCGTGAACAATTGCTTACCAAGAATGAAAATAAATATCAAACTGCATTTGCGATAATCAGTAAAGAAGAACAACGCAAAAAACACGATGATAACAAAAAAGTTCAGAAGGCTTTGGCTGATAAAATTTGCGAGCTGATAGATACTTATATTAACGAGGACGGCTCAAAAGTCAATTATGATTATGTTGGATATGAAGCCGCAAAATGGACTTTGATTGTACGTGCATTCGATTGGTTGCAGTGGTCGGCAAATACAGTAAATAACACTTCTGTAGAATACAAAAATTCATATCCCGAGCGTCCTGATGATGGCGCTTGGATAATAACCGGATATGAAACGATTGATTGGAAAAAGCCCGAATTTGTAGGGCAACACGGATATCTTTCACATGATAAAAACGAGGTAAAAAAGGATATAGATTTCGGTCAGTTTAAATTCATGTATAATAATATTCACGAAAAGACCCCGGATCACTTGAGTTGGACAGAGGCATATACGTTGTGGTTGGTTTGTAGCGGACGGATTGAGGCATCTGAGAAATCTTATCTTGAAAAGCTCATTGAATATGGCTATCTCAAAAAAGAGTGTTCTATTATTCCTAATGTCGTAATTTTTGATAGAAATGCAGAAAAAACAAATAATGAGCAATTAACCGAAAAGCTGACATCATTGAGAGATGATATTTACAGTTTGTTCAAGCAGGCTCCCGATATAGAAAGAGGCTATATTGTTGAGCAGGCAATAATTGATGGATGGCTCAAATACGATGACGATACAATCAATACTATTGGAGCTTATATTTATCTTTAAGAAAGCATAGTATAAACACACCGCCTAGAGTAACCGTTTGGTTGCTCTAGGCGTTGTTGTTTTTATTTATCATATTTTCTCGGTTCTGTGCAGAGTGCGATAAGGTCATCAAGCTTTGCCGTTGCCATTCTTACGATTGCATCGCTTGCGCTGTAATATATGCGAACCGTTTTATCTTCCTCAAGGAGCATACCGCAAGGGAATAGCGCGTGCGTGCGGAAGCCTTCCTCCGTTTCCCAATATCCTTCGGGAACGATAAGCGGCTTTTTGGACATACCGATGACTTTAGAGGGGTCGTTGAGATCGAGCAGCGCAACACCGATAACGTAACGCTTTTTCCAAGCGGCTTCCCACCCATTTTTACCTCGCGAGGGGTCAACGTCAACGGAATGGAATATGATGAGCCAGCCCTTGTCCGTCTTAATGGGCGGCGCGCCGGGGCCTATCTTATCGTTGCAATAGGGAACGTCCTCCGTTGCCATAACGAGCTTGGAATTTCCCCAATAAACAAGATCGGGGGATTCCGAAAGCCAGATGTCAAAATAATCGCCGCCGCGGGAATACACGGGCATAGGGCGTTCAAGGCGAACGTACTTGCCATTTATTTTTTCGGGGAAAAGGACCATATTACGGTTTTCGGGAACGGAAATGGATTTTATCTCAAAGTTTTTGAGGTCCTTTGTTGTTGCCATACCGCCGCAAACGCCGTGTTTTGTGTCAACGGCAAAGCACATACAGTATTCGCCGTCTATTTCTGTGATTCGAGGGTCATATACGCGCATGATCTCGTCATCGCGCATAGCGAAGCAGGGTTCGGGTTCGACTTTCCAATGGATACCGTCCTTGGAAAAAGCAAGACCGAGGTTTGTTCCTTCGAGTGTTTGCTTGTCGTAATCTCCTATATCATTGCGGAATATCATAACGTATTCACCGTTTTTGCGCTTCAGCACACCTGCGTTGAACGTAAGGGCAGAAGGATACGGAACGTCCTTGCGAGAAAGGATGGTTTCCGGGTAACGTGTGATACAGGGTTCTGTTTTGAAGAGGGCTTCGTCCACGGGTTTGTATTTGCGCATAAATATTGACCTCCGATAATTTTATTGATTTAATTTTATCACGGGAAGAACGTGTGTGTCAACATAATATTTGCACTTCGCGTTTTCTGTCAAGAGAAATTTAAGTATCTAATGATAAATCCATAAATGAAAAATTCAACCAACGGTTAACTTTTGGTTGGGTAAATGCAACGAATAAGTTATTGTTTTTTGGTACTTTTGTATGATAAAATATAAGTGTAAAGAAGATGTGCATCTAAAATACATTTCAAAAAAATTTAAAATATGCCAACCTTTTTTCATCTTCTGACACTAATATATCAGAAAAAGTACTTTTTGAAAAAACATAACGGCTTGAGCTTGCAAAATAAAAGGCCTTTTTTGCAAGATTCGGAAAGGACTTATTATGGATTACAAGAAAAATTTAAAATACTTTAAAAGTAACGATAAACATTTTTACATTGGCGCAGCTATTATGGCTTTGGGCATAATATGCTTTGCACTCTACTACTTCTTTTGGATAATTTTTCTTCCTTATCACGAAATAACTTCTGTTCTTTTGATAGTAACGGGAGCGATAACGGCGTTCGTACCGCTTTCATTCCGTTCAAGTGAAAAAGAAATAGACGAAATGCTTTTGCGTTCAACACAGAATTACGCGATGGAAACTGCGGAAAAAGCAGGGCTTGAACAGCATCTTCATCCAAATATCAAACCCGCAACGGTAGGGGATTTTATTTATGAGGGCGAAGACGTTCTTCTTCGAAAAGGCAGGATAGACAGCAAGGTGCGCTCCGATGTATATGCCGCAACTGCGATGATATTCACTTGCAGAGGAATCTATGTTGTTCAAAAAAGATTTTCTCTTGTTGAAAAATCTCTTGCCGAAAGCGAAGCGGAATTTGTTTACACGGATATAGACGAAGTAAGCGTTATGGCGGAGGAGCTTTACTTTGAAAACGTCGGCAGAGTGAAGGCATCATTTATTGTCATAAAAGTCGGCGGCAAAGAGGCTATGCGTATTCCTGCATCCAATGGCTTTTCCTGCGAAAGACTTTGCGAAGATATAAATCATACCGTAAAGAACACTAAAAATGCAAAATAATACTGAAAACGGAGCAGAAAATGCTCCGTTTTCTTTTGTGAAAAAAGAATAAATTCCTTGTTAAATGTGTTTTTGTGTGATATAATATAAAAGCTTTTGCAAAAACCGAAAAGGAGGAAAAAAGATGAAAGTAATTATAGCGGAAAAGCCGAGCCTTGCGCGAAATATAGTTGCCGGTATCGGAGAAATGAAAAAACGCCAAGGGTATTTTGAAAATGAAGAATATTTTGTGACTTGGGCATTCGGACATCTTTTTTCTCTTTGTGATATAGAGGATTATTACGGCAAAAGCGGGGAAAAGGTGAAATGGACTATGGAGGGCTTGCCGTGCTTTCCCGATGAGTTCAAATTCAAGCTCAAGCTCGGCGAGGATAAAAAGCCCGATGCAGGCGTTGTAAAGCAATTCGAGCTTATAAAGACGCTCTGCAACAGGCGGGACGTTGATACGATAATAAACGCGGGGGACGCCGACCGCGAGGGTGAAATAATCGTTCGCCTTTGCGTTATGAATACGGGTGCTGTGGGAAAGCGATTTCTCCGTTTGTGGCTTCCCGACCAAACACCGCAGACGGTTGCCGCCGCCCTTACAGAAATGAAGGATGAGAGCGAATATGATAACCTTGCAAACGAAGGACTTGCGAGAACGTACATAGATTGGCTTTACGGCGTGAATTTAACGCGCTACGCAACGCTTAAAGCAGGTACGCTTATGAGAGTGGGCAGAGTTATTGTGCCCATAGTAAAGGCTATATACGACCGAGATGACGCGATAAAGAACTTTGTTCCCGAAATCTATTATGCACTTTTAAGCAAGGAAAAAACGAACGGCGAAGAAGTGGAGCTTCTTTCGAAGCTGAAATTTTCCAAGGATGAGCTTGAAAAAGCAAAAGAACAGTGCGGTATATACAATGCGGCAGGCGCTTACGTTAAAAGCAAAAAGGTAAAAAAGGATACTCTTTCTCCCGGCAAGCTCTATTCGCTTACAAAGCTTCAGAACGTTCTTGGTAAAAAGCATAAAATGTCGATGGAAAAAAGCCTTGCGGTGCTTCAGGGGCTTTACGAAAAGGGTTACGTCACGTATCCGCGTACAAACTCCGAATATCTTGCCGTTGCGGAGCAGGGCAAGATGAAAACGATAATCGAAAACGTGAAGAAGCTTGGCTATCCCGTAGAGTTTAAAAACAAGAAGACTATCTTTGATGATTCAAAGATAGAATCTCATTCTGCGCTTACTCCGACGTATAAAATACCCGATAAAAACGCACTTACGGAGGAGGAACGCATCGTTTATTCCACAATAATGCGCCGCTTTGTTGCAGTATTCTGTTCGGAGGATTGCATCGTAGAAAAAACGGAGATGAAGATAGCTGTCGGCACGCTTGAAACGTTCACTCTCAAGGGCGTTATAATTAAGGAAAAGGGCTGGACGAAGTATGACGACTATACCCAGAAGGATAAGATACTCCCGAACCTTAACGAAGGCGATGAGGTAAATATCGACTTCAAGCCCACGGAAAAGGAAACGTCCGCACCGAAGCATTACACCATAGAAACGCTTAACAACTACCTTAAAAATCCTTTTAAGGAGGACAAAGCGCAGGCACAGCAAAATGCCGACGATGACAGGGAGCAAAGCGACGAAGAGGATTACCGTGCAATATTCGAGGGCCTTGAGCTTGGCACAGAAGCAACGAGAACCGGAATTATCGATAACGCTAAAAAAAGCGGATATATTGGGCTGAAAAAGGACGTTTATACCATCCTTCCGGGCGGAGAATTTCTTATTGAACAGCTTTCAAAAATGAATATATCTATGGACAAATACAAAACGAGTGAGCTTGGCGTGGCGCTCAAATCCGTTTACCGCGGAAAAATGAGTGTAAACGAAAGCGTGGAGCTTGCACGAAAAGAGATATCCAAGGTGTTCGGGAAGAAAGACGTTACAGTTGAAACGGATGAGGATACGGGATTTTACGGCGAACGGATCGGAGTTTGCCCCGTGTGCGGAAAAGAGGTTATACGCGGCAAATTCAACTACGGCTGTATGGGTTATAAAGAGGGTTGCAAGTTTAAGATAAGCTTCTATATCTGTAAGCGCGCGATCTCGGTTTCAAATGCAAAGCTCTTGCTTGAAACGGGAAGAACATCAAAAATAAAAGGCTTTGTTTCAAAAAAAGACACACCGTTTGATGCTGTGCTAAAGCTTGATGATGAAAAAAAGATAGTGTTTGATTTTTGAAAAACAGAACATATGATATAAAAGAGTGCATCTGAAGGAAGATCAGATGCGCTCTTTTGATTATGAATAGTTTGCGGAGATCATTTCCGCCCAAGAAGTGATGTAAGTGTCATCCATAGGAAGAATTTTTTCTTCAAGCTCTGCAATTTCGGGGATCTCTCCGTTTGCGTAAGAGATGAGTCTTTCACGGCAGCTGTCAAGTCTACGTACAAGACCGCCCAAGCGTGCGTCCTGTACCTCAAAGCCGTATGTTTTGTTTATCGCATACCATTGACTGCGGAATGCACGGTAGAAAACGTCTGTAAGTTTTATACATTCGGTATAATCGTTTTCTGCAAGAGCGCGAAGAGCTTGCTTATCGCGCGAACTATAAGCAGTACGCGTCTTTTTTGCAAGCAAAAGCTTTTTTAAAAGCACGTCGCAAAGGCAAGCCTGCGTTTTATAAAGAATGGAATATTTTTCGCTTTTTTCCGCAAGCGCATGGAGCCGTGAAGAGTATTCTTCCATAACGGAAGCATCATCCGTTGCAAGATTTGCGCTCATTGTGCCCAGAAAGGGATCGTCATAAAGGTGAGTTTTTGCATAGTTAGAAGCGCTGTGCTGGAAATACGGGGATTCCACGAGGACGTTTTCTCCAAAAATGTAGTTGGAAAGGTCGAGATCCATAAGATCGTCGAAATTCTCTCCCGTTATTTCCAAAAAGCGTTTTTTCATTTCTCCATCGGGAAGCCCCTGTGCAAAGGAGGCGGCATGCATAAGAGCGGGCAAAACGGCTTCATAAGCACACACGCCGCCGTCGTCGCCCCAAAGCGTGAAAAATACGTTGCGAACGCCGTTTTTTATACAGCATGGCAAAGCAATTTCGTTTCTTTTTATGCTGTATCTGTTGTGAGGGGAAAAGGTTCCCCAAGTCCACGCGCCGCCAGAAAACCAAGTTTCGGATGTAAGCTTTTGAGTGGAAAGTATCATTGCGTTGTAGCGCGCTTCGTCCGTGCCGAAGTAATCCCAATAAACCATACCGCAGTTTTCGGGGACATTATTTGTTATTTCCTGGGGAAAATCGCGCACATCAGTAGAGCAGAAAACACCGGGTGACATATTGAAGAAAAGATCGTTCGCCATCATTGTGTGCTCAAAACCGTGTTTTTTTGCTATTTCGCAAACGCGGTTAAGATGCTTTAAAAGCAAGGCATAACGGTCTGTAAATCCATGTTTATCCAGATATTTGCCCAAACCGACATGGTGCGCTTCGTCCATTCCTATGTGAACGCGGCGGGAGGTAAATGTTTTTTCAAGCGTTGCGAAAATATTTTCAATAAGCTCGTATGTTCGCGGCTCATCAATAAGAAGAATATCGTCAATATCGAAAACCGTGTTTCTGTAAGCTCTCCAGCGTTTGAGGGGAGCAAGGTGTGCAAGCGTTTGTATGCAGGGAACAAGCTCTATTCCCACGGAAGCGGCATAGCGGTCTATCTCGCGTATTTCGTCCATGGAATAGCGGCCGCGCTTGTAGCCGAAATAAGGTTCATTTTCAACCTCGTACGTTTCTTCCGTATAAAGCATAGCCATATTGTATCCCATTTTAGCTATCGTTCCAAAGAAACGTTTGAGCCCCTCTACCGAGGGTACGGCATTTCTGGAGCAGTCTATAAGTACGCCGAAATAATCAAAATTTTTCATAAATCTCTCCTTAATATTTATATGCTTCACGAAGCATAGCAATCTCTTTTCTGTAACCGTCTTCATCGTTGGGTGTTTCGAGGATAAACGGGAGGGAGTAGAGCGATTCGTGATTTATAACGCGGATAAGCGCTTCTTTGCCAATCTTTCCCTCACCGATCTTGGCGTGCCTATCCTTGTGCGCGCCGCACTCGTTAAGGCTATCGTTAAGATGTACGGCGCGAAGCTTTGAAATCCCAATGGTTTTGTCAAACTCTGTTAAAACTCCGTCAAGGTCATTTACTATATCATATCCGCCGTCCCAGATATGGCAGGTGTCAAGGCAAACGCCTACTTTTTCTCTTTTCTCTACCATAGAGATAATTTTTGCAATTTGAGTGAAATTTTTCCCAATCTCGGAACCCTTTCCTGCCATTGTTTCTATAAGTATGGTCGTGGTCTGCTCGTCTGTAATTATGGAGTTGAGCATTTCGGCACATTGCAAAATACCTGTTTCTTCTCCTTGCCCGGTATGAGAACCCGGATGAAAATTATAAAAGTTTCCGGGGGTATATTCAAGACGGCAGAGGTCGTCTGCCATAGTGTTGCGCGCAAATTCACGAAGGTCGGGTTTTGCGGAGCAGGGGTTGAGTGTATAAGGGGAATGAGCAACAAGAGGAGAGATGGTGTATTTGTTTGCAAACTCTAAAAAACGAGCAACGTCAAGCTCGTTTATAGCTTTTGCGCTTCCGCCGCGTGGGTTGCGCGTGAAGAAAGCAAATGTATTTGCATCGATATTTACAGCATCCTTGCCCATAGCAAGGTAGCCTTGGGACGATGAAAGATGACAGCCTATTTTAAGCATATTATTTCTCCATATCAAAAATGGGCGGCAAGCCACCCACTTTTATTTTATAAGCGTTTTTTAATATAAGAAACTCTAGTTATACATTGAAGCGGATAACGACGATGTCGCCGTCGCGGAAAACGTATTCCTTGCCTTCGCTGCGGATAAGACCTTTTTCTTTAGCCGCAACCATAGAGCCGCATTTCATAAGGTCATCGAAAGCGATAACTTCGGCGCGGATAAATCCACGTTCCATATCAGTATGGATCTTTCCTGCTGCCTGAGGGGCTTTTGTGCCGTTTACGATAGTCCAAGCGCGAACTTCTTTAGGACCGGCAGTAAGGAAGCTGATGTAGCCAAGGAGCTTGTAGCTTGCTTTAATAAGTGCATCAAGTCCGCTTTCTGTGATTCCGAGGTCTTCAAGGAAAGCTGCTTTATCGTCGCCGGAAAGCTCTGCAAGTTCTGCTTCTATCTGAGCGCAGATAACGAGAAGTTCGGAGCCTTCGCTCTTTGCGTGAGCTTCGAGAGTTTTATATGTTTCGGAGGAGGGGAAATCTTCCGCAAGCTGATCTTCACCAATGTTTGCGACATATATAACAGGTTTGAGAGTAAGAAGAGCTACATCTGAAAGCATTTCGCGTTCTTCTTCGGAAAGTGTCATAGAGCGAACGCACTTGCCGTCTTCAAGCGTTGCTTTTACGGTTTTGAGGAAAGCAAGCTCTCCTGCGAGAGTTTTATCGCCTTTAAGGTCTTTTTCAACGCGGTTGATCTTGCGTTCAAGAACTTCAAGGTCGGAGAAGATGAGCTCAAGATTTATTGTTTCAATATCGCGCATAGGGTTTACGTTGCCGTCAACGTGGATAACGTTGGAGTTGGGGAAGCAACGAACGAGGTGGATGATAGCGTCTGTTTCGCGGATATGTGAAAGGAACTTGTTGCCAAGACCTTCACCTTGGGAAGCGCCTTTAACAAGACCTGCGATATCAACGAACTCAATAACTGCGGGTGTGTATTTTTCGGGGTTGTACATTTCTGCGAGGGCATCAAGACGTGCGTCCGGAACCGTTACCATACCCACGTTGGGGTCGATAGTGCAGAAAGGGAAGTTGGCCGCCTGTGCGCCTGCATTTGTTATAGCATTGAAAAGTGTGCTTTTGCCGACGTTAGGCAAGCCTACGATACCAAGTTTCATTTTTATCTATTCTCCTTTAAAAGTCTTTATTTTTCAAGGGTTTTCGAGGTTACGGAATAGCGGTTACTCCACCATCACTCCACCAAACCGTACACCATTAATGAGTTCTGCCGACAATCTTCACTTTTGAGGTACACCATTTAAGTGAAAGCGTCTTCCCAAATCTCGTCGATTTCAGACGAATTTGCTCCCTCAAACTGTTTGATTGCGTTTGCCATAGAATCGTCCGTTACGTGAACGTATTTGTCCATCGTTGTCTGGATGCTCGCGTGACCGAGCAGCTTTTGCAGAACCTTGGGAGGCATCCCTCGTTCGATTGCTCTTGTTGCGTATGTATGACGAAGGACGTGCATCGAGAAATGCTTGATGCCTGCCTCATCGCAGAGCTTGTAGAGGTGTGTGTCGTAGGAACTGTTTTTTGCCGGTGCTCCCGTCCTATAGTTTATAAACACAAGATCACGCATCACGAGAGTGGATTTTTGTCCCGTATAACGATCCATGTAGTCGAGCGTTTGTGACAGCATCTCCGATTCCTTTCTCTCTCCGATTTTTGAATGAACAATTTCAAGAATCGAATACGCTCGCTTTGTGAGAGGAATCGTTCGGTAACTTTGCGGAGTTTTGGGCGGTCCTGCACGCCAAGAGCCTTGCTTGTGTCTGAACTCTAAGGTCTTGTTGACTGTAAGTCTTCGTTTCTTCCAATCAATCGCATCCCAGGTAAGACCTATCAATTCTCCCGTTCGCAAACCCGTTTCCAGCAACAGCGCATACTGATAATAGTTATGAGAACGCTTTGCAACCTCCAAAAATTTTTCTTGTTCTTCAACCGTCAGAGCACGAATGTTGCTTGGATCACTAATGGGTATATTGACCTTTAACCCATCCATCGGATGCTTTGCAATCATATCGTTTAATCTTGCCGATTTGAACATAGCTCCCATTGTTGTGTAGGTTTGAAGAATGGTCGAACCCTTGTACGTATCATACATACTGTTCAAAACCAGTTTGCAGTGAAGAAGTTTCACATCCGTCAACCTCAGATGTCCGATAATTGGCTTCATATTTCGGATATATCGTTCGCGGTAGTTCCGAATTGTGTTCGGAGCTAAATCACCTACGATATTTGTGATCCAAAAGTTAAACCATTCATCGACCGTCGTGTTGGACGGAAGAAACGCTTCCGAATGCTTGTCTGCATACCTTGCTTCTTCAAGCCAGTTTCTCGCTAATGGGAGTGCCGGAAAGCTTTTTTCGCACCGTTTTCCATATCGGTTTACAAATCTTGCGACGTATAAACCATCTTTTCTTTGGCAGATGCCTTTGCCAATTTCTTTGCCTTTTAGGTTTTTGCCCAAATTGTACTCCTTTCTCTATCGAAAAAAGAGCCAATGCAACAACTTATATTATATCACATTGGCATAGATTTTTCAATAGCTCTTGCCTAAATAATCAGTGTATTTTGAATAAAATCCTCGAATGCTTTCCGTTTGACGAGCTTCTTTGTGCCAACAAACAGAACAAACGTACAGTTTGGCTTTCGAAGCAACTGATCGATCTTGTTAATACCGATATTGCTGTACTCCGCAGCCTCTTTGATAGTTAGCGCCGCTTTCAAGTGAATGGGTACATGGATATTGTTCTTCTCTATAATCTGCCTCCTTTCTTATAATTGTTTGAGTGGTGTTTGTGGTGGAGTATTTTGTTTGTCTGTCTCAAACTCATTCTGTATTGATAGAAAACTGTGCGCTTCACCTCCTTTCAAGTTTTCTATCACCTTACTCAGATCGAGCTTAAAATCTGAGTTTGGAGAAAGGCAGTTTTTTTGCCTTTCAACTGTAACCACACTTAAAACTCTCGATTTTTATACCTTTTTTCAAAAAAGTTGAATTTTTTCAAGCTTTTCTGATTTTTCAAAGAGCTTTTAAGTGTCTTTACTAATACAGTGGAAATTTTGACGCAAAATCTCATCACATTTCCGAAAATTTTTGAAAATTATTTTTCGTTTCAAAAATTGCATAAGAAAAAGCCGTTATCGAAAGCGTTATAAAAACGCCTCGTTAGCGGCTGTACTTGTGACTGCGCCAAAATGAAAAGTGTAAGCTAAAACCGGAACTCAACGTCCCGATCGAAGCTTACACTTTTTGACGATACTATTATAACATATTTACTTTAACTTGTCATCGGCTATTCTCCGCCTTTTTTCTGCCTTTTTTGTGACATGATTAACTGGTCATTATTTTAGTAAAAAAATCTTTTATCGATGATTGATCATAAACCTTTTCGACTTCTTTGCAAATTAAAATGACAAGCTTTTCTTTTGATCTTGTCAAGGCAACATAAAGTGAGTTTTTTATTTTATTTTCCGCAGTTTTATCTAAAAAAAGATAGGGTGCTAATTCGCTCGTGAGTATGAAGAGGCATTGTTCCCCCTCTAATCCTTTTATGCTTTCAATTGAAGAAACCTCATGTTTTTTTGACGTAGTTGTTTGTTTAACTAACAGTGCATCCTTAACTTTTGCATATTGTTGCTTTGAAGGTGTTCCTGTATGTGTCTCCAAACGATTTATTATTTGTTTTTCGGGTTTGCCTTGATTATAGAGATCAATCATTCCCTTGGTGTAATTGTATGATCGAATTTCTCGAACTTGTACATCAGGCTCAATCTCACACAAAATAGTATAGATTTCGTAATATAGTGTATCAAACCTTGATGGTCTTTCCAACACATTGCTATGTGTTTCGAACAGATCGTTCTTTTGATAAATGTATTTCAAATCAAATTGAGATGATAACAGAGTGTCTATATCACAAGAACTCTCAAATATAACCTCTATACTACCGCCGGTTTTTTCAGAGGTTTGGCGTTCATTTTTGTGAATCAAGGAATTTGTGATTTTAAGATGTTTAGCTGGACAACGATGGCAAGTTGCATCATAAATAACCGATTGTGGTATGAGATGACGTATTTCTGCGGTTTATTCGGTGTATGTTTTCCAACTCTTATGTATCCCTTATTTAAACGAGCCAGAAATTCTTCTTTCACACATCCCCACATCATCTCCATCCC
>JAGATA010000016.1 GCA_017621475.1 Clostridia bacterium
CCAGATAAAGCGCTGAACCCGGAATAGTTCAGCGCTTTAATTTTTCTAAAAATGAATATGGCGTCGTAGCCAAGTGGTAAGGCAGAAGTCTGCAAAACTTCCATTCCCCAGTTCAAATCTGGGCGACGCCTCCAAACAAAAGAGCACTGCAAAAGCAGTGCTCTCTTTGTTTGGAACGATGTGTTCCGCAAGCAGAACGTGATGCACACTTCGTGCGTGATGTTTGCTCCGCAAGTGATGTGCGCTTTGCGCGTGAGGATGCGGAACATATCACATCGCTTTGCGCCGCAGGTGCAATACATCACTGTGCGTTAGCACTACATCACTCTTTACAAAAACTCAAAATTATGCTATAATAACCCGAAAGTGAGGTGCTACTATGGCAGAGTCTAAATTGCGTGAATTATCGATGGAGTTTTCCGTAGATATTATTAACCTTGTTAAATTTTTAAAATCAAACCACGAATCCGTTATTGCTAACCAGATCGGCAGAAGCGGTACAAGTATCGGCGCAAATATTCACGAAGCACAATATGCCCAAGGAAAAAAGGATTTCATATCCAAGTTTGAAATCGCCCTCAAGGAAGCAAGTGAAACAGGCTATTGGCTTGAACTTGCATACAGAACAAATTATATTGATGAAAAACAATATAAAAACCTATCTGATAAATGTGCCACGCTTCGCGTAATGCTTGTTTCCTCTTGCAAAACTGCAAAGGCGAATATTAATAACAAATGAGAAAGTTCCCGCATTTAAAAGATTTCACTACTGAATCAGCTTTTGAGACTGTTTGAGTAGGCATCTTTTTGTCAACGCACCTCCAAAACCAAATTACTTATTGTTCCCTGTATCTTTACAACTCTTAAAATTTATGATATACTATCTGCAAGAAAGGCGGTGCGCTATGATTTATCTTCAAAGTTTTACGTTTCCTTCCGAAGAGCAGGAAGCCGGGTTCTTTTGTTCAAATCCCAAGGCAAAGAAGACGTGTTACGATTCCAAATATCCTTTCGGGCTTTTCAGATACCGTGAATTTTCCGAATTTTTCTTTGACGATATTACTGTTTTTTACGGCAATAACGGAAGCGGCAAAAGTACGATCTTAAATGTTATTGCAGAAAAACTTGGCTTAAACCGAAGCACTCCTTTCAATAAAACGGATTTTTTCAGCGATTACGTTGACCTGTGCGATTATACGCTTGAACGTTCTGTCCCTCAGGGCGGCGAGATAATAACAAGCGACGGTGTTTTTGAACGTGTGCTTGATATCCGACGACTTAACGACGGTGTTGACGAGCAGCGTGAGCGCTTGATACAGGAATACATCGTGGAAAGAACAAACGAAGATCCCAATCTCCTTCGCGGAATCGATGATTATGACCGTTGGAAAAGGGTAGGGGAAATGCGAAACAGACATAAATCGCAGTCTTCTTTTCTTCGTAAAAATCTTATGCGGAATATTCAGGAGCGTTCAAACGGTGAAAGCGCTCTCGCGTATTTCGTTGATTCTATACAAAGCGATACTCTTTATTTATTGGACGAGCCCGAAAACAGTCTTTCTGCCGGCAATCAGCTGAAACTCAAGTATTTTATCGAGGATTGCATGAAAAATTACGGTTGTCAATTTATTATTTCCACCCATTCACCGTTTTTGTTGTCTTTGGAATATGCAACGGTTTACGATATCGATTCCGCACCGCCCGAAACGAAATCCTGGACCGAACTGGAGTCTGTCAGAACGTATTTTGATTTTTTTAAAGAAAACGAAGAGAAATTCAAATAGAGTAAGAAATCCCGATATTGTTTATCGGGATTTTTACGTTGAAAAATATTGAAAAAATGTATTTGCCCTATTGACAAATAACTTTTTTTGTGGTATAATTATTAGGTCCGCGGAATTAGCTCATCTGGTAGAGCGCAACCTTGCCAAGGTTGAGGTAGCGAGTTCGAGCCTCGTATTCCGCTCCATTGATCCAAGTCGAAAGACTTGGATTTTTTATTTATTCATATATCTCATGTATATTAAAAATAATAAATAAAAATCGTTATGGGGATGAAGTCTTGAAAAACAAAATGATTTTGATAACCGTTTTCTTGATATTTTGCTTTGCGGTATCATTTCCGTTTTTCGTTGCAACAAAAAACGGTATAGCGGAAACCATAGCAATTACCGTCGGCATTACTCTTTATCATTTTGCAATGAGACTGGCAGTAGGCACGATTGTGGATTTAATTATGAAAAATCAAGCCGATCATCAAAACGCATGGTTTCGGGAAAAAAGCTTTGAAAATAAGCTTTATAAGTTACTGCGTGTACGTGTTTGGAAAAAACATATCCCAACATACAGCCCCGATACGTTTGATATAAATCAAAATACCGTTAAAGAAATTATCGGTGCGACCTGTCAGGCGGAGATAATTCATGAGATAATTATGCTCTTCAGCCTGCTTCCGATAGCCGTGATCCCGTTTTTGGGCGGTGTGGCTGCTATTGTTATAACGTCTGTTTTGGCTATGATGCTTGATTCTGTGTTTGTGATCCTTCAACGGTATAACTGACCGAAGCTTGTCAGAGTAATGGCTCGGTTTGAAAAATATAGATAGTTTTACATTCATCCGTTCCTTATGGAGCGGATTTTATTTTACCTCTTGACATTTCCGTATTTTTATGTTAAAATAACAATCGTTATATAACGTATGATATATTATGGAGACCGATATGCCGCCAAAAGTAAAAATAACAAAAGAGGATATAATACAAAAAGCTCTTGAAATCGTCAGAACGAACGGGGAACAGGCGTTGAATGCAAGAAATATTGCTTCTGCTCTTAACTGCTCGACTCAGCCTGTGTTCTTTAATTTCGCAACGATGGAAGAGCTCCGGGAGAGCGTGATAAAAGCCGCATACGGTCTTTACGCTTCTTTTTTACAGCAAGAGGTCGAAAACGGAAAATATCCGAAATATAAATCTTTCGGTATGGCGTACATACGCTTTGCCGGAGAGGAAAAAGAGCTTTTCAAGCTTCTTTTTATGAGAGACAGGACGTGCGAGAATGTATCTTTTGCTCCCGATTTTGATGAATCTGTTCAGATGATAATGGACTCCAACGGTATTTCCAGAGAAAAAGCAATACTTATTCATACAGAGATGTGGATGTTTGTTCACGGTATCGGAACGATGTTTGCCACTTCATTCCTTACTCTTGAATGGGAGACCGTCAGCAGTATGCTCACGGATATCTATCAGGGGCTGAGAGTAAGACATATGACGGAGAATAATGAAAATGGATGCAATTAAAACAGAAAATCTCACAAAAAGGTATAAAGATATAATCGCCGTTGACGGCCTCACTCTGACCGTTAAACAGGGAGAGCTTTTCTCTCTTTTGGGCGTTAACGGTGCAGGCAAAACTACCACTGTAAAAATGCTTTCGTGTTTAGCATCTCCGAGCGACGGCGATGCGTGGCTCTTGGGTAAAAACATCCGTAAAGATACGTCTGCCGTGAAATCCGTTATTGCCGTATCTCCACAGGAAACGGCTGTTGCAGTCGGTCTTACGGTCAAAGAGAATCTTGAACTTATTTGCGGCGTTCACGGGTTTGAAAAAAATTATCGTGATGTTAAAATAAAGGAGCTGTCCTCACTTTTAGGGCTTGAAAGCGTTATAAACAGAAAAGCAGGCAAACTTTCGGGCGGTTGGCAAAGACGCTTGAGCATAGCGATGGCCCTGATAAGTGATCCGAAAATACTTTTTCTTGACGAACCTACGCTCGGGCTGGATGTTCTTGCGAGAAGAGATCTGTGGGATGTGATCCGTTCTCTTAAAGGCAAAGTGACTATTGTTTTAACAACTCATTATATGGAAGAAGCTGAAGCTCTGTCCGACAGCATTGCGATAATGAAGGACGGTAAACTTCTTATCTGTGATTCTGTTGAAAAAATAAAAGAAAAAGCGGGAACGGACGATTTTGAGCAGGCATTTGTTGAGATAGTCAGAGGTGAAAATAAATGAGAACGGTTACGTTTGCGGTTAGGATTACAAAAGAGATTATCCGAGATCCCTTGAATCTGATATTCGGTTTGGGGTTTCCTGTTGTTCTGATATTGATGCTGAGCGCAATTCAGGCAAATATCCCCGTTGATCTGTTTGAAATTCAGCGTTTAACACCCGGTATCACTGTTTTCGGTCTGTCATTTCTTACGCTTTTTTCTTCAACGATCATTTCAAAAGACAGAAATACCTCGTTTCTTCAGCGTTTATACACAACACCGCTGACTCCGCTTGATTTTATTTTGGGCTACACCTTGCCGATAATTCCAATTGCCGTGGCTCAAAGTATCGTTTGCTATGTTTTTGCATTGATCTTAGGGCTTGATTTTTCTGTAAATATGCTGTATGCGATCCTTTCTGTTGCTCCGCTGTCTGTTCTTTTCATTTCTTTCGGGTTGCTTTTCGGCAGTATTCTTAACGAAAAACAGGTCGGCGGTATCTGCGGTGCGCTTATGACTAATCTTTCCGCATGGCTATCGGGAACCTGGTTTGACCTTGATCTTGTTGGCGGCGCCTTTAAAAAGATTGCATATGCTCTTCCTTTCGTTCATGCTGTTGAGATGGAGCGTGCGATTCTTTCGGGAAATTTTTCGGATATTTTTCCGCATATATGGTGGGTTCTGGGGTATTCCATTGTTTTGCTTTCCGCTGCAGTATTTTTCTTTTTACGTCAGATGAAAAAACAGTAAATTAATTTTTTTACATTGATCCGCTTTCTTTTGAAAGCGGTTCTTTTTTTTGCAGTTAAATATACCGCCGAGAATTATCGTTATTGATTTCTCGGCGGTTTTCTTCTTTTTATTGTTTTTTTATTCTATTTTCAAATTCGCTAAGGTCAAGCTGTTTAAATTCAATCAGTTTTCTTTTGTTGTATTCTCCGGTGAAATATTCAAGCATTTCCGTCATCATTTTATTATAATCGTATACTTCGTTCGGTTCGAGTGCGTCGAAATATATTTTTTTTGATTTTTCTATCAATTCATCGAGTTTGCTTGTTCTGCCTAATCTATGCATTGAAGCTGCAATATCTAAAATTGTAATGGCATGATTTGCATGCGTACCGCCAATGGGATATGCGTCGTAACCTTTTTTGTCTGGATACATAAATCTTTCGATAATATCAACACTTTCTTGGAAAGATTTTAAAGCATTTTCATAATCTCCGATTTCAAAATATCGACGGCCGACAGTATGGCATGCGCTGAAAAATTCCTGCCATTCAATATTTTTCAGGTCAATCGCCTCTGTCATTCCCTCATCACCTTTGATATAACATGCGGAAAGTCTCATCCTATCCTGTAACATATAGGGGTACATGTACGGAAGAGTTTCAATGATTTTTTTAATATCTTCGTAGTGATCCTGACCTTTTTCTTTTTCCAGATAGGTGTAAATATGAATTAAGTTTGCTTTTGTACGGCATGTACAAAAAACATCTTGAGATGTCTGTATTATCTGTCCGCCGAGTTCAAATGCCTTATTTATAATTTCATCACCACGGTCAGAGTTATATGCATACAGTTCAAACAAATCTGTCTTCAGAAGAACAGATGCTGGGTGTGATTTTAGTCCGTCAATCAAAATCTGTTCAGCTTTTTCAAAATTATTCCAGAAATACTTTTTGTGCTCCATGCGTATATCTTCAATTTCTTTATCGAGTTTGTTTACGTCAAAGTTAAAAAGATCGTCGATGGACACCTTAAAAAGTCCTGCGAGTGTGGGAATCATAGTTATATCAGGGTATGATAATCCCGTTTCCCGTACTTAAAGATATTGGTTATGTATGAGTGCCTACGCCTACTTGCATAGGCACCCATATCGTTGTTTTTACTCAATTTTGCCGATAAAGCGGTAATAGATGTCAATATCCTGCTCACGCATACCATCCACGGTGGTAGCTTCGTGAATGACGATCTTTTCAATCAGCGTATTCAGAAGCTCCGCTGTCAGTTCGGTGGGGTTTGCGTACTGCTTGATAAGAGAAATCCAAGTTTCCGCATCGACAGTTGTTTGCTTTTCAGATTCAAG
>JAGATA010000017.1 GCA_017621475.1 Clostridia bacterium
AAGCAGTTACGGCCTCCGTCAAAATATCCAATCACGTCGGGGATGATGGCACTGCCATCAGAAAGCGGTATTCGATTTTTCTTTCGATTGGTGGAGGTCTCCTTATAGACACCCTTTTTCGTCAGGATCGTTGCCGCGTCCTTGACCATATAGCCGTGCAGCAAGCTTGAGTGTTCCTGCATAATGATTTCGTGTTCTTGCGTTGGAGGTTCTTTCCGAAAACAATCTCTGTAAATCCGTTTGCCCAATGGGGTAAGCTTCAATATATTGAAATTCCGATATCCGGTATACATTTTCTCCACATCGTAAAAGCCGATCTTTATCAAGGTTTTTACGGCACGCCAGGCAGTGTCCTCACTCTTGCACGGTCCGTCTTTTTCAATGAGCGCACGAATAAACACTTCCTTTGCATCCTTTTCCTCGGATACACCGCTAGCACCGATACACTCAAAAGCAAACCATTCCAAGGGACTTAGCCTTTTGACAATATCCCTTAAATGTGACATATGCACGTCGCTCTTGTCAGAAAACATTTCATCGAAATTATTGTTGTACATTTTTATACCTCTCTTTCTTTACACATCATCTTCGCTGTAGTCTTCGTCCCACCAGCTTGTGTCTTCGTTGGTGACGAAAATGGATGTGTTTTTATTGGCAGCCGGACCGTGCTGTGCGGGGATATGATTATCGTCACGAGAAGGATTCGCTACTGCTACCATAGGCGTCTCGATGATGCCGAAAACGGACTCGAATGCCTCGCGGATAATCCTGTCACAGTCCAAGTTTCTCAGGTTCGCATCGCCCTGATTTTCGTCCACGGATTTGTAGCAAGCAAGAATTTTGTCACGAAGAGCGTGGTACGCTCTGTCGTTGGCTTCGCAGAGCTTGCTGTATTTGTTGGGCACGCCGGCATACTCCACTTCCTTTGCCACCATTTTCGTGACGAAATTTCTCAAAACATCGATCATTATCCCGCCGTGAATACCGATGGGCGCAGACGGCAGTTCCTTGTTTTTGCGTATGTGCTTGCGGATGATCTTGACCAAAGTGGATTTAATTTCGCCCTTGGGAATTTTCGCTACGAAATTCAGAGCCGCCCTGTCGCGTATAACTAACCCACAGCTTAAATGCTCGTCCTCTTTTGCGTACGAAAATTCGTGTGGGATCTTTCTGATCTTGCCTCGGCTTTCGGAGGACAAAATTTCGTTCACGGTGTGGTTGATCGTGCGTGACGGCAGCGACCGCATCCACCCGATTACGTCGGCTGCCTCTGCGTCTAGTTCAATATGAAGAATTTTATTCTGCTTCATTTTTAGTTTCCTTTCTTGGTTGAGTTTGTTAAAGTTTCGAGCATTGCGTTGAATGCCCAGCGGTATTCTCTTTGCACCCGTTCATTTTTATCGCGGCGGCCGTCCAGCATCTCACCTTTTTCGGATATACGATGGAAGGCTTCGTCAAATGCCGCCGTAATTTCTGCTGACGAAAATCTTTTTACGAACGAGATTTTTAAGTTCTTTCGGATGCACTTTCGGATCTCGATTTTGATACCGGTGGAAAAGTTGCCTTTTTTATACCCAAATTTTTCTTTGAACTTTTCGGCCAGTTTTTCGGACAGCGAGATTTTCGTGGGTATTTTTTCGTCCAGAGCTTCGATGGTGAATTGCATCGGGATGTCGGCTACCCGATCTCTCATCGCAGCATTCATGATTTGCACCACAGTCTTACTCCACTCGCCTTTGGGAAGAGACTTTTTGAATGCGGCAATATCCGCATCCTTTTTGGTTAGGTCAATACGAATCTTCATTATTTGTACCTCTCTTTCTTTTTTAGTAATATAGTTGTTTTCGCTTCTGCTTCAAGAAAACTTACTTTTCGGGACCAAAGCAGTTTCTTTACAATGTATATAATGTATGTGAGATATTGGTTGCGTTTCAAGAAAACAATAACGGCCTGCGCTTTTTTCACGCAGACCGTCGTCTTTATGGGAATATTTTTCTAAATGAGTGTCATTTGAAAATGCCGCCGCCTATCTTTTTGAAATGACAGATGATCTTCATTTCGAAATGAGACTCATAGATTTATTTTGGATTTGTTTTAGATTAATCTTAGGCAAAACTGTCGTTTTGAAATGAGTGCCCACTGTCGTTTTGATATGACCGCTCTTCTTTTCGATATGATAAGATGACCGACATTTCGAGATGATATATTACCTCTCGTATCGAAATGATGAGGGGACTTTCCTTTCGACAAGGATTAGATTTTTGACCCTCTGTTTACTCTCAAAAAGACAGTCATTTTTCTTGTCATAATAGAAAGAGAGCATGACGCTCACATCATATCGAAGGGAACGTCATAGAAAAAGTGAGCGTCATTTTTTGCTCATGGAAAAGAAAGAAAATATCGATATGAGAGTTACCGCAAAAAACTCTCGAAACTCTATCATTTCAAAAGGAGTGTCATTTTTATAGTTTTTGTATTGATGTTGCGTTTTGAAACGAAAATCATAGGATATAAGGGCTTTTAAGCGATCCATTCCATTTTTGATAGGCTTTTTGCCTCCTACCATAACTTTAGAAACGTTTTGTATTGATAAATCAATAATTACCCTATAAGGGGGAACAGATTTCTGCGAAATGGATATTCGCTATCTTGATACCCCAAGATTTCTTCTTTCGGGAACATTGCTTATTACACAGCACTTGCCGAAAAAGGTAACATCGGTTTTTACATTGCCGGAGCACTTTGTGGGGACATTCATTATCACATAAGTGCAAAAGGGATTTCATCTCGGATAAATAGCACGGGTTCATCGCTTGTTACATCAATGGGACATCCGTTAGGGTTCACTATTTGTTACAGCCACAAACTTGTTAAATGGGATATCGCCGATTTGGGTAGCATCAATATATGGGTACATCGGTTGTCACATTGTATACCCAAGACAGGTTCATCGGTCATCACATAAATAAGGGGACATTCGTTATTACATCAAAATATTTTTTGCTTCAAACGGCACTTATCTTCGGGTGGGTGCCGTTATTGTTTTCTTGAAACGGGACCAATAATTCGCATACATTATATACGTTGAAAGAAAACACTTTGGTCCCGAAAAGTAAGTTTTCTTGAAACTTTATTATTTTCACGTATATTACTATGTGAAAAAAGATTTTCGCCCACACTTTGTATTGCCCGCAAAGTTCCCGGAACGAAAATCAGCGGACTCGGATCTGAGGCCGGCAGAGCGGAGTTCTTTTAGTTATGAAGGAGAGATTCAAATGCAAAACTTTACAGCCAACCTCCGGCGGAAATGGAGGTAATACACCACAAGGAGGTGATGTCTATGAAACAATTAATTGCGTTAAAAGTTGAGGAAGCCGCTGAGATTACCGGCATCGGAAGAAATACGATGCGAGATCTGATCAAAGCCAGAAAGCTCCCAATCCTTTACGTTGGCCGTAAACATCTCATTCGAATCGATGCTCTAAACGAGTTTATGAAGCTCAATGAGGGTGTTGATCTGCGAAATATTGACAGTGTAAAAGCCATAAGATAATAGCTTGAAAACTGTGAAATAACGGTGAAAAAGGGACCGGAACTGTTGCAATTTAAGCGAAAAAATGGTATAATATAGGTACACAATTGCAACAGTTCCGTTTGCCAACGGAAAGGAGTTTTATATGGCAAAAGGTTCTGTAAGAAAGAAAGGCAAGAAGTGGTACTACCGCTTTTACGTTGAAGATGAAAGCGGCAGACAGGTACAGCGAGAGTTCGCAGGTACGGAAAGCAAGAGCGAAACCGAAGCTCTGCTCCGTAAAGCAATGGAAGACTACGAGGCAAAGAAATTCGTGGCGAAATCTGAAAACGCAACGGTGGGTATGCTGCTGGATATGTGGGTAGAGGAAGAACTGAAGCCCGGTAATCTGAGCAACGGCACGGTAATGGCCTATCAAGGCACCGTCAACCGCATCAAGCAATTTCCCATCAGCAACCGAAAACTGAAAAGTGTGACTGCCGACCATCTGCAGGCGTTCATGGATCAGCTCAGCTTCGGCGGAGTGAATCCGGACGGCACAACAGCGAAAGCACTCAGCAAGGGCTACTTGCGATTGTTCTCCGCCGTTCTGCAAGGAGCGTTCCGCTTTGCAGTATTTCCCAAGCGTATGATTTCCTTTAACCCGATGCAGTACGTTGTATGGCGTGGGAAAAAGGATGATTACGAATTGTTCTCGGAGGATACCGGAGAGGTTGCTACCATACCGGCACTAACTCACGAACAGTACCTGAGACTTGAGGATTTTCTGAAAGCAAAGGATAACCCCGCACTGCTTCCCATACAGATCGCATACTACACAGGACTTCGCATTGGTGAGGTCTGTGGACTGACTTGGCAAGACGTAAATCTTGAAAAGCAGTACCTTACAGTACGCCGCAGTATGCGCTACAACAACGCAAGGCACAAAACGGAGATAGGGGCTACCAAACGCAGGAAAGTCCGCACGGTGGACTTCTGTGACACCCTGGCAGAGATTCTGCGAACATCCAAGCTCGAACAACACAAAAACCGATTCAAATACGGAGAACTGTTCTGCCTCAACTACTACGTTGAGGTTAAGGAGAAAGACCGTACATACTACGAGGTCTATACGCTACCGAGAAATGAGAAGGTTCCCGAGGGCTACAATGAAATCTCCTTTGTGTGTCTTAGACCGGACGGAGCGTATGAATCACCAAGCACCATCGGTATTATGTGCAAACGGGCAAGCAAAAAGGTAGAGGGTTTGGAAGGGTTTCATTTCCACCAACTGCGACACACATTCACAAGCAATCTGCTCTCAAACGGAGCGGCACCGAAGGATGTGCAAGAGCTTTTAGGTCACTCTGATGTCAGTACCACAATGAATGTCTACGCTCACTCTACAAGAGAGGCAAAGCGTACTTCCGCAAGACTGCTCGATAAGGTAGTTAGCGGTTGAATATAAAAAGTTTCCCTTATTTTCGCTCATAAGGGCAAAAACAAGGGAAAATACATAACAGTTGAGTTTGTAATCAACGAAAAACCCAGTAATATCAAGGTTTTTTAGAGTATAGGACAGTTAATGTCTGATAAAACTCAA
>JAGATA010000018.1 GCA_017621475.1 Clostridia bacterium
GACAATATTCTTACCTCCGTGTAGTTGTTTGTTGTGGTGACTACATTTTACACCTTGGTGAGAATATTGTCTATACTTTTTTCGGGTGTTGCACTTATTATTATAATCTGCCGAGGTGGCACGGCTTGCCGTGACGGAAGGCTTGTTTTATCGTTCTTTTACACGAGCACAATCTCTCAGTCAGCTTCGCTGACAGCTCCCTTTGCACAAGGGAGCCTCCGCTGCGGCGGGAACTGTGCAAAGCTAAAGCTTTTTGTAACCACCAGCACTGCTGGTGGTTTTTGTGAACAAAACAAAAATGCACTTTCGGCTTTAAAACCGAAAGTGCATTTTTTCTGAAATTTTTAAAATTATTACTGAACGAGGTCTCCTGCGCCGTTTACACCGTAGTGCATATGGGGATAATAACTTACCCACTGATATTTTGCACTCTCGTCGAATTCAAGCTTAAAGACTGTTATACCCGCGTGCTTATCGGGAGCTTCTTTAGGCAGGTTTTTGAGAATAAGTCTGTGTCCGTCGTGAACAAAATCTACCTTTTCACCCGTAGAAAGGCAGGTTATGCTCTTGGGCGTGCTTTTGTAGCCGCCAAGCTGTAGTGTATCGCTGTCGGGCCAGATCATATTCCAAACGTAGACCGTTTTGTTATCGGGGGAGGCGCTTGCCAGATTGAGGTTGCATCCGGAGAAGGTTCTTCCCACTATAGATTTAAGTCCGTACGCCGCTTCGCCGTTTTCGGAAAGCCAACGGCCAAGCTTTGTAAGAGGTTCTATCGCTTCCGCGGGAACGGTACCGTCTTCCATAGGACCTATATTAAGCAAAAGGTTGCCGCCGGAAGAGGCGCAAGTATTGAGCATTTTAATGATCTGTTGTACCGTGTATGAATAAGGAGCGGCTTTTTCGGAATTAAGGTATCCCCAGGAAAATCCGTTGAATGTCATACAAGCTTCCCAATATGCGCCGTCCGCAGGGGAGATGCTTTCTTCGGGGGTAAGGAAGTCTTCCTGCATCTTGCTTCTATTATTGATAAGCATATCGGGCTGAAGCTTACGGAGTCTGTTGTTGCGATTAACGGAATCCCAACCTTCGGAGCTTGTCATAGGGTAGGGCATATCGTACCAAAGAATGTCTATTTTGCCGTAGTTTGAAAGCAATTCTACGTTGAGCTCTTCTATATAATCAAGAAATCTTCTTCTTGCTTCGAGGTCGAAAGCACATTTCCATCCATCGGGGTGGTGCCAGTCCATAAGGGAAGAGTAAAGACCTATTTTAAGATCGTATTTGCGGCAAGCATCTGTAAATTCCTTTACGATGTCGCGGCCGCACACATTATAGGAGTTATAGGGGTTTACTTTGGAATTCCAAAGTGAAAATCCTTCGTGGTGGCGTGTGGTAAGTACGGCGTATTTAGCACCTGCTTTTTTTGCCAGAGCGCACCATTCTTCCGCGCATCCTTCTTTGGGATTGAATTTCTTTGCATATTCTTCGTATTCGGCTTTTGTGTAGTCTTGGAAACTCATACACCATTCACCGGTTTTAAACTGTGAAAAAACACCGTAATGAATGAACATACCGAAGCGTGCGTCCTTGAACCAAGCAAGTCGTCTTTCGCGTTCTTGGGCTGCCTGTTTGTGATAAATATTGGGAGCGATAAATTCCATAATAACAATCCTTTGCAATAGAAAATTCGGTTTAAAACCACTTTCAGTATAACATCTTTTTTTATGGAATTCAATGTTTACTTTTATAAATTTATGTGATACAATTTTAAATTAAGAATAAAATTTTCAAGAGGTCAAATATGGCAACACTTATTCTTACAATAATTTTTATAGATTTTATTGGGCTGGGCATACCGGATTCACTTTTTGGACCCGCTTGGCCCGCGATATATGCGGAATTTGGGCTTCCTGTGTCATTGGGCAGCTGTGTAAGCCTTTTGAATACTGCGGGAACTGTTATATCCAGCTTATGCAGCGCACGTTTGATAAAAAAATTCGGAACGGCGAGAGTAACCGCTTTCAGTACGGTTCTTACGGCTATCGCACTGCTGGGCTTTTCTTTCTCCGGGAATTTTATATTTTTGTGTTTGTTTTCGCTTCCTTTGGGACTTGGCGGAGGTGCTATAGATTCTGCACTCAATAATTATGTTGCACTTCATTACAAGGCTACGCATATGAATTTTCTTCATTGCTTTTACGGCATCGGTGTAACGGTAAGCCCGTATTTTATGTCTCTCGCTCTTTCCCACAGCAACGATTGGCGCGGTGGATACAGACTTGCTTTCTTTGTGCAGATAGCCATTGCTTTTATAACTCTTATATCTATCCCACTTTGGAAAAAAGCTGATAGAAAATATGCTTCTGACGAGGAACAAACCGAACAAAAAACAATTTCGCTTATTTACCTTGTAAAAAGAAGAAAAGTTCGTTTAACGTGGGCAGCTTTTATATGTTCTTGCGCGATAGAATGTACTGCGGGAATATGGGGTAGCACTTTCCTTGTAGAATCTATGGGGATGAGCGAAGAAAATGCGGCAAAGACGATTATGTTTTACTATATGGGTATGGCTTTTGGAAGATTTCTTTCGGGCGTGCTCGCCTCAAATCTGTCTTCTTGGAAGATAATATACCTTGGATGCGGTGTGCTTGCGCTTTCACTCTTTATGCTGTTTTTGTCCCTCGGTCCCGTTATGACCGCCTTTGCTTTGTTTTTTGTTGGAGTTGGAAACGGACCTATCTTCCCAAATCTTACTCATCTTACACCTCAAAATTTCGGTAAAGATATATCTCAATCCGTTATGGGCTCTCAGATGGCTGCAGCTTATATAGGTATTATGGTATTTCCTCCGTTCTACGGCATTGTTGCTCAAAATATAACGCCTGATGTTTTCCCGTATTATATAAGCATATTTTTTGTAATTATGGCAATAAGCGTGGCGTTGCTGCGACGTGAAGTGAAAAGAAGTATGTGATTCCCTTAACAATTTTTATATTGATTTTGGAAAATTTTTATGATATAATAAATATATGATTTTTTAGAAAAGGGGGAAGCTTGAAATGGTTGATCTCAAATTGATTATTGCGAGCAATATTATAAAGCTTCGTACCGATGCGGGAATGACACAGAGCGATCTTGGTGAAAAGCTTAATTATTCCGATAAATCGATTTCAAAGTGGGAACGTGCAGAATCCCTGCCCGATGCCAATGTTCTTAAACAAATGGGCGAGATATTTGGCGTATCTATGGATTATCTTTTCAATTCTCACGATGAATGGGAACCTAAGCAGAATAAGAAAAAAGAAGATGATGATAAAAAACAATTCAACCTTAAAGCTGTTGAATGGATCGCTATCTGCGGAATTTGGACTTTTGCTTTTTTCCTTTTTATACTTTTTTGGATAATACTTGATTCTTTTTATTGGATAGTGTTCTTTTCTGCGTTTCCAATAGGGATGCTTACACGACTTGTACTCAATTCCGTTTGGAATAAAGGACGAAATAACCGACTGATAATTATTGTCTTTGTTTTTTCCGTTTTATTGCTTATATATGTTGCCCTTATAAAGTTTAACATATGGCAAATATTCCTTTTAATGCTTCCTGTTGCAATAATTTTGTATCTTACATCAAAAATCAGAAAAAAATCATAAAATCAGCGTGAAAATATTCCGAAAAATAAGCACTCTACTGTTAGTAGAGTGCTTTTCTCTTAAAAAGAGAGCCTTGCAGATGCTGTTCTATTTTTAGTTCGCAAAGATATAATGGCTTGCTTTTATAAAAATGAAATAAAGATTTGATTTTTAGCTATTTATGGTATATAATATAAAAGTAAAAATATTTTCATACAAGGAGAAATATTATGGCAAATTATATACTTAGCTGTTGCTCAACAGCGGATCTTTCCAAGGAGCATCTCGAAGGAAGAAATATCTCATATATATGCTTCCATTATTTTATGGGCGGAAAAGAATATCTTGATGACCTTGGTCAGACAATGCCATTCGATAAATTTTATCAGGCAATGGTTGACGGTGTGGATACAAAGACATCACAGATCAACATTCAGGAATATTTTGAATATTTTGAATCTTTGATCAAAGAAGGCAAGGATGTTCTTCACATATCGCTCTCTTCCGGACTTTCCGGCACGGGCAAATCCGCAAGAGCTGCAGCAGATATAGTTGCAGAAAAATATCCCGAAAGAAAAATATTTGTTGTTGACTCTTTGGCCGCTTCTTCGGGCTACGGTCTTATGATGGACAAACTTGCGGATATGAGGGATGAGGGTGCTTCTATTGAAGAAGTTCGCGATTGGGCGGAAGGACATAGACTTGAAATGCACCATTGGTTTTTCTCTACAGACCTTACTTTCTACGTTAAGGGCGGAAGAGTTTCCAAGACCGCGGGATTTGTTGGCGGACTTCTTGGTATCTGTCCTCTTCTCAATATGGATTTTGAGGGACATCTTATTCCCAGAGCAAAGATTCGTTCAAAGAAAAAAGTTATACGCGAGATTGTTGAACGCATGAAAGAAAACGCAAAAGACGGACTTGAATACGCGGATAAATGCTATCTTTGCCATTCCGCTTGTTTGGAAGATGCACAGGCAGTTGCGTCTCTTGTAAAAGAAACTTTCCCCAATATAAAAGGCGAAATAATTATCAATGACATTGGCACAACTATCGGTAGCCATACAGGTCCCGGAACGGTGGCACTCTTCTTCTGGGGTAAAAAGAGGGAGGACTAATTTATAATGGCACGTAAATTTTTAAACGGTAATCTTTTTGCAAAAATGTTCCGCGGCGGCGTAGCGTATCTCCGCGCACACGTTAAAGCGGTAAACGATATGAACGTATTTCCTGTTCCTGATGGAGATACGGGCGACAATATGATGATGACTATGGAAGGCGGCGCTAAAGCTCTTTCTCGCATTGACGGAGAATCTCTCGATTCCGTTGCAAAATCTCTTATGGATGGTATGCTTCTCGGCGCACGCGGAAATTCCGGTGTTATCCTTTCACAGTTTTTTGCCGGCATCTCCAAAGAATTCGTAGGTCACGAAGAGGTGAGTGTTGAGGACGTTGGTCACGCGCTCAAAAAGGGTATTGAACAAGCGTATTCTTCGGTAAGCTCTCCGAAAGAGGGTACTATTCTTACCGTTGCAAGAGAATCCGTTGAGTATGCGGTGTCCCGTATCAATGATGAAAGTACTGTAGAATCTCTTTTCAAGGATCTTGTTACGGAAATGGATGCCTCCCTTAAACGCACTCCAGAAATACTTGCTGTTCTCAAAGAAGCCGGTGTTGTTGACAGCGGCGGTGCAGGTCTTAAATATATTGCTGAGGGATTCCTTAAAATACTTAACGGGGAAGACCTTGAAACACTTGAAGCGGAAGCTCCCCAAACAACCTCCTCTGCGGTTGCGGATATTGACTTTTCAAAATTCGGACCTGACAGCGTTATGGATTACGGTTATTGCACGGAACTCCTTGTTCAGCTTATGAATGCGAAAACAGATCCCCAAACATTTGACGTTGAAGAACTTAAAGCTTTTCTTGCGACTATAGGCGATTCCATTGTTGCTTATAAGACAGGAACTATCGTAAAACTTCACGTCCATACAATGCAGCCGTATAAGGTTTTGGAATACTGCCATCAGTTTGGCGAATTCCTTACTTTGAAGATAGAAAATATGTCTGTTCAGCACAATGAAACTGTTGAAAAGCCCAAGGAAAAACCTCACAAGAGATACGGCGTCGTTGCTGTAGCAAATGGGGACGGAATCCGTGATCTTTACACCAAGCTTGGCGCAGATGAGATCGTAAGCGGCGGTCAAACAATGAACCCTTCTGCGCAGAACTTCCTTGAAGTATTTGAGGACCTTAACGTAGATCATATCATCGTTTTCCCGAATAACAGCAATATTATCCTTGCAGCTCGTCAGGCGGCAAAGATTTACGAAAACGCTCAGGTTCACGTTATAGAAAGCAAAAATGTGGGCGATTGCTATGCCGCTCTTTCCACACTTGACCTTGAGAATGAAAATGTTGACGAAATAATTGAAGAAATAAACGCTTCTATGTCAGAAGTTGAAACAGGTTTTGTAACGTATGCTGTAAGAAACACGGAAATGAACGGCGTGAAGGTTCGCGAAGGCGATTACATTTCCTTCTGCGACAAACAGATGATGGCTTCCGAACCCGAGATACTTGATTCTGCAATGAAACTTCTCGAAGGTATGAACGCTTCCGAGTGTGACATTGTAAACATCTTCTACGGCAAATCTGTAACAGAAGAACTTCTTGACGAATATGTTTCCAAAATAGAAGAAGCTTACCCCGATATCGAGGTACAGACTCTTGACGGCGGTCAGGACGTTTACCGTTTTATTGTTGTTACAGAGTGATCTTGGAGAAAAATATGAGATTTTATATTAAACAACACGTTTTTACATTTGGTGATAAATTCAGCATTTATGACGAAAACGAAAATGAGCGTTTCTATGTCGAAGGTGAAGTTTTCACCTTCGGTAAAAAGCTGCATCTTTACTTCGCGAATGGCAACGAGGCAGCGTATATAGAACAAAAACTCTTTTCGTTTTTGCCCAAATATTACATAAGCGTTGGCGGAAATGATATTGCGGAAGTTGTAAAAGAATTTACGTTTTTCCGCAATGAATATAGCGTAAACGGTCTTGGATGGAAGGTAAGCGGTGATTTTATGGATCACGATTATTCCATTGTCAGCGAGGGCAGAACGATTGCGGTGGTTTCAAAACAATGGTTTTCTTGGGGCGATGCCTATGAAATAAATATAGCCGATGGAATCGACCCTGCCATTGCTATTGCCGTAGTTTTGGTGATAGATGCGTGTCTTGAAGCTCAAGACAACTAAATAATATACAAAAAACATATAAATTAAAAAAAAGCAACCGGCAGTTGACAAATTGACTGCCGGCCTTTCTTGTTTTTTTGCGATATTTGCGTTATAATTATAGCATAAAACATATCGAGGTGATATATATGACTTTGGCAGACAAAATAATTATGTTAAGAAAAAAACAGGGATGGTCGCAGGATGAGCTTGCTCAAAAGCTTGATGTTACGCGCCAATCCGTTTCTAAATGGGAAAGTGCTCAATCCGTTCCCGATGTATGTAAGATAGTTCAAATTTCGGAGCTTTTCGGAGTTACTACGGACTATCTTTTGAAAGATAATGAAGAAGGTGAAGATGCGCTCAAAAACGAACAAACAGAACCCGTAAAAGAAAAGTACCCGGAGTCGGATGATAATTTGAAAAAGATCTCGAAAGAAGATGCTGATGAATATATTAGTTTACATAAAGAAAAACGCGGCAAAATGGCGTTGGCTTCACTATTGTGCGTATTATCTCCCATATGCTTGTTTATAATGTTAGCATATGGTTCAGCTGTATCGTTAAGTGAGAGCACTATGGGGCTTGCGACTATGATAGGTATTGCTGGAATATTGATCTTTGTTGCGATTGCTGTGACGATGTTTATTTCTGCAGACGCCAAAACTAAAAAGTTTGAATATATTGAAAAAGATCCAATATCTCTTACAGATGAAGCAAGAAAGCTTGTCGAGACAGAGAAGACGGCTTTTACATCTATTTATACGAAGTATAATATTATAGGAACTTTGTGCTGTATTTTTGCGGCCATCCCTCTTCTTATTGGTTCAATTTACGGGGAAATGGTAGTGTTTTTGTGTTTATGCTGCCTGCTTGCTTGTGTTGCGATAGGTGTATATTTCTTTGTTTCCGCAGGAGTGCTTTGGGGTGCTATCCAGCGTCTTCTTGAAGAAGGTGAATACAGTAGAAAGGCAAAAGAGAATAATAAAAAGCTTGAGCCTGTTGCGGGAATTTATTGGCTTATGGTTACAGCTATGTTCCTTTTATTGAGTTTTATTACTAACAGATGGGACACAACTTGGATGATATGGCCTGTTGCCGGAGTTATGTTCGGCGTGATCTGCATCATTGCAGAGTGCATTGTAAAGAAAAAATAATATTAAAATATTAAAAATGCCCTTGTTTTGTATTATACAAGATAAAGGGTATTTTTGTGTTATTTGAATTATTTTTATACTAAATGGTTGACTTTATATATATAATTATGATATACTGAATTAAAATATATTCAGAAAAGTGGTGCGTTTTTTGAGAGCTATAATGTTGAAAAAAATAAAGGAATCGCTTATTTCGGTGTTTCCTGTCGTTGCTATACTCTTGCTTCTTAATTTAACTCCGCTTGTGGATTTTTCGGGAAAAGAAGTTCTTGTTTTCGTAATTTCTGCGGTGTTTTTAATTTTGGGTATAGCGCTTTTTAACCTTGGCGCAGACCTTGCTATGACTCCTATGGGAGATCATATCGGCGCAGGTCTTTCTAAGACAAAAAAACTTTCCTTGCTTTTGAGCGTATGCTTTTTAATGGGATTGCTTATAACGGTTGCGGAACCTGATCTTACCGTGCTTGCTACACAGGTAAAAGACGTTATAAACGGCACCACTCTTATTATTGCGGTTGGTGTTGGTGTTGGTATATTCCTTTTGATCTCTGTGCTGAAAATCATTTTCAGAAAGCCGTTGTCTTCATTACTTATATTTTTCTATATGTTGCTTTTCGCATTTGCAGCCCTTGTTATATCTAACGGAAACATAAAGTTTTTAGCGCTTGCATTTGACTCCGGCGGTGTTACTACCGGTCCTATCACTGTTCCGTTTATAATGGCTCTGGGTGTTGGTATCGCGGCTACACTCGGCGGTAATAACGTGGGCGAAAACAGCTTCGGTCTTATTGCAATGTGTTCTGTAGGTCCGATACTTGCCGTTATGGCTCTCGGTGTTACCGTAAACGGAGATATACCTTATACGATCCCGGATTACTCTGTGGATGCGTATCTTGGTGAAGCCCTTTTACATAAAATTTTTGACGTTATAAAAGAAGTTGGAATTGCTTTGGGGCTTATTGTGACGTTCTTTGCGGTGTTGCAGATATTTTGCTTGAAGCTTCCGTTAAGTCAACTCCGTCGTATTGCCTTCGGCATTGTCTATACTTACGCAGGTCTTGTTATATTTTTAACAGCTGTTTCCGTTGGATTTATGCCTATCGGATATAAGCTTGGTGTTGAGCTTGCGAAGAATAACCCTTTGATAATAACCATATTCGCTTTCATACTTGGTATGGTGGTAGTTCTTGCAGAACCTGCGGTGCAGGTACTTAACAAACAGGTAGAGGATATCACGGATGGAATGGTAAGCAAAAAATCTATGATGATTGCTCTTTCTGTTGGTGTTGGTATATCCATTTGCCTTTCTGTAATAAGAATAATTTTTGATTTTAACATTCTTTATTATCTTATACCCGGATATTTTGTTGCTCTCGGTCTTTCTTTCTTTGTTCCGGGTATTTATACGGCGATCGCGTTTGACTCCGGCGGTGTTGCCAGCGGCCCACTTACTTCGAGCTTTATTTTGCCGTTTGCTGTCGGTGCGTGCTACGTGCTCCAGGGCGAATCAAAGATAATGAGCGATGCTTTCGGTGTTGTGGCTATGGTTGCCATGACACCGCTTATAACAATTCAAATTCTTGGTTTCAAAGCTATTATGACGAAGAAACTTCACGAAAATATAGCTATGAAGAGAATTCTCAACTCTGATGACGAACAGATAATTGATTTTATGTAAGGAGGATATTATGCCGGGCGAAAATGAACTTGTAAAAGTATATACACCTAAAAAGAGAACAACACCTACCCCTAAAAAACCTATTCCTCCCAAGCTGAAATTATTGTTTACTATTGTCAACAGAGAGAAAGCCGATGTATTTACAGCGCTTCTTGAATCTTTTGATATAAATATGCAGCTTGTTGTGGCAGCACAGGGAACGGCTACAACCGAGATGTTGCGTTATCTTGGCTATTCGGATAATAAAAAAGCTGTTATTATCAGCGTTATCCGTGAAGACCGCGCAAATGCGGCGCTTCAGTTCCTTGAAGAAAAATTTAAAACGATCAAAAATGGAAAAGGTATAGCTTATACCGTACCTATGACAAGCACAATAGGCGTGGCAATATATCAATTTTTGAGCAATACTCGCAGATAAGGAGGCGGAGATATGAAGCAGTTTAAACACGAAGTTATTTTTTGCGTTGTCAATTCCGGATTCAGTGAATCCGCTATGGAAGCTGCAAGAGAATACGGCGCACGTGGCGGTACGGTTTTCCGTGCACGCGGCACAGCTAACCTTGAGGCAGAAAAATTTTTGAATATTTTGATCCAGCCTGAAAAGGAAATAGTAATGATACTTGTAGATTCTTCTATCAAGGATGATATCCTCCACGCGCTCTATCGCGCAGTTGGCCTCAATACACCGGGACAAGGAATTGCTTTTTCCTTGCCGGTAGATCAGGTTGTCGGTATATCTGCTCCCGAAGAAGAAAAATCTGAATAATACGCAAAAAATCCGCCGATTATTTCGGCGGATTTTCTTTACGGGATTGACAATAAACAAGAAAGTGATAAAATAATTATAAAAGAATAAAACAGAGGGTAAAAAAATGGAACTTAAAGGTATAAAAATGGCTGTACTTGGCGATAGCATTACAGAGGGAGCCGGCGTTTCAAATCGTGATAATATATATTTCAATCGTATTGCGCGCGAATGCGGAGTACGCGAACTTTACGTTGACGGTATTTCCGGAAGCCGTATTGCTCGTCAAAGCGTTCCCAGCGAAAAGGAGCGTCATGACAGGGACTTTATCTCCCGCGTGAACAATATTGATGAAGATAGCGATCTTGTTATTGTCTTTGGCGGCACAAACGATTTTGGACACGGCGATGCTCCCATTGGTAAACCTGAGGATAATACACCTTATACTTTTTGGGGTGCCTGCAATATCATTTGTGAGATGCTTCTTACCCGATTCCCAAAATCTCAGATAGTTTTTATGGGACCTCTTCACAGAAGTGTAGAGGATGATCCTTGCGGTAGTCATAAGACGACCCCTGTGGGAACACTTTACGAATATGTTGAGATAATGAAAACAGTAACCGGAAAATACTCCATTCCGTTCCTTGATCTTATGGCAGTTTCGGGAATCACACCTCGTGTTCCTGTTCTCAAAGAGCTTTATATGCCTGACGGACTTCATCCCAATGATGCAGGTCACGAAAAAATAGCGGCAAAGCTAAAAGGATTTTTGGAAACGCTTTAAGTTTTTTAAATGGGATTGAATATATAATATTTAATTTTATGACAATAAAATCCTTTATCATATTGAAAAATTACATATTTTCTGATAAAATATTTAAGTATTCTGATTTTAACGGTGAATTTATATGATAGGAATGAAAAGGCTTTTAAGCTATGCACGCCGCGCGTGCGACGATTATAATATGATAGAAGATGGGGACGTTGTTGCCGTCGGTGTTTCTGCGGGTAAGGATTCGCTTTCGCTTTTATATACTTTATCCGCGCTTTCTCGATTCTACCCCAAAAAATTTAAGCTTATTGCCATAACCGTTGATATGAAATTTGACGATCTCGGCGAAGGTAGGGCTCCTGCGGATTATTCTCCCATTGCAAAACTTTGCGAAGAACTTGGTGTAGAATATATCGTGGAAGAATCCAATATTGCCAAGATAGTTTTTGATATCCGCAAGGAAAAAAGCCCTTGTTCGCTATGTGCAAAGCTTCGCCGCGGTGCACTTAACGAGGCGGCAAAAAAATACGGTGCCAATAAGGTTGCTCTCGGTCATCATTTCGATGATGCGGTGGAAACTTTTATGCTCAATCTTTTCTACGAGGGAAGAATAGGCTGTTTTTCTCCTGTTACATACCTTGACAGAACAGATATAACCGTTATTAGACCTCTTGTTTACGCTCCCGAAAAGGATGTAGAGTATTTTGCAAGGCATACCGCGCTTCCGATTATTCCAAGCGCTTGTCCTGCTAATGAAAACACGGAGCGAGAGGAAATGAAAATTCTTCTTGCAAAGCTGGAAAGGGAAAACAAGGGGCTTCGCCACCGTATTTTCGGCGCTATGCAGCGCGGAGGTGTTTCCGGCTTTAAGGAAGTAAAGTTCAAGCATTACGATGACGAAGAGTGAAATGTATAATATTTTACCTCTTGCGAAAAATAATATAAAATATTATTTAAGAGGGAAATATGCAAAATAACGGCGAACCCACAGAGCTTTCTCAAAAATATTGCGGAAGTCTGGCTTGTAACGTGACTTTACTCCATACAGGAACAGAAGTGAAGTGTTTATCCTCTCACTTATGCCATCCCGATGGGGCAAATGCCTGCGACCATCGTATGCGCGATGATTTGATGAACAAAAATTTTCCGCATTTATATAAATGAAAAATAATTTACAGAGGTGTTTATATATGGCTTTCAAATTTTCCGACAAATACTTGAAGAACACAGTAACAACAGCAGATCTTGACGCTGTCAGCGCCGAGGTTGCGGCTGCTGCTAAGATGCTCGATGAAAAGAGCGGCGCAGGCGCGGATTTTCTCGGTTGGGTTGATCTTCCCGTAAATTACGACCGCGAAGAAGCGGCTCGTATAGACGCTGCTGCCAAAAAGATATGCGATACTTGCGATGCACTTATCGTTATAGGTATCGGCGGTTCTTATCTCGGTGCGCGCGCAGCTATCGAATTTGTAAAGGGTAACTATTATAATGAGAAGAAAAAAGCTACCCCAAATATCTACTTTGTAGGTAATGATATCAGCTCCTCCCACCTTGCAGACATTCTTTCCATTTGCGAAGACAAGGATATTTGCGTAAACGTTATCTCCAAATCCGGCACAACAACGGAGCCCGCTATTGCTTTCCGCGTATTCCGTGATCTTCTTTACAAGAAGTACGGCGAAAATGCAAAAGATAGAATTTTTGTTACAACGGATAAAGCTCGCGGTGCGCTTCGCGGCGAAGCTGATGCACGCGGCTATGAAAGCTTTATCATTCCCGATGATGTTGGTGGCAGATTCTCTGTTCTCACGGCCGTTGGTCTTCTTCCCATTGCTGTTGCAGGAATCAACATCACAGAGATGATGGAAGGTGCCGCTAAAGCGCGCGAAGATTTTGCGTGCGGCGACGTTCACACGAATGATTGCTATAAATACGTTGCAATACGCAACATACTCAACAGACGCGGTAAAACCATCGAACTTCTTGCTGTAAACGATCCTGCTGTTACAATGACTTGTGAATGGTGGAAGCAGCTTTTCGGTGAGAGCGAAGGAAAAGATGGCAAAGGCCTTTACCCTGCATCCGTTACTTATACAACTGACCTCCATTCTATGGGTCAGTTTGTTCAGGAAGGCACACGCCTTATGTTTGAAACCGTTCTCAATATAGATATCGAAGACGGTGTAAACATCCCTTACGATGCTGAAAACGCGGACGGGCTTAACTTCCTTGCAGGCAAATCTCTTAACTTTGTAAATCAGAAGGCACACCTTGGCACAGTCCTTGCTCATACAGACGGTGATGTTCCCAACCTTGCTATAACACTTACAAGCAAGAGCGCTTTTGATTTCGGTTACCTCGTTTACTTCTTTGAAAAGGCTGTTGCTGTTTCCGGTTATATGATTGGTGTTAACCCCTTCAACCAGCCCGGTGTAGAATCTTACAAAAAGAATATGTTCGCGCTTCTCGATAAACCCGGTTACGCAGAACATAAAGCAGAGCTTGATAAACGTCTTGCAGAGCTTGCATAAACTTTAAAAAGTCAAAAAGGCAGACCCGGTCTGCCTTTTTGCTTTATAGGGAATATAATGAACAACTTTCAACACAGAAAATTATTTTTGCTCTTATTTTTATTTATTGCACTTTTTTCCGCATATGTCTTGGTTCCGCTTGCGCGGCCGTATATATTTCCAATCGGCATTGCCGCTTGTGTGCTTTGTCTGTTCCTGGGCGGGGTGCTCTTCCAAAAAATCAGCCCCGAAAGCGTGATTTTTATTCTTTTAGCTTTTGTGGTTGCTTTCTCATCTGTAATGCACGCTTGTTTCTATACACGTGCAAGTGAGTCTGCATTTGATTATATGAACGGCTCTGCTTTTGAGGTTAATGGCAAGATTACTGAGGTTTCTCATAGAGGGACATACTCATCCTCTTACATAATTGACGTTATACAAGTAGGCAGTGATGATGTTGATTTTTCCGCTTCGCTTGAAATAGAGAAGATAACTTTCTTTGAATACGGAGATATAATTTCTTTCACGGCAATATTTGAAAAAACAGATGATGAAACATTATATCTTCGCGGTAAGAATATTTTTGTTTCTGCTGCAACGGATGATGCGGTCTTTTATCAAAAATCCGAAAAAGACTTGAAATATTATATTCATACGGCAAACGAATATATGTGTGATCGTATGGTAGATATGCTTGGCAAAAATGCCGGAGGATTTTGCTCCGCGCTCATACTTGGAAACAGAACTTATGTAAGTTCGGGGATGAGGCTCGATTTTGCGCGCATAGGTATTTCGCATTTACTTGCGTTAAGCGGTCTTCATCTTTCGATATTAGCTCAAACGATAGATTTTATTTTGCGCGGTTTTTTAAAGAAAAAATACAGAAATATAGTTCTTATCATTTCTTGCTTTGCATTTGCTGTTTTTACGGGACTTTCCGCATCGGTTATACGCGCCTCTATAATGCTTGCTGTTTTCTTCGCGGCAGATATTATTGGGGAAGAAAATGATTCGCTGACATCGCTTTCGATAGCCGCATTTTTAATAATCCTTTTCGATCCTTCTTCTGTTTATGATATTGGTTTTTGGCTTTCCGTTTGTGCGACGCTTGGAATCGTGCTTATGCGTCCCGCTATGGATGAACTGTTTTATAAATGGCAAAAACCACGCAAAAATAAGCCTTTGCGATCGATATATAGTGTCTGCAAGTATTTCTACGGCATACTATCTATGAGCTTTGCGGCATTTTTGTTTACGCTCCCGGTATGTTATTTTGCATTTGGAGAGATTTCCCTTATAGGTATATTTTCGAACTTTATTTTTATACCGCTTGCAACGGTACTTTTGGTTCTTTGCGTATTATTTATACCGTTTTCTTTTGTACCGTATCTGGATGAAGTAATTTCTTACCTTTGTGCAGAGCTTGCGGAGTTTATGATCGATGCGGCTCACGCCGTTTCCGATATAAAAGGGGTGAACGCTTCACTTAATTATCCTTTTTCCAACGCGGTTTTTATATCTCTTGGCGTAATATTGCTTTTATTTATCTTTATAAAAAAGTTTTCTCTTGTGAAAATAGGAGCGGTGTTCTTTTCTTTTATATTTGTGTTTTTCGCTTGCTTGGGTACATATTCCGTTTTTACGAAAAATGATGTAAATTTATCATTATCAAGCGCAAAATCGGGTGAATTCTTTAGCTTCAAAGCAGACGGAGAAAGCTATGTTATAGATATTTCTACCGGTAAATATTCTTATATGTATGAAGCTTTGATGAGTGTAAAGGAGTTTGCATGTACGGAAGTGGACAACCTTGTTATTACGCACTATCATTTGCATCATCAAAATTCGATATACAGACTTTCTGATAAGATAAAGATTAGAAACGTCATCTTGCCGTATCCGCAAAATGAAGCGGAAGAAGAAATTTTTACGGATATAAAGAAAATGCTCGAAAACTGCGGAATCGACTATACGGTATATACGCGCGGCGGCGCATATATTTGCGGCTTGGTTAATATAGATTTTGCCCCTCTTTATAAATTGTCTCGTTCCGAAAAGCCGATAGTTGCTTTAAAAATAAGCGTGAATGATGCATCTTTTTCTTATATTGAAAGCGCTGCTTTCGAGGGTACGCAGGAATATGGAAAATATTTTTCTGCGGATGCGGTTTTTATAGGCTCTCACGGTCCTAACAGAAAATTCAAGTCTTCTGCAGAAGTTTTATCTTCTGCCCAATATGTTATATTCTCTGCCAGCAACGAAGAGTTCTTCAGGGACAAAGAAAAACTTTCTAATGTTTGGTATCTTGAAGAAAACAGTGAAGTTTTAAAGATATTGTTTGACAACTAAAAAATCGCGGCAACTAAGATTGCTGCGATTTTTATTTTTTTGCATATTTTTACCCTGTGAGGTAAATAATAGAATTAAAAATACTTTTGGGAAGTGCAACGTTATGAAAGAAATGATGCAAACAGTCAAAACAGATAATATAAAAAAGGAAGTTGGAAAAAGGGTTAGAAACTTTCAAATAAAATCGAAGCAAATACTGTCAAGCAATAGAGAGGATTCGGTTTATTATGCGGCATCTATTTGCAAAAATCTTTGTGCAAGAGCCCAAAATTCGGCCAAAAAGATCTCTTTATATAAAGAGCTGCCGAAAGGAGAGCAAAAGAGCATAGCGTGGGAAATAGCATCTGAGTTTATCGAAAATTCCGTAGAGATGACCGAATCGGCTCTTTGTGCATTTCTTTCTTCAAAAAGGAAAAAATACGACAGCATAACTTTATCTGTCTTGGCAGATATGATATTTATAGTTATCTTTGAAAAAATATCCTTTTTGGTATGTGCGGAACGCGAAGACGGTCTTTCATTTTTATTGCGCGCGGCAGACAGAATAAAATTTATTGATTTTTCGAGAATTTTCCTTTCTTTTTCTTCGACGGATGCTGTTTTTTCTTCCGAAAAAGCGGATGTTTACAGGCATTGCGACAGAAAAACAAAATTTGAATATATAGCAGAATTGATAATGCTTTGCAAAAAAGAAAAAAAGGCAGAAAATGAGAAAGCGTTGGAAATATTAAAAGAGGCAGACAGAAAAAATATCCATGTTGGTGAATTGATCTTGAAGAAAAATCCGCTTGTGGCGGGCATTTATTTGAGTTGTCTTTGCCTTATGACTATTATAATTTCTGTTTTATATCTTATTGCGTGCGATTTTTCCGTGATAAGTTTTTTTGTTTTTCCGGGGATTGTTATAAGCGTTTACAGCCTGGTAAAACAAATACTTTCGCTTTGTTTTAAAAATGCCGGAAATGATGGTTTGCCCCGATTATACGGAGATAAAGTAAAAAAAGAAAAAGCAGTTATTGCAATTATGAGCATATTATACGGTCGTGAAAGAGACGGCGAGCTTTTTGAAAGACTTGAAAATTTTTATCTTTCTGATGAAAATTCGAACAGATTTTATGCTTTGGTTTGCAATCTTCAGGACTCGGATAGAAAAAATGACCCTGCAGATAAGGAAATCATATCATTTGCACAGGGGAGAATAGCTTCTCTTAATGCAAAATACGGTGAACATTTCGGAATATTTATAAGAGAACGAAGATATTCGCGCTCGGAAAGAAAATATATCGGTTGGGAACGCAAAAGAGGTGCTGTTCTTGAACTTTGCCGTTTTATGCGCGGCGAAAAAACGAGTATTACAAAATTTACTGCGGATAAAAATTTCCTTTCCGAAACTAAATATTTGATCACATTGGACAGCGATACCAACTTGTATTCGGGAGCGGCAGACGAACTTATTGGCACGATGCTCCATCCGATGAATAAACCGAAGGTTGATTCGGGGCGCGTTATTTCGGGTCACGCCATAGTGCAGCCTCATATAGGAGCAGAGTTAAAAAGTGCCGCCGGAACTGAATTTTCTTCTATTACTGCAGGAAATGGCGGTATAGATTCGTATGCAACCGCAAATTTCGATATATATGAAAATGTATTCGGAAACGGCTCTTTTTGCGGAAAAGGAATTTTGGATATTGACGTTTTTTTGGAAGTTTGTGATGGATTTTTTCCAAGAGAAAGAATTTTAAGCCACGATCTGTTGGAAGGAAACCTTTTGGGATCGGCAATAGCAACTGATATTACACTTACAGATTCTTCGCCTCAAACTGCCATTTCCTACTATACAAGGCAACATAGATGGTTGAGAGGAGATTTGCAAACAATACCGTATCTCTTTCCAAAGGTAAAAAATTCTTATGGAAAATCTATAAAGAACCCTATGGATCTTCTTTCAAAATATAAGATTACAGAGAATCTTATAAACGCAATTTCGCCCTTCAGCAGCGTGATTGCGCTTATTCTGGTCGGAATTTTTGCGCCTGAATATGCGCTTGTGACAACACTTTTTATCCTTTCTTATCTTGTTTTTCCGATAATCTATGCTTTAATTTCTTCAATGGTTTTGCGCGAATTTAAAACAGCGGTGCGACGCTTCCACTCCAGAGCAATGCCGCTTCTTACGGGTACTTTTTTGTATGCATTTTATAAGATAAGCGCTTTGGCATATGAAAGCTTTCTTTTTGTTGATGCAAGTTTAAGAACACTTTATAGATTCTTGATAAGCAAGAAAAACTTTTTAAATTGGAAGACCGCAGCAAGCGCGGACAGAGAAGAAAATGAGCTTAAAACTTATGTTTTGAGAATGTGGTTTTCCGAGGTTATCGGCGTTGTAGCTCTTATTTTACCGTCTTTAAGTTTGAAAATATTGGGGCTTCTTTGGTTTGTATTTCCGATACTTTCTTATACCATTTCTCAAAAAAATGCGGTTGGGAAGCGCGTTTTCAAGAAACATAAGGATGTAATTTATAAATACGCTTTGAGAATGTGGGGGTTTTTTCGCGAGTTTGTAAATGAGGAAACTAATTATTTACCTCCTGATAATTATGAGGTTTCGCCGATTGAGCGTGTGGCTTACAGAACGTCTCCTACAAATATAGGCCTTTATCTTGCTTGCCTTGTAGGAGCGAGGGATATGGGATTTATAACAAGTACAGAGTTGGAGTTTTATGCGAGGAAAACGGCAAATACAATTGCAGGGTTGCCAAAATGGAAGGGAAACCTTTATAATTGGTATGATATTAAAACGCTTGAAATTTTGGGAGATCCGTTTATATCCACGGTTGATTCGGGAAATTTTGTTTGTGCCGTAAGTGCTTTTTGCGAAGGCTTGAAGGAGTATGCGGGGGAGTGTCCCAAAATTTTGGATGTGCTTCGTTTTTATGAGAATATTCTAAAAAATACAGACCTGGAAGCACTTTTTGACAAAGGATCACGTTTGTTTTATATAGGCTATGATGCCAGAAATGAGAGCTATACCGAATCATATTACGATATTTTTATGAGCGAAGCAAGAATGACAAGCTTCTATGCCGTTGCAACCGGACAAGTTCCCAGAGAGCATTTTTTTGCAACTGCAAGACCCATAGTTACACATAGGGGATACAGCGGCGTTGCCTCTTGGAGCGGTACGACATTTGAGTATTTTATGCCCGCACTGTTTATGCCTGTTGTTCCTAATTCTCTTTGCGATGAAGCTTTGCAATTCGCTTTTAAAATTGAAAAAAATCAAGCTCTGAAGCGGAATTTTGGCGGAAAATCTTATTCTGCTTTTGGCGTTTCGGAAAGCGGATATTGGCACTTTGATGCCGAACTTAACTATCAATATAAAGCTTTTGGCCTTGGAAAACTTTCTCTTGATCCCGAAGGGAAAAATGCAGAAGTCCTTTCTCCTTACTCAACTTTTTTAATGTTGAGATGCGGGGCAGAAGACTGCATAGAAAATTTGCGTACGCTGAAAAAAATGGGCGCATATGGTGAATACGGTTTTTTTGAAGCTATCGATTTTGATAGAACGAGGGTCGGTTCGGGGTATGGCATAGTAAAAAGTTTTATGGCACATCACCTCGGAATGAGTTTCATTGCTTCGCTTAACTTTTTAAAGGATGACATTTTTGTAAAACGATTTATGCGCATTCCGAAGATGAGGGCATCCGCTGAACTTTTATGCGAAAAAATCGCAGTTAATGCACCGGCTATCCCTTCGAAATCTAAAGACCGACGCCGTGAAAAGCCTGTTATGATCTATTCGGCAAAGAGCGAAAAAAATATTGCCACTGAGAATTACAAATGTAGTCTTATTGCTCCCCAATGCGCGATGCTTTCCAACAATAAATTCCGTGTGATTGCATCCTCGTCTGGACATATCGCAATATATAACGGGAATAATGTCCTTTTTATGTCGGATTTTGAAATGTTTGCTCTTGGCTCGGGAATCCGATTTTATATTGTTGCCGATGGAAATGTGTTGCCTCTTGTTCCTCTCGGACATCGTCTTAAGAAAGTAAATTCCAAGTTTGAATTCTATTGTGAAAATGGCAAAATCACTTACCGCGGAGAACACGATAAAAATGGAAAAAAAGCAGTCACAGAGCTGAATATCAGAATTTCCGGAGATAAAGAAATGTGCGAATTTTCTTTGAGCTTGTCCGGCGATTTTTCTTCAGCATACGCTTTTGTCTATGGTGAACCTGTAATGGATGAAGAAAAGGTATTTTTATCCCACAAGAGCTTTTCAAATTTATTTTTGCAGAGCAAATATGAATCGGATGAAGATGTTTTAATATTTTCTCGACGCTCAAAAAGCGGGGGAGTTTCTCAGAAGTTTATGGGAATGAAAGCCTATCCTGATGGAGCAGGAGCTTCTTTCGACACGAAAAGGGACAAAATATTACCGCTTTTATACAGAGAACAAGAAATAGCCGAGCTTTCCAAAAAGGTTCTTTCCGAAAATGAAGGTGCTATGATAGTGCCGGCACTGGCCATGAGGACTGCATCGGGTAAAATAAAACGTGATTTCAAATTTATTTTAGGGTTTGCGACCACGGAGGATGAAGTAAAATATCTTTTGTCTGAAAACCGAAAAATCCTTACGGGAAGCGCATTTTCAGAGGTAGAGAAACTGCAGAAAGGCGCTTCGGGGATACATCCGGAGGGATTAAAAATCGAACGGTTTTTGCTGCGATCATTTTTATTCGGCAATACACAGAATAAAAATGCGGTGCGCAATTTTGCTGACAAGGATATTTTTTGGAAGCGCGGAATTTCAGGAGAAAATAAGATACTTCTTTTGATGGTTAAGGAGGGTGATGATAGCGAGATCTCACATCTTGCCTCTATCCTTTCTGTGTTCAAGTATATGTGTATCAGAGGATATAGATTTGATCTTTTGATAATTTACAGGGAAAAAGATTCGTATAATATGAGCATCAAAAAGCGAATTGAAAATTGTATTTTTCTATGCGGATGCAGGAATTTTTTGAATCGTGAAAATGGCATTTTCCCGCTTCGGGAGAGCGATTTTGCCGAAAACGAGCTTTCGGTTATCAGAGATATTTGCGACGCAGAAATATCTCTTTCGCAAGGAATTTCCGCTTTTCCCGATATATCTTTCGGAGGTTTTGAAATATCCGAAAATACAGAAAAGGCTCTTTTGAAAAAAGCTGATGTTCGTATATCTCCTCTTGATTTTTCTGTAGCAGATACTATCGTAGAGCAAAATAAAACGGGATATTTTAGAGAAGACGGTTATGTTGTAAAAAAACCGCACGGTTCAACACCATTTTCTTATGTAATGGCGAGCGAATTTTTTGGCACTGTATTAAGTGAAAATTCACTTGGTTTCACGTATTTTGAAAATTCAGCTCTCGGAAAACTTACTCCGCATACTGCGGATAATATGGTTGAGGATGGCTCGGAAAAAATATTGGCTCGTGTTTATACAAATGAAGGATATGAAGATTTTGACCTTGCAGCTTGTTCTGAAGAAGTAGCTTTTCATGATGGAAAAGCGGAGTATTTCGGAAAGGTTTCAAACTTGAAATACCGCTTGGAAGTAGAGATTTTTGGTTTTTCTCCTATAAAAAAATACACATTAAACGTTGAAAATCCAAAGAATAAAAAGGTCAAAATAATTTTTATGGCAAAGCCTTGCCTTGGGGATAAATCACTTAAAAAAAGTGAATATATTTTCGAATCGAATAAAGGCGATGTTATTGTGAATTCTATTTTTGAGAAAAAATTATCTCTGGTTGTATCCTCTTCATTTTTAAAGTATAATTATTGCTTTGATCTTGCTGCGATTGTTTCTGATGGTCTTGTCTTTTCGGGAGCTCAAGAGGTGGTTACTTTTTCGGGCTTTTGGGAGACAGAAACTAAGGAGATTTCCTTTTTTCTCGGTGCTTTGACAGAGGCTTTTTCATTGGATGATTTCCGCGAAAAAGTCGCTTCCGGAGAGGAAAAACTCGAACTTTATCCCGTATTTGAAAAGTTGAAAATAAAAACATCTCAGCCGGTATTCGATCTTTCGGTGAATTTTTTGTTTCCATATCAAACGCTTTATTCAAGATTGTTTGCGCGTTCAGGCTTCTATCAAATAGGCGGTGCTTTTGGATATCGCGATCAACTTCAGGATACGCTTTCTTTCATTGAAACGGCACCGGAACTATGTCTTGCCCAAATTAAAAAGTGTGCCTCTCATCAATATTTTGAAGGTGATGTAGCTCATTGGTGGCACAGATATTTGGGAAAAGAGACAGGTCTTCGTTCGCGCTACTCTGACGATCTTTTGTGGCTTCCTTATGCTTTGACAGAGTATATCGATAAGACGGGAGAAAGTTCTATACTTTATGATAATATCCCGTATTTATCATCCGAAACTTTGGATAAGCGTGAAAAAGAACGATATGAAGAACTTAATATAAAGGGTGAAGGAACTCTTTACGAACACGCGGAAAAAGCTATAAAATTGGCTCTGGAGCGAGGTTTTGGGACGCACGGACTATTGAAAATCGGCGGAGGAGATTGGAACGATGGTATGAATGCCGTAGGAATAGCAGGATACGGAGAAAGCGTGTGGCTTACCGAATTTTGCGCGATTATTTGCTTTAAATTTTCTAAAATTGCCGTAATCGTAAAAGGAGAATCCGAAGAACACTTCTTCCTTGAAACCGCAAGAAAACTTTACGATGCCGTACAAGCTTCGTTTATTGAAGGATGGTACTTGCGTGGATATTATGATGATGGTGCGCCGCTTGGAAAGAAAGGAAACATGGAATGTGAGATAGATTCACTTTCTCAAAGCTTCGCTGTTTTTATGGAAATGGTGATCAACGGTGAGGTAGGAAAAAACTCAAAAGCCGCTATAGAAGCCGCTTTTTCGCGACTTTATGATAAAAAAGCAGGTATAATGAAATTGCTTTCGCCGGCTTTTGATGAAGGCGATGAGCGCCCCGGATATATAAAAGGATATTTGCCGGGTATTAGAGAAAATGGCGGGCAATATACACACGCCGCGGTATGGGCCGCTATGGCGCTTTTGTTGAGCGGAAAAACAGATGAAGGTATTTTGGTTCTTGAAAGCATAAACCCGGCGTTGAAGAGCTTAAAAAAGGATGTCTGTGGACACTATCTTTTGGAACCGTATGCTATGGCGGGAGATGTATATTCTCATCCTGAATGCGCGGGAAGAGGAGGATGGAGCTTTTATACAGGTGCTGCGGCTTGGTATAAAAAAGCAGTTCTGGAGTGCGTTTTTGGCTATAAATTATCTCCCGAAGGTTTTTCGCTTGATCCGCATATGAATGAAAAATTTGACGGCGCACAGCTTTCTGTTAATACAAGAGATACCTCTTACACGGTGAAATATCTTTTTTCGGATAAATCCGGTGTTGTGCTTGATGGCAGGATAGTTGAAACCGACCCTAAAAAAATGAAAAACTTTGTTTTTATTTTTGATAAGGGAACTCATACCGTGGATTATTGTATAAAAAAGAGGGAACAATAAAAGAAAAACGGAGATTTGTATGGATATTCAAGCAATAATTTTCGGCGTTGATGCCGTAAACATAAAAAACGGAGTCCCTTCTATGTCCGAGAAAACCTTTTTTCAATTGCAAAAAAGGGGGTATAAGCTTGCTGCCGTTGAAACCGTAAAAAATGAAAAAATCAGCTCCCAAAGCGATATTTTGCTTGGTACTGCACGTACGTTGGGCGTTTCGGCTCATAAATGTGCCGTTGTGGAGAGTGCTCCTTTTGGTATCGATGCTGCCAAGAGCAGCGGTATGACAGCAATAGGAATAGGAGGGGCGGGCAATTATATCTTTGCGGATATGTGCATCGGAAATATTTCGGAGCTCCTTGATATTTTCGCATAAGTGAAAAAATGCAAAAGAAAAGACCATCTTTCGGTCTTTTCTTTTGCATTTTTACTGAATTTAAGCTGTTTTTTTTGAACGCTATTTTGCTATATAAAAATTGACACTTTGAGCTCTTTGTGGTAAACTTAATTTGTATGGTTTTTACTGTGCTTACTATTTGATTTTTCGGAGTTGATTTTTATGAGAACAAGCGGAATCCTTTTGCATATATCATCGCTTCCTTCCGAATACGGTATAGGAACATTCGGAAAAGAGGCGTACCGTTTTGTGGATTTTCTTGAAAAGGCGGGGCAGACATATTGGCAGATCCTTCCCATAGGTATTACCGGATATGGCGATTCACCTTATCAATCCTTTTCCTCTTTTGCGGGCAATCCTTATTTTATTGATCTTGATCTTCTTTCTAAGGACGGGCTTTTGGAAGAAGAAGATTATAAAGACATCGATTTCGGCAGAGATGTTGAAAAAACCGACTACGGCAAACTTTATGAAAAAAGATATCCTTTACTTCGTAAAGCTTATAAAAAATTTGTTGCTAAAAAGAATGCGGAGTATGAGGCATTTCTTAAAGAAAATCAAAGTTGGATATTCGATTTTGCACTCTTCATGGCTCTTAAAGACGAGAACGGTGGAGCTTGCTGGCAAGCTTGGGAAACGCCTCTTAAAAAACGCGAAAAAGCCGCACTGGAAGCGGCAAAATCGAGACTTGCCGATGATATTGGTTTTTACTGTGTTACACAATTTATTTTCTTTAAACAGTGGTTTGCATTGAAAGAATATGCAAATAAAAAGGGCATAAAGATTATTGGGGATGTGCCGATATACGTAGCTCTTGACAGCGCAGATGTTTGGTCAAACCCGAAAAATTTTGAACTTGATTCTGCTCTTGCACCTGTAAATATTGCTGGATGCCCTCCGGATGCTTTTTCCGAGGATGGACAAAGATGGGGAAATCCTCTTTACAACTGGAAGAAGATGAAGCAGGACGGCTTCTCTTGGTGGTGCGAACGTGTTGCTTTTTCTGCAAAGATATTTGATGTTCTTCGCATAGATCATTTCCGCGGCTTTGAAGCTTATTGGTCGATTCCTGCAAAAGACGACACTGCAAAAAACGGAAAATGGGTTAAGGGTCCCGGAAATGCGCTTTTTTCAACGCTTGAAAAGAGACTTGGCAAATTGCCGATCATCGCCGAAGACTTGGGCTTTTTGACCCCCGGAGTTAAAAGACTTTTGAAGAAGACCGGGTTCCCTGGAATGAAGGTGCTTGAATTCGCTTTTGACCCTTCGGGTAACAGCGAGTATCTGCCGCACAATATAAATAAAAACTCTGTTGCGTACATAGGCACTCACGATAACGAGCCGGCACTTCTTTGGTTTGAATCCGTTTCAGAGATGACGAGAAAATTTGCGAAAGAATATATGAGTCTTACCAAGGAAGAAGGTTACAACTGGGGATTTGTAAGAACACTTCTTGCTTGTCCTGCCGACACCGCGATAATGCAAATGCAAGATCTGCTTGGGCTTTCAAAAGGTGCGCGAATGAACACCCCTTCCGTGGTAAATGAAAACTGGACTTGGAGAATGCGCTCCGAATGTATTAACGATTGGCTTTCACGCATAATTCGCGAAAAGACGGATCTTTATCGCAGACTTCCGAATAAAAACGGTAATGTCTAAATAATTGTTTTATGTTTGTTAACATACGGTTAAAAATTTATTCCATTTGCGATTGTAAAATAAAAATAAATTAAAATTTTGAAAGGGTATTAAAAAATGAAAAAAACTTTAAGCCGCGCAACGGCGCTTATATTATTGCTTGCTTTCGCGGTATGTTCCTTTGCATCCTGCGGAAAACAACTTTCCGAGATCGATGCGGTAAAATCTGAGAATTTCACAATTACGGCGGGAATGGTCTCGTATTCTCTTTATGACACTTATTACTATTACCTTAATTCTTATGGTGAAAGCGGACTTTCTTACTATTTTGGTATAGATACGAAAATCCCGCTTCGGGATCAGTATTATGACAAGGAACAGGGAATTACCTGGTTTGATGTTTTTCTCGATGATGCACTCAATAACGGCTTTGTAAACGCGCTCCCTTTGTGTGAAGCTGCCATTGCGGACGGTGTTGAACTTACTGAACTTGACAAGAAGTTCGTTGAAACCGAAATAAAAGAAGTTGCTGATTCTGCAGAGAAAGACGGAAAAACATTCGAAGAATATATTGAAGAAATTTACGGCAAAGGCGTTTCAAAGGAGGATATTCGTAAAACGTTGGAAATCTATCGTTTGGCGAATAAAAAACTCTATAAAGATTATGAAACAGCCGAAGTTACACAAGAGGAGATTGAAGAATTTGCTGCAAAAGATCCTGATTCGTATCTTTGCCGTGATGTTAAGTATTTTACGCTCACGTATTCTAATGAGACCGAAAAAAATCCTCTTATAAAGGAATATGCAGAAAAGCTCAAGGCTGTGGGCTCTGAAGAAGAATTTGAAGCCTTGGTTGCGGATTATAAAAATCAAGCGTTTTGTGTAGATAAATTCCCGGAAGATGGATCATCCGCCGTAAAATCCGCATTCTACCAAAACACAACGGAGGATTCCGAAAAGACAGATCTTGAAAAATGGATATTTGCTGCCGATACTGTAAAAGGCTCCACGTACTTTGAGGAAAGCACAACGGGATGCACGATCTATATTGCTGTAAATGAAGCGGCTAAAAATACTTCTCAGACAAGAAATATGTATCATATTCTTTTCTCAGCAGATATTTACGATACTTTGGATAATGCAAAACTTTTGGCAGACAATATTTATTCTTCGTGGAAAGAAGACGGCGCTACTCTTGAAAACTTCAAGGAGCTTGCTAATAAATACACCGCCGATTATGCTACTTCCTATACGGGCGGCTATTACGCAAATGTTGCAAGCGGAGACCTTGTAACCGAACTTAATGATTGGCTGTTCGAGGACTCCCGTGTTATCGGAGATTCTGCTGTTATCGCAACGGAATACGGTATTCATATAATCTACTTTGCAGGAGAGGGCGAGCCTTACTGGAAAATATCCGTTATTCAGGCTTTAAAAGATGAAAAATCTGCTCATCTTATGGAAAGCTATGCAGAGCTTTACGGTGTTGAAGTACTTGAAAACAACTTAAAATATATTAAATAAAATATTTTTCGAAAAAAGCGCTTAAAAAGCGCTTTTTTTCTTTGTAATGTCTTGCTTTTTTTGCCGGGTGCTGTTAAAATAATATGAAAGTGAGTTCGTAACCATCCTCACTATAAACAAAACTAAGGAGAAACAAAAAATGAAAAACAAAAAAATCGCCTTTTTAACAACAGCCGCTATGATAGCGGCGCTGTACGTCCTGTTGACATTCTTTTCAGGCCTTTTGGGACTGGATAAAGGAGCTGTTCAATTCCGAGTTTCGGAAATGCTTACTGTTCTCCCTTATTTTACTCCGGCAGCAATTCCGGGTCTTTTTGTGGGTTGCTTGCTGTCGAATATCCTGAACGGCTGCTTGCCTTGGGACGTTGTCTTGGGAAGTATCGCAACGCTTCTTGGCGCTGTAGGCACATATCTTTTTAGAAAGTGGAAATGGACAGCCCCGATTCCACCGATAATTGCGAATGTGCTTATCGTTCCACCGGTAATTATAATCGTGTACGGAACAGAGCTACCGTATATTTTGGTGCTTCTGGGCGTGCTTTTGGGAGAAGTGGTCTGCTGCGGTGTTCTCGGATATGCATTTTTAGGCATTTTGAAAAAATACGAAAAACAGCTTTTTTAATATAGATATAATTTGGCTTACGCTCAAATTTATGGAGGAATATTGATGCTTGAACTTAGAAATATTTCGTGGAACGTGCCGGGTGGCAAAGAGGTTTTGAAAGATATAAATCTTATAATACCCGATGGCAAGCTTGTGGTAATTACAGGCCCTAACGGAAGCGGAAAAACAACGCTTGCGAAAATTATCGCCGGTATTGTTGAGCCTACTTCCGGAAGTATATTTTTGGATGGAGAGGATATTACAGGTCTCAATATAACGGAACGCGCAAAAAAAGGAATAAGCTTTGCTTTCCAACAGCCTGTGCGCTTTAAAGGTATAACGGTGCGTGATCTTTTGGAGCTTTCAGCAGGAAAAGAGCTCAACCAGGCGGAGCTTTGTGATCTTCTCGGGAAAGTGGGTCTTTGCACGAGAGACTATATAGACAGAGAAGTGAACGCGGCGCTTTCCGGCGGTGAGATAAAGAGAATTGAAATTGCAACGGTGCTTGCGCGTGGTACATCTTATTCCGTTTTTGATGAGCCGGAAGCAGGTATAGACCTTTGGAGCTTTACGGGACTCATTAAAGTTTTCGAAGAACTTAAAAAGAAAAATCACGGAACACAGGTCATTATTTCTCATCAGGAGCGTATTATCAATATTGCGGATGAGGTTGTGGTTATTGCAGACGGTGTTGTTCGTAACACCGGTGCAAAAGAAAAAATACTTCCCACTCTTTTGGCAAGCGACAAAACAGTTGGCGGTTGCCCTGTTGAAATGAGAGGTGCAAAATGAACGAAACGACAAAAGAAATACTCAAAACAGTTGCAGATTTTGACGGAGAGTTTAAAGGTGCGTATAACATTCGTGTAAACGGTGCTTGTGCCAGCAGACAATCCACGGAACATATAAAAATTGAAACGAAATCCGATGCGCCCGGTCTTGTGGTTACGATAGATGCGGATACAATCGGAGAAACTGTATATGTTCCTGCTTGTGTAACAGAAGGCGGCGTTGACGATCTCGTTTATAACGATTTCTATGTTGGAGAAAATGCTGACGTTACTATTGTTGCGGGATGCGGAGTTCATAGTGATGACGCCGCAGATGCAAAGCATAACGGTATCCATAGATTCTTTTTGGGCAAAGGCTCTAAGGTTCTCTACAAAGAAAAACATATCGGAACCGGTAAAGGTAAGGGCGCTAAACGTATAAACCCTGTAACGGATGCTTACCTTGAAAATGGTGCTGTTTTGACGATGGATACAATACAGCTTTCCGGTGTTGATACAACAGATAGAAAAACAACTGCCAAGCTTGCAGAAAATGCAAAAATTGTAGTCAGAGAACGACTTCTCACCGATGGGGAAGAGTATGCAAAAACTGATTTTGACGTTATACTTGAGGGTGTAAATTCGGGTGCTGATATAGTTTCACGTTCCGTTGCCAAGGGCAACTCCAAACAAGAATATTTTTCCAGAATTATCGGCAAGGCTGCTTGCACGGGGCATACTGAATGCGATGCCATTCTTGCAGGAAACGGAAAGGTTTATGCTACACCTGCGCTTTATGCAGAGAACGAGGACGCTTCTCTTATTCACGAAGCTGCCATCGGCAAAATAGCAGGTGAACAGCTTCTTAAACTTCGCACACTCGGACTTACCGAAGCCGAAGCAGAAGAAAAAATCATTATGGGATTCTTGAAGTAATAAAACATAAAAATTTTGTTATAGGGAACACTACGAAACGTCATTAAAAATATTAAGGGAGGTTCATTATGAACGGCGAAACCAAAGATATTCAGAAAAAACTTTGCATAAAAAGAAAACTTTTTATGACAGCGGGACTTTGCGCTATGTTCGCGGGTATCATATATTTTGCGGACCTTTTTCACGATGCTTTTAAGGTCGTTTTCGATGAAGAAGATGTTACGTAACAAAAAACTGTAAATATAAAACCGATGTTTTGCAAAAACATCGGTTTTGTATTTATATAACTATTGAAAAAATTTTATTATTGTGTTATTATATTATTCAATATTTAATTTTTATATTAAAGAAGGAAAATAACGATGAGAATTGTAGTAAAAATCGGTACATCAACGCTGGCTTATCCTACATACAGACTAAACATACGTCTTGTGGAGAAACTTTGCAAAACGCTCAGCGATCTTAAAAACGCAGGCCACGAGATAGTTATTGTATCTTCCGGTGCTATCGGTATGGGCACGGGTAAACTTATGCTTCCTTCCCGTCCAAAAGATACTCCTACAAAGCAGGCTGCTGCGGCTGTGGGTCAGTGCGAACTTATGTACACCTACGATAAGCAGTTTTCAGAATATAACCACACGGTAGGGCAGATACTTCTTAATAATTCCGATGTTCAGAATGAAGAACGTCATACAAACTTCAACAATACTATTACGCGCATGCTTGAACTTGGAGTTATTCCGATCGTAAATGAAAACGATACCGTTTCTACGGCAGAAATCCTTATTGGCGATAACGATACTCTTTCCGCCATCGTTGCATCAAGTATAAAAGCGGATCTCTTGGTGCTTCTTTCCGATATAGACGGACTTTATACTGCCGATCCACATAAAGACCCAAATGCAAAACTTATACCCGTGGTTGAAGAAATAACGCCCAAAATCATAGCTCTTGCAACGGGAAGTGATTCCGATCTCGGTACAGGCGGTATGATAACAAAGATAAACGCGGCGCAGATATGCAACGAAGTCGGCACGGATATGGTCATTACAAACGGAAAAGATCTTTCTGCACTTTATACTCTCGCGGAAGGCGGTTCTATTGGCACGCGCTTCCTCGGAAAGAAGGTAAAATAAATGACAACTCACGAAATACTGCTTTCTGCGGCTTCTGTCCGCCCTAAACTTGCGCTTCTGACCGAAGCGGAGAAAAACAATGCTCTTGCAAAAATGGCAGATGCGCTTATAGCTCATACTGATGAGATTCTCTCTGAAAATGCTGTTGATATAGAAAATGCAAGGGGGAAGATATCCGACGTTATGATAGACCGCCTTGCTCTTGACGAAAAGAGAATTGCCGGTATGGCAGACGGCATTCGCGCACTTATAGATCTGCCCGATCCTGTTGGCAAAATTCTTGATGAATATAAAACACCCGGCGGACTTACAATACGTAAAACATCTGTTCCTTTTGGAGTTATAGCGATAATTTACGAAAGCCGCCCGAATGTAACAAGCGATGCGGCGGCGCTTGCACTCAAAAGCTCAAATGCTTGTGTTCTTCGCTCCGGCAAGGAAGCTTTCCGTTCCGCAAACGCTATTGTAAACGCATTGCGCGAAGGTCTTGCGGCGGCAGGTCTTCCCGAAAATATGATAAATCTTATCCAGGATACCACTCGCGCAAGCGCAAATGAGATTATGACGGCAACGGGACTTGTTGATATGCTCATACCTCGCGGCGGTGCAGGGCTTATAAATGCTTGCGTGGAAAACGCAAAAGTTCCTTGCATTCAGACGGGTACGGGTATCTGCCATATATATGTCGATGAAAGCGCAAATATTGATATGGCTCTTAACATTATCGAAAACGCAAAGACGAGCCGCCCCTCTGTTTGCAACGCGGAAGAAGTTCTTGTTGTAAACAGCAAGATAGCATCTGAATTTTTACCTAAACTTAAAGAGAGAATAGTTGATGCAAGAATTGCCGCAGGTAAGACCCCTGTTGAACTTCGCCTTTGCGAAAAAGCGGCAAAGATAATTGACGGAAAACCAGCAACGGACGCGGATTTTGACACGGAATTCCTTGATTATATACTTGCTGTTAAGATAGTTGACAACGTTAATGAAGCTATTGCTCATATAGGCGCTCATTCTACAAAACACAGTGACGCCATCATTACTGAGAGCGCGGAAAACGCCGATGTATTTATGAAATCCATAGATAGCGCGGCGGTTTACGTTAATGCTTCCACTCGTTTTACAGACGGCGGCGAATTCGGCTTGGGATGCGAAATGGGCATTTCCACACAGAAGCTTCACGCACGCGGTCCCATGGGCCTTATGGAGCTTACAACGTATAAATATATAATCCTCGGAAACGGTCAGACAAGATAAGGGGGAGGCTTTTATGGAAAATATAAGAATTGGTTTTATCGGCGCTGGCAATATGGGCGGAGCGCTTGCTTCTGCCGTTTGCAAAGCCACAGATGCCCAAAATGTTATGCTTGCAGATAAAAGCCGTGAAAAAGCATTTGAGCTTGCCAAAAAGCTTTGCTGCTCTTTTTCAGATAATACTTCTGTGGTTTCCTCCTGTGATTTTATCTTTCTTGGAGTAAAGCCGCAGATGATGGGTGATATGCTTGCCGAGATCGCGCCTGTGCTTAAAGCCAGAAACAACGATTTTGTGCTTATCACTATGGCGGCGGGAATGAAAATCGAAAAGATAACGGCACTTCTTGGATTTGATTGCCCCGTGATACGAATTATGCCCAATACAGCTGTTGAAGTTGGAGAGGGAATGGTTTTATATGCGGTGAACGAAAAAGTAAATGAAGACGCGGAAAACGCATTCCTCGCTTTTATGTCAAACGCGGGCAAACTTGATAAGATCCCCGAAACCCTTATCGATGCCGGCTCTGCGGTTTCCGGATGCGGTCCCGCATTCGTATATATGTTTATCGAAGCACTTGCCGACGGCGGCGTGAAATGCGGTCTGCCCAGAAGCACGGCTCTTAAATATGCAGAGCAGACACTTATCGGTGCAGCAAAACTTGCAATGGAAACAGGCAGGCACCCCGAAGAACTCAAGGACGCGGTATGCAGTCCTGCGGGAAGTACCATAGAGGGTTGCTTTGCTCTTGAAAAAGGCAGCTTCCGTGCGGCAACGGTTGATGCTGTAAGTGCGGCTTTTGAAAGAACAAAAGAGCTTGGAAAATGAATAGAACAATAAAAAACTGCTATCTTACGAGATAGCAGTTTTTTGGTTTAAATTTTTACGTTTCTTGTTGTAACTACGTTTGCGCCTGTTCCGAGGATATTTTCGATAACGATATCGCCAAGCTTTGCATCTTCGGAAACTCGAACTTGGTTAATGACCTTCATACAATCGAACATCATTTCCTTCGGAACTGTTTTATCCGTTTTAACAGGAACAACACCGCCGCCGATAACAGCGGCTGTTGTTGTTATGGTTCTCATAGGTGCGGTACACTCCGTGTTTGCGTAAACTTCGCCGCGTTTACAGGTGTATCCTGTTACAGAAATAACCTTTTTGTTTTCGTCAAGCTCTACTTTAAGCTGACAGCCTTTGGGGCAAATGATACAAGTTAATTCACGAATCATAGTTAAATACCGTGCCTTTCCTTAGTTTATGCCTTCAATTCCGAAGGAGAGCGAGCCGGATGTAATGCCGTTTATCATAGCGGAGGTGAGCGTTACCGTTTCCATCTCACCGGGAGCAACTTTTTGCTTCTTTTTGTTGATAATAACATTTTCACCGTCTTTTACGACTATTCTTACGTCACGGTAAACGTCTGCAACACGGAAGTAAACGGTAACGTTTTCTTCGGATGTTATGCGTTGGGGAACTGTGTATCTTATTTTTCCGTCTGTTTTAAGCTCGATAGCTACGGCTTTTTCGTGTTTGCCGTTCATAATGTAAGCGGCAGCGGCTTTACCTGCTATTTCGGATTCCTCGGAAACATAGTCAACAAGGTCGTGAACATGAAGCACGTTTCCGCAGGCGAATACGCCTTCTATATCGGTCTGTCTGTTCTGGTCAACAAACGCACCGTTTGTTACACGGTCTATGGAAATACCTGCGCCGCGTGTAAGTTCGTTTTCGGGGATAAGACCGCAGGAGAGAAGGAGTGTGTCACATTCGATATACTGCTTTGTTTCAGGAATAGGCTTGCGGCGTTCATCCACCTTGGCAATGGTTACGCCGGTAACGCGCTCTTTTCCGTGGATCTCAACTACCGTATGGCTGAGCATAAGAGGAATATTGAAGTCGTTAAGACATTGCTCTATATTTCTTGCAAGGCCGCCGGAATATGGCATAAGTTCGCAAACAGCTTCGACCTTTGCACCTTCGAGAGTCATTCTTCTTGCCATAATAAGACCTATATCGCCGGAACCGAGGATAACGACTTTTTTGCCGGGCATATATCCGTCCATATTGACGAATTTCTGTGCCGTACCCGCTGTGAAAATACCTGCGGGGCGAGAACCTGCGATGTTGAGCGCACCCTTGGGGCGTTCGCGGCAACCCATAGCAAGGATAATGGCGCCCGCTTCTATAGTGAACATGCCGTCTTCACTGTTCATAGCGGTTATTACTTTATCGGGGGAAACGTTAAGAACCATTGTATTAAGCTTAAAGGGAATATTACGTTCTCTTACCTGTAGCTCATAACGGTAAGCATATTCGGGACCTGTCAGCTCTTCCTTGAATCTGTGAAGACCGAAACCGTTATGTATGCATTGGCGAAGGATACCGCCAAGGCTCGTGTCACGTTCAAGAATAAGAATATTGCGAAGTCCTGCATCGTAAGCGGCAACAGCAGCGCTCATACCTGCGGGGCCGCCGCCGATAATTACGAGATCTACCTTAGACATATTACATATCCCCCTTTGTTTTATTATAGTTGAGAACAGAGCCTTTGCCGAATTTTGTTATATCATCAATATGGCGTTCAAGCTCTCTTGCAAGAATTTCAACAACTATCGGAGAACAGAAACCGCCCTGGCATCTTCCCATACCGCCTCTTGTTCTGCGTTTAACGCCGTCAACGTCGGATGCGGGAGGGTTTTGATGTATTGCTTCCACTATCTCACCTTCTGTAACGCCTTCGCAACGGCAAACGATACGACCGTATCTGTTATCTTTTTTGATAATTTCGTTCTTTTCGGCAAGACTCATTTCGCGGAAAGCGTGTGCGGGTTTTCTTGTGGGAATAAAATCTGTTTTGAGAGAAGCGTTCATTCCCGCTTCCTTGAGAAGCTCTTCAACATATTCTGCAATCGCAGGGGCAGAAGAAAGACCGGGACTTTCAATTCCTGCGAGAGTAATAACGTTGTTTCTGGATTTGATGATGAAGTCTCCTGTACTTCCGACAGCGCGAAGTCCGCAGAAAGACGTGATAACTTTATTGAAGGGAATACCATTAGCATTATCTGTAGAGCGATCGATGATCGTGTTAAAGCCTTCGGATGTTGTAGATGTATCGTCTTTATCTTCCATATCAACGGCTGTGGGACCGAGGAGAAGGTTGCCGTCAACCGTGGGGGAAACAAGAATGCCTTTACCCATTTTTGTGGGAGTATGGAAGATCGTTCTTTGAGTAAATTTGCCACATTCTTTATCGAGGAGCATATATTCGCCGCGTCTGGGATGAACGTTAAAATCTGCATCGCCAGTCATAGCAGCAATTTTATCGGAATATACTCCTGCGCTGTTGATAACGTATTTAGCTTCTACTGTTCTTCCGTCTGCGGCAGTGATAACATAAACCTCACCGTTTTTCTCTATATTTACAACTTCAAAATCAAGTTTAAGATCTGCACCGTTATCCATAGCATTGCCCACGGCAGCTATGCAAAGCTCATAGGGGCAAACTATTGCACCTGTTTTTGCAAGGAGTGCACAGGAAAGGTCAGGGTTGAGATTGGGTTCAAGCGCAAAAAGTTCGTCCTTTTCAATGATGCTAAGCCCCTTAACACCGTTGCGAAGCCCTCTTTCATAAATAGCTTCAATCTCTGCGCGTTCATTTTCAAAAGCAACGACAAGGGATTCGTTTCTTTTATATTTAACACCAAGCTCTGCTGCAACCTGTTCCATCATTTCAGAGCCGCGAACATTAAATTTTGCTTTGAGAGAGCCTTCTTTTGCGTCAAAGCCGGCGTGAACGATGGCGCTGTTAGCTTTAGTTGCACCCATTGCAACATCGTTTTCTTTTTCAAGAATGCACAAGTTAATATCGTATTTTGCAAGAGTTCTTGCAATCATACCACCTACAACACCTGCGCCGATAATTACTATATCGTACATAAATTTTGCCTTCCTTATTTTTATTTTTGCAGAAAAAAGCGCGGAAAACTATCTTGCTATGAAAATCTCCGCACATTACATATTATATATTATATCATTCTGAGCTTTTGTTTGTCAATGAGAAAAAAGGAGTTTGCGTATGGAAATACGTGCAAACTCCTTTGTAAAGCTATTTTATATTGAATTGTTCTTCGAATTCGCCGCGAAGTCTGAGCGTAGCGTTGGTTTCTTTAACGGTTTCTGTTTCAGATAATTTACCGTTTGAATATTCAAATTGACGGTGATATATTTTATCAAGCTCCAGCGTTACGAATATTTGGTGAATTATCAAAGGTTCGTTTTTGTTTTTAATTGTCAATGAAAAATTTATAAAATTGAGCATATCCGAAGGGAGCTTTAGAAGCCCTATTATGTCAGTAATATCAATAGAAGACGATGACAGGTTCAATAAAGATATAAACACCAGTGGGGTCTTGAGCTCCGGAAAAAAGAATGCAAGCACTGTCGGCAAAGCCGTAAGCAGGATGAGTGGAAATGCGTAAAACAAAACGGCTCGTGTTTTATTCCATATTCCAAACGATGGAGCTACATAAGCCCCTATCCAAGAAAAAGTCTTTGTATATGGGAAAAAGCAGATCCTGTCAACTTTTCTATGGGAGAGCAAGCAAAAAAGCGCGTGGCAAAGCTCGTGCAGCGGCAATAAAAATATCAATGCCGCTATAACAAACCAATAATCAGAGAGCATTTGTCTGGAAAAGACTATCGAAAAAATCAGCAGAGGGAGCGTTGTAGCCAATAAGACGTATTTGTGAAATTTTTTTCTGTTGTTTTCGTCGCTTACTTTTTCGGCGTTTTCCCAAACATAAGATATTCTCGGATAAAAATGCTCTTCGTTTTTGAAAAAAGTAATTTTCATTCTGTCGTTCTCCGATGTGAAGTGCTTTCGTGCTTATTTCTTTTCGATAAGGAAAAAGAAAGGTGAAGTAGGGGAGTTCACTATCTTGAATTTCGTGGCGCAAATCTGTCTTCTATCGAGCTTTGAAAGCATCTCTTCAATAAGCTCGCCTTCAAGAGAACCTTCTGCGTGTCCGGGATAAACGGCGCAAAGTATAGCGCCGTCGGGGGCGAGAAGATCGATTCCCGCAGAAATCGCAAGCAAGCTCGTTTCGTGGAGCGTTGTTATGGTCTTATCTCCGCCGGGGAGGTAACCAAGGTTGAAAAGCCCGGCACAAATAGGCTCTTTTACGTAATTTTTTACATTATGGTGTGAATCGAGAATGAGAGTGTAATTTTTATCCGCATTTTCTTTTTCAAGGAGTGCCGCCGTGGAATCAAGTGCCGCCTGCTGAATATCGAAGGCATAAACTTTGCCGTCTTTGCCTACAGCACGAGAAAGCCAAAGGGTATCGTGACCGTTGCCCATTGTAAAGTCAACAACTGTTACGCCCTCTTTTATGTGTGCGGAAATAAACTGTTTTTCTGTTTTCAAAAGATCTATCATATTGTTTTCCTTTGCTTATAATTTTAATATTTCTTCGGCTGTTTCGGAAGAAATTTATTGTCGGTATTGATCTTTACCGTACTGAGATTTTCGTATAAATGCAGTCCGGAAGCGAGTTTTTTAGCTTTTGACATACTGTAGTCTTGCCCACTCCCATAGTTCCGCCAATAATATAAAGTTTTTTCATATCAACTCTTTTTGTTAAGAAGGAATGCAAGAAACACAAGTACAACAGCGCCGGAAGCGAATGCAAACGCCAACCAACCTTTGAAATAAAAACTTAAAAATATAAGCAATACGATAATAACTATTAAAATATCGATAAGTTTTTTCATTTTAATCCACTGCGACAAGCTTTGCGCTGTTTGCTCCTTTGATTTCTGAAATTTTACGAACTATATCTTCAACACGGTTTTTTGTATTCGTAAGATCTAATGATATTACAACGTGCGCTTTCCCGTTTACCGGCAGATTTTGAGAGATGGTTAAAATACTTGCATCGAAAGATGATATTATGTTAAGAACCTCAACAAGTTTGCCTGCTTCGTGGATAAGGCTAAGCGAGATTATTGCTTTTCTGCACATAGAAAAATCATTTGGTACAAATACAAAATCTTTATATTTATAGTATGTACTGCGGGAGATACCAACAGCTTTAACCGCTTCGCTTACATCTTTGCAAATACCTTCTGCAAGATAAGCACGTGCGGTAATAACTTTTTCGTAATAATCGGGAAGAATGCTTTTGTCGACGATGAAATAATTGTTTTTCATAAAAAATTCCTAGAATATTATTATATTATCATTGCCCCGTATTTATCTACGGTAAGAGGATAGACCTTCCAGCTGTTCGGGAGTTCTTTGAAATTTTTTTCAAGCTCTTCCGATATGTCTTTGTCTGAAATACACATACAAGTTGAACCTGAACCGCTTATAAAGAACACAGGAGCTCCGGCACGTTTGGCTGCGCATTGTGCTTCGGCATAACCGTGTATAAGATCTGTGCGGTAGGGTTGATGTATTTTGTCTGTAAGCGCAGGGATGAGGGTATTCATATTTCCTGTTTCCAAAGCTTTTATAAGAAATGCAACGTGAGAAATATTATAAACTACATCTGCTCTTGAATAAGCTTTGGGCAGGACAGAACGTGCAACGCTTGTTTTGACCTCAAAATCCGGTATGAGAGCGAAAAATTTCAGCTTTTCGGAAACAGGGTAGCTTAAAGTATAAAGATGCCCTTCGTGCATCATAGAAGCTGTGAATCCACCAAATATTGCGGGAGTAATATTGTCTGCATGGCCTTCTATCGGGGTGCATATCTTGGCAAGCTCAAACTTTGAAAAGCCACACCCCAGTATCTTGTTTGCAGCTACCGCGCCCGCAGCGATAAGTGTTGCGGAAGAACCAAGTCCTCTTGCAACGGGAATATCACAGGAAAATGCTATGTGAACGCCGCCGATATTTTTACCTGCTGATTCAGCTACTTTTTTGTAGGCAACATAACAAAGATTGTACTCGTTCTGATATTTTTTATCGCAACCGGAAAAGGAAATGCCGCTTTCCATATATGTAAATTCAAATGTATTATAAAGCGAAAAAGCGATGCCGAGAGAATCGAATCCCGGACCAATATTTGCGCTTGTTGCAGGAACACGAACAGTGACTTTCATTATTTTGCCTCCGCGCGTGAAAGAACATAATCTTGCATATCTTCTTTTGCAATCTTGTCATTGTGAAGGTTTTCTGCTTTATCAAGATCTGCCAGAGATTCGGGAATTGGGGCTTCTGTCAGCTCGTGAAGGGTTTTTATCATTTCAAATTCGTTTCCCGAAACGGCTTTTCCGAGAGCTTTGAGAACGCTGCCAGAGAATTTATAGGGGGATGCTGTAGAGAGAATAACCGTTTTATTCTCTGTGGAAGCGAGTTTTTCGCTCACATTCCAAGCAACAGCAGTGTGTGTGTCCATAAGATAATTATGTTCGCGGAATACTTTGCCGATGGTATCAAGGGTTTGTTCATCGTTGCAACAACCTGCGGCAAATTTATCGGTGAGTGCGCTAAGTTCGTTTTCGGGAATTGTATATTCGCCTTTTTCGAAAAGTGTTTTCATATATTCGGCGTTTTTATCCGTACCGTAGGTAAGGCTTATAAGTCTTTCGAGATTGCTGGAAATAAGGATGTCCATAGAAGGTGAGCGTGTTATTTTAAACTTGCGAAGTTTGTTGTAGCGTCCGGTTTCAAAAAATTCTGTAAGAACTTTATTTTCGTTCGAAGCACAAACAAGTTTTCCAACGGGCAGACCTATCTTTTCAGCAAAATATCCTGCAAGTATATCACCGAAATTACCCGTGGGAACTACGAAATCGACTTTATCGTAAAGTTTGATTTCTCCCGCTTTAACAAGATCTCGGTAAGCGGTAAAGTAATAAGCTATCTGAGGAACAAGTCTGCCGATATTTATGGAGTTTGCGCTGGAAAGAGCGGTTCCTTCAGGCATTTTGCATTCTGCGAAGATCTTTTTTACACCGCTTTGTGCGTCATCAAAGTTACCGTCAACGGATGAAACAAAAACATTTTTTCCGGGGCAGGCTGTCATTTGTTTTTCCTGTACTGCGCTTGTGCCGTGCGCAGGATAGAAAACGATTATCTTAGTTCCCGGAACGTCGGAAAATCCATGTGCGGCGGCACTTCCTGTGTCTCCGCTTGTGGCGGTCAAAATAACTGTTTCTTCCGTAATACCTTTTTTCTTTTTGGCGGCAGTTATAAGTCGTGGAAGAACGGAAAGCGCTACGTCTTTGAAAGCGCAGGTGGGACCGTGGTAAAGTTCAAGAACAAATTTATCGCCTACTTTAGACAGAGGTGCAAGATCTTGAGCTTTAAAAGTTCCGTTATAAGCGGAATTGACAATATCTTTTATTTCATCATAAGAAAAATCCGTAAAAAATTTAGAGAGTATTTCTGCTGAAATTTCATTTGAAGTCATTTCGATGATCTTTTCAAGACAAACCTTGGCTTCATCAAAATTTTCCGGTAAATAGAGCCCGCCGTCGGGTGCGATTCCGCGAAGTATCGCGTCAGAGGAGGAGGTTTTGATATTTTTGTTGCGAGAACTGTAGTAAAACATTGTAAAAATCCTTTTGAAATTTAAAAATTTGCTGCTTGAGCTATTGCTTTTTTGCTGATATTATGATACACTATTCGCGTTAGAAAAACAAGTGTTTTTGAAATAAAGACACAAAAGAAAGGCAAAAAAATTATGAAAGCTGCAATTTTGGGCTTCGGCGTTGTTGGAAGCGGTACTTATGAAGTACTTTCCAAAAGTCCTGTAAAGGTAGATGTGAAGCGAATTCTCGACATCAGACACGATCCGTTGGTCGCTGATAAACTCACCACAGATATTAACGATATATTGAATGATCCGGAGATAGAACTCGTTGCGGAAACTATGGGTGGTCTTCACCCTGCTTATGAATACGTTACGGCTGCGATGAAAGCGGGCAAAAATGTTGTCACATCAAATAAAAAGCTTGTTGCGACATATTATGCGGAGCTTATTTCTCTTGCGGAAGAAAAGGGTGTATCTTTCCGTTTTACTCCTTCCGCCGGCGGTGGTATTCCTTGGCTTTCCAACATAGTGCACAGAGCATGCACGGAGAAAATATTAAAAGTTCAGGGAATCATAAACGGCACAACAAACTTTATCCTCGACTCCATGCAGTCCAGGGGTGCGGATTTTTCCGAAGTTCTTGCAGAGGCTCAAGATCTTGGTTATGCTGAACGTGACCCTTCTTCTGATATAGACGGCGAGGATGTAAAGTTCAAATGTGCGCTTTCTGCATCCTGTGCTTTCGGTGTTCAGGTGAGTGAATCCGATATTCCTACTTTCTCTTTGCGCAATATCAAAAAAGATGATATGGCATATGCGTCTAAGATGGGAATGAACGTTAAATATATGGCATTCGCCGCAAACAAAGGTGAGGGTGCTTTTTCTGCATATGTAGAACCCGTATTTGTTCCTAATAACTGCCTTGAGGCTTCGGTTCATCTAAATAATAACTTTGTAAGCCTATTCGGTGAATATTCCGGAAGACTTTCTTTCTTCGGTCAGGGTGCAGGTAAATATCCCACAGGTGCTTCTGTTGCTACCGATATGATAGCTATTTTCAAAGGAAAGAATTTCCCGGTTATTTGCAAAGGTAACGGGATTGTAAAGAACGGGGAAGAATTCCACAGATACTACATTCGAACCACGGAAAAACTTGCTGCTCTTTGCGGCTTGGTTGAAACCTGCGAAGAGAAAAACGGTGTATTTTATATAGTGACTCGCGAAATTTCCGTTGAGAGTATGCACAAGTTTGCAGATGAAATAAGAAAGAGAGATGCCGATGTATTTTTTGCCGGTATCCATCCCGAAGTTTAATAACTTAGCGAGTTAACTATCTTTTTGAATTACATTTTTCAGCTTTTTTAATATACTATATAATAAAAAAGTATTGCACTTTTTTTGTTACTGTAGTATAATTATAAAACATATTTTTATTTTTTCTTTAGGAGACCCACAATGAAAACTTATAATGTTGCTATTCTCGGTGCTACCGGCGCGGTAGGCCGTGAAATGCTTAAAGTTTTAGAGGAAAGAAATTTCCCTGTAAACGAGCTTCGTCTTCTTGCAAGCGCAAGAAGCGTTGGTAAAAAGATCGCTTTCCGCGGCAATGAGATCGCTGTTCAGGAAGCTACTGAAAATGCTTTTGAAGGTATGGACATCGTTCTTGGTGCGGCATCCAACGAACTTGCAAAGCAGATGGCTCCCGCTATAAAAGCGTCAGGTGCTGTATTTATAGATAACTCCAGCGCTTTCCGTATGGATCCCACAGTTCCGCTCGTTGTTCCCGAAATCAATCCCGAAGATGCTATGAAACATAACGGCATAGTTTCTAACCCTAATTGCTCAACGATCATTACACTCGTTGCAGTTAATGCTATCAATAAGCTTTCTCCCATTAAAAGTATGATCGCTTCCACATATCAGGCTGTAAGCGGTGCAGGTATCGGCGGCATATATGAGCTTGAAGCACAGGAAAAGGCTATTGTAGAAGGCGGCGATATCGAAAAAGATACTTTCCCTTATCAGATCGCTCGTAATCTTATCCCTCAAATAGGTGGTTTTGGTGAAAACCTTTATACATCCGAAGAAATGAAGATGCAGAACGAAGGCAGAAAGATACTCCACCTTCCCAACCTCAACGTAACTTGTACTTGCGTGAGAGTTCCGATCATTCGTTCCCACTCTATTTCTGCGGTTGTATTCACAGAAGATAAGCTTTCTGTTGAAGCTGTAAAAGAAGCTATTGCAAATGCGAAGGGGTGCAAACTTACAGATGAACCCGAAGCAAAGGTTTATCCGATGCCTCTTGATACAAGCGACCAGGATCTCGTTTTTGTTGGACGTATAAGAGAAGATCTTACGGCTGACAATGGTATTGCGCTTTTCTGTTGCGGTGACCAGGTGAGAAAAGGTGCTGCTACGAACGCGGTACAGATAGCAGAACTTTTTGTAAAATAATTGAAATAGAATAAAAAAACCGTCTTTACAAAAGGCGGTTTTTTTGATATAATAAAATATGTAATTCAATATCTCAAGGGAGGATTTTATTATGAGCAACATTTGGCACGATATCGACGTTGAAAGAATAACCCCTAAGGATTTTTTCGCTGTTGTTGAAATTAAAAAGGGAAGCAAAAATAAGTATGAGCTTGATAAAAAAACGGGACTTTTGCGCCTTGACAGAATACTTTATACCTCTACCCACTATCCTGCGAATTACGGCTTTATTCCCAGAACTTACGCAAACGATAACGACCCTCTTGACGTACTTATCCTTTCAAGTGAAGAGATTGATCCGCTCGTTCTCGTTCAGTGCTATCCTATCGGCGTTATCCAGATGGAAGATAATGAACATCTTGACGAAAAGATAATAGCCATTCCTTTTTCCGATCCTATGTATAATACATATAAAGATATTTCGGAGCTTCCGGCACATGTTTCCGAAGAAATGCACCATTTCTTTACTGTCTATAAAGCTCTTGAAAATATGTCCACTGCGGTAAAAGAAGTAAAAGACCATACTGAAGCGGAAAAAATAATTGCTGATGCTATGGACAATTACAAAAAACAGTTTTATTATATAAAATAATGATGAAAGCCAAAGCTCCGAAATTCGAACTTCGGAGCTTTAAATTTAAATAAAGTTAGCATTTGCTTAACTTTTCGTTGACATCAAACGATAAATGTGATATACTACATAAAAATAATTTTAGCGATGTGGTTGTGATACACCGCTTTATTATTTTGTAAACGAGTTAGTTAAAGCTAACTGCAACAAGGAGGAAATTGATGACATCTGCTGAACTCAGATATTTGATAGCTGCGGATGAGCTTTATGACGGAGTAAACGGAGTAAAGCTTATCGAAATAGCAAATAAGGTAGGCGTATCCAAAGTTAGTGTTTACAGAGCAGTGGAGCGCTTGGAAAAAAATTATTACATCCAAAGAAACGAAAAAAATAAAGTTGTTTTGACTGAATACGGAAAAAAACAACTTGCGGATTACAGGGAAATAATGGACTTTATTCAAAGCCATTTGGAAAAGCAGTGTGGCACACCGAGCGAAGTTGCATATAACGATGCTTTGGGCGCTGCGTGTGCTTTCAGCGACATAAGCAGAGCAAAAATAGCCATCATATTGAAATCCGGTAAATGCTTGTATCAAGAAGAAAAGGAGAACTGAAAAAATGATAGATAAAGAGCTGTTTCGTCTTATAGGCGGAAATAAGAAATATATCTATATGGCAGTTTCCGTGATGGTGCTCGGGCTTATTGCCAATATCGGCGTTACCGCGTGCATTTGTTTTGCAATATATATGCTTACGAAAAACGCAGAATGGACTGAATACATCGCACCTTTTGGCGTGGCGCTTGTTTGCATGGTTTTGCGATATATTGCCACAAGAATTGCGGGAAATATAAAGGATATTCTCGGTAGAAAAGTGAAGAAAGATCTTCGTGAAAAAACTTATAATAAGATTATAAAGCTAGGTGTTCGTTCTACGGACGGTATGAGTATGGCCGGCCTTACGCAGGTATCTATGGAAGGCGTTGAACAGCTTGACCTCTATTATTCATCGTATATACCTCAGTTTTTCTATGCGATGATAGCTCCGTTTATACTTTTCTTTATTTGCCTTCCCATACATCCTCCCGTAGCTATCGTACTTATTGCTTGCGTACCTCTTATACCTGTTTCCATAGTTGCCGTATCTAAGTATGCTAAAAAGATATTTGCAAAATATTGGGGTAAATATACATCTATGGGCGACAGCTTCCTTGATAGTGTACAGGGATTGAAAGAACTGAAGATATTCAAAGCGGATGGCGCACAGCACGAAAAAATGAATGAAAATGCGGAAGAATTCCGTAAGATCACAATGAAAGTACTTGTTATGCAGCTTGCCAGCACGACCATTATGGACCTTGTTGCATATGGCGGTGCGGGAATTGGTATTGCTTTTGCTGTTTCGGCTGTTTTTGAAAAAACTCTCTCTCCCATTGCGGCGCTTTTCCTGATCCTTGTTGCGGTAGAATTCTTCCTTCCTCTTCGTGCGTTTGGAAGCGCATTTCACGTTGCGATGAATGGCGCCAGTGCGGGCAAAAAAATAATTTCGCTTCTTGATACGCCCGATCCTGTGTGGGGAGAAGGAGAAGTTACGGGAACTGAAATACGCCTTGAAAATACAACGTTTTCTTATGATGGAACACGCGATGTTCTTAAAAACGTAAGCGCTGTTTTTCCTGAAAAGGGGATGACGTCTATCGTAGGCGAAAGCGGATGCGGCAAATCTACTATTGTAAATATGATCGTCGGTGCATACAGACCAAAAAGCGGAACTGTTACTGTAGGCGGCAAAAAATGTGAAGATATAAACAGGGAATCGTACTATTCACACCTTGCAGTTGTAAGCTACAATACTTTTATTTTTAATCAGACTGTAAGGGAGAATTTTTATCTTGCAAATGCGAATGTTTCCGACGAACAGATCTATGACGCTCTTGAAAAGGTGAATCTTGTTTCCTTTATACGCGAAAACGGCGGGCTTGATAAAGTGATAAGCGAGGACGCAAGCAATATCTCCGGCGGTCAGAAACAGCGTTTGGCTCTTGCGATAAGTCTTGTTGCAGCTAAAGATATTTATGTTTTTGATGAAGCTACAAGTAATATCGATATAGAGAGCGAAGCCATTATTATGAAAAATATAAAAGCTCTTTCCAAAGAAAAATCTGTTATAGTTATTTCGCATCGACTTGCAAATGTAGTTGCTTCCGATAACATTTATTATATGGAAGGCGGCGAAATAAAGGAGAGCGGTACACACAGTGCTCTGATGTCCAAAAAAGGTGGATATGAAAAGCTCTTTTCCGCACAGAAAGCTCTTGAAGAAGGTTACGCGGAGGTGTTGATATGAAAAACAAGAAAAAATTAAGAAGAAGCGGGGCTAAAATTATGGCAAGCCTCGTGCTACTTCTCGGCAGTCTTGCTTATATTATGCTTTTAGCGGTTATAAACGGCACTCTCGGATTTATTTCCGCTATGGGCGTATCCCTCTTCGGTGCTATAGGAATTGCAAAGTTTCTTGGTGAAAGTATTGCGGTTTCATATTGGGTGCTGATTGCTCTTGCGGTGGGATGTGGTGTTCTTCGCGGACTTTTGCGCTATTTTGAGCAATACAGCAACCATTATATAGCTTTCCGCCTGTTGGCTACTTTGCGTGATAAGATATTTGCTTCGCTTCGTGAGCTTTGTCCCGCAAAGCTTGAAAGCAAGCAAAAGGGAAGTATTATTGCTATGATAACATCCGACATTGAAACACTTGAAGTTTTCTATGCGCATACAATCTCCCCTATATGCATAGCAGTTATATTCTCTTTGATAATAACCATATTCGTTGCTATTGTGTCAGGCCCTTGGCTTGCCTTGGTTGCGGTTTGCGCATATCTTTTTATAGGAATTGCAGTTCCTATGATATCTTCGGGTATGCTTAAAGAATCCGGTGTTAATTACAGATGTGAATTTTCCTCTTTTAACGCCTACTTCCTCGATAGCATCAAAGGTGTTAAGGATATAGTTCTCAATAATGCGGGAGAAAAAAGAGAGAAAGAAGTAAATGCTCGTTCCGATGTTTTGCTTCGTGAAACGAAAAAGATGAAGCATAATACCACGGCTGCGGCTGCTTTTACAGAACTTTCTGTATCTTTTGCAATACTCATTACGCTTATTGTTGGTATAGTTCTTGTCAGCGCTAACGCAATAAGCCTTGGCAGAATGATAATAGGTGTTGTTGCGGTATTTTCAAGCTTTGGTCCTGTTATCGCTATTTCCGCATTGCCCGGAAATCTTACACAAACTTTTGCAAGCGGAGACAGAGTTCTTGACCTTTTGGAGGAAAAACCTGTTGTAAATGCTGTTAAAGACGGAGAAAAAATCGAATACAACAACCTTAAAGTTGAAAACCTTTCGTTCTCTTATGATTCACAAACACAGGTTTTGAATGATATCTGTATGCACGCTCAAAAGGGAGAAATCGTTGGTATCGTCGGTGAAAGCGGATGCGGTAAATCAACATTTCTCAAACTTTTGCTTCGTTTTTGGCAAAAGACAGGAGGTAGTATTTGCTACAACGGAATAGATATTGATAATATAAACAGCGACAATTTGCTTGACAATGTTACAATGGTAAGCCAGGTGACATATCTTTTTGATGAAAGTATAGAGGATAACCTTCGTATTGCCAAAGCAAATGCAACGGATGAGGAACTTGAACATGCTTGCCGTTTGGCTTCCGTACACGATTTTATAATGACGCTTCCGGAAGGATACAAAACAAGAGTGGGCGCTTTGGGTGATAATCTTTCCGCAGGCGAAAAGCAGAGGATAGGCCTTGCGAGAGCTTTCCTTTCGGGAAGCGAACTTATCCTCCTCGATGAACCTACAAGCAATGTTGATAGCATCAATGAAGGTATTATACTAAAAGCACTTAAAGAGCAAAAGAATAAAAAAAGTATAATTCTTGTTTCACATAGAGAATCCACTATGGCAATAGCTGATAGAATATACCGTGTTGAAGCGGGAAAAATGACAGCTCTTAAATAACAAGTAGCCTCCGAAATTTTTTCGGAGGCTACTTGTTTTTATTACTTCTTCATAATGTAAAATCAATGTCTCTTGTTTGTTGTTTGATGTTCCGTCGGCTTTATCCCACATATATTTATGCATAATTCATATATTCTAATGGATATTATTTAAATATAGGGCGACTTTTGGGAAGTGTATGCTTTGTTTGAATATGCAAAATTGCAATGCTTCGTGTGAATTTTTCTATTATACAAAAAAGAGAGCACGGCAATAAAAATTGCCGTGCTCTCTTTTTTTGAGATTATTCAGACTTAGAGAACATATCCTTGCCTACTCCGCAAAGGGGGCAAGCAAAATCTTCAGGAAGATCCTCAAATTTTGTGCCGGGAGCAATTCCGTTATCGGGATCGCCGACGCTTTCGTCGTATTCCCAGCCACAAGCATCGCATTTGTATTTCATATCGTGTTTTCCTTTCTTTTAAAATTACAGAGTCAACGATGGAGCAGTATATACTCTTGCAGCAAGCTCCTGGTTGAGCATATAAAGACTCTTTGGATCCGAGCCGAAAAGTTCCATCTTCGTGATCATATCGTTGGCGTTGGTTTCTTCCTCGCCCTGTTCCTTCACAAACCAGTCAAGGAACTGCATCGTGCGGAAATCTTTTACCTCATATGCTGCCGCGTAGATATCGTTTATCAGCGAGGTGACGTACTCTTCGTGCTCAAGACCTGCTTTAAGCACATCTATATGGCAAGCAAACTCCTTATCTGGCTTCGGGATGGCTTCTAGAGTTACCTTTTGGTTTTCATTTTGGAGGTACTGATAGAACAGCATTGCATGGTCGCGCTCCTCCTGCGCCTGAATCTTGTACCAGTTTGCAAATCCGTCAAGTCCCGCATCCTCAAAGTAATTTGAGAAATCAAGATACAGATATGCGGAGTAAAACTCCTTATTGATCTGTTGATTTAACAGCTCGTGTACTTTTGCATTCATCGTTATTTCGTCCTCCCTATCAAATCTCTTTCTTCCACAGCCCGTGTAGGTTGCAGTATGCATATGCGGCAACAGGAGTCTCATCTGCCAAGGCAAAGGTTACGGTAGGCGCTTTGCCTACTTCAAGGCACTTGCGCTGACCGCCTTTGTCAGTCTGAAGATATACCCAAAGAATGCTATGCTCCTCTACCATAGGGTGCTCTACAGCACCGATAGTTACTGTTACGGTGTTACCATCAACAGAGACTACGGGAATGTGCTTTTCGTGGCTTGCCTCAACGGTGCCGGGCTCAAGCTTGGTCATTTTCTGTCCGCAGCACATCATAGGAACACCTGCATCATTAATCATACCAATCAGGTTGCCGCAGTGCTCGCAAATATAAAACTTGTTATTGTCACACATAGAAAAATCCTCCGTTTTTCTTTATTATTTAAATTTATATAAATATTATACCACAAATTTATGAATATTTCAAGCGGTTAGAATAATTATCGATTCCGATTTTTCTGTGTATGTTATAACAATGTGTATTCAATGCTTTAAGTCATTTTTTTGTTTTAAAAATATATCGATAATATTAAAAAGTTAGCCATGGCTACCACTTGACTCAGCTTTGTAAAATATGATAGAATACACAAGATAGAGAGTATGGTACTCTCTTGTTTAAAATAAATAAGTTAGTGGATGCTAACCGAATAAAAATAGGAGGATAAACTTATGAAAAAAATTATAGCACTTCTTCTTGCTATAATTATTGCTTGCACAGCCTTGGTGGCTTGCGGCGGCAACAACGAAGAAACGAAATTGAGTGTGGCTCGTTCTTTTATTGCCGGTTATACAAAGAGCGTTTCTATGGGTGAAACGGCTATGGAAATGAACGGCAGAGTTCTTATGAACCTTATGAACGACGGCACTCTTGAGCTTTATGTAGCTCTTGATGCAATGGGATCTCTCCAAACTGCAAAATACACAGGTACATATACTCTTGGGGAGAATGAAGAATTTGATGAAACGATAACATTTACTTATCAGTATGGGGAAACTGCCGAAGACAGTGTAACTGTTACGGATGCGGTAATTCTCGATGGAATTTTCTCTACACCTTTCCATATGATAACAACAATGACATCTGCGGATATTGACTTCTACGAAACAGCTCCTACCGATGTTGAAGGAGATGTTTATGTTGGTTTCATGCAGAAAGAAGGCGGTATGGGTAAGATGACATACTCTTACGCTCTTGCTATGAAGGAAGATGGCACTTTTTCCGTAAGCATTATGCAGATGGCACCTGCTATGGGTATGCACGCTTGGGGTGCTACAAATGGCACATATGTTGTTGATGGTGAAAATGTTACTTTCACATATAATGTTGTTTCCGAAGAAGGCGAAGTTGTTGCAGAAAACTTTGTTTCCGAAGGTACCGGGTATTCCGAAAAAGGCCTTTCCGTTGGATTCAATATTGCTCAGGCAAGCGCAAAAGCTTCCCCCGCGCCTTTTATCAAAGTAAAATAATTAAAAATATTTATATATCAAAGGAGATTTTTATTATGGATAGAGCACGTACAGAAACAGGCGAACTCAACAGATTTTTTAATTGGGCATACAGAACACGCGGCAATACGGTAAAAGCACTTGCTGAAGGTAAAATGATGTCCCCTGAAAAGATGTTTCTTTCTTTTACTTCTCACGATCCCGTTTTTATCAGCAACGGTCCCGAAGGACTCAATGGTTCCGTAAAAGGCATTGGATTTATTCCTAAAGATGAATATCTTGAAGAAGCTCTTGCTGCTTACGTTGAACATATCAAGAGTTATGACCCCGAAGACAAAACATACAGCGACAGAGGTCTTAAACTTCTTATGAAATGGCTTTACTCTGAAGAGGCTGAAAAAACAATAGATTTTGAACACATCTACAGCGTTGAAATGGCATTCAAACACAGTTACGCAAACTATAAGGCAAATCCCGAAGCAACACTTCTTTTCTATCAGCCCCCGATGCTTTCTTTTGAAGTTCGCGGCAAGATGGAAATAATCGGCGAACACCACGAGATCGGAACTGCCGATCCTTTCTCTCTGCCTCTTATTCAGCAGTTTATAAACGCTCAGCACGATGTATATCATCTGCCAAATATTGAACGTTGGGTATCTCGTCTCGCATATAAATTTACCGTTGAAGAGATCTTTGATAATTCTGCAAATAAAATCGGCTTCGGCACAAGAATTCCTTTTTAATGAGTGAACTATGAAGAAGATAATTTCTGTTTTACTTTTTATCTCTTTGCTTATCTTGATGGTTCCTTCCTGTGGAAGACAGGACAAGTATGCAGAGTCTTTACGTGTCGGAACAACAGAACTTCCGAAAAACCTCAACCCTTATTCCTCTACGGCAAGTTCCTCTACTTTTTTTGTGGGACTTTTCTATAATACGGCTTTGAGCAGCAACTCTGTTCCCGTAGGATATGAAACCGGTAAAACATTTACTTTTCCGGACGGAAGCGTTTATACTCCCTCCGACCCAAAAATAAATCCTCTTGCCTTTGAGGATGGACTTCTTGAAGCAGAAGGTGCTTTCCCAAAACAGGATGGAAGCGTTTACGGTTATGAATACTTCGATCCCACCGAAGAGCAGTGGAAAGCACAGTGCGAAAAAGAATCTGTAATTTTCGGTTTTGACGAAAGCGGCAACGCTATCAATGAAACAGAAGAAGAATTTATGGAACGTGCGCTTATTACAGTTCCTAACAAAAACTGGATGCGCTTCCGCTTCAAAGTAGTTGATGGTCATAGCTGGAATGACGGAACACCCTTTACTGCAGAGGATATAAAATTCACATTCGACTATATAGTTAAACATGCGGGCTCTCTCGGCAGCCAAGCATACTTCCTTACTGATTACCATTCCAGTGAGGTAGTTGATGGAGATTTTGTATTTATTCTTTCAAGTAACAATTATACGGCTATGAAGTCAATATGTAACTCCATAGTTATTATTCCGAAGCATATATGGCAGACAGTACGTAATCCTTCTAAGGAAAAAAATCTTAATCCTGTCGGTACAGGTGCGTACTATATCAAAGAAGGCGATTATATCGAAGGCAGCACGATCACGGCTTCATTCCGTGAGGATTACGATGAAAAGCTTACAAAAGAAATGTTTGCATATGAGCCTATCAAGAATATTTCCGTTATTCTTATGAGCAACGAAGACGTTCTTATAAATGCTTTGCGCGAGGGAAGTATAGACCTTATGATGGATACTGTAAATTCTTCTAAAGCTTATGCTGTGAAAAATAACAGTACTTATGATAACATTCAAATCTCATCTGTATATAACTCCTTTGTTTCCACGCTTCTTTTCAATGTAGGACCTTATGGTGCGTTTAAAGAAGGAAGTTTCAACGGCTATTCTAAAGAAATAAGACAGGCTATTTCTCTTTGCATAGATCAGCAGGTTCTTATCGACGAGGTGCTTCACGGCATGGGCGTTAAAGTTGGCGATGGTCTTGTTCAAGACTATTATAACCACGCTTATGTTGATGAAAACGGAAATTACGTTTATCACCGTACTAACGTAGAAGAAGCAAACGCTCTTCTTGATAAAACATCCTATAAGATGGATGAAAACGGAAGCCGCGGTATTACGCTTACTGTTTTTGCAAGCCCGGATAAAGAAGTTACTGTTAAGGCCCTTGCAACTCAGCTTAAGCAAATAGGCATTACCCTCGAATATGATCAGGCAACATCTACATATTCAGAGGATATAAAGCAATATAATCACGCGGATTTCGATATGATAATAAACAGCGTTTCGTTCACTCCCGAACAAATGCTTATGTTCGATGCGAGATATGGTGTTTATCCTTCCGGAAGTCCCAGAGTGTTTAATTATTCCGGTGTGATCGATAATGATCTTGTCGCTATGATGAAAACTATGGAACAGACTGCTAATACTGAAGAACAGTATAAGCTTTGCCGCGAGATACAGAAGTATATTGCGGATATGGCAATAGAGATACCTCTTTTCTCTGAAAATACAATAACCTTCTATTCTGAAAATCGTTATACAGGCTGGACAGAAGCTGAAGGCTCTTCGATATGGAATTCCTATTCCATTCGCTATTTGCACACAAAATAAAAATCTCTTGGAGGCAATAAATGAAGGGTTATTATTTCAAGAAAATACTCAGCTCCATATTCGTGCTGTTTATTATAATATCGCTTAATTTCTTTTTGCCGAGAATGATTTTCCAAGACCCCGCACAACCTTATTACGCAGGCGTACCGGAAGACGCGTACGCCTTGCGTGAGCAGATAAGGGAAGAATACGGTTTTAATGATCCGCTTATAGTTCAATATTTTGATTATCTGGGAAGAGTATTTACTCTCGATTTTGGTGAATCTCACTACTATAAGGAATCCGTTTGGACTGTAATGTTCAGCCGCATACCGTGGTCAATGGTTCTTACCATTTCATCAACTGTGATTTCCATAACTCTCGGTATAATTTATGGTGCTATTGCAGGAAAAAGACGCGAACATACGGCAGATAAAGCGCTTTTGTGGCTTTCGGGCGTTACAACGGCGATACCGTCATTTTGGCTGGCGCTCGTTTCCGTTATGCTTTTCGCATTTACCATAAAGTTATTCCCGTACAGAGGCGCTATGACGGCGGGATACACTCTTACGTTCAATATGCCGCTGTTCCTTATTGCATTTGCGTTGTGTGTAATACTTGCAATTGCATTGCGTACAATAACGAAAAAATCGTTGTTCGTTTTTGCCGGTATCCCTGTTTCTCTTCTTGCAGGCATAATTGTTGCCGTTCCTCCTGCGGATATATTCGACGTGGCTTATCACGCGGCTCTTCCTGTTATGATCTCTGTATTTTCCGGTACTATATCTTATGCGCTTCTTGTGCGAAACAGTATGATAGCTGTTACTAACGAGGATTACATACTTACAGCCCGTGCAAAAGGTTTGCCTTCTTCTGTGGTTCTTTACAAGCATACTTTCAGAAATGCACTCCTTCCGCTTATAACTAATGTTGGTATGTCTATGGCTGGTCTTCTTGGTGGTAGCGTTCTTATGGAAAAAATCTTCTCGTGGCCCGGTATGGGTCAGCTTTTGCTTGATGCTTGCAATAACGGTGACTATTTGCTCTCTCAAGCGATATTGCTTCTTTTTGCTGTGATAACGGTTGTTTGTAACTTTATCACAGACCTTGTATATCACAAATTTGACCCCAGAGTAAAGGAGGTATGATTTTTATGAAAAAGTTTTTTGAAAGATACATACTTTCTTCTTTAAAGGGAGTAGGAAAATTCCTTTTGGCGGTCGTGAAAAACCCGAAGGGCAGAAGAGGCGTGATACTGGTTGGTATAGTCGTTCTTGCTGCAATATTTGCACCTTATCTCACGCCATACGAGCTTGATGACTATAACATAGCAAATGGTCTTGCCAAGCCTTCGCTTGAGCATCTTCTTGGCACGGATAAGAACGGCATAGATATATTGACACAGCTTCTTTACGGTGCTCGTATATCTCTTATTATTGGTGTTACAACAGGTCTTTGTGTAACGTTTCTTGGCGCAACGCTGGGCGTTGTTTCCGCATATTTCGGAAAAGTGAGCGCCGCAGTTATTTTGAATATTATAAATGTGCTCCTCGTTATCCCCACAACTCCTCTTATGATGATAATGAGTAACCTTTCATCCAGTTATATTATGATGATTGCGATATTTACTCTCGTGGGATGGTGCGGTACGGCAAGAATGGTGCGCGCGCAGGTGCTTTCTATAACGAATATGAACTATATTCGTGCGGCAGAGCTTGCAGGCGGCTCCAAAACTTATATTATGTTTAAACATATTTTGCCTTCTGTTGCGCATTTGCTTATTATGAACTGCGCGCTTTCTTGCGCCGGTTTTATGATAGCAGAAGCAGGTCTCAGTTTTATTGGTCTCGGCGATCCTTCTGTTATGAGCTGGGGTAAGATCCTTGTAGCGGCAGAGGCAAGTGCGTTTACTTCAGGTCTTTGGGCGTGGGTTATTGCACCGGGTGTTGCTATATTTATAACAGTATTCGGCTTTATGCAGATTGGCTATGCTCTTGAAGAAATTCTCAATCCTAAGATGAAACGCAAAAAAGATAAGAAAAAAGACGGACTTTCTCCCGAAGCTGCGGCAAAAGCTGTGTTTAAGGAGATCGTGGAGACCGGCGAAGAAGAAGCTGAAAAATTGAAAAAAGAATTTTTAATGTCGGAGGATAAAAATGGCTGATGTTCTTAATATCAAAAATTTAAAAGTTATCTTCCGTACAGGTGAAACTTTTGTCCGTGCGGTTGAAGGTGTCGATATTCGCATTGGCGAAGGCGAACGCGTTGCCATCGTGGGTGAGAGTGGATGTGGAAAAAGCGTAACGAGTCTTGCTTGTATGCGCCTTCTCACAACGCCTCCCGCATATATTGCGGCAGATGAATTTACTTTTACATCTTCTGATGGTACGGTACACAATTTGCTTGAAAAAAGCGAAAGCGAAATGCTTGCTCTGCGCGCAGAAGAAATGGCGATGATCTTCCAGGATCCCTCCACTTTCCTTAACCCCGTTATGACAATAGGAGAGCAACTGGACGAGGTATTTGTTTATCACTTGCATATGAAGCCCAAAGAAGCCCGTAGGCACAGCATTGAAATGATGAAGAAAGTTGGTATTCCCGACCCTGAAATGCGCGCGGAACAATATCCGCACGAACTTTCCGGCGGATTAAAGCAGAGAATACTTATTGCTATGGCAACATCACTTTCTCCAAGACTTCTAATCGCAGATGAGCCGACAACAGCGCTCGATGTAACTATTCAAGCGCAGATACTTGCTCTTATTTCTGAAAGATGCGAAAAGGAGAAAATGTCGCTCCTTATGATTACACACGACCTTGGCGTTGTGCGTGAAATGGCAGATAGGGTTTATGTTATGTATTGCGGCAAGATAGTTGAGGAAGGAACCGTGGATGAGATTCTCGATCATCCGCTTCATCCTTATACAAAAGCCCTAATTGATACCGTACCGGGTGTCGAGGAAAAAGTGGAGCGCTTTGTGCAGATACCCCACAATGTACCGCACCCCTCCAATAAACCCCAGGGATGTTATTTTTCAAACCGTTGCGCATATTGTACCGAACTTTGCAAAAAGAAACAGCCTCCGCTTGTTTCTAAGGAATCGGGCAGATATGTTCGCTGTTATTACGGAACGGAGGAACTATGGGAGAAATAATTCTTAAAACAAATAATTTGACGGTCGATTTCAAAGTTAAGAAAAACATATTTGGAAAGCCGGATCGTCTTTCTGCCGTTCAGAACGCGAATATAGAAATCCGCAAGGGTGAGATATACGGTCTTGTGGGAGAAAGCGGTTGTGGAAAAACAACTCTTGCTAACGCCATTCTCAGTTTTGTTCCGATCACTTCGGGCTCTTTTGAATTTTTTGGTCATACCATCGATTCAAAAACAAAACCGTCCGAATGGAAAGAAGTTCGCAAACATATGCAGACCGTTTTCCAAGATCCGTATTCCTCTCTTAATACGCGCTTTACCGTTTGGCAGCTTATTTCTGAGCCTCTCTACATTGCGGGTGAACGTGATGAGAGAGTCCTTCGCGAACGCGCAGCGGCTTTTGTTGAAAAAGTAGGTCTTTCTCTTCAGGACCTTGACAGATACGTATTTGAGTTTTCCGGCGGTCAGCGCCAACGTATTGCCATAGCACGTGCGCTTATTACAGGTTCGGAGTTTATTATTTGCGATGAACCTACATCAGCGCTTGACGTTTCCGTTCACTCTCAAATATGTAATCTTCTTCTCGATCTTCGCGAGGAGATGGGACTTACATATCTCTTTATTTCACACAATCTTTCGCTTATTAAGCACATAACGGAGCATATGTCCGTTATGTATTTGGGTGAGATTATGGAAAGCGGTGCAACGGAAGATATCTTCCAAAATCCTGCTTGTCCTTATACAGAAGCGCTTATGTCTGCTATACTTGACATAAGACCAAAGTCCGGCAAAGAGAGAATCATTCTTTCGGGAGAGGCGAGAAGCCCCATAAATCCACCGGATATATGCAGATTTGCAGGACGTTGCCCTAAGGCTTGCCAAATTTGCAAAGAACAGCCGTTACCTTCCCCTACCTTCGTAGGAAATGATCATATGGCAAGATGCCATAGAATAGGAAATGAGGATAAGAAATATGGAAAACAATGAAAAGAATTTTTGCCCTTGCAATCCCAAATGTCCCAACTTCGGGAATTGCCGTGATTGCATCGCTGCTCACGCAAAATTTTATACAGTTCCAAAGTGTATAAAAATGATGCAGGAAGAAATGAAGGAAAACCATATCCATCCATCTAATCCTCATATACAGAAAACGCTTTCCCAGAGAATTGATGAATTTTATGCGGAAAATCCAGGGGCTCACCTTCGCAGTGTAGCGGAAAGCTTAAAGATCACTGAATGGCAGTTGCTCGATGCAATGAAGGATGCGATTTCTGTTCCTAAAGAAGACTTTGATTCGATTTATTCCGAACTTACAAAGCTTGATGCCGTTATGTTTCACGCTGATACAGGAAGTGTTGTTCTTCAACTTACAACACATATTCCTGATGCTATGGATATGAATGGTATAAAAATCGTAAAAACCCAAAGCGGAGAAATGTCGCTTACATCTCTTTTAATGAAAAAAGATTTTTATGATATCTTTCTCGTTCGTGAAACTCTTTACGGAGGAAAAGAGAGTCTCAGCTTTGCTATTGTAGGCGAAGACGAAAAAATAGCTCTTTCGATTTATATGCGTCGATCCGATGCTAATACGATAGAAATAAAATCAAAAGAACTTTTTGAAAAACTTTGGACAAAATATTTTAAACTTTAAAGAAAAATTGGAGATATTACATTATGAAAAAGTTACTTGCTCTTTTTGTGATGATTGCAATGTTGGTTTCTATGGTTGCTTGCAGTGGCAACAATGAGACAACTACAGAAGCAACAACTACAACGGAAGCTACAACGGCTGTTATTGCTCCCGGCGTAAATGAAGGTACATTCAAGTCCGGCGTATATACCGGAACATCCTCTTACGCTACCGAAGGAATGAATATGACTTGGAACTTTGTTCTTACTCTCAAGAATGATGGTACATTTACAATTTCCGATGGTACAACGGAAAAGGGTGCAGGTACATATGCACTTACAAATGATTGCTACACTCTCACATATTCTGACGAAAGAACATCTACATTCGTTGTTCAGAAGGATGGCACTCTCAGAATGACAAAGGATCTTCCTTACGGTATTGCAACGATTCAGCTTGCTCTTGTTGGAGAAATCGTTTTTACTTACCGGAGTGATGTTCCCACAGATAGTGGCAATGGTGATAACACAGGCAACGATAACACAGGCGATACAAGTGTTTATACAATCGCAGCAGGTACATATTCCGCAGAATATGAAAAAGTAAGCGCAATGGCGGGCACTGTTCTTTACAAATATACAGCAACAGTAGGTGCAGACGGCACATTCGCTTATTCAGTTAAATTTGCAATGGGAGAAAATGAAATGGACGGTTCTTCCGCAAACGGAACATACGTTGTTGACGGAAGTAGATTCATTTTTACAGACAGCGAAGGCAATGTTGTAGAAGGCACTTTGACAGCTGAAAACACACTTAAAATTTCCCTTAAAGCAAGCCCCATGGCAAGCACGCCCTATGAAGTAACATTCGTTGTTGCTAAATAAGATCTGAGAGACCGATTTTTTTAATGTCGGTCTCTTTTTTTGCTTATATATACCAATTAAATGAACAAATTCTTGAATTAATGTGAAAATAAATTTATCCTAACTCTTGAAAAACCATCTTTTTAGCTGTATAATAGCACTAGTTTAAATGCTGATATTATGGTAAATGAAAAGTCGAGAGGAATCTCGGCTTTTTCAAGTTGCACGATGTTTTTAAGACTATAGGAGAAATTTTATGTTAAGCTTTTTGTTATCGATTGCTGATGCAAGCAATCACGGGAAGATTACATATTTGTACAATAATTATCACGATGATATGATGAGGCTTGCTAAAGATCGATTAAAAAATCACGGATGTGACAATTATGAGATTGATGCAGAAGACGTTGTTCAAGGTTCCTTTTTGAATATTTTGAAGTATATAGACTCGGTAAATTTCGACTTGCCCAAAAAAGAGCTGCGATCGTACGTATTGACTATTGTGCTGAATGAAAGCGGAAAACTGGCAAAAGAATACGAAAAATTTGATTTTACCGAAGGTCCTGAAACAAACTGTTCGGATGAAGATTTTTTCGAAAAGTTAGAGATCAAGGAAAAATATCTACTGGTTATGTCTCTGATAAAGCGTATGGATGAAAAATACGGCATAACGCTGCTGTATTATTACCACGAAGATATGAGCGTGAAAAATATTTCTAAGATTATGGGGATATCTTCAAAAACAGTTTATAAAAGACTCGAAAGAGGAAAATTGATGTTGCTTGAAATGTTGGAAGGGAGAGTGGAATAATGGATAAGGAAGCCAGAGAATTATTTGGGAAAGCTTTAGCGGAAGCATTTGCGGAGAAACTCGATGAAGAATTGGCGGCGTGCGAGGAAACTGCAGCTTGCTCACAGGAGCACTATGACAAAATGCAAGAAATTATAAATAGCAGCCGAAGTGCACCTAAACGAAAATTTTCGCGAAAATCGTTGATAGCTATAATAATAGCGGCGGCTTTGCTCCTTACGGGATGCGCTGCGTATATTTGCAGAAATGAGATACGAGATTTCGTTGAAGAGGTGTATGAAAAATTCGTAAGGCTGACTTACAATGAAAGCGATAAAATATCATCGGCAGAAATCAATGAAATTTATGAACTTACATATGTACCTGATGGATATGAGTTGGTGCAAGAAATCGTAAATCCTGTAAATATATTTTATAAATTTGAAAATGATAATGGTAATTTTTTAATATTTCAACAGGGTATTATAGATAATACTAAATCTGGATTAGACATAGAGCAAGGTAATACTTTGTTCTATGAGTCGAGTCAATACAAGGTGTATTGTCGTGAATTGGACACAAGTTTACATTATATGTGGAATGACGGAAAGTATTCTTTGCGCTTAACATCATCTGTTGTGCTTGATGAAGCTGAACTTAAGAAAATAGTGTTGGGCGTTTCGAAAACTTAATAAAAATATAAAAAATGCGAATTTTTAAAAAAGTTCGCATTTTTTTTGCTTTTTTTGTCGAATTTTTTCGAGAAAATGACTATTAATATATAGAAGGGTAAATAAGCGAGAGATTTATCTTTTAAAAACAAAATATTTGGAGGCAAAATTTATGAAGAAAAAAATTATGACTGTTATTTCATTGGTGTTGGTTATGGCAATGATGTGTTGTAACGTAAGCGTTCTTGCAGCATCTGTAACGCCACGTTGGTCTAATTGCAATCAGTACACATTTTCCTTTTCGATAACAGATGATGGTATGGCTCATGTTCATGTAGACTATACAGGTGATGGAAATAATTTTTCAGAGGCGAGATTGGCAGTACAGCTTGAAAAGCGTTTCTTGCTTGTGTTCTGGAATACGGTGGATATTGGCTATGCCGATAACACATGGACAGAAACTTCCACGGAACTGATAGATGTATTCTACAACGGATTTCAACTCAGCGATACAGGAAAATATCGCGCAGTTATGACATTGGAAATCGTAGGTATTGACGGAAGTGTGGATGTTATTGAAGACAAAATCGAATACGATTACGAGTAAAACGGTGTAAAGGAGTAAACTATGATAAAAAGAAAAAGCATAAAGTTTTTATCCGTTCTCCTTTCCGTTTTGATGCTCGCATCGGTGATGCCCTCGTCCGTGTATGCAATCGCTGCAGAGGATATTGCCGACAGTCTGAGAACAGATGAAATCGTTTCAACCACCGTTTCTTCTGAAGAGGTAAGAGAAGCTTCTTCCGATGTGTACGCCCTCGGTGAAGACGTTTCAAAACGAACGGAAAACGCAAAATACATACGAATGTCCGATGGATCATATTACGTTGCTATGTATAACAGCGCCGTGCATTATCTTGACGGCGATGTATGGGAAGAAATTGATAACACTCTCGCATCTTCTTCTGCATCCGATTCCGATGATATTGCAGGTGTTGCCACAAGCAAGGGTAAGCATATCATAAAATTTGCAAACAACAGCAATTCCTCGAAGCTTGTTGCCATAAAGCAGGGCAATTACAAGATAAGCTTTAATCTTGTTGGAGCAAACAAGAGCAAAGGAATAACTGTTACAAATCCCGAAGCTCACAGCGAGGATGCGACGGAGCTTGAGCGCTTGACCGTTGTCAAAAAATCGGTTTCAAGTGTTATGTACGAGGATATTCTCGATGGTGTTGACCTTGAATACATTGTAAATGGTAATAACCTTAAAGAAAATATCATCGTTAAATCAAAAGCCGATGAGTATGTTTATCAGTTCGATATAAAGCTCGATAAGCTCACGGCAGAACAGCTTGACGACGGTAAGATCGTTCTTGTGGACGAAAAAACAGGCGAAATTGTTTACACGATAACCACTCCGTATATGGTCGATGCGAACGGCAAATATTCCGACAAAGTCACTTACTCCTTGGAGCGGGTGAAAAACAAGGAATACCGCATCACCGTTACTGCTGACAGCGAGTGGATGAATGATGAGAACAGAGCGTTCCCCGTAACAATAGACCCGCCGATAAAAACAGAAACAGACGATATAGAAGATGCTTATATTATGGAAAACGTACCTGATGTTAACACAGGTAATGGGGCTATTCATGATGTTAGTATTATAGAGGGATCTAATACATATACCCTTTGGAAGACCAATGTGCTTCCCGTAATTCCGAGCGGTAGCATTGTAACTAATGCAAGCTTGACGTTGTGTCAATATTCAAGCGAAGCAAACGTAGGTCTTTCTTCGGTAGTGGTGACGGCACACGAGGTTTCCAAGTCTTGGAGCGAAAGCACGGTAACATGGAATACCTTTATTAACCCGATAAGATCCGGAACTATAGATTTCCAAAACATCGGACGTGACTATACTCAACTTAACTATTCGGATTATATAACGTGGAATATAACAAGAGTAGTAAAAAATTGGTATCTTGGCGCAGATAATAACGGCATCGCTTTAAAAGTTTTAGAAGGAAGCACGGATGATGCTTACGTGTCTCTTATTTCAAATGATTACGTAACGACCGATGATATAAGACCTGTTTTAACGGTTTCTTACCGAAGTATGGTGGGTCTTGAGGATTATTATACTTATCAAACTCAATCCATCGGCAGAGCGGGAGTTGGATATATAAGTGATTATACTTCCGATTTAACATTGGTCAATACGATTCTGCATTCCGATAGTGCAACACAGCCTTTTGCAATCAGTAATGTGTATAATGATGCGTACTCAGACAGAATTATCAGCGGTGATTTAAGCGGAAATGATCCGTTAAACACATCCACTTATTCTGCAATGCAGATAGGACTTGGCTGGAAATTGAATATACAGGAAAGCCTTATTCCCATACTCATAAACGGCGTACAGCATTACGTATATATGGATGCTGACGGTACGGAGCATTTCTTTGTAAACAAAGGAACAGAGTATGTGGATGAAGATGGACTCGGTCTTACGATGACTGTGTTCTTGGATAATTCCACGTTCAGCTATACCTGCACAATGACGGATAAGCAAGGCAACCAAAAGCTTTTTAAAAACGGAAAACTTTTTAAGATCATCGATGCCGACGGCAACACGGTACAGCTTATATATAATACTTCTGACGGCAGCGCGGATTACGGTGCTTATCATGTAAGCAAAGTCATACGATATAATGCCGGCAATACAGAAGCCAATGCGGAAACGATAGCTACGCTTTCATATTCCGGTCAATATCTCTCTGCAATATATGATGCTTATGGACGAGCAACGACCTATACTTATATTGATGGGCGTTTAACTCAAATAACGTATCCTGACGGAGCGACGGCGGTATATACGTATGATGAGAATTCTGTTTTAACTTCAGCTTTTGATTCAGAGGCGAATTACGGAATAAGCTATAGCACGGCGGTAAATACCACCTTGGGATATGTTTGGCATAAAGAAAGAGCTATTCAAGAATACTATATTGATAACGGCACAAAGAACTACGGAAAGGCGCTGTATTCATATAATACGCTTGGCGAGAAGACGTTCTATACGGATGTTGCTCTCGGTATTTTGACAAATCAAATAATTTCAACATATTCTTTTGATAATAGAGGAAGAAGTGTAAATGTTTATACATCCGATCTAAACAGTAAGATCTATGGAGCAAGTACGGCCGTTTACACAGAAACTTCTAATGAAAAAATGAATAATCACATAGAAAGTATCGGTTCTGTTGGTACGGTCTCGGATAATCTGTTCGATAACGGAAGTGCTGAAAGGGATTCTTCTTGGACTTTTGTAAGCGGTGCATCGTATTCAAGCACAAAAGCCCATACAGGCCATCGTTCTATACTTATGGGGTCAACGTCTGCTTCGGTTCAAGCAAGCTTTTATCAAATATACAAAGCAGATAATTCCTGCAAATATACGGCGTCGGCATACGTGGATGTAAGCGGACTTACTTTCGCTTCCGGCGGCGGAATATATCTGAAAGCGGTTTCAACAGACGGTACGGTTATCGGAGATAAGCTTAATGTAAATCTTACACAAAGCACGGGCGATAACTGGCAAAGAATATACATTACTTTTGATGCCGTTGAAACACACGAATATACGATATATATTTGTATGGACGGTGTTACGGGCAACGCATACGTTGATGATATCCAGCTTGAGGAAAACAGCGCACCGTCATCATATAATCTTGTTGAAGATTTTGATTTGTGGAATTATTACGGTGTAACAAGGTATGAAGCCGTTCCCAATACGCAGATATTCAGAAGCTGTATAGGCTTGGCCTCCACGAATGCGATAGGAAGCAGGCTTTCTGCATCTTACATTATCCCTATAAACAAGAGCGCAAATACTACTTTCCATCTCTCGGGATGGGCGTATGCAACGTCAACACCGCGCGCATATTCCAGAACTCTCGGGCTTGCCGCAACGATATATTATACGAATGGCGAGAGTGAGACAATGCTCGTTCCGTTCAACGAGGACCTTTGGAACCAGCCGCAGTTTGCGCAAGGTGTTATAGCTCCAACAAAAACGGAACTTACAATATCCTATATAAAGGTAGCGATAGTTTATGAAAACCATCTTTGTGCGGCGTATGTCTATGACGTAGTGCTTGTGGAAGATGATGCTGCCACGTATTCTTATGACGATGAGGGAAATCTTGTTGCCGTGAATCAAACGGATACGAGCACTATAAGCTCTGTTTATGATTCGCTGAACAATCTCACCTCTCAATCGCAGGGAAATACCAACTTTGCATATACATATTATGAAGATTCCGTAAACGAGCATAGACTTCATACCGTTACGAATGACGGCGTTACTATGGAATTTGCATACGATAGCGTAGGTAACGTTACCGGTACGGTTGTACGTAACATCAGCGACACTTGGACGCTCAGCTCTTCGAATTCATACTCAAGCGATGGAGATCTTTTGGTTGGCTCGGAGGACGCAAACGGCATTGCTTTGACTTACGGTTACGATAATAAGAATTTGCTTACGCATGTGACAAATGAGAAAAACGTAACGGTGCGTCACGGATACAACGAGTATAATGACCGTGAGGTAACTTCGTATATCAGCGGTATAGTTTCCGTAAATTACAACTACCTGAACGGCTCGCTTGCAAGCATCGTTCGCGGCGGTTACGTAAGCGGTGACAGCACGAAATACAGTCAAACTTACTCCTTTGAGTATGACGGCTTCGGCAATACAACAAGGATAATGGTTGGAAATTATACGCTTGTAACGTATGAATATAACGTATCAAAAGGATACCTTACAAAAACCACGTACGGTAACGGCACTTACGTCGAAAACGTATATGACGAGCTTGACCGTATCGTAGAGATAAAAGTAAACGGTGCCACAAAATACAACTACGTTTACAATGGCGAGGGCGAGCTTCACAGCGCCCGGGATATTGACAATAATATCACAATATGCTATAATTATGATAGTTTAGGACGGATTTTATCCACGGTGCAGCGCATAGGTGAAACGGTGAATTCACGCACCCATTACACCTATGACGATAAAGGCAGAGCCTCGGAATATTATTGCGGCCTTTCGGGCGCAACGGGCGGCACGCTCGCTCATACATATGCTTATACGTACGATGAAGCCGATAACTCGCTCACAATAATGACGGTTGATGGCGAAAACTTTAGCGGCGATGACTTTGTATATGTTTATGATACGCTCAAACGCCTTTCAAAAAAGTATTTGTTCGGTCAGTACAGAACCTTTGTACAAAATTACACCTACAAAACGCTCTCCGGAACAAGGACTTCCACTCTTATCAGCGGACTTAACGTAACCTCGCAGGGCTCATCGATATTGTCATACACATATTCGTATGACGATCTTGGCAATATCACAGGTATCTACAAGGATGGTGTTCTTGCGGCATCGTATGGGTATGACGACCAAGGTCAGCTTACAAGCGAGATAGACCACATCAACGACTTACAGTATATTTACGTTTATGATACGTATGGTAACATACGCTACGCATACAAATATACGTACAGCACGGCAACCTATCTCGGTACGGACACATACGGTTATACCAACACGTATTGGCTTGACCGCCTGACATCGTTCAACGGAGCTAACATCACCTATGACGCGATAGGAAATCCGCTTTCGTACAATAACGGCAGTGCGTACACCTTTACGTGGCAGAACGGGCGCGAGCTTGCTTCCGTAGTAAAGGGCGGCGTTACGACCACGTACAAATACGGCGCGGACGGACAGCGAATAGAGAAGAAGTATGGCAGCACGACGTATAACTATTATTATGCAGACGGCTTGCTCGTTCGTCAGACTTGGGGAACACATTACATTGACTTCCTCTATGACGAAAGCGGCTCTCCGTATTCGCTCATCTATGACGGCGTACAGTATTACTACGTGAAGAACGTACAGGGCGACGTGGTTCAAATACGAAGCTCCTACGGAACTTTGCTGGTGGAATACACGTATGACGCTTGGGGCAACGTCCTCTCCATCACGGGTTCAAATGCAAGCGTTCTCGGTGCAAACAACCCGATACGCTATAGAAGCTATTACTATGACTTCGAAACAGGGTTCTATTATTTGCAGAGCAGATATTATGATCCTGAGATTAGACGTTTCATCAATGCGGACGGATATGTAAATGCCAATGGAGATTTCATTGGATTTAATATGTATGCGTATTGTAGTAACAATCCTGTGATGTATGTGGATTATAGTGGATATAAAATAAAGAAGTTTCTTGCTAACCTTCTTACAAAATCTACCTTTTCTTTTATAGAATATTTAATAAGTGAGAGTAATTATAATGAAAATTATAATATAGATATTGACATTTCGACCACTACTAAATCCAAGACTATTACAAACCAATATAAAGAAGCCGACAATTTTAAATTCGGATTTGCCTCGGCCGCAGAAACCTCTTGTGAAGTTATTGCGGTCCACAATATAAAAGTTGCTCTCGGTTTTGAATCAACTCTATCTGATACAATAAAAGATTTCCAAGAAGAGGGCGCAATGCTTCTTGGCGGATTTTGGGGTTCTAATCCTCTTATGATTGGAAAAGTTTTAGATAGAGATATGATACATTATAGAAAAGTTGGATTGGATAATATGACAACCCAAGGTTACTATATCATCTCCTTTTTCAACGAAGGAAAAATCACTCGAGGTATTCATACCGTTGCTATATATTATGATGGAAATACATACACTGCATATAATAAGGGCGGTGGACTGAACTTTGATAATCCAACTTCTTATGCATATGGTTACATCTGTGGTTATTATGTATGGAGGTAAAAGCTTTTGTGAGAATAAAATGGCGCAATATATTTTTGTTGGTTTTATTTGTCATGATGCTTTTAACAATATTTGTATCTTGCAAATATTGCTTTTATGATAGATACATAGATAATCACAAAAATACCATATGGGTTTCTGAAGATCAGAATATTGTTATCAAGGTTGATGAAAATAGTGAGGTAAGCTGCACTATTTCCATCAACGATCAAAAAATATTATGTGTTGTTTACAAGGATGATGGTCATACAAACAATAATTTGATTATTTACCCGTTTGAAAAGGAACACATTCAATATCCTGATATAGTAAATTCCGAAAAAATCAATCCCGACGATATGGTGGAGTTTTATGGCTCTAAGTATTACCTCATAGCGCCATATGAGTTTTGGGATTTAGTATTTACTAAAAGTTCTGAGTTTACAATAACGGTAACTAAAACAACCTTTTTTGAAGTTGGGCAAAAGATAACTTTCCATCGTGTAGATTAACCACAAAATCGCAGTTGGAGATTTTTCTGCATCTGTGGTGGAAATTATTTCCCTAAAAGCAACGCTCACCTGTTAGCGCAGTCGCAATTTCTTGCGGGGCTCGTCGATATTGCCATATTTTATGGCTCTCTCTCGTAATATCGAAGCCTGCCGCAAAGCGAGCGCATTCATACGATGAAATATCAAACGGTGCGTCCTTTGTTGGGGAAACGTAAAATTAAAATTGAATAATTAAAAATAAAAGTAACGAAAGGGCAGGAA
>JAGATA010000019.1 GCA_017621475.1 Clostridia bacterium
CTTAACCGCTTGACCAACGGGCCAATTGTGGTAGCGGAAGTTGGATTTGAACCCACGACCTTTCGGGTATGAACCGAGCGCTCTAGCCAACTGAGCTATTCCGCCATTGAGTGCCGTGTTTCAAGCACTTCCTCACAATGCCTGATTATTATATCACAACAAAATTCATTTGTCAACAATTATTTTCAAAAAATTAAAAATTCTTCGGAAAAATACGGATAACCGCACCCTGTAGCACAGGATGCGGTTATTTGTGCTAAAAACTTATTCAGCCTTCATTTTGATGCCGTTTGCATCAAGCTCTGCTACGATGCCGTTTACAACGGTTGCAACTTCATCCTTTGTAAGAGTCTTTTCGGGGTGAGAGAAGAGAAGTCTTACTGTGATGGATTTGCCGTTTTCGTCTGCATATGTGTCAACAACGGAAACACTCTTGATAAGGGAGCAGTTCGCGTTCTTGATAGCTTCTGCGATGGGAGCATATTTTTCGGAAACGAAAGAAAGGTCTATCTCAATTTCGGGGAACTTGGAAGGCTCAAAGTATTTGATACTTGCGTTTTTGATCTTAGCAAATTCTTCAACGTCGATCTCCGCGAAAACGATATTCGCTTTTTTATCTATCTTCTTGGAAACGGATGCATTTACGATGCCCATTTCACCTATAAGTCTGCCTGCGCAGAATACCTTGTTGAGGTTTTTGGGGTGCTGATAGGAATGTGTTGCTTCTGCCTTTTCAAAGGAGAGGGCTTCGTGCTTGATATCGTCTGCAAGAACTGCGAGAATATCGCGAAGCTCAAAGTAAAGCTTTTCCATATCCTTTGTCTTGCTGTAGAGCGTGAGGGCAAGCTTCTTGTGCTCGTTGCAAAGACCATCTGCTTTAAGTCCTTCAACAACTTTACCAACTTCAAATACTGCGAAGTCGGAATCATAAGCCGTGTTATATTTAACCTGGCAAAGCTGGGTAGGAACGATGGAACGGCGGATTGTTTTGATGTTGGGGTTTGTAGCGTTTACAAGCTCAACGTTCTTTTCAATCTCTATGCCGAGCTCCTTGTATTCGTCGTAGTAAGCCCAGATATAAGAGTGAAGCTCGTGCATGGAGTAACGCTTAACGAGCGTATCCTTTATTCTGTCTTCGTCTGTTTTTACCTGTGCAACTCTTACGGGGGAGAGGGGAGATGCAACTGTGTTAATATCGAAGTTGTCGTAGCCGTAGATACGTGTGATCTCTTCGATGATGTCGGCTTTTATCGTAACGTCTTTCGTTGCACGCCAGCTGGGAACGTTTACGGTAAATTCTTCGCCGCAAAGCTCAACGCCAAATCCGAGGGAACGGAGCGTATTAACGATAGTTTCGTTGGAGATCTCGATACCTGTATAGCGGTTAACGAAAGCTTTTGTGAAGCTGAGAGTTACTTGGGGATATTTTGATGCATATTCGTCAGTAAGTGAAGAAACAACAACGGCACCGGAGTCAATGTCTGTGAGAAGTTTTACAAATCTTGCGATAGCCGTAACAGTCATTTCGGGGTCAAGGCTCTTTTCGTATCTTTGGGAAGCGTCCGTACGGTGAGCAAGGCGAACCGTGGATTTTCGGATGGAAGCTGCATCGAAAGTAGCAGATTCGAGAGTGAGTGTGGATGTATCCGCAACGATTTCAGAATCAAGACCGCCCATAATGCCTGCGATGGCAACAGGTGTGTCGCCGTTGCAGATCATAAGAGTATTTTCATCTATAGCGCGGTTTACGCCGTCGAGTGTCCGGAATGTGAAGGGCTTGTCAAAACGTTTGATGCGGATCTTTTCTACCTTTCTGGAGTCGAATGCGTGCATAGGCTGACCCATTTCGAGCATAAGGTAGTTTGTAAGGTCTGCAAGGAAGTTGAGCGCGCGCATGCCGCAGTAGTAAAGGCGGATACGCATATTAACAGGGCTCTTGTGAACGGAGATATTGCCGAACTGCAAGCAGGAATATCTCTGGCAGAGGGGATCTTCGATCTTAAGGTCTACTTTGCTGAGATCGTTATAAACGGAAAGATCCACCGTAGGAAGGGGCTTGAGCTCTCTGCCTGCAAGAGCAGAGATCTCACGCGCGATACCGTAGTGACCCCAAAGGTCGGGACGGTTCGTAAGAGATTTATTGTCAACTTCGAAAATAATATCTTCTATCTGATATATGGATTTAAGGTCTGTACCGAGTGCTACATCGTCGGTTATTTCCATAATGCCATCGTTTGCGTCGCTGATGCCGATCTCCTTTTCGGAGCAGCACATACCGTTGGACGTGTAGCCTGCAAGCTTTCTGGGAGCAATGGTGATCTCACCGATCTTCGCACCGATCTTTGCAAACGCTGTTTTCATACCAACACGGACGTTGGGTGCACCGCAGACAACGTCAACAAGCTCGTCCTCGCCGATATCGACTTTGAGGAGGTGGAGCTTTTTGGATTCGGGGTGTTCCTCAACGGATTTGATCTCTGCAACGACGATGCCGCTTACGTCGCTTCCTTTGAAGAAAATTTCATTTTCAACTTCCGCTGTGGAAAGAGAGAATTTGCTTATAAGTTCAAGTTTATCGATTCCGGAAAGGTCAACAAAATCCGAAATCCAGTTCATTGAAATAAACATTTAGCCTGTACTCCTTTCTTATTTATCGTCCGTAAACTGGGACAAGGTCTTGAGGCTGCCGCCGTTGAGGTCGCGAATGTCTTTAACTCCGTATTTCATCATAGCAAGGCGCGTAAGACCGAGACCGAAAGCAAAGCCTGTGTATTCTTCGGGGTCGATGCCGCCCGCTTTAAGAACCTCAGGGTGGATCATACCGCAAGGGCAGAGTTCGAGCCAGCCGCTGTGCTTGCAGGATGGGCAGCCCTCGCCGCCGCAGATAAGGCAGCTTATATCAAGCTCGAATCCGGGCTCGACAAACGGGAAAAAACCTGGGCGAAGGCGAACTTTTATGTCTTTACGGAATACCTCGGAAAGCATTGTCTTCATAAAGAAGATGAGGTTGGAGATGGAGATGTTCTTGTCCACCATAACGCCTTCCATCTGGAAGAACGTGTTTTCGTGGCAAGCGTCCGTTGCTTCGTTGCGGAAGCATCTGCCGGGGAAGATAGCCTTGATAGGCTTGCCTTCGTTTACGAGCTGATCTCTGTATTTTTTGTAGATAGCGTTTTGAGCAGCGGACGTATGCGTTTTAAGGAGCTGACCGTTGTCAAGATAATATGTGTCCTGCATATCGCGCGCGGGGTGGTCTTTGGGAATGTTGAGCGCTTCGAAGCATTCGTAGTCTGTAACTATTTCGCTGTAGTCTTCAACCGTAAAGCCCATGGATTTGAAGATCTCTTCGCACTGGCGCTGAACGAGCGTTATGGGGTGGTATGAGCCTCTTTCAAGGTTTGCGGGCATAGAAATATCGAACTCGGGCATACGGCTGTTTTCAAGCTCGATCTCTTTCTTTTTGAGTTCTTCGCGCTTCTCTGCGATCTTTTCGTTAACTTCGTTTTTGAGTACGTTTACTGCCTGACCAAAGGTTTTCTTTTCTTCGTTGGAAAGGGATTTCATTTCTTTGAGGAGGTCTGTAACATAGCCTTTTTTGCCGATGTACTCTACTCTGAGCTTTTCAAGCTCGTCCGCGCTTGCAACGCTTTCGAGCGCTGTAAGAAAGGCAAGTCTTACTTCAGTAGTTTTTTCTGCCATTACATAGTTCCTTTCATAATAAATATATTGTGTTTGAACCGGGAGGACCGTGCAGTTTTCTGCATAAAAAACAAAAAACAGCTCCGCCCAAAAGGGACGAGCTGTTTACCCGCGGTACCACCCAAATTCAGAAAATAAATTCTGCTCTCTTTAGTGCGTTTGGCGTGCGCACAACACCCTGCTTATATCTTTCGAATTTCGCAGGATACTCCATCGCTGAAATTCACACGGTATATCATTCGGGGCACTTTCAGCCGCGGCGTCCTTCTCTGTGGAATGGTTATATCGGTTACTTACACGAATTCACTGTATCATAATGCTATATTTTACTCCGATTTTTGAAAAAAGTCAAGAGCAAAAGAGCTATAACGTAAAAAAGAACGGTATTTTTTCCGTTCTTTTTGAGTAACTTATTTATTTGATTCTTTAGCGGCATCTGCAATCTTATCGAGTTTTGTATTGCGGAAATAGAGCGCAACGTCAATGGAGATCTCGATGAAGTTGAGAACGTAGAAGAAGAAGCTGAGAAAGAAGAGAAAACCGCTGCTTCCGAGAATGGAAACCTGAATTATCTTGCGGGCAATACCAAACGCATAACCTACAAGCAAGAACACTTCAAAGAAAAGGCTCTTACCCTTCGCTGTTCTGGAAATGAGGGATTTGCGTATGGAAATAGGCCATGAAAGACCGAAGCAGAAAATAGTAAGTGCCTCGAAAAGGTCTGTAAGCATTTCAAGAGTCATTGTAAAAACACCTCTGTATAATATAGTTTTCTTTCATTATACAACAAATTTTTCCTCTTGTAAAGAGAAAAAGTACAAAAGAAAAAATATTATGTATTCCTCAAAAAAATATTTCACAAGCGCAAAAATCGTGATATACTGTATATAACAGAGCTTGAAAGGAGAGTTTTTATGAGGTTATGTGCTTTTGCGGACGAGGCTTCTTCCTCGCTTGATGGACAGGTTTGCGCACTTTTGAGAAACGATATACATCTTCTTGAAATGCGCGGTGTGAACGGAAAGAATATAAAAGAACTTTCTCTTACAGAAGCTAAAGAGGTAAAGAAAATTTTGGATGACTCAGGTATTTCGGTTTGGTCGCTTGGCTCTCCTGTGGGAAAAATAGCGCTCGATGGAGCTCTGTATGCTCATTTTGACGAATTTTTGCATATTTTGGAGCTTGCCGAACTCCTTGGTACAGGGAGAATACGAATGTTCAGCTTTTATCCCGTGAAAGAGCTTTGCGCGGAGAAGCAAAGGGAGCTTGTATTTAAAAACATTGAAAAAATGCTTGATGCAACGCCCAAAAATATTCTCCTTTGCCACGAAAACGAGAAAGATATATTTGGAGAGACTGCTGAAAATTGCCTTGCGCTGCATAACACTTTTCCGCGCCTTCGCGCAGTTTTCGATCCTGCAAATTTTGTACAGTGTGGGGAAGACGTGATCCGCGCGTGGAAAAAGCTTGGCGGTTTTGTCGAATATCTGCACATCAAGGATGCGGATGTGCAAGGAGTGAACGTACCCGCAGGCGAAGGAGAGGGTCATCTTCCCGAAATAGTCTCCGCTTTCCTTTCCCACGGGGGCGACGTTATGACGATCGAACCGCATCTTAATAATTTTACGGGGCTTTCTGCGCTTGAAAACGGCGGATGGGCCAACCTTGGCAGATTTCATTATAAAAATAATAACGAATCTTTTGACGCAGCTTGCTCTGCGTTTAGAAATATACTTAAAAATTTATAAAAGCGAGGATTATTTATGGTTATCGGTGCTCAACTTTATACGGTGAGAGATTTTGCAAAAGATCTTGACGGCTTTTCCGAAACGCTTAAAAAGGTGGCGGATATCGGATATAAAACTGTGCAGGTCTCCGGCACTTGCGAATATGAGGCTCTCTGGCTCAAAGAAGAACTTCAAAAGAGCGGACTTTCTTGTGTGCTCACGCACATTCCTCCTGCGGCTCTTATTGAAAACACCGAAAAAGTTTGCGCGGACCACGATGTTTTCTCCTGCAAAAATATAGGTCTTGGCGCGATGCCCGGTGGCGGCAAGGTGACGGATGAAATATATGAAAAATTTGTTTCCGATTTTATGCCCGTTGCCAAAAAGATAGATGAGCTTGGCTTTAAATTCTTCTATCACAATCACGCTTTTGAATTTTCCAAAAGTTCGGACGGAAAACTGTTTATAGACAAGATAACGGAAGCTTTTCCTGCGGAACTTTTGAACTTTACGCTTGATACGTTCTGGGTGCATTTTGCGGGCGCGGATGTTTGCGAATGGATTGAAAAGCTTTCAGGGCGCGTGGAATGTGTTCACTTAAAGGATATGGCGGCTACTTTCAACAACAGAAACCGTATGGCTCCCATAGGATACGGCAATATGAATTTTGAAAAAATTATCTCAAAATCAGAGCTTGCAGGCTCCAAGTATCTTCTTGTGGAGCAGGACGATTGCTATGAGGAAGATCCGTTTGCTTGCCTTAAAAAGAGCTACGATTATCTGCGCGCACTCGGACTTGAATAAAACGGAGGGGTATTATGGAAAAGATAAAACTTGGCATACTCGGAATAGGAAACATCGGAAGTGACCATGTGAAACGTATTGTGAACGGCGAATGCCCGGAAATCGCTCTTTGCGCCGTGTGCGACTTGAAGGAAGAAAGGCTTGCATGGGTAAAAGAGACCGTGGGCGAAAGCCTTCCCGTGTTTACGGACGCAGAAGAAATGATAAAAAGCGGTCTTATAGATTCACTTCTCGTTGCTGTACCGCATTACGACCATCCGCGGTATGCGATAATGGCTATGGAAGCAGGGCTTCACGTTCTCATAGAGAAGCCGGCAGGAGTTTATACAAAGCAAGTGCTTGAAATGAACGAATGTGCAAAAAAGTGCGGTGTCGTTTTCGGTATTATGATGAACCAAAGAACAAACTGCCTCTACCGCAAAATGCGAGAGATAGTAAAAAGCGGCGAGCTAGGCGCGATAAAGCGAACGAACTGGATAATAACAAATTGGTACCGTCCCCAAGCATACTACGATTCGGGAGATTGGCGTGCTACCTGGAGCGGTGAGGGCGGCGGTGTATTACTTAACCAATGCCCTCATAATCTTGACCTCTGGCAGTGGATATGCGGTATGCCCAAGAGCATTTGCGCTCATATGCACTTCGGCAAATGGCACGATATAGAGGTGGAGGACGATGTTACAGCGTACGTTGAATACGAAAACGGTGCTACGGGTGTTTTCGTAACTACAACAGGGGACGCTCCCGGTACAAACCGCTTTGAGATAACTCTTGAAAAAGGAAAACTTGTTGCGGAAGGCTCAAGTCTTACTATGTGGAAGTCCGATATTTCCGAAGTTGAATTTTCAAGGACGAATAAAGCGCCGTTCGGCTCTATGAAGTTTAAAAAGACGGAAGTGGAGCTTGACGGAAGTAATGCACAGCATGCGGGAGTAATGAACGCTTTTGCAGGTGCTATCCTACACGGCACACCGCTTATTGCGGACGGCACGGAGGGAATAAACGGACTTACCATTTCGAACGCTATGCATCTTTCCGCGTGGACGGGCAAAACAATAGATATTTCCTGCTTTGACCACGAGCTTTATTATAGTGAGCTTATGGAGCGAGTAAAAACATCGAAAAGAAAAATAAATGTTTCCGAAACGGTTGTTTCGGAAATGGGGGATACGTTTGGTTCTTGATTTATGGAAAATATTTTAAATATCGGTATTATTGGAGTGGGAAACATTGGCTCTGCCCACGCTTCAAGCATATATCGCAGCGATGTTCCTCATATGAAACTTTGCGCTCTTTGCGATAATGATTCCGAAAGACTAAAGAAAATAAGGGCGGCTTTCCCGGATGTTCCTTGCTATTCCTGTGCCTCGGAGCTTATCGAAAGCGGATCGGTTCAGGCGGTTATAATAGCAACGCCGCACCCGGCGCACCCTCCTATAGCAAAGCTTGCTTTTGAATCGGGGCTTCATGTACTTACGGAAAAGCCTGCGGGAATCGACTGCAAAAGTGTGCGCGGTATGATGGAGGCGGCAAAGAAAAGCGGAAAGCTTTTTGGCGTTATGTTCAACCAGCGTGCAAGTAATCTTTTCCGTGCGGCGTACGATATTGTTCATACGGGAGGGCTTGGAGAACTTCGGCGCGTTGTATGGATAATAACGAATTGGTACAGAAAGCAGGCGTATTACGATTCAGGTGATTGGCGTGCAAGCTTCGGGGGAGAGGGCGGCGGTGTTCTTATAAATCAGGCACCGCACAACCTTGATCTTTGGCAATGGATATGCGGTATGCCGAAAAGCATTTTTGCAAAATGCGAGGTCGGCAAGTACCACGATATAGAGGTAGAGGACGAAGCCACAATATTTGCGCAATATGAAAATGGCGCAAACGCGGTATTTATTACCACGACAGGGGAATATCCAGGCACAAACCGCCTCGAAATATCGGGGACGAAAGGAAAACTCGTAATAGAAAACAACAAACTTGTTCACACGAGCATAAGCGTTGACGAGCGAGAGTTCCGATATACGGAAGAACAATTTAAAAATTCGGAGCAAAAAACGGAGATAGAGGGCGTCCGCTATAACGGACATACGTTAATATTTGAAAATTTTGCGCGTGCCGTGCTTTTCGGAGAGGAGCTTATCGCTTCCGGGTATGAAGCGGTGAACGAGCTGACTTTATCAAATGCCGCATATCTCTCGTCTTGGACGGGAAAAGAGATAACGCTTCCTATGGATGACGAGCTTTTTGCAAGGGCTATTGCAGAAAGAGCAAAAAATTCCCGCTATACCTCAAAGGTAACGCGGGAAAGTGAAATAATCGTTGCTTACAAAGATAAATGGAATACAAGCTGGAGCTGACAAAAGAGAAAGCAGGACGTTTAATGCGTCCTGCTTTTGTAATTATTTGTTTTCTTCGTTTTTGTTTTCGGTTTTATCGTCAACTTTATCGAGAGTTTTCTTTGCAAAGTCTTTGCCGCCAAGACCAAATGCAAGAGCAAATGCAACTGCGATAGCGGAAAGTGTTACAACGAAAGCTGTGTTTACTATAGTGGAAGCAATGTTGAGCTGGCTGAGGATCATAAAGCCTGCAAGCGTGAAGATAGCAACCTTAACGATCTTTGCAAGACCGGCAGCGCTTGCGTTGTTTTTAACGATGAATGCTTCAAGCATGGAAGCGCCGATAAAAGCAACGAAAGCGATAACAGCGGATTTGATTACCATAGGAAGGTAGGCGATGATAGCTGTTACGATAGCTGTGAGAACAGCGAGGTTGAGAACTTCGATACCCTGTGCAACGATGAAGAGGATGATGAGAGTTCTTACAACGTTAACAACGATCTTTGTTGCGGAAGCTTTGAGCTGGGGAAGAACGTTTTTAACGATTCCGTCGAAGTTAACAGCAACAAGTACGTTGGAAAGAAGACCGCAAGCGATGTTTGTTACGAGGAAACCGCAAGAAATAACGATAGCGGCGAGAATGATGTTGGGGATAGCACCGAAAATAGCGTTAACGATGTTGAGCGCGGGTACGGAGATAGCCGCAACGTCAAGAACGATAAGAGCCTGAACTACTGCGATAAGTATGATAACAGACATAACGATCTTCGCAATGATATCGGAGAGAAGAACGACATTCTTTTCCTCATCTTCGCGAGCTGTCAAACAGTCGATCTTTGTTTTCTTAAGGAGAACGGCAACGATCTGACCGATGATGATGGCAACGAAAATGCCAACATAAACGAGAATACCTGCCGCTACTATGTTGGGAAGATAGTTTACGAATGTGGAAACAACGCCGGAGATGGGGCCGGATACTTCATTAAGTCCGATAGCGTTGAGCGCGGAGGGGAGGAAGAGAAGGAAAACTACGATATATACGAGTTTACCTATAAGAGACATAGAAGTGCCTACGGGACCTTCGTTGATGCCCCATTTGTCGAAGAGCTTATCAAGCTTAACAAGCTTCAAAAGCTTTGTAACGATGAATTTTGCAAGACCTGCTGCGAGGAATGCAATGAGAAGATAAACGATAAACTGCACAAGGTCGATAGCCCAAATGGAGTTTACGATCTCTTTGAATTTTTCCATGATAGAAACTCCTTATAATAATATTATATATTTGTATAAAAACAATATGTTTTTTACACGTGGAAAATTATACCACCCTGTTTGTGATTTGTCAACATTTTTTGGACCTTAAAATTGGACAAAATTAACACAATATTCGAGGCTTGTTTGGTAAAATACTACATATATAATTACTGCAATGGTACATTTTTGCTTATGAATTATAATGAAAAGGGCGAATAAGGAGCGCTGTTTGTGTTGCTTTCACAGCAGTTGATTTAATTTGTTTTCAATGTCAACAAACCAGTCCTTGTCTCTGTGTTCGTCAAAGCAATTCCATAAAAGCTCTTTTTTCAAAAGGCGAACCACCTGTTTATTATCGGACGGAGCATCGTATATGTGCCAGCCTTTAACCAACGGGTAGTCCAAATCATGCTCTTTTACCGACACAGATTTTTCAGCACACGCAAGAGCGCGTGTCAGATAATACTTGATGACTTCTTCATTTTTAATCAAAGAAATTTCATCCTCGGCAATGCTTCTATACTCCATACACATTCGCATAAGATCCTCAAATCCCATATCATCATTGGGAAAAACCAATTCATAGAGCTGTGTCACTGCTTTGCTTACCGCCTGCACGTATTTGGTTCCGCCGGGAATATTTTCACAGTCTGCCATCCGTGCGCTCATATAAAACAGTTGTATTAGATACCAATAATTTGCGAATCGAAATTCCGAAAGCATTTCATCGCCATCGTCGCTTATTTGCACAAGCAACAACTCTCTTGAATGCATTAACGGCTGTGCCTTCATCGCCCATTTTTTTGCCATCTCACGATTCTCGCAAGACGCATAGGTACGAGCAATTTGCCATATAGCTTGCCCTTTGTAAAATGAACCGCTGTCTCCGTTGTAAATTTCCGACCCGAGTTCTACGATTTCTTTTTGATACTTCATTTTGTCCGCATCAAAATACGATGACATAAGCATTTCTTTAACCTCTATGTTGTTGGGCATCTTGTGATATGCCTCCTGCCAAAGAGGTAGTGTTTCAGAACCATGTCCGTTACGGGCAAGCTCTGCTGCCTTTTTCTCATATTCCTCATAGAGTTTTCTTTCGTTGATTTGCTCCACTTGAAGAAGCTCGTCAACGGTAATGCCAAAGAAACGAGCAAGTTCGGGTAAAAGCTCAATATCGGGATAAGTGCTTGAATTCTCCCATTTGCTCACGGCTTGGAATGAAACATTCAAGTATTGCGCCAATTTATCTTGGGATATATTTTTCTCTTTGCGGAGACTTTTCAGTTTTTCTCCAAACTTGATATCCATATAAATTTTTCCTTTCGTTTTTTGTAGCTACGCTTATATTATATAGCGTTTTATTCCGTCAAAACAATAACTTGATGTTTGAATTTAAATTTAATGTTTCAACCTAAGGTAGAGTAATATTGATAAAATGACGTGTTCTTAAGTGGTGAAACGGACGGGAATCGAACCCATGTTACAGCTGTGAGCAAGTAAAAACAGCCTGAATGGCTGTTTTTACGCCGCGATACCCCGCAAAGCAAGGAATTTCGGAAGAGAGCTTTAGCGAACGCGCGAAATGACTATGCGACCGGTGAGAGAAGGGGAAGTAGGCCCGGAATGCGAGTTAAGAAAAAGAAAAAAGCACTTCATTTGAAGTGCTTTTAAGTGGTGACCCGTACGGGAATCGAACCCATGTTACAGCCGTGAAAGGGCCGTGTCTTAACCGCTTGACCAACGGGCCAATTGTGGTAGCGGAAGTTGGATTTGAACCCACGACCTTTCGGGTATGAACCGAGCGCTCTAGCCA
>JAGATA010000020.1 GCA_017621475.1 Clostridia bacterium
GCCTAGTCAGTCTTTCCGATTACTACAAAAAGGTAGCACATATTTAATTTTGAATTGAACCGCCGTATGCCGAACGGCACGTACGGTGGTGTGAGAGGTGGATTAAATTCTACCTACTCGATTACCATCGGGCGGTAATGAGCCTCCCTTGTGTAAAGGGAGGTGGCTTGCGAAGCAAGACGGAGGGATTGTAAAAGCAATAATTCATGTTAAACAATCCCTCAGTCACCTTCGGTGACAGCTCCCTTTGCACAAGGGAGCCTTTCTTTTGTTCATCTATGACTTGTCAAATTTCCTGACAAGCACTGCTTTTGTGGACACAAAAGCGACACCCCGCGCAAGTGCAACAGCGCGTTATTGTACAATCAACGATTTAAAGTCCTCTGTTTCTTTGATAGGATCAAAGCAACGGTTGTTATTCAAACAGCGAATGAAATCATCAACATCGGTTATATCGGAATCTGTAACGGGATGCTCTTCTTCGATAAGTGAAAATAGCGGAGCTGTGAACTTTATTGTCTTTTGGTGATTTATTTTTGTCATTTCTTCCGCATGGTATCTTGCTTTTTTCAGTTCTTCTAATACACAGTCATATTGTTGTGTTTTGCAAAAACAAAAGGCTTTGCTGATAGAATTGTATTGCAGAGTATTGTGATAATACTGAAAATTCCCGTCCGGAAACATAATATTCAGTATTTTTTCAACGGCATCATACACTTCTATTGAGTCTTGACCGAATTTTAGCTGGAAGAGAAAGCTATTTAATTTTGTATTTGTAAGGTGCTGACAATGCTTTTTCCTTTCTTCACCCTCCAGGCACCAACAAAGCAACTCATCCCTTTTCTCCTCATTCTCTTCTAACATAGCGTATTGCTTGGCTTCGTCCTTTTTTTGATTGCAGCTAAGTGCAAGAACGATTCCGAACAACGCTTTGGAATATAATTTTGAATCCTTGGTGTTATCCAAAACCAATTTATAATGTTTTGCTGAACTTTCAAGCAAACGAGTATATTTACTATTATCCAAGGTCGGTATAGCAACATAATATTCTGCCGATGCTAACCATTCCACGTATTCCATATTTCCCGGATATTCAGCAACCGCACGCAGGGCGATCTGATAATTCTTTTCTTTGTCGTCGTGTTCCCAATATTTGTGAAATGCTTCGTCAAATTCCGCTTTTCTCAAATCCTTTTGGTAGGTTTCCATTCCAAGCAGATAATCAGTGGTCACGTTAAATAAATTGGCAAGCGGCGGTAATAAAGAAATGTCGGGCATGGCAACGTCTGTTTCCCAACGGCTGACTGCCTGCGGAGAAATAGAAAGAAGTTCTGCAAGATTTTCTTGTGTCATATTGGCTTCTTTACGAAGCACTTTAATCGTTTGTCCAAATGTCATATAAACCATTCTCCCAATTTTGTTACTTGACCGGTCTGTGATTATATTATACCCAAATTTTGACGATTTGTCCACCTCTCAATAATTGATAGGTTATAAACCGAAAATTGAGTTGGGCATAAAAGTTTGGCATACCTGCTTTATCGCAGGTACGCCAAAGGGAGTTTTTTGTTATGTTTGTATGGATAATAAGGGATTTACCATAGAGGCAAGTCTTGCTCGTCCGCTTTGAAATGGTATGTCATTTTTGCTCATTTTCTTTATCGCGCTCTCGCAGTTTTACCGTTAAAAGCTCATATGAGCAGATATGGAAGTGTTGGTACAGATTGTATAAAACTCGGCAGCTCATTTGCGGGGGAACAAAATCGTTTTCGATAGATCGGAGCGTTTTCATACAAACACCCATAATTCGCATCATTTTTGTACGCGATAGCCTATGTTTTTCCATAAGATATTTTACGTTGTCACATAGGATGAGCTTTTTGCTATCTGTTTTTTCTTTACTGTTCATTTTTTACCTCCTAGTATATACCTAATGGTGTTTACAAAAATATTATAGCACCTTTTAAGGTGCGCGTCAAGGGCATCTTATCGGGTGCGTGATATAATGTGGAAAAGGAGGTTTGCAAATGAATTATTATATAAGATTGAAAAATTTAAGAGAAGATAACGATCTTACTCAAATGGATATTGCAAAACTTTTGGAAACTACACGACAGCAAGTGAGTAAGTGGGAGCAAGGAACGCAAATGATGGGCGTTGATAAATATATAAAATTATCTCAATTTTATGGAGTATCCGTAGATTATTTGCTGGGGCTTACAGATAACCCGAAAAAGCTCTGATGAAGTTAGCCTTCCTCCGGGAGGAAGGTGGATTTTGCAAAGCAAAAGACGGAAGGAGAGTGCGAAATTTTTAAAATTTTGTTTGATTTTTTGAACGCTTTCTCCTTAAGTCAGCTTGCGCTGACAGCTCCCTTTCGGAGGGAGCTAAGTTTAAGTTAAAAAAATTATTATTGCACAAAAAAGGAGAACTACTATGAAACTTATGATAGCTTCCGATATACACGGCTCGGCGTATTATTGCGAAAAATTACTTGAAGCATATAAAAAAGAGGGCGCGGAGCGTCTTTTGCTGCTTGGCGACGTGCTTTACCACGGTCCGCGCAACGATCTGCCCGAAAAATATGCACCAAAAAGCGTGATTTCTATGCTTAACGCTATGAAAAACGAAATAATCTGCGTGCGCGGCAACTGCGACACGGAGGTTGACCAGATGGTGCTGGAATTTCCGATACTTTCGGAAACTGCCGTTATCTTTGACGGAAGCGTGAAGATATTTGCAACACACGGGCATAAATTCAACAAAGATAACCTTCCTCCGCTTTGCGAGGGGGACGTGCTTGTGTATGGACATACACACGTTCCGATAGACCTTGTTTCGAACGGGGTGAGATGCCTTAACCCGGGCTCCGTTTCTATTCCCAAGGAAGGAAGCGCGCACGGATATATCATCTACGAAAACGGAGAATTTTCCCATAAATCGCTTGACTGAACGGTTGACACGAGGAAATTTTTGTGCTATCCTAATTAAAAATAAATATCTTGCGGTGCGGACAAGGAAATCTCGGTGAAAATCCGTCGCAACAGCCATTACCGTAATTGCTTTTTGCATAAGTCGGAATGCTTGCCGCTCCGTCGCTTACCGATACATCGGGCACTTTTGGGCAAACAGAAAGGTGCGGCCGTTTTTGAAGATCCGTTTTTCGCAGGAGCATTTCTGCGCTTTTTCTGCACGGAATTTTGCGGCGCTCTTTAGACCCTTGTGTTTAAAGAGTGCTTTTTGTTTTGAATCGGCGGGCGTTCCGTCTGCGCCTTGTATGAAAATGATGTTTGTTTTATTAAAATCAAAAGGAGAATATCAAAATGAAAAAACAGGCAAAAAGAATAGTTTCTCTTGTTCTCGCGTTTGCAATGCTTGCGCTTTGCGCTCTTACATTTGCATCCTGCGGCGAAAAGGATTACGTTTACGTAACCATTGCGGATGAAAAAGGAAACATAGTTGTGGCTTACGAAAAAGTTTACCCAAAAGAGCTCACGGCAGATGCGGCACTCTCTGCGGCGCACGAAAAATTCTATGAGGGTGGTTCGGATGGATACGCGAGCGCGGAATCTTCCTACGGTCTTTCTCTTACAAAGCTTTGGGGTGTGGAAAACGGCGGCTCTTACGGATATTATGTAAATAATGTCTCTCCCTCATCTCTTGCGGATGCGGTTGCAGTGGGCTACCATATCTATGCCTTTGTTTACACGGACCTTGAAACTTTTGGCGATAAATATTCTTACTTCAACGTGACAACGGGAGAAACACTCAGAGGGGCAACGTTCGAACTTTGGCTCAATTACCTCGATTACGATGAAAATTGGAATATCGTAAAAAAAGAAGCCACAGGTGCTACCATCACGATCAACGGCAAAGAAACGGAATACGTAACCGATGAAAACGGTATAGTACTTATGAAATTTTCCGAAGCAGGTGAATACGTTATAAGCGCAAAGGGCAAAAATGTTACTCTTACGCCTCCCATAGCAATCATAACGGTGGAATAAATGAAAAGAGTTTTTTCTTTGCTTTTGGCGGCAATGTTGTTTAGCTTTGCTTTTTCGGCTTCTGCCTTTGACGTGCGTGACGATATAGACGGTATCGTTGCGTACAAAACGGAGGAATACGGCGCAAAAAGCGTGCAGGGGCTTGCAGATGCTCTTGCTGCGGATGCGGGCACGGGAGCTGAATGGTACGTGATCAGCCTTTGCGCGCTTGGAGAATACGATATGGGCGCATATGCACAGGCACTTGCGGACTTCCTTTCGGAAAACAAGCTTATGGGCGCGGAAGCAGAGCGTTGCGCGCTTACCTTTATCGCCTGCGGCGTTAAGAGCTCTTATATAGACTACGCCGCAGAAAATTTTATCGGCAAGCAGGGTATTATGAGCTATATCTGGGGCTTGCATCTTCTCAATAACGGCGCAAAAAGCTCCGCTTATACGGCGGAGAGTACGGCACTTGCCATTATAGAGCGCCAATGCGCGGACGGAGGCTTTTCTCTTACGGGGGATGCGGGCGACGTTGACGTGACGTCAATGGCTCTTTGTGCGCTTGCACCGCATATAGAAAATAACGATGAGATTGCAAATTCCGCGCAAAAAGCCCTCTCTTTCATTTCCGCTTCACAGCTTGAGAGCGGCGGCTTTAAAAGCCGCGGCGTAGAAAACAGCGAAAGCGCGGCGCAGGTTATAACCGCGCTTTGCGCCCTTGGAATAGACCCTCGGACGGATTCGCGTTTTATAAAGAACGGCAAAAGCGCGCTCGATGCGCTTGCCTCATTCAAACTTGCAAGCGGAGCGTACGCTCACGCCGCAGGCGAGAGTGAAAACGACATAGCGACACAGCAGGCACTCTACGCGCTTATCGCCCTTCAAATGTTTGACGAGGGCAAAGGTTCCTTCTTCATTTTTGAAGATAAAGGGGATAAAACTCCTGCGGGTTTTCGCGATGTGGAATTTGAGCGCGGAAACGGCGAAGTGCCCAAAGAAAAGGCGGATATAAAGATCATCGTGTGCGTTGCGGTGATCGGCGTTTGCGCGCTCGGCATCGCGGCGGCTTTGCTTATGCCTAAGAAGAAAAAAGAATAAAGAAAAATGCGGGAAACCGCATTTTTCTTTTGCAGGTTCTTTGTGCAAATTTTATATCATATATTGACTTGAAGCATTTTTTATTGTATAATATTTGCAGTAATCTTAATTTATTTGAAAGGATTTTTTACCTATGAAGAAAGTAACAAGTTTATTGGCTCTCGTTTTGGCGCTCCTTATGTTGTTTACGGCTTGCGGCGAACCTGCTGTAACAACGGAAGCTAATGCCACAACAGAAGCCTCCACAACAACGGAAGAAGCTACAACAGCTACTACTGCTACTACAGAAGCAAAAGCTTGCGTTCACGAATGGGAAGTGCTCGAAGGCACAGCACCCGGCGTTTTGACGGAAGGCACAGGCAAATTCAAGTGCAAACTCTGCGAAGAAACGTTTGAAGGCACACTTCCCGCTACAAAGAAGATAAAGATCCTTGCTATCGGTAACAGCTTCAGCGTTGACGCTATGGAAACGCACCTCCATAAGGTTTTTGCAGCACTCGGTATCGAAGCTACACTCGGCAACCTTTATATCGGCGGTTGCTCTCTCGATACACACTGGGACAATATCCAGAACAACAAGAGAGCTTATACATATTATTATAAAGCTGCCCAGAAGAGCACGTTCACATCCCTTACAAACAGCATCAACTCCGCTATCAAGGCTCAGGATTGGGATATTATCACAATTCAGCAGGTAAGCCAGGACAGCGGTCGTCCCCAGACTTTCAATAACCTTCAGAACATTCTCGATTTCATCGAAGCTAACAAGACAAACCCCGACGCTAAGATCTACTGGCATATGACTTGGGCTTACGCGCAGAACAGCACTCATAGTGGCTTTGCTAACTACAACAAAGACCAGATGACGATGTATAACGCTATCGCAGATGCTGTTGAAAACTACGTTATGAAGTACGACGCTATCGACGGCGTTATCCCTTCAGGTACAGCTATCCAGAACTTGCGTACATCCTACATCGGCGATAACCTCACACGCGACGGTTACCACCTTAACTACACTGCAGACTCCCTTGGCAGACTTACAGCATCCGTTACTTGGGCAGCTGCACTTACAGGCTCCGATCTTTCCGATTTCAAATATGAAAACAAGGCATACCCCTCCGTTGCGGCATCCGTTCCCGCAATCGTTGATGCGGTTTTGAACGCTGTTAAGAATCCTTTTGAGGTTACACCTTCCAAGTACCCGCCCGAACCCAAAGAGGTTATTCCCAACAATCCTCTTACGGATGAAGACAAGGCTATCCTTAAAGGCTACGGCGTAAATCCCGATGATTACGAAGCACTCGCGATTCAGCATACACTCCACGCATACTATCTTTCTACAAGCGGCTCCGGACTTACATCTAAATCCAACTCCTCCGCTTCTAACCTTGTAAACTTCATTGCAACGCAGATATTTGAAAAAGAGCAGATTCCGAACGGCTCTATCATTTATATCAAGAAGGGCTATCAGTACCGTCCCGAGGGTTGGTCTTCTCTTAACGCAAAGACAAACGGCCGACCCGACAACGTAACAACGGAATTTGTTGTTGTCGACTCTGCTTGGTGGAGAGAATTCAATTACCGTGCGTTCAATATCGCTATTGAAGGCGCTGCAGCTTCCTCTGTTGTAAGTGAAAAGGATATGGGCGTATTAAAGATTTATGTTCCCAAGAGCCCTGTTGAAGAAAAGCCCGAAGAAAAACCCGCACTTCCTACAAGAGAAGACCTTGCAGATACAAGCAAATATACAAAGCTTGCGCTTGATTTCAAAGTACAGGCTTACTACAATTCCAACGACAATAACTATAGATCCACAATGATCACAGGCGCTAACAGCGCAGCTTCCAATATCCCCAACTTTGCGGCTACTCAGATCTTCACAAAAGAAGAACTTCCCGTTGGCGCGGTTATCGTTGTTGACGAAGGCTACCAGTACCGTCCCGAAGGTTGGATAGGACTTAACACAAAGACTGCAAACCGTCCCGGCAACGTTTCTACCGAAATCGTTGTTATAGACGATGCTTGGTGGGGTTCTTTTACACATCGTGCATTCAACCTTTCCAAGGTTCAGACAGCAACAATGAAAGCATCCGACACAGCTCACTTCGCAATCTACATTCCGGTAAAATAAGTTAACTCAAAAAACGCACTTCAATTTTGAAGTGCGTTTTTTTTTTAAAATGCGATGTTGACAGAGACTTTTCCATTTGCTACAATGAAATTGTAAATTTTAAAAGGAGCTTTTGCTTATGTATAATATGTACAATCCAACGGAAAAATGGCTTAGGGCAAGGTTTTTGCCCACTCTCCCCTTGGGCGATAACAGGTCTGCGGTTACAGCCTGCGAACGCCATATTCAGCTTGCACGGCGTGCGGCTTGCGAGGGAAGTGTTTTGCTCAAAAACAAAAACGGATTTTTGCCGCTTCCCAAAGGCAAAAAGGTGGCTGTTTTCGGAAATGCGCAGATAGACTACGTTAAGGGCGGAAGCGGCTCCGGTATGGTTCACACGGTCTATGTGAGAAATATCTATGATGGGCTTAAAATGAAAGCGGGCAAGGTGGACGTGTTCGATTCTCTCTCACTCTTTTATATGGACTACGTTGTAAATGCATATAAAAACGGCGGCGAAAACGGCAGGCTTAAAGAACCGAAAGTCCCCGCAGAGCTTATGCGTGCCGCATCTGAATTTACGGATACCGCGATAATTACGATATGCCGTTTTTCAGGCGAAGGCTTCGACAGATATAATGACGATAAAAACAAATATTTCGACCTTGAAGACGGCGAAAAAGAGATGATCGCCGACGTGCTTGCAAATTTTAAGCACGTTGTGGTGCTTCTCAACGTGGGAAGTGCGATAAATACCGCTTGGTTTGCAAACGAGGATAAGGTGGAATCTGCCATTCTTCTCTGGCAGGGAGGAATCGAGGGCGGTCTTGCGGCGGCGGATATGCTTGTGGGCGATGACGCACCCGGCGGCAAGCTGCCCGATACGCTTGCGGCGCACTTTGAAGATTATCCCTCATCCGAGGGATTCCACGAATCCGAGGATTACGTTAAATACACGGAAGATATATTCGTGGGCTACCGCTATTTTGAAACCATACCCGGAAAACAGGAATGTGTTGTCTATCCTTTCGGACACGGTCTTACGTACACGGAATTTAAAATTTCCGATATTTTCGTTTACGGAAACGGCAAGCGAATTTTCGTGAATGCCGATGTGACCAATATCGGAAAGCGTGCGGGTAAAGAGGTCGTACAGGTTTATTACAGCGCTCCAAAGGGCAGGATAAGCAAAGAAAAGATAGCACTCGCGGCATTTGCAAAAACTCCGCTTATTCAGCCGGGGAAGACCGTTACCGTGAATATGATGTTCAATGTTTCCGATATGGCAAGCTTTGACGATATGGGCGACGTGGAAAAGAGCGCATACGTGCTTGAAAAAGGCGAATACAAGATATTCGTCGGCACGTCCGTTCGCGATAACGTTTGCGCAGATTACAAATATGTTCTTGATGAGGACGTTATAGTGGAAAAGCTTAATTCGTACTGCGCACCGAAAAAATTGGAAAAACGCTTGATGGCAGATGGAACTTTCCGAAGCGTTCCCGTATGCGCGGAAGAAAAGCAAAAAGCATTCCCCGTGAAATATCATAACGAATATAAGCCCAAGGATAAGGTCATAGAGCTTTACGACGTGGACGAGGGCAGGGCAACACTTGACGAGTTTATTTCACAGATGAGCGATGAAGATTTGATGCTAGTCCTCTGCGGCAAGCCCGAAACGGGGGTCAGCGCGGGAACTATCGGCGGCGTGTTCAAATACAGAATTATGCCCATTGCAACGGCGGACGGTCCTTCGGGGCTTCGCTTGCATTGGCAGAGGGGTGTTCGCCCAACGGCTTTCCCCGTTCCCACGGCGCGTGCAGCTTCCTTTAACACGGCTCTTGAGGAGGAGATAGGTAAAGCCATCGCTCTTGAATGCAAGGAAAACAATATTCAAGTATGGCTGGGACCGGGAATGAATATTCACAGAAATCCTCTTTGCGGAAGAAACTTTGAATATTACTCCGAAGACCCGATTGTTGCGGGCAAGATGAGTGCGGCGGCGGTACGCGGTGCGGAATCGGAGCGTGTTGCGGCAACACCGAAGCATTTTGCCGCAAACAACAAGGAAACAAACCGTTTGGAAAGTGATTCCATCGTTTCGGAACGCGCCTTGCGCGAGATATACCTCAAAGGCTTCGAGATATGCGTGAAAGAAGCATATCCGAAAACGATAATGTCCTCCTATAACCGCATAAACGGTGTACACGGATCCGAAAACGCGGAGCTTCTTACGGGAATTTTGCGCGAGGAATGGGGTTTTGAGGGTATGGTATCCTCCGACTGGGAAAACACCGCAGAGCACTATAGAGAGGTCATCGGAGGAACGGACGTGCGTATGCCCGGCAACCAAGAGGGATTACTCAAAGCTCCCTATGAAGCGGGTCTTATCACAAGAGATCAGATGGCGCAATGTGTAAAACGCGCACTTGAAATGATACTTTGGGTGGAATAAGCTTTCACCAAAAACGAAAAAGCCCGCACAGGGCTTTTTCATTTTTTTGAATTTTTTACAATCAAATAATTGAAAAGTTATATATCTTGTGATAGAATAAATACGTTATTTTTTATGCCGAGCGTGCTCGGCAAAACAAAGAAGGGTGATTTTATGATTCGTATAGGTATTTTCGGTTACGGCAACCTTGGCAGAGGCGTTGAAAGCGCTATCCGCCAGAACAGCGATATGGAGCTTGCGGCTGTTTTTACTCGCCGCGCTCCCGAAAGCGTAAAGCTTAGAACGGAAGGAGTTCCCGTATATCACGCGGATAAAGCCGCAGAAATGGCGGATAAGATCGATGTTATGATCCTTTGCGGCGGCAGCGCAACGGACCTCCCCCGCCAGACACCCGAAATGGTTAAATATTTTAACGTAATTGACAGCTTTGATACACACGCAAAAATTCCCGAACATTTCGATGACGTTGACTCTGTTGCAAAGGAAAGCGGTAAAGTGGGCATTATTTCCGTGGGTTGGGACCCCGGTATGTTCTCCCTCAACCGTCTTTTTGGGGAATCCATCCTTTCAAACGGTGCAACGTACACGTTCTGGGGCAAGGGCGTAAGCCAGGGTCATTCCGATGCTATCCGCCGTATTGAGGGCGTTGCAGATGCACGTCAGTACACCATTCCCGTTGAAAGCGCACTTGAAGCGGTAAGAAGCGGAGGGGCTCCCGAGCTTACCACGCGCGAAAAGCACACGCGCGAGTGCTTCGTCGTTGCAAAAGACGGTGCAGACAAGGCTCTTATTGAAAACGAGATAAAAACTATGCCTAACTATTTTGCGGATTACGATACGACGGTGCATTTCATCTCTCAGGAAGAGCTTAATGAAAAGCACAGCGGTATTCCGCACGGCGGCTTTGTTATCCGCAGTGGTAAGACGGGCTTTGACCTTGAGAACAACCATATTATCGAATACAGCTTGAAGCTTGATTCCAACCCCGAGTTTACTTCCTCCGTGCTTGTAGCGTATGCGCGTGCGGCTTACAGAATGAATAAAGAGGGTATGAGCGGCTGCAAAACGGTGTTCGACGTAGCTCCCGCATATCTCTCCCCCAAGTCAGGCGCAGAGCTTCGCAAAGAATTGCTTTAATAGGAATCAAAAAATCCACTCGTGAGAGTGGATTTTTTACTTACGCAAGCTCTATTTTTTTAACCGTGTGTTCAACGGGTTCTTTTGTGCAGATGCACGCACGATAGCCGTAGATGTGCTTGAATTCATCAAAGAAAGCATCGGTTTGAGGTACGTTATTTTCTATCATAGAAGCTTTGCCGCGGTGGAAATCGCAACGGAGCGCTTTAAGCCCCATAGAAAATCCCGTGCCGCGCATTTTAACGTAGCTTTCTCGTATAGTCCAAAGACGGCAAAAAGCCTCCGTGGGATTTTGGGACATCAAAATAGCATTCTGCTCCATTGTGGAGAAGAATCTGCCTGCAATGCCCATAAGGTCGTGTGGGCGCGTTGCATTTTCAACGTCAACGCCGCATTCCACGTCGGAAACTGTGCAAACGACAATTCTTCCGCTATGTGATATGTTGAAAAATTTATCCGTTTCGCCTGCAAGGTACGGTTTTTCATATTCATTGAGGGATATTTCAGGCTTTTCTATTCCAAAAACGGTGGAAAGCGCGTAATCTCTCAAAAGCTCTGCGCAAAAAAGCTCCGCTTTTGTAACGTTGTTGCGCGCACGTTCTATGCGCGCGCGGCGGGTATCGGAAACGGAAGCAAGCTTTTCTTCAAAGAGAGGGGAAAGCTCGTCCGTTGCGGCGTTATAAAATTTATCTGTATCTGTAAAGAAGGTTTTAGCGAAATGATTCATTTTATCTCCGTAATATAATTATAATTTCATGGTAAAATGATAACATAAATAATGTTGAAAGTCAATAAAGCCCCTTATTTTAATGCTTTAAAAGGCTGTATATTGACACTCACATAAAAAAAGTGTACAATATAATCAAACAGAAAGAAAAGGATGATACGAAAATGATAAAAGCAGTTATATTTGACCTTGACGGTACTCTTGCAAACACGTTTGACGATCTTCGCTCCTCCATAGACGATATGCGTGCGGCTTTCGGAATGGGACCTATCTCCCTGGAACAGATGACGTCATTTATAAACGCATCTCTTCGCGGATTTGCTGAAGGCGGACTCGGCGGCGAGCGCACGGAGGAAGAGCTTGAAAAAGCTATGAAGATATACTTTGACGCTTATGCGGTACACTATCTTGAAAAGACCTGCATTTACGAAGGACTTCCCGAAGTTTTGCAGAAGCTTAAAGAGGGTGGAGCGAGACTTGCTGTTTACTCCAACAAAATGGCTGAATACGTGAAAAAAATATCTATCAAGCTTTACGGCGAGGATACGTTCGATATACTTATGGGACCGGACGGCATTACTCCCAAGCCCGACCCGATGGGGGCTCTTATCGTTGCCGGAAAATGGGGCATCGACCCTTCCGAGATAGCTTACGTCGGCGACTCCGTAACGGATATGAAAACAGGGCTTGCGGCAGGAATGCACACTATAGGCGTTTCCTGGGGCTTTACCGCAAGAGAAGACCTTGCAGCGGCAGGCGCACATTACATTGTTGACACAAGACCCGAACTCCTTGAGCTTCTCGAAAAATTGGCATAAGTAAAACCGCCCTTGGGAACAAGGGCGGTTTTCATTTTAACAAAATTTATTTTATTAACTTTTTTAAAAAGAAAAGAGGTAAAAAACGCACAAGCGTTTTTAAAATTATTATACTAACTTTTTCTTATTTAAAGAAAAAGTTACAAAAAGATAAAAAACCCTGCAGGTTTATCGGCTTGTGCTGACTTGAACTTTAGATATCGTTCTCAGACAATCGCGTTGCACACAGCGACACAAAGTTTGAGAAAAATATTTATTTCAATAGTCGCTGTATTTACGCTCAACTCGAACGACGAGAAGAATATTCAAACTTTTATTAAAATCGCGTGATAATTAAAAATAAAATTTTAGCTTCAGCCCTCACGCGTTCAAAGATAAAATCATATTTTGGCACTCTTCGACGTGGTTCCGAGTAGTTTTTGCGAGCTCGTGAGTGAAAACTGCTCGGGGAGTCGAAAGCACACAAAGTTAAAGTTGCACAAGCGGATAAAGCGAAGGGCTTTTTTATCTTTTTGCGAGCTTTTTCTTTAAACAAGAAAAAGCGATATAAAATAAATTTGTTAAAACACAACGTGTTTTAACTCCTCTAAAATAATAAAAAGCTTTTCCTCTTTACACAAAGAGGAAAAAATATATTGTACTATTTAATTTTTTGTGATACAATAATATTATAATGAAATAAAAAACAAGGAGAAACAAAAATGAAACTTCCTTTCAATATTGACCTTACAAATAAAGTTTGCGTTGTTACAGGCGGGGCAGGCGTTCTTTGCGCAGGCTTTGCAAAAACTGTTGCAGCTTGCGGCGCAAGCGTTGCTATCCTCGACCTCAACGAAGAAATGGCAAAAAAAGTTGCGGACGAGATCGTAGCTGACGGCGGCAAGGCTATCGGCGTTAAGACAAACGTTCTTGAGCGAGAAAGCGTTGAAGCGGCAAGACAGGCTGTTCTCGATGCATTCGGCACTTGCGACATCCTTATCAACGGTGCGGGCGGTAACAATCCCCGCGGTACAACAACAAAAGAATATCTCTTTCCAGAAGACGTTGACGGTATCGAAGGTATTACAACTTTCTTTGACCTTGACCCCAAGGGCGTGGAATTCGTATTCAACCTCAACTTCCTTGGTACACTTATCCCCACACAGGTTTTTGCTCGCGACATGGCTAAAAAAGAGGGCACGAGCATCATCAATATTTCCAGTATGAACAGCTTCCGTCCTCTTACAAAGATTCCTGCGTACTCCGGTGCTAAAGCCGCTATTTCCAATTTTACACAGTGGCTTGCAGTTCACTTCTCCAAGGTTGGCATAAGAGTTAACGCTATGGCTCCCGGTTTCTTCCTTACAAACCAGAACCACGCGCTTCTTATGAACCCCGACGGCACATATACGGAAAGAAGCAACAAGATCCTTTCCCACACTCCTATGGGCCGCTTCGGCACACCCGAAGATCTTACAGGTACACTCCTTTGGCTCTGCGATAACAACGCTTCCGGCTTTGTAAACGGCGTTGTTGTGCCGATCGACGGCGGTTTTGCCGCTTACTCCGGCGTATGATATTCCCGAAAGATGCAGATCTTTCCCGCGCACTCGAATTTACCATTGAAATGGACAAAATGAAAAGCATTTTTCGCCGTTCGTCCATTTTCGATGGTTCAAGAAGAGAGAACGACGCGGAGCATTCCTATCACATTTGCGCGATGGCGCTTGCTTTTGAAAAATTCGCGCCCGAGGGTGTAGACCTTCTTCGCGTTTTGAAAATGCTTATTATCCACGACATTGTGGAAATTGATGCGGGCGACACCTTCGCATATGATAAAAACGCCAATCTTTCCAAAAAGGAGCGCGAAAGCGCCGCGGCAGACAGGCTCTTTTCTATGATAGAGAACGGGGCGGAGCTTCGCGCACTTTGGGAGGAGTTTGACGCTATGCAAACGCCAGATGCGCTCTATGCCATCAGCCTTGATAGGCTCCAGCCGTTCCTTGCAAACTGCCTTAACAAGGGCGACACTTGGTTTGCGGGCGGAGTTGGCAAGGAAGCTATCCTTGCGCGCATGGCGCCCGTGGAAAAGGGCATACCCGCGCTTTGGCCCACGATACTCGAGCTTATAGAGGAAAACGTGGAACAGGGATATGTTGGCAAATGAAATTGAATAGCAAAAACGGGCGAACCGTAGTTCGCCCGTTTTTTGCTTTTAAATCTTATCTATATCCACTTTTTCCGCAAAAATTCCTTCGCTTTCGCCGAGAAAGATGCTTGCCGATGCTGCAAAACCTGCGGGATCGTCGGAAACAAAGTAGCGAACCTCTCCCTTTTCACGGGATGAGGAAAGAAGCCCTTTTGCGTCAAATTCTGCCGCCATAGCCTTTGCCGATTCCTTTGCGGGGTTAATGAGCGTAACGCCGGGAAGCGCTTTTGCAATATGCTCTTTTATTATGGGAAAGTGTGTGCAGCCCATAATGAGAGTATCGACTTCACCCCCGAACTCTGCAAGGTAACGCTCGCAGGCAAGGCGTGTTACCTCGTCGCCGTCCGCCGTAAAGCCGTATTCCACAAGGGAAACGAAAAGCGGACACGCTTTTTGCAAAATGACTGCGTTTGGGTCTATCGCTTCTATTTTGCGTTTGAATATGCCCGAATTTACCGTGGCTTGCGTGCCGATAACGCCGATGCGCTTTGTTCGCGAGGCATTGTATGCGGCTTTTGCCGCGTCCTCCACAACGCCGAAAACGGGAACGTCCGTTATTTCTCTTATACACTCCAATGCGTTGGAGCTTACCGTTCCGCACGCGGCAAGGATTGCTTTTACGCCGTGGGAGAGGAGAAAGCGCGCGTCCTCTTTCGTATATTTGCGAATAGTTTCACGCGATTTTGTTCCATAGGGAACTCTGCCTGTGTCACCGAAATATATGATGTTTTCGTTTGGCAGCAGACGCGAAAGCTCGCGCACGGCGCAAAGTCCGCCAAGACCGCTGTCGAAAACGCCTATTGCGCTGTTTTGGGACATAAAAAACTCCTTTGCGTTTTTATAATCGGGAAGCTGCGGATTCAATACCGCCCCCCCGATTTGTTTTTTGAACCTCTTCCGTCTTTTGCTTCGCAAAATCCACCTTATTCGGGTGTAAGGTAGGGATAAGGATATGAAATATCCATCTTTAGCAAAAATAATAGTTGTACATAAGCCTTCCCCTTTTGGGAAAGGTGTCACACTTGTGTGACGGAAGAGGCAGAGTATCTTATTTATATTCGTTTTGATCGATTTTTATGACCACGCCGCGAACGTTTCCGCCGTAATCGCGGAAAAATTCATAAAAAAGCCCTTTTTTTTCGCAAAGAGCGCGAAGCGCGTTTTCTTGGTCGTAGCCGATCTCAAAGATTATTCTGCCTCCGAGCTTGAGCTTTGCGGGCAGTATCTCTATAAATCTTTTATAGAATATAAGCCCATCTTCGCCTCCGTCGAGCGCGCAGAGGGGTTCGCGGTGGACTTCTTCGGAGAGATCCGCTATATCCTTTGTCGGGATATACGGCGGATTTGAAACGATAAGATCGTATTTTTCGCATTCGCTCGCAAAATCTTCTGAAAGTGCGTTGCAACTCTCGAACGTGACTTTGTGAGAAAGAGAAAGGCGCTCTGCGTTTTTCCTCGCTATATCGAGCGCATCCTTGGAAATATCAAGAGCGCGAACCTTTGCGTGCGAATTTGCGGCGATGGCAAGCGCGATACAGCCGCTTCCCGTGCATATATCTAGGACATTCGCATATTTCTCGCCCAAAAATTCAAGTGCGCGCTCCACTATGACTTCCGTATCTGCGCGAGGAGTGAGGCAAGCAGGGCTTACCAGAAAATTAAGGCCGAAAAAGTCCGTATTGCCGAGTATATATGCAAGAGGCTCGCCGTTTTTGCGGCGAGCTACTGTATTTTCTATTTCTTCCGTTTTGTCGGGTGCTTCTTCATGGGAGATAAGCGTAAGTGTGCGCTTATCAATCCCGAAGATATGGCAAACGATCTTTTCGGCTTCATAGGAAGCATACTCCCCACAAACAGGGAGCAAGGCTTCCTTTATATATTTTTTAGTTTGAAAATACGTCATTTTACTCTGCAATGTCTGTGTTGTTTTCGTCGTTTTTGTCGGCTTCTTCTGCGGGAGCTTCCACTTCTTCGGGAGGAAATTCGTCGGGAAGAGAGGCTTTGAGAGACATAATGGCACATTCGATCTGCTCTGCATCGGGTTCCTTTGTTGTGATGCGCTGCATCCAAAGACCGGGCGCGGAAAGAGCACGGATGATGAAATTGTCGTGTTTGCCCGCATACATCAAAAATTCATATCCGATGCCCATAACAACGGGCATAAGGAGAATCTTTATTACAACGCGAAGGAGCTTGTTATCCCAAGGTATGAAAAGGCCAACGAATATTGTGAGGAGTATCATAACGAACATAAAGCTTGTACCGCAACGGGGGTGGAAACGTGAGTGATTTTTCACGTTTTCTACTGTGAGCTCTTCGCCTGCTTCATAGCAGAAGATGGATTTGTGCTCCGCACCGTGGAACTCAAACGTTCTGCGTATATCCTTCATAAGCGAAACAAGGAGCATATAGCCGACGAAAATAGCAACTTTAAAGCCCCCCTCGATAACACTCTTCCAAAGACCGAGCTCACCCGTAAGGCGCTCTATTAGCCCTGTTAAAAACGTTGGCAAGAACATAAAGAGGAAAAGCGCAAGCGCAATTCCAAGAACCATTGCAATAAGCATAATAACGTCCATAACGTTTTTGCCGAGGTGCTTTTTGAGCCATTTTTCAAATTTTGTTTCCTCCATCTCCTCATCAATTCCGAGCATTTCTGCGGAATCGTTAAGAGTGCTGAAGGAAAGCTTCATCATCTCTATAAAGTTCACAACACCGCGAATGAGAGGAAAATTTAAAATTTTGAATTTTTTTCTTACGGAAACAAATTTGGATATTTTTGTTTCTTTTGTGCCGTCATCCTTGCGCACGGTGAGAGCGACTCTGTCGCCGCTTTTCATCATAACGCCTTCCAGCACTGCCTGACCGCCGACTTTGCCGCGGCGTTCGGGTATGTAACAGCATTTCTGCTTTTTATCTTTACTCATTATAAAAACCTTTCTTGGGTTAAAAATATTATATTAAAAATATTATACAACATAAATGTTAATAAATAAAGTGGAAAAAGAAAAAAGCCGTCAAATCAGGCGGCTTTTTTTCGTTTTTGTTGAAATTAGAGGGAGCAAACGATATAAGCAGCGATAGCAACAACAGCGAAAACTGCGCAAGCGATCGTTGTAAGCCTGGAGAGCTTTTTCTCCTGTGTCTGACCCTGGTTTTTACCGAAGTAGGAATCGCCGGTCGTACCGCCGATAGCACCGGAAAGACCGCGTTTCTTGGAGTTCTGGAGAAGAACGAGAACAACAAGCAATACGGAAACAACCATAAGAATGCTGCCGAGAATATAAGCAAGGACTGTCATCTTAATAAAACCTCCGAGTTGGCAGGGGCAACCCGCCGAATTTTTTCGTTAGAACAAGGCGCAAAGCGCCCCTATAAACACTTGTATTTAATAATACCATAACATAAATGAAAATGCAAGGGCTTTTTTAAAACTTGAATAAAAATGTCTTAAATTTATATCTATTTTCCAAAAAAATATTGACAAATCTATGTATATATGATAAAATATCAATTCGGAAAAGTGCCAAAAAGGCAACTTTCTCCTTGCTGCGAAAAATAGAGTGTTCGCGGCCTTATGTCCAAAAGGAGGTGTACTTAAATGGAAAACATCAAAGCATCCTATGAAACAATGTTCATCGTTGATATGACAAAGGGTGAAGAAGCAGTTGTAGCTGTTGTTGCTAAGTTCAAAGCTCTTATCGAAGCTAACGGTGAAGTTGAATCTTTCAACGAATGGGGCAAACGCAAGCTTGCATACCCCATCAATGATCTTACGGAAGGCTACTATGTTCTCGTAAACTACAAAGCTGAAACAAGCTTCGTAGCTGAACTTGAACGTAACTTCAACATTTCCGAAGATATTATGCGCTCCATGACAATCAGCGTAGCGTAATTTTAAAAAGGAGAGAACAAGAAATGGCAAGTCTTAACAAGGTAATTCTTATCGGACACCTTACAGCGGATCCCGAGCTCAAGCAGACTCCCTCCGGTGTAAGCGTTACATCCTTTTCTATCGGTGTTACCCGCAGATTTACAAAAGCGGGCGAGCAGGCACAGAGCGACTTTATCAATATCGTTGCGTGGAGAAATACCGCTGAATTTATTACAAAATATTTCAGAAAAGGCAATGCTATCTGCATTTGCGGTTCCCTCCAGACAAGAACTTGGACTGCCAACGACGGTTCCAAGCGTTATGCAACAGAAGTTGTGGCTGACGAAGCTACTTTCGTTGAAAAGAAGAGCGAAAGCTCTCGCGGAGACGATTTTCAGGCTCCCGCATTTTCTTCCGAGATGGGAAGCGCTCCCAAGTTTGAAGAAGTTGCGGCAGACGACGATCTCCCGTTCTGATGCCGTTCGTATTTAACGGCGAAAAATAATATAGGAGGTTTTTCACAATGGAAAATAGAGAACAGAGACCCGCAAGAGGCGGCAATATGCACAGAAGAAAAAAAGTTTGTGTGTTCTGCGCTGAAAAAGCTACTGCTATCGACTACAAAGATGTAGCTAAACTTCACAAATTTATTTCTGAACGTTCCAAGATTCTTCCCAGAAGAGTTACAGGTACTTGTGCTGCACACCAGCGTGCGCTTACAGAAGCTATCAAACGCGCTCGCCACGTAGCGCTTCTTCCTTTCGTTACAGACTAATTTATTCTGTATATAGAAAAGCAGACCGCAAGGTCTGCTTTTTTTGCGTGTATTCAAAAATTGCTGAGAAAACAAAACACTTTTTACGACTAATACTATAAATTGATATAGTTTAAGAAGGGAGCATATTATGAAAAAAATTTTGCTTGCGATAATTCCCTTTGTTTTGTACTTCTTGCTCGCATCCTGCGGCGGCGAGCGTTTGCCGACAACGGAGCCGACACAAAATACGGTCGTTACCACAACTCAGATCGCAAATATCACAACGGAGGTGACGACCAATACGACCGAAGGACCTACCGTTTGCTTTGGCTCCGAGAACAACCAACCGGGGAAGGCTCTTGTAAAGGTTCTGCTTGATGGTGCAGAGATAGAGACTTGGAATTCGCTGCTGTATGCTCGCTACGACGGCATCGTTGCTGACGGATATATAATGTTTATGGATCCGCCGTATAACGAATTTCCCGAATACGAGCTTAAAAATGATTTAAAAATAACAATAGACGGCGCCGCGAAACCCTCCGTTACCGTAAGAGATGCCGTAACACACGGGATAATCGGCAAATTTGATACGGAAAATATTGCACAGAGCATAAAGTCAAATTTAGGTGCGGGCAGATACATCATCGTTTTCGATGCCAAAAATTACGGAACGGGAAGATACGCCGATGACTGCGTGGTGTATTCACACTATTTCTTTGTAACGGTGAGCTGAATTATATAACCTTTTCTTCCTTTTCAAAACCGTGGATAAAGCCTGCGGAATCTGCGGAGCAGACGTCACCGCCAACTATCTTGTTTCGGTAAACAAGCAGGTTGACATACACCACACCTTCGTAATCCTCGTAATTTGTAACTTCGTATGTATAGCGCACAACGTCCTTACCCTTGTATTTTGCAAGGTTGAGCCCTTGCTCCTTTTGAATGTCGTTGTAGCCGACGTAAACGCTGTCAAATTCAGAGGGAATGGTTACCTCTATTTCCTCTATGGGCGTTTGGTTCACGTTCCAACCGAATTGTGCGATAAAATCTATTCTGTCGCTGTTGGAATATACGTTTTGGTAGTTGACGCTTTCGCGAGCGTTTGCACTTTCATATTTGGGAACGAAAATGACGAGCGCGGTTACGATAAGGATGGAAAATACCGTGATAGCGGTAAATTTTATTGTGTTTGAGCGTAAAGTGGTTATAAACATAAAAACCTCCGAAATAAAATTCTTATTTGAATTTTATTCGGTGGTTTTGTTTTTTATTACAGAGAGCTTATTCTTTTTCTTCTTTTTTCTTATCGGCTTTATCCTTTTCCTTGTCCTTTTCAGCATCTTCCTTTTTGCCGAAGGCAGAATAAGCAAAGTTTGCGATGATTTTTTCCGTGCCGGAGCGTACCGCGTTTTCTATGGTTATGGCACAGAGCATTTCCTCCGTCTTTTCTTCTTTTTCAAAAGCGGCTGAAATATCGCGGGAGAGGGTAGAGAGGCGAGCTTCAAACATCTCCAAAAAATCATCCAGCATTTTTTCTATGCCGAAAAGCTTTTCGCTTCTTTCCATAATATCCGCAATGGCAGAGATCTCCATAACGGGTTTGAGTATGCAAATAACGAGCAACTTTGCAAGGTGTTCGCGGCTGTATTTTTTCTTTACAGGGGGAGGGAGAATGCGATTTTTTACATAGTTGTTTATCATAGACGGTGTGAGCACAGGGTCATCCGAAACCGCCATAACGCTCAGGTATTTATCCGTTACGGAAATGACCTGGTCCATATAGAGGTCTATTTCTGGAAGGTCCTTCCAACGGGGCATATGAAAAGTATTGAATGTATTTATTTTTTCAAAAAATATTTTTTCGTTTTTCATATAAACAGCTCCTTAAATTTGAGATAAAACCATTTTGATTTATTTTAACATACATTTTTTATTAAATCAATAAAAAATAACATTTTCTCTTCAAAAATATCACTTGACATAATTAAACAAAACTTGTATAATAGTTTTGGAAACTAGATGATGGACTTTAAATCTATTGATTGAATGACAGTATATCCGCTTCTATCCCGTTGCGGATTATTTTTAGCGGAAGGTGCGAGCCTGCATCTATATAAACGATCATATCCTCGTCTTCGTTTTGGCAGATAAAAACGGAAACTCCGCCAAGCTTTTCTTTCTTTATCTTCCAGGTTCCGGACACGGGTACTTGAAAGAGAGAGGAAAGCTTTACAATGTTCCAAAGCTCCTCTCCGCTATCGATCGGCACGTTAAGATCTCCCACTTTTATGGAAATACCGCCGTTGCTTGCAACAAAAATGAAATTTCCAAGGCTCTTAGGCTCGTTAAATGAAAAAGAGATCGTATTTTCTTGCTTGCTTATTTCCGTTTTATATTTTACGCCGTTCAATGTGATAAACGCTGTGGTTTTAAAATCTTTGTTTTGATAATCTGTCAGTTTTTCCATATTTGTTCCTGCGGAGCAGGATGAAAGTCCGAAAATCCAAAAAAGGATCATTATAAGGCACATCATACGCTTCAAATTTGCCACCTCCGAAAATTGATAGTTAATTATATTATTTAAATTTAAGTTTTATGAATTGTTAAGCTTTTATGAAGTTCGTTGTAAAATTCATATATCTATGGTAAAATATATAAAGACGGAATGAATAACTAAAGAATATATTGATAAACATAAGAAAAAAGAAAAGGAGATAATATTGTGACACTCGTTGTTATGGCTGCAGGTATGGGCAGCCGATTCGGAGGATTAAAACAGCTCACCCCCCTTACTGATGATAATGAATTTATTATCGATTTTACGGTTTACGACGCTATCAGCGCGGGATTTGATAAGATCATTTTTATTATAAAGGAAGAAAACCTTGAACTTTTTGAACAGACCATAGGAAAGCGTGTGAGAAAAAGCGGTATTGAGGTTGGCTATGCTTTCCAAAAGCAGGAGCTTGACGGCTGCTACGACGTTCCCGAAACGCGCAAAAAGCCGTGGGGAACGACGCACGCCATCCTTTCGCTCGGAAAAATGGAGGAAAACTTCGGTGTGCTCAACGCGGATGATTTCTACGGTTACGATACGCTCAAAAAGTTACACGACTTTTTGGAAACGGCGGAGGACGGAAGGACCGCACATTACTGCATGATCGGCTACAAAATAGAAAATACGCTCAGCGATCACGGCACGGTAAGCCGCGGAATCTGCCGCGTGAACGAGCGCGGTATGCTTGATTTTATAGAGGAAAATAAGCGCGTGGAGCGCCTTTCCTCCGGCAAGATAATAAATACCTACCCTGACGGAAGTGTGGCTCACATCCCCGAAAATTCAACAGTATCTATGAACTGCTTCGGATTTACGCCGTCCGTGCTAAAATATATGAAGCCGCTGTTTGAAGAGTTTTTGGAGCAGAATAAGGGAGACCTTTCTTCCTGCGAGCTCCTTGTTCCGACAACGGTAAAAATGCTCATAGACAGCGGTAAATGCGACGTAAAGGTAATACCAACGGGCTCCGTTTGGAAGGGCGTGACTTATATCGAGGACAGCGAGCCTTTTCGCCAGTTTATCCGCGAGGAAAAGACGGCAGGAAACTACCCCAAGGACCTTTGGGCAAAGGAAAAAGTTTGTGTATAAACAACGGAAAACTCCCACTTTTTTGTGGGAGTTTTTGCTTGATACGGGTATTAAATTATGTTAAATTTAAATAAAAAATAAAGGAGATTTTTGTGGAAAAGATTTTGGCTATTTTTATGGCGTTTGCTTGCATATTTGCAGCTTGCTCCTGCGCTCTTATGCCGAGCGGGGAACCCAAGGTTTACATAACGACCTCTTTTACAGTTGTTAACGACGACGGTTCTAAAGTGGTAAAGGAATTTGACGAGGTTGGTGCAGAGCAGAGAACTCCCTAAGGCGCAGACGGTGCTTTTGCATCTTGGTCTGAACATGTATATGATGAAAACGGTAAGCACATTAAATATATTATCTATAAACCCGACGGTACTGTAGAATATGAACTTAGTTTAATAAACTAAAACATCACGCCTTTCGGCGTGATGTTTTTTGTGCTTATGTATTTACGTTTGCGGGAGGGAAGGATTTGTAGCCTGTAGGAGGGGTTACGGTAACATCTTCTCCGCGAGCGGTAAAGTTATAAAGATCGGTTATTGACATATTTATATTCATCTCTACACCGTCTTTTTCCGTTGTTCCCTCAATGGTGTAAGTAACTTCATAATAGTCTATGTATCCGTTTTCCGCAAGGAAAACTCTTATTTGGGGAGAAGTTATTACCATATCTTCAATTCCCAGATCTAAAAGACCTAAAAATTCGATTACATATCCGCCGAAATGCAATCGGAAATATGTTTCGTCAAGAGTAAATTGGAGGCAAGTTCTATTGCCCTGGGCGGGTGCAACGGTAAATTCTGCTGCGCCATCTTTCGTAATCGGCAAAATAGCATTTTTAAGAGAATCTTTTATAATACCTACATTTATTTCGTCACCGACTTGGTTTTGCGAGATCTTTACTGTTTGATTTCCGGATCTTATGTAATAGTAGCCGTTTTCATAATAAATATCGGAAACAGATAATTGCTCAAATACTTCAACAGCAGTTGATTGCCTGAACACGGGAGATGCGGAGTTTTCTCCTTTAACTGCCATATCGGATCTATATGTTACAGATGTTGAAATACCGGAGATATACATATCCACTTTGCCGTATTCACTTACACTGTAATCTTCAAGTGAAAGTGTTTTATCTACGGCGTCTGCAAGAATATTGAAGAAAATATCTTCTTCGGAGTAGAGAGGGAAGCTTTCGTATCCTTCGGGAATATCGAGTGTTACCTCTTTATCACGGAAGAAGCTTACGCTGTAAACATAGGCTATTTTTGTAACATCGGAAACACCGCCCGTAGCTTTCATATAAGAAAACGTGATGGACGGGGTATAAGATTTCATATACCCGTCACGGTCTATGGCAATATCCACCTTTGCGGAGGTGATTATTCTTTGGGAGGATTCAAATTTTTCGATGTTTTCCAAGACATAGTTTTCCTCTACGTCATCCAATATATCGTCAAAAAGGGAAAGTGCATCTTCTTTTGTAAGTTCTACTGTGATATAGATAGTTTTTTCATCTTCTCTTATTTCGGAAATTGCTCTTTCCGGTACGGATTTTATCATTGACGAAATGCTGCTTACGGCGTTAAAGCTTTCATCCGTTTCTTTTGAATGCTCGTATTTGGTTTTAAGACCCGATGATGAGACATAGTAAAATCCATCTTTGGAATATACCGTTCTTGTTTCTTCTCTTTTTGTATCGTTAGTTTCAACGACTTTTTTATTGGACATTGAAGATTCATTTTTTGAAGCGATATTGAACATATTTTCTACTGTAGAAATAAGATAATCATCGCTTTTATTATTTCGAATATTAACTTCTTGGAATATTTCTGCGCAGTAGGATTTTTGGTTTACGGATTTATTTTTTGCGTTTGTGATAAGGAAAGCCGCACCGCCTTTTGTGGAAGGTTTTTTAATACCGGGATAGGTCGTAACAACCGTTGTAGCTTCGGTCGTTTCAGTTGTGGCTTCCGTTGTGGTCTGTGTGGTAATGGTGGTTTCGGGGGACTCTGTTGTTTCGCTTTTTTTATCTTTGGCGCACGCGGCGACAGATATAATAAGCGAAATGGTTAAAAAGAGAGAAATGATTTTTTTCATAATGCTTACCTCTGAGCTAAAATAGGTGAGATATTTCCTCATCTATTTTAAATATTATTCTGTGGACGTATCTGTGGAGATAAATTCTTTTACGCTTGTTGCAAGACCTGCAAGAGATTGAATTTCGCTGGGGATAATGATCTTTGTTGCTTTGCCGTTTGCCGCTTTTTCAAACGCTTCAAGGCTCTTGATTGCGATAACAGCTTCGGAGGGGTTGGCTTCATTGATGAGTCTGATACCTTCCGCTGTAGCTTTCTGAACCTGAAGGATAGCTTCCGCTTCACCCTCTGCACGGCGGATACGGGCTTCTTTTTCGGCCTCTGCAAGGAGTATCTGTTCCTGCTTCTGCGCTTCCGCATTGAGGATCATAGACTGTTTTTTGCCCTCTGCCGTGAGGATGTCTGCCGCTTTTGTACCCTCTGCGATGAGGATCTTTTCGCGGCGTTCGCGTTCTGCCTTCATCTGTTTTTCCATCGCATCCTGAATTTCCTTGGGCGGGATGATGTTTTTAAGCTCTACGCGGTTTACCTTGATGCCCCAAGGGTCCGTTGCTTCGTCAAGCGTTGTACGCATACGCGCATTGATAAGGTCGCGGGAGGTAAGTGTGTTGTCAAGCTCAAGCTCGCCGATGATGTTACGAAGTGTTGTTGCGGTGAGGTTTTCAATAGCCATTCTGGGTTTTTCCACACCGTATGTGTAAAGCTTGCAGTCCGTTATCTGATAGAAAACTACTGTGTCGATACGCATTTTTACGTTGTCTTTTGTGATAACATCCTGTGGATCGAAGTCCGCTATTTTTTCCATAAGAGAGATCTTGCTTCTTATTCTGTCGAAGAAAGGAATCTTAAAGTGAAGACCGGTGTGCCAGGTCGTGTGGTACGTGCCAAGGCGTTCAATGATGAATGCCTGCGCCTGCGGTACGATACAGATGTTCGATATTGCAAGTATGATAACAACGAGCAATATGATGCCGAGAATGATCCAAAACATAGTGAGTGTCCTCCTGTATATTTATTTTTTATTTTCTTCTTTGTTTATTTTGCGGCAGATGATCTTTACGCCCTGGATGGAGATAACGCTGACGATCTCTCCGACCTCGAGGTTTTCTCCGTCTGCGCTGCGAGCGCTCCATATCTGTCCGCGGACTTTTGCAAGCCCTTTGTTTTCGATATTGCAAACACGCTCCGTGATGATGGCTTGTTCACCGATAACGGCATCTGCGTTTGTGGGGGTGGGATCTTTTTTGAGAAGTGTGTTCTTGAATATTATGCGCGAAAATATAATAAAAATTACGGCGCAAACCAAGAAAACTATTATCTGCAAAGCGATGGGAAGCTTGCAGAAAGCAAGTATCATAGCAATCAGCGCGGGCGGCACGAACCAGATGGCAACGAGCGAGGATGTTAAAGCTTCCACCAGAACCGAAAATACTATGACCGCTATCCAGATATACGGCATAATTTGTTCCATAAAAACCTCCTTGGTATATGATAGTTTAATAATATCATATTTCCTTAAATTTGTAAATAGTGAGTTTATGTAAGGATAAAAATGTCAAAAAATCTTCTATGAATTAAAAGAATATAATTATACCAATATGGGATATTTATATTATACCGTTTTGGTATAATGTTGTCAAGAAAAATTTTCGAGGTATTTGTATGCGGCTTTCTGAATTGCGGAAAAAGCGGGGAATATCGCAGCTGAAGTTGGCGATGGACTTGAATATGAATCAAAACAGCATAAGCCGTTACGAAAACGGTGAGCGCGAAGCGGATTATAAGACGCTTATAATGCTTGCGGATTATTTTGACGTATCCATAGATTATCTTCTTGGAAGAACGGACAAACCGGAAATAAACAGATAAAAAGCCTATCCTTTCAGGATAACACGCAACGAATTGCCATTTACGCGGTAAAAACAAACAGAGCAAGAATAGAGGGATGTTCTCCTTTTACTCTTGCTCTTTCTGTTTTCGGGTAATCAAAATTTCGGAAAACTCAGATGTTTTCTGCTTTTAACCCTGTCAATTTTTCGAACGTTTCAAGCTCGTATCCGGGAAAATATATTCCGAATTTTTGACCGTTGCGTTCAATCTCCAAAACGTGATACGGCTTAAAAAATATGTCCCCCGTGTTGGCTATCACGATTTTATACGTCTTGAATTCGGGGCTTTTCGGGGGAAGCTCTTTATTCCAAGACGGTACGGAAATTTTTTTGTTTATTGTTTTTATTGATTTTAATTCTGATTTTTTAAAGGAATAAACGCTTTCCACATCGGCAATATGAAGCTCGTCTTCATCCGCATATATTTTAAGATCGAGATTTATATACGGAGTTGTTTGAAGCGGCAACGCATACGGACGTACCTCTTCGTTTTTCACTTTATATCTGAAAAACAAAATATCCGTGGAAGGCGCATCTTGGGGAACTCCCAATTCGGTATAGTTATTTTTGATGTTTTTATCTATGTTATCTATTTGTTGCTCCGCATCCTCTTCTTCCAAAACCTTTTTCTCTTTTTTCTTTGATATAATTTGAAGGATTAGCCAAATAACACCGCAAGAAAGTCCGCTTAAGGTGAGAATTGGCGCGTTTTCGAATATTATTTTGCTCAATTCGTTTTCGTCAAGCTCTCTTACTATACTTGTTATCACTATTAACGCAAATATACCGCATATATATTTTACGATGTTCAGCCATACGGGAAAACGGCTCTTTTCCAACGTCTGTTCAAGCCCTTCCTTCTTGTCTTCCAAAGCTTCCGAATGCTGCTTTGAAACGGTTTTTGTGATGAATTCCGTACCGTTTAGTATTTCGCTTCTTTTGTCTTTTGTGACGTCAATTCCAAAAACGGGTTTCATATACTTTCTCCTTAATATCAAAGTGATTTTTATTTCTGTTTTTTTGCCGCTGTGAGCGTATTTTTGAGGAGCATTGTTATAGTCATGGGACCAACACCGCCGGGAACGGGGGTGATAAAGCTTGCCTTGGGCTCAACGGAGGCATAGTCAACGTCACCGGTGAGCTTGCCGTCTGCTCGGCGGTTCATACCAACGTCGATAACAACAGCGCCTTCTTTAACCATATCACCTGTTACAAAATCTGCGCGTCCGATTGCGACAACGAGGATATCTGCGCGACGTGTCACCTCTGCGAGGTTCTTTGTCTTGGAATGGCAGATAGTTACCGTGCCGTTTTCAGCCAAGAGGAGCTGAGAAATGGGCTTTCCTACGATATTGCTTCTGCCGATAACGACACATTCCTTGCCTGCAACTTCAATACCGCTTCTTGCAAGGAGCTGCATAATACCTGCAGGTGTGCAGGGGAGGAAGTCTGCCGTGCCAAGCATCATTTCGCCGATGTTGGGGGCGCAGAATGCGTCAACGTCCTTGGAGGGGGAAATAGCGGCAATAACTGCTCTCTCGTCGATCTGCTTGGGCAAGGGAAGCTGAACGAGTATTCCATGTATATCGCATCTTGCGTTGAGCTCGTCTATCTTGGAGAGGAGCTCTGCCTGCGTTGTTTCCTCTGCCATTTCGATGATCTCGGAGTACATACCAACCTCTGCGCAACCTTTGCCTTTATTGCGTACATAAACCTTGGAAGCTGGGTTTTCGCCTACGATGATTACCGCAAGACCGGGAACTGTACCTTCCGCTTTCATCTGTGCCACTTCCGCTGCGATCTCTTCGCGGATCTGCGCGGATATTTTTTTTCCGTCAATTATCTGTGCCATTGTCTTTTACCTCTGTTTCTTCTGTGTTAAAAATATTTTCTTTGTTTTCTTCTGCCGTTTCGGCAGATTCTTGCATTTCAGCTTCGGTTTCAGTTTCAGTTTCAACTTCAACTTCTTCCGAAGAGTTTTTGTCTTTTTGTGCGGCTTCTATTCCGTCGGTGCTTATCATAGAAGTAAGGAATTCCATCATTTCTTCGCGGCTTTTTTCCTCTGCCTTTTTAAGACCGAATACCAAGCCGAAATCTGCTATAGCATCTTTTTCCCAAATGCCTTCCTTGCAAAGCTTTGCGTGTCTTACTCTGCCTATGATGATGACCGGGAGCGCCAACACAAAGCAAACAAGACCGAGCAGCGCGGAAACGCGGATGTTTGTGTTTCCGAGATAGAGCGAGTCTGTGCGCAGGTTTTCGATGAAAAATCTGCCAAGTCCGTACCAAGCAAAATACCAAAGCATAACTTCGCCGCGGAATTTTCTCTTTTTATAAAATACGTTGATAAGAGCAAAGCCGAGCAAGTTCCAAAGGGATTCGTAAAGGAACGTGGGGTGAACGTCTATCGTTTGGTAATCCGTAAGGTGGTTGCAAAGACGCATACGCCAAGGGAGCGTTGTTACACCGCCGAAGGCTTCGCCGTTCATAAAATTGCCCCATCTGCCTATAAGCTGACCGAGCATTACACCGGGCATAAGCGCATCCGCTATGGTGAAGAAGTTGATCTTTTTGAATTTGGACACAAGGAAAACTGCAAGCGCACCGCCGATGATACCGCCGTATATGGCAATGCCGCCGTTCCAAACCGCGATAATATCATAGAGCGTATCGTAACCCTCGGGGTTAAAAATGATATAGTAAAGGCGCGCGCCGACTATCGCCGTTGGAACTGTGATGAGCGCGTAATCGAGGAGCGTATCGAAGATGATGCCCTCTTTCATTGCGCGCCAGCAGAAATAGGAGAAAGCAAGTATAATTCCAAGGCAGATTATCATACCGTACCAGGTAACTTTTATATCGCCTATTTTGAAAGCTGTGCGGCTTATTTCAAATTCTCCGATGCCAAGACCGGGGAAGGATATTATGGATTTCATTGTTCATCCTCCTTTTCAAGGGGGTAGACTACGCTTGTTGCGTAATATTTTTCATCGAAGAGCTCGCGCACGAGCGAGTTTGCTTCTTCTACGGTAACTTCCGCCATAATATCGCCTATTTCAAACCAGTTGCTGTCCTTTATAAGGGACATAGCGAAGGTTTCTGCAATATTTGCGCTTTCAAAGCTGCGTATATATTCCGCGTATTTTGCGCGGCGGGAGTTTTCGAAGGATTCGGGATCGATGCCGTTTTTCTTTACGTCCTCCATATAGGAGATAAATTTCTGTGTTGCCGCATCAATATCGTCCGTTTCCCCACCGAAGATAAAGTGTGCGCTTATCTTGCCTGCGGAATATCCTGCTTCCATCTCGTCGATAAGAGCGCTTTCGTAAACGTCAACCGCGAATTCGGAAGCATCGCCAAAGAGCGCGTCCGTTGCAAGCTGGAGTGTTATGGTGCGCTTCATCTTATCGCGCGCGTCAATAGGCTTATAAATATCCTTGACGCCCATAAGGAACATCGGCTTTGAAACCTCGAAATTTGCGCTTACGAATTTGTTGGCGACCTCGCGTCCTTCCTCATTATAGGAACGAACGATATTTTTTACTTCCTGCATGGGAAGCACCTTGTCTGCAACGGCAAGTATCTGCTCCATCGTTACGTTGCCCGCAACGCAAAGGAACATATTTGAAAGGTTGTAGAACACCTCGTAGCATTTGTAAAGCGTGTCCGCTGTTATCTCTGAAATGGATTCTACGGTGCCTGCAACGTCGATATTTATTTGAGAATCTTTATAAAGTGCGCGGATGAGGTTCATATATACTGCGAAATCGGGGTAATCCTCTCTGCCGCGTATCTCCTGACCTATGATACCCTGTTCCTTTGCCACGTTTTCGGGTGTGAAATAAGGGTGTGTAACGTAATCAAAGAGAATTCCTAGGTTTTCGGAGAAGTTTTCCGTGCATTTGAAGAGGTAAGCCGTCACTTCCGTAGAGGTAAAAGCATTTGCGCTTGCGCCGTACTTTGCAAAGCGAGAGAACGTGTCAACTCCGTCTTCGTTTTCAAACATCTTATGCTCAAGGTAGTGCGCAATACCATCGGGAACGCGGGTAAACTCTGCATCTCCCTCAAGTTTAAAGCAGTTGTCAATCGCGCCGTAGCGTGTGCAGAAAAGCGCATAAGAGGTAGAGATCTCCTTGGGGATAAGGTAGATATCAAGCCCGCTTTTGTGCTTGGTATAGTAATATTTTTCGCCGATGAGGGCGTTTTCTTTTGTCAATACGTCCATTATTCAGCCTCCGTTCCGCAAAGGAAATATTCTGTATCGAGCTGTATATTCTGTGCTGCGGCAACTATTTGCGCTTTGGTAACGCGCTCCGTTTTTTCAATAAGGTCGGCAGGGGAATCTTCAGAACTGAATACTCTTGCCGCGGCGTAGTGGGAATGTATCGCATCTGCACTATCATCGGTAGAGAGGAATGCATTGCGAAGTCTTTTCTTTGCGCTTGTGATTTCTTCCTCGGTGATATTGCCTTTTTTGATCTCTTCAAGCTGGAAAAGTATTTCGTTTCTCGCTTTTTCGCGGTTGGAAACCTTGATGCCGCTCGTTACCATCATAATGCCCTTTGTGTATATACGAGAAGAGCAATGGTAGCAAAGGGAGAGCTTTTCGCGCACGTTGCGGAAAAGCTTGGATTGTGTGCCGGAGCCGAAAACGCTGTTCAGTACGCGAAGCACGTTGTAATCCTCCTCATAACCGCCGATACCTGTGCGGAAGCCGAGAACGAGCTTGCCCTGGTTAAGGGATTGATGCTCGCATACGTTTTTCACTTCTTTTACGTATTTTACAACGTCTGTGGAGTAATCGGGTATTTCGCCGCGCTGTATGTCCGCAAACGTGTTGCGGACAAAAGCTTCGGAAACGGCTTCTTCAATGTCACCTATTACCCATACTTCTATTTTTGCGTGGGAAAGGATATATTTGTATCTTTCAAAAAGGGAAGCGGACGTGATTTTTTCCACGTCTTCTGCTTTACCCATTTCGGAAATACCCCACGCTTCGTTGGCACACATTATTTCCGTGCATCTTTTGAGCGCGAATGAGTCTTTTTCGTTTATCTGCGCTTCAATATCTGTAATAAGCTTGTCTTTTTCGCTTTCCACGTAAGCTTTATCGAAAACGCCGTCCTCCGTTTTGGGGGATTTGAATATTTCCGTAAGCAGAGAGGTAACGCCGCCCGTTATATCCTCGCCGTACAGAGCATATCTGTCGGAGAGGAGCTTTGCATAAACAGTTATAACGTGCGCTTCGCCGTTTGTTCCGACGTAGCTGTCTATTTCCGCGCCGTAAAGAGAGGAAAGCTCCTTCTGAACAGAAAGAAGGTTTTGATGTTTATTTGTTCCGCGAAGGAGCACGGATGTGAACAGCGCATTTTCTGCCGCGTGCTCGCGCTCCAATGGGAGGATGAGATCTATAAATATTCTGTTAAATTTGAATTTATCCGTCTTGACTGTCGTAAGTGCAATGCCGTCAAAAATATCTTTTCTTGATATTTGCATTATTTCCTCCGATTTTAGAATAATTTATTTGAACATATAATATAATATTTTACTCTATTTTGACCTATAATGCAATGGGAAAAATGTAAATAAATATAATAAACAGGAAAAAAGCGCCCCGAAGGACGCTTTTTTCTTTTGCAAACAGATCGGAAATATTAAGTATCGCCGTGAAAAAAACACTTGCGATATTTAACCGTATTTAATTGTTACATAATATATAAAGATGCGTTAAGGATTGAATTGGGAAAATATATCATTTTCATAAATTATGAGAATTGAATAATGTTTACTTATTTTATAAAATATTGGTAAAAAAAGAATGTTCTTCATATTTGCACTCATATGAGTACAAATATATTATATTATAAAAATATAATAATGTCAAGAATTTCTTGTCGGACGGAATAAAGGTGATATTATTATGGATGAAAAAATAGAAAAACAGATAGGAAAGAACATACGCGCCCTGCGCGAACGCGCAGGACTTACACAGGAAACTATGGCGGCAAAGCTGCAGCTGCGCGGCTGCGATATAACGCGCAGTGCCGTTGCAAAAATAGAAGTGGGTCAAAGACATCTTTACCCCGATGAGATAATGCATATAAAAGAAATTTTAAATGTCACGTATGACGAGATATTTTCTGTTAATAAATAAAAAATGCAATCAAACTTTACTTTTTGGTTGACAGTTGTCTCGATGTGTGCTACAATAATACAAACATGATTTTGCGGCTGTGGCGAAATTGGCAGACGCGCCAGACTTAGGATCTGGTGTCTTCGACGTGGGGGTTCAAGTCCCTTCAGCCGCACCAAAAACGAAAAATCCCGTCGACCTTTGTCGATGGGATTTTTCGTTTTGTATTATTCATCATTCATTCGACGGGGTTTTCAATGAATATTCAATGATGAAATTGCTTTGCTGATGAATCACGGGAATCAATTTTCAAAAATACCCCAAAGCACGTCGGAATCCAAAAGACAATCGAACATAATTTTAGAAATTGGTTTTTTGAAATTGGATTTTATTTTAAAGGATTTGAGGAGATTAAGTGCGAGTTTCTGAAGCATATTCAAATTTTTAATAACAGTCCTATCATCAATACGGCAAAAATCTTCCTCGAAGATTACATCAAGCATCCAATGCATAGTTTCAACAGACCATTCGGAGCGAGCTGCAACGAGCAGATCATCAGCAGAGAGATTCCTACTCGAAATATAGTAGTGCCATCCATCTGAAACACCTTGTTTTGTTGTAAAATTAGTATGGATCGCACCTATACAAACAATATTTTTCCACTCATGCGAATTTGTTAACCAAGAAATATTCTTTGTAACATAAGCTGTTCGCTTTTCAATTCTGCCGCGGTTTTTCTCTGTTTTAGACGCACAATCCATGGTTTTTATTAAAGTTGTATCCTGAACGTACTCTTCAATATCATTTTTCAAAGACGGATGGTTGTCTTTTACGCATAACAAATAATCCCCCGCACCATTCACGATGGTTTCGGCGGTTTTCTTTTGACAATGCATAGCATCTGCAACGATCAAACATCCGCTAATATTTAATTCATTTAAAAGATTTTCCACCGCCGGAATCTCGTTGCTTTTTCCTTCAACGCTTTTTTGCCCTATTGTAATTCCAAGTTCTGCTATGTGTGCGCTTACAATATGCAGTGCACTGATTCCTTCTGTTGCTTTTTCGCCGGAACGCACGCTTTTTCCATCGACCGCTATGGTATATTCTTTTTTTTCTTCAACCATTTCGCTTACCCATCTGGTGAAGCATTTGTTCAAAGATTCCGGTTTTATGATTTTGAGAAGACATAGCATCCAATAATAGCAAGGTACGCTCTCTATTTTGAATTTCTCCTTTAAAAATTCGCTTACTTTTTTATTATTTGCCCATTGATTTATTTGGCTGACATTTTTCAATCCGCAAATACTTCCAAGTATTACTGTTGCTATTACATCTCCTATTTTACAAAAATACCCTTTGTATTCCTTGCTTGTTTCTATTTCCTTAAAATATTCCTGTATTTCCATGTTTTTTATTATATCATATTTTTATGTTTTTGAAAATTGATTTCCGTGCCCTTATTTTGGGGCATAAATCGTAATTTGCTTTAATATACTTTTGGATAGATATCTATATCAAGGGGAAAAGTGAAAATGAACAGGCTTAAAAGGTTTGCGGCAAACGCCGCAATAATTGGCGGCGTTTCCATATTTATGCGTATAATCTCCGTTATGTTTAACGCATACGCCGCAAACGCTGTCGGTGCGGAAGGCATAGGCGTATATTCGCTTATTACAAGCGTCTATGTTTTTGCGGTGACGCTTGCCACGTCCGGCATAAATCTTGCCGTAACGCGGCTTGTTTCGGAGGAGCTTGCCCACGGCAACGAGCGCGGCGCGATCGCCTGCGTGCGAAAGTGCGTTACATATAGCTTGATATTCGGTTTTTCCGCCGCACTTCTTATGTTTTTCTTCGCGCGGCCGATAGGGGAAAATATACTTGGGGACGAAAGAACGGTGCTTTCTCTGAAAGCGCTTTCCGTAAGCCTTCCGTTTATTGCTCTTTCAAACGTGCTTTCGGGATATTTCAACGCGGTGAGGAGAGTTTCCAAAAGCGCTTCCGCTTCTGTTACAGAGCAGTTTGTGAAGATCGGAATAACCGTATTGTTTTTACAGATGATAGGACCGCGTTCCGTGGAATATTCGTGCCTTGCACTGGTGCTGGGCACGAGCATTTCGGAGGGGCTTTCGTTTATTTATCTTACGCTTTTTTATTTTCACGATAAGAAAAAGCACATTGGAAACAGCGGCAGCGTGCCGCGCGGCTTAACTTCCCGAATGCTTCATATCTCCTTGCCGATTGCGGCAAGCGCATATCTTAGAAGCGCGCTTGTGACTGTGGAGCATATACTTATTCCACGCGGCTTGCGCCGCCATGGTGCAGGACAGAGCGAAGCTCTTGCTTCCTACGGGACGATACACGGAATGGTCTTTCCGCTTATCTTTTTTCCCTCCGCGGTTTCTGCGACTTTTGCTTCTCTTATCGTGCCGGAGCTTTCGGAGCTTTGCGCGAAGTACGGAAGGCGCGATGCGCGTCATATAAAATACGTCGTTTCACGAGCTATAACGATGACGGTTATGTTCGGGGCTTTATGCGCGGGTGTTTTTATTCTTTTTTCGGATTCTCTGGGGCTTCTTGTTTACAAAAGCGAGGAAGCGGCAAAATATATCGGCATTTTCGCCGTTCTCATACCGCTTATGTATCTTGATACCACGGTGGACGGGATGCTCAAAGGGCTTAACGAACAGTTAAATTCTATGAAATATAACATTATAGATGCGGCGCTTAGCGTTTTCCTCGTTTATACCTTGCTCCCGAAAATGGGTATAGGCGGTTACGTTGTGTGCGTTTTCGCAACGGAGCTTGTAAACGATGTGCTCAGCCTTACACGGCTTATAAAGGTAACGGGCGTGAAGATAAATATATGGCGCACGGTATTTTGTCCTGTGCTGTCGGTTATCGGCGCAGGCACGGTAACAAACCTGCTTTTGCGCTCGCTTCCGTTCGCGTTCCACAGCTTGCTTGTGGAAACGGTTTGCGGAATACTTGTGCTTGCGGTCATATACGTTGCGTTTCTTGTCGCGTTCGGCGGCATCAGCGCACAGGACTTGGAGTGGATAAAGAGCATATTTTCCAAAAAAGAGAGAGCGTGCGCGTGAAAAAATCCCCCTTTTGTAAGGGGGATTAATTTATATGAGGCTTTCTTCAATCTTATCTATAAGGTCGGCAATAGCGCCGTCCTTGCAATGGCAGGTCATAATATCTGCAATGGACTTTATATGCTCCGTGGCGTTTGCGGGGCAGACCGCCACGTCTGCGGCAAGGAGCATATTGAAATCATTTTCGTAATCTCCGATGCAATAGAATTTTGCGTTGGGATTTATTTTCCTTGCTTCGTTCTTGAGGTAATTTATCTGAAAAGCCTTGGAAACACCTTTAGGCTGAATCTCCACAAGGTTCGGCGCGGAATACGTAAGCTCGAAAATATCGCCGTATATTCCGGCAAGATAGTCGTGAACTTCATTTCTTCGCGCTACGCCTGCGTCGATAACTATTTTGAAAAAGTCTTTTCCATCGATCTTGTCTATCGGCACGCTTTCGGATATGGCAAGGTAGCCGTTCTCACCGAATATTCGGTGCATGACCTCGTCTTCGTCATAGATAAGGAAGCCGCGCGACGTTGTGGCGCGTGCGCCTGCAAAGTCCGCGAACTTTTCCCGAACGGTGTGGAAAACCATCGCCGCTTTATCCTCCGGCAGTATGTACTGCGGATTTATTATCGTATCCGTTGTGCTGTCGTAAAGCAGGCTTCCGTTGCAGAATATGCAGGGCATATTGCAAAGTTCGCGGAAGGAGGGGAGGACTTTTGCCGTATCGAACTGATTTCTGCCCGTGGAAAAGGCAAAATGACCTCCGTTTTCCGTGAAATATTTGATCTTTTCTATATTTCGCGGCGGAATATACGCACATTCCCAAAGAAACGTGCCGTCTATATCGGAAGCGATGTAGATGTTTTCAAACTTTTTCAAAGTTGCACCTCAATTTTTCTGTCGTAATTTTTGGAGTACGTTTGTAAAATATTCGGGAAGGGGGCAGGAAAAGTGCATAATTTCCCCCGTGCGCGGATGCGTAAGTTCCAGCTCTGCGGCGTGCAGGCATTGTCCCGGGTTATCGCGCATATATTCGCGGTTAAGAGGCAATTTAGCACTTCCGTAAACCTCATCCCCAAGAAGCGGATGACCTATATGCGAAAGATGCACGCGGATCTGGTGCGTTCTGCCTGTTTCAAGGATGCATTTAACGTAGGTAGCCCCCACGAAATTTTCCATAACCTCCACGTGTGTCACAGCGTTTTTGGAGTTTTTTTCCGTTACCGCCATCTTTTTTCTGTCCACGGCGCTTCTGCCTATGGGAAAATCGAGTGTCATATTTTCGTCTATGCGTCCGATGGCGATAGCGTGGTATATGCGGGAGACCTTATGCTCCTTTATTTGTGCGGAAAGAGAAAGATGGGCATCGTTGTTTTTTGCAACGACGAGAAGCCCGCTTGTGTCCTTGTCTATTCTGTGAACGATGCCGGGGCGGATAACACCGCCTATGTCGGAGAGCGCGCTGCCTCTGTGGAACATAAGCGCGTTTACAAGCGTACCGGAATAGTTTCCTGCCGCGGGATGAACGACCATACCGCGTGCCTTGTTTACAACTATTATATCCTCGTCCTCGTAAACTATATCGACGGGAATATCCTCCGGCTCTGCTTCGCAGTTCTGCGGGGGAGGGTAGTCAACGGAAATGGTGTCCGCTTTTCTTATCTTATAATTCTTGCTTTTTGCTGTGCCGCATACAAGGACGTTGCCGTCCTCTATAAGCTTTTGCGCGAAAGCGCGCGTCACGTCCTCGCGCTCCGTGAGAAAAACGTCGAGCCTTTTGCCGATATCCTCGTCAAAAACTTCTATATCGATCATTTCTTGTCTTCTCCGTTTTCTTTTTTTGCTTCTTTTTTGTTCTTGTCGTTGGGCGGGAAGATTGTCTTATCGAGGAATGCAAGGTAGATAAACATAAGGAATGCGCCCACGCAGACGAATATATCCGCTACGTTGAATATGGCAAAATCCATAAAAGCAAGCTCGATAAAGTCTGTAACGAAGCCATTCGGGGCGAAGAGCCTGTCTATCATATTTCCTATCGCACCGCCGATGATAAGCGAAAGCGAAAAGCCGAAAAGAAAATGCACCTTGCGGTATTTATAAAGAAGAAAGGGAAGTCCTATTATCGCGGCGGCGGAAATTATGAGAAATACCCATCTGGCATTGTCCAGCATACCGAATGCCGCGCCATCGTTTTTAATATGTGTGAAATTTATAATTCCGGGTATGAACTTGACGGATTCGCCCACGTCAAGGCAAGCGATGGCAATAAGCTTAGTTATCTGATCAAGTACAACCGAAAGTATAATAATTATTGTCCAAAGGATCATAAAAAACTCCGTAATTTTATTATAGCCTTCTCCGCGGAGAAGGCTATGCGATTATTTTTTGTTTTTATTTTTTGTTTCTATAAGAGAATCCGTTGCATCGTCCAGATTGAGCATAAACTGCGCTTCTATCTTGGGAATGCTGCGGGCATCCTCTTCCTCGTATTCGCGAAGCATTTCCAAAACGGAACGAAGCTGTTTCTTGCGCTTCTTCGTTGAACGTACTTTTGAAGGAATAACGATCTTGAGAGCTGTTTCTTCTTCTTTAAGGGGAAGCTCTTCCGTTTCGGGTTCTTCGGGAAGTTCCTCATGCGGGGGCTCTTTTTCAAATTCGTCATCCTTGTCGTCATCGTCGAAGAGTTCTTCGCTTTCAGGAAGCTCTTGCTCGGCGGCAATATTTTCGTGAATTTGACCTTCGTGAATATCGGGAGTTTGCGTTTCTTCCTCTTGCGCATTCTTTGCAAATATCTGCTCTTCCTCTTCGATGATGTTCTTCTTTGTAAGAGTGTTGATGAATGCGCTGATCTCTTCTTCTGTGGGAAGCTCGTCGCGGCCATCGTCCATAAGCTCTTGTTCGCTTCCGTCATCGTAGCCAACGGAAATATCGTATTCTGCGGTGATGTCGTGCTTGAGTTCTTCGATAACGCGGGAAACATATTCATTTGCGCTGAGGTCTTCCTCATATTCAAAGGGAGGGGAAAGCCTTTCTATAAGCTCGATGTGCTGTTTATACTTGGCAAAAACGTCTTTTTTGAAAAGCTCCACTCTTGCGTTCATTTCCGCAAGGGCATCTTTTTGCGTATCTACCTTGTCACGGAAATCGCGAAGTATTGCATCGCAATTCTTTTTTATTGCAACGAGAATATCGTCTGCGCGCGTGTAAGCCTCCTCTATAAGCTTATCACTTTTTGCTTTTGCTTCTTCGAGCGTTTTTTGCGCTCGCTTTTCTTCCGTGTCGATCTTTTCAAGGCGCAGTTTTGCAACCGCTACCTGCTCTTCAAGTTCGGCACAGCGGCGGTAAAGTATAGAGTAGTTTTTCAAGACCTTGTTGATATACTCATCCACCTCGGCTCTGTTATAGCCTTTGAAGGAATGGGAAAAGCTTGCACCTGCAAGGTCCTTTGGTGTAATTACCGACATAAGCAGACATCCTTAAATAAAATAGAATTGATTTTTACTTGCGCGTGGGAAATTAAAGAAGTGATCCGCAGATCAAACGAATTATTACAAGAAGGAGATAGGTTATTATAAAAGAAAAATCCAAAGGGGTCAGAAGTGAATCAAGTCGTGCCTTATAAAGAAGCTTTCTTACCGGCAGGAGCAACGGCTCTGTAAATGCGTATATTACATCTACAATCCCGCCGCGAAGCCCCGGAAACCAGGAAAGTATCGCCCTTACCGCAAGCATAAGCATAGCTATGTTGCAGAGCAGGTATATAATGCTTGATAACAGATAGACAAATGTATCCATTGTTCCCCCTATAAAAACCCAACGGGACTTTCGCCCCGTTGAAATTTTTAAAAATGTGCAGTTTTATTCTGTGTGAAATAAGTTTAAGACAGCCGGTCCATAACATCGCACAAAGCGTTGTCCGCCGCGCGATCTTTTACCGACCTATGTAAGATCAATAAATTGTGTCGCTGGAAGGAGCTGCTTCGGGTTCTTCTTCTGATGCGGAAGAAAGACCGTATGTTGTTGTGAACTTATTCTGGGAATCGTCTGTTGCGGAAGCAGGACGCATCTGGTCTCCGGAAACGTCAACATTTGCGGGAGTGATAACGAATGTGTTGCTTGCAACTCTCTTGAGCTGACCGTCGATGGAATATGCAACGCCGGAAAGGAAGTCGAGAAGTCTCTTTGCTGTTTCCTTGTTTGTAGCTTCAAGGTTGAGGACAACTGTGCGATGGTTGAGAAGGTGGTCTGCGATCTGCTTAACGTTTGCGTAGCGTTCGGGCTTAACAACTTTAAGTTCGATAGCTGCACCTGTGCTCATAGGTTCGCGTGCAGAAGCATTGTTTCTGTCTATTTCATCGATTTCATTTTCGATGGGGTAGAGAGTGTTATCATCAACTTCTTCAATGCTTTCTCCCATTATATTTCTTTTAAGTGAATCGAATATACCCATTTTTAAAACCTCCAAAATTTTATTTGATATTTTTTGCGAAAACGCGTATAATTTACGATTTTAATACTATCATTTCGATTATATCATAAGATATACCTATAATGCAATTCTTTTTTTGCATTTTTTAAATTTTTTCTTCGGAAGTATCTGTTTTTGTCGGATAATGGCGAGGACCGAAGATACCTGTGCCAATACGCACAAAATCGGAGCCGTGAGAAAGCGCTTCAGAGAAGTTACCGCTCATCCCCATGGAGAGGAGGGGCTTTTCCGTATCAGGGAAGTGCTTTGCAAAAACTTCATCGCGAAGGCGCACCATTTCTTCAAAGTACGGTGCATAATCGCGCGGGTCTTCCATAACGGGGGCAATAGTCATAAGTCCCTTGGGGCTTACGCTTGTAAACTCTGAAAGCGAGAGCAGAAAAGCGGAAAGCTCCTCCGGAAGGATTCCGTCCTTCTGTTCCTCTCTGCCGATGTTTACTTCTATAAGCACGGGCATGGTGACACCGCATTTTTTTGCTCTTTTGTCTATCTCTTTTGCAAGAGAAAGGGAGGAGAGCGATTCTATCATATCGACTTTATCGATGATGTATTTTACTTTGTTCGTTTGGAGCGTGCCTATCATATGGAGCTTGGCGTCCGGCAGGCTTTTTATGCAATCGTAATGGGAGAGCAGCTCCTGAACGCGGTTTTCCCCGAAGTAACGCACGCCGCAATCGTACGCTTTGCGAACCTCTTCGTCACTTCGCGTTTTTATTGCCGCCATAAGGTGTGCGTTCGGATACGGCTTCATTTTTTTAAAAATATCCGCTATGTTTTTTTCTATGAGGTCGAAGTTTTCTGACATAATTTTTTTCCTTCTTCCAAAAAATTTTTAATCTATAACTTTTCCGTCGTAAAGCTCGTTATCGCCGAGGATTATTCTTTCATATCTGCTGATATATCCGCTTCCGCTGCCTTCCGCGGCGATGCAATATCCGTCTTTCTCGAAAAGTATATCTATTTTTCTTATACGGCATACGCCCTCTTTTATAACGTAAACACCGGTTTGTCCATCGAATACGCGGACGGAGGAGGACGGTATGCGAAGCCCTTTAACTTCTTCCACGGTTACCTGCGCTCTTTGAAAACGGGAAAAATCGAAATTCCTCGGCAGGGTGGAAGAGGAGAAAACGAGCAACGCTTCGCCTGTTTCCGTGTCCGTTATCTTCTTTTCTGCCAACAGGGTGATGGGATCGGAATAGGCGTTGTCTATAAACGTAACAGAATACGTTTTGTCTGCCACGATCTGTTCGCACATTTGCGCCGTAGTGCTGCACGCGAAGTACCATTTATACGACGTTGCGATCTTACCTATCGCGGCGGAGCTTGAAAGCGAATTTGATCTTATGAGCGAGTTATAACTCTCTATAGTAAGCTCTTTTGCCGCTTGGCTTGTGAATATTGTTTCGTATCCATCCGTGTAAGAATAAAAATATCCCGAATTTTCTGCCGTTATTTCTGCAGAACTTGCAGAAAGAGAGGAAAGAAGCAATGTTTGCTCCGTCTTCAAGAGTGTGATCTCGGAGCTATAATCGTCATTATTTTTTTCAACCAGCGCACGCTCGTGCAATAGTACAAGCAGTTCCTTTTCTGCACTCTGCGCAAAAGAGGTATTGCCCCACGCAAGGTTTGATGCTATTTTTTCGCGGCATTCTTCAATTTGCTTATCGAGCTGAGCAAGGCTTTTTCTGCCGTTGCTATCCTCAAGCACGTCTATTCTGTAATTGAGATCGTTGATCTTTTTTGCAAGGTCATCGCTGTCAACGAAATATGTATTTGCAAGAGTGCTGTCTTTGGCTACTTTTTCGCCGTTTCCGTGGGTATATGCGCAAATACCGCCTGATGCGGCGTATATAACAGTTTCATCGCGGAAGATGCAGCCGGAAACATCCAGCGTGTTGTATTCCGTTACGGGTTCAACAAGAAAAAGATTTGCTTCATCTTTGAAGATGCTTGCGATATGATAACCTAAATATACCATAGCGAGGGCACAGAGAAGCGCTATTGCGGCGATCTTTGTTTTGTTTTTGTTTTGCGGCATAAGCGCTCCTTTCTTTAGTTGTAAGGGATTATTTTTGGGATTGACTCTTTACCTATCTTTGCACACAACGTCTTCGGCGGCGCGGTAAAGCTCCTCTTTGGAGGAGTAATCGTCGGGGTAGAGCCAATTTATGTTTTGGCTGCGCAAAAACCAGGTAAGCTGGCGCTTTGCGTAATGTCGCGTGGCAAGCTTTATCTTTTCCGCGCAGGCGTCTTTTGAATCCTCGCCGCGCACGCAAGAGATCATTTCCTTGTACCCGATGGCGTCGTATGCCGTCGTGCCCGGAATGAGCTTCCCGCTTTCGCAAAGTGCGCGCACTTCCTCGAAAAGCCCGTTTTCTATCATAATATCAACGCGCATATCTATGCGTGCATAGAGCTTTTCGCGGTCGCGGTAATTAAGCGCGATAAGCGTTGCGGGAACGCATGTTGCATTTTCAAGCGCTTTCTTATCCCATTCGGTTTTCGTAATACCGCTTGCTTTTATTATTTCAAGTGCGCGAATAACGCGCTTTACGTTGTTCATGTGTATCTTTTCCGCAGCTTCGGGGTCTTTCCCCTCAAGGAGTGCGTGGAGCGCTGCGTTGCCGTTTGCTTTTGCAAATTCGGAAAGCTCCGCTCTGTAAGCCTCATCAGCCTCAAGCTCCCCGAATTCCGTTCCGCGAAGGAGCGAATCCTGATAAAGTCCCGTGCCGCCGCAAAGTATGGGTGTTTTGCCCCTCTTTTGCACATCGGCAATTATTTCTTTCGCTTTTGCGGTGAAATCCGCAACGGAGAAATTTTCTGTGGGGTCTGCGATATCTATCATATGGTGGCGCACACGCGCAAGCTCATCTTTGGCGGGCTTTGCCGTGCCGATATCCATGCCGCGGTATATTTGCATGGAGTCAAAGGATATTATCTCGCCGTCAAAGCGTTCGGCGAGGAAAAGCGCAAGGTCGCTCTTTCCGCTTGCCGTCGGTCCTGCGACGGAAATGATTTTGTTATTCATAAATACCTCTTCGCTTTCTTGTAAGAAAGCTCGGCAAAGAACTTTCCTCAAAAGCAGCCGAAACTGCCGATAAAATTTTTTGTTTTTCGTAGGACTGTTTTTATTTTATGAGCATCGCATTGCCGGTATATAAGAAATTTACCAAAGTCTCATGATAACTAAAAAGAGAAATACTCTGCCACATCGGCAAGGGTGCGCTCAACACCGGTATCGTCATTCCAGTCAATATTTTTTATATTCAGCTCCAATACCCAATCGGGAAGAACTGTTTGGTCGCAGGAAACAGCCGCATATGCGTTTTGAATAAACGCTTCTTTTTCCGTTTCACTTAAATCCGTGCGATTTTTAATTTCATTAAGATTACTGTGGTCGGGACGGTTGAACCAGTCAAATTCCTTGCCGCAATTTCGCAGATGAACCGTATGTGTGGCGATAGGTGCTATGGTATGATAATCAATATCTCCCTCACAAATAATAATTTTGTGTTTTTTGGCAAGAGCGATTAAATCAACAATTATCATAGGTGTAACTTCTTTTTGTATATGGTATTCTCTATCCGCAATAACTTCCTTGGGAAGTTCCCAAAAGCTCTTTACACCGTATTCCTTTATATAATTACGGCACATATACGGTTGCTCTTCGGGATTGGCTTCTCCCCAATGGTAATCCTTGGCGTTATCGGTACTGTATACATAAAAACCATATTTTTCATTCAATAGATTGGCAATCGTAGTCTTTCCTCTGCCCCATATAAAGTAAACATTGTTAATAGCTCTTTTGATTATGCTATCTGAAATATACATTTTTTCACCTTAATTTATTTTATGAGCATCGCATCGCCAAAGGAGAAGAATTTATATCTTTCCTCGATAGCTTTTTCATATGCGCTCATAACGAAATCCTTTCCCGCAAGGGCGGAAACGAGCATTATAAGCGTGCTCTCGGGCAGATGGAAGTTTGTGATGAGCATATCAACGGCCTTGAATTTATATCCCGGGTAAATGAATATACCCGTGTCCGCGCTTTGTGCTATGACCGTGCCGTCATCGAGGGAGGAGCTTTCAAGCGTTCTGCAGGACGTTGTGCCAACGGCGATAACTCGTCCGCCGTTTTTGCGCGCCTCGTTTATCTTCCTTGCGGATTCTTCGGATACCGTGAAAAATTCGCTGTGCATAACGTGGTTCTGTATCTTGTCCTCCTTAACGGGGCGGAACGTGCCAAGTCCGACGTGGAGCATAACGGGTGCTATCTCAACGCCCATATCGCGTATCTTCCCGAGAAGTTCTTCCGTGAAGTGAAGTCCCGCCGTGGGCGCTGCCGCAGAGCCTTCCTCGCGCGCATAGACCGTCTGGTAATCGCTGTTGTTTTTGAGTTCAGCTGTAATATACGGGGGCAGGGGCATCTTGCCTATTTCATCGAGGATGGAATAGAGCGTATTGCCGTCCTCGCGGTTATAATCGAATTTAACTATACGGCAACCGTCTTCGGTAGCGGAGAGGATGGTTGCTTTGAGCTTGCCGTCGCCGAAGATGACTTCAGTGCCGTTTTGCAGTCTTCTGCCGGGGCGGGCGAGGACTTCCCAAGTGTCAAGCTCCTTCTGGCGAAGCAGGACAAATTCAACGTCCGCACCGCCCGTGCTTACTTTTTTTCCGTATATGCGAGCGGGAATGACCTTGGAATCGTTGATAACGAGCACGTCGCCTTTTCGCAGATATTCCGTTATATCGCGGAATATCTTATGTTCTATCGTTTTATTTTCTTTATCGAGCACCATAAGGCGCGCTTCATCTCTCTTTTCGTAAGCGTGCTGGGAGATGAGCTCTTCGGGAAGATCGAAATAAAAATCGTGTGTTTTGAGATCTGTTTTTGTAAGTTCGTTCTTTATCATAATTTATCAAACACCGTTTCACTTGCTTTTATAAAAGTATTATATATTATACCACCGTTTTCGCCCCGTGGCAATGCTTTCTTTAATAAAAATCGCGCAAATGGCGCGCTTGTTGACAATATATCGGAGAAATGGTATAATATAATAAAAGGTAATTTTAATTTAAGGGGGATATTATGAAAAAAATATTATCAATAATTCTTGTGCTTACAATGCTTGCGCTTTCCTCCTGCGCGAACGGGGCGCAGAGTACGTCGGCGGAAGAAACTTCAAATACTTCTGCAAGGAGCTGTTGTTTGAAACGGTAAAGCTCGTGCCCGAGCTTGCAACAGAAAAAGGATATGTGCTTTCGGAGGAGGGAGAAACCTTAATAACATATATAAAAGAACAAGGGGATAAATAGGAAAATATATTAAACAAAAAAATGTGCGAAAGCATATTTTTTTTATAACATAGGAAATTACTTCAAAATGAGATAAAACCTCTTCCGTATTTTGCTCCGCAAAATCGACCTTCCCCTTTGGGGAAGGTGTCAGCGTAAGCTGACGGATGAGGTAGGGTGCGATTTATCGCACTTTTTTATTTAGCCAAACCATTGCTTTTGGCATTATTGTTAAATTTTAACAAATGACATTTGCGAAAATTGCAGTTTTTTGTTGACTTATATCAAATTTTTGATATAATAAGGGATAATAATTATTATTTTTCTACGCGAGAAAGGGAAAATTAAATTATGAAAAAAATAATATCATTATTATTGGCATTCGCGCTTCTTTGCGGTGCTGCGGCTCTTGCTTCCTGCGGTGGCGGAAATTCCGACGTTACTACAGACGGAACGAAAGATGCTATCGGCACGGGTACACAGACAGAGGGTACAACAAATTCAGTTGAGCTTCCTGACCCTTTTTCGGAATCTGATATAGGCGAAGAAAAGCTTCCCGGATTTGAACATGTTGATTTTGGCGGAAAGATCTTCACTTTCGAAGCTATCCTCAACAGAGCGGACTGGAACTGCTATGAAGTAGCGGTCGTTGATGAAGATGCATCCGACTCTCTTTCCATGTCTATTACAAGAAGAAACGACACTATCTGCGAGCTTTATAACTGCGGTATAGAGCAGATCACAAACGCAGACGGCGTTCTTTCCAATGACTTTGCAACAGAGCAGTGCCACGTTGACATCGGTACTGGCATGGCAAGTCTCGGTAACCTTGGTACGGGTAAGTGGTACAACTATCATACGCTCGGCGTTGACCTTTCCAACCCTTGGTGGGATCAGGGCTTTGTAAAAGACGTAACTGTTGACAACAGACTTTATGCTATCCTTGGCGACTTCTCCCTTACATCCTTTGACGCTACTTGGGTTCTTTTCTTTAACAAAGACGTTCTTGACCAGAACGAAAAGCTTCGCGGTACAGACCTCTATGCACTTGTTGAAAACGGCGAATGGACTATCGATAAGTTTACTGAACTCGTTCAGAAAGCTAAACAGGACGATGGTGACCAGGTTATGACAACAGGTTCTGCCGATATTTTTGGTTATATCTCCTCTACATTCGGCATCCGCGGCCTTTATTTTGGCGCGGGCGGTACATACGTTACAAAAACAGATGACGCAGCCGGCAACACAACATTCAAGCACGGCTTCAATGACAGCGCTTCTCTCGTAGCACAGGCTGTTATCGATATTTATGCTGATGAATCTACAACTATTGCAACATATACAACAGTTGGTACACAGTTCACAAACGGCCTTACACTCTTCGCTCCCGAAACTCTTGATAAAGCCAGAAACTGGTCCGAAGCAGGTCTTAAAAACTTTGGCGTGCTACCTCACCCCGTTTACAGCGAAGAACAGCTCCAGACGGTAGGCTACAAGCACAACGTGGATAACCACGCTATATACTATATAATCCCCAAGACTATCAATTACGATCTTTCCATTATAGCTGACTTCCTTGAAATTTGGGGCTTCCATTCCAGATATATCGTATATCCCCAATTCCTTAACCTCTATAAGTATAACTGGACAAACTCCGAAGAAGATGCCAAAATGATCGACATTATTATGAATACAAGAACATATGATCTTGGTTATCAGCTTAACTTCGGCGGCGTTGACGCAGAACTTATTGCCGGCGTTCAGAGCGGAACAAACATCGTTTCCCAGATCGGTGCGGAACTCGGCGACGTTGTTGAAGAAAAAGCACAGGCTTATAAGGATTGGATCAAATCCACAGACCCTAACGCATAATATTATAAAGCATAATATACAAAAAGAACCCTGTTTTTGAAACGGGGTTCTTTTTGTATGCAAAATTTTGTCTTTTTTGTACGTCATATACGGAAATGATTTTTGGCATTTCCAAAATCGTATCTTCGCTTATTCCTCGAACGGCAACGCGTTTGTGCTTGCTTATTATATCGAAGAAGTTCACCTTCGGCTCAATATCCATGTCTTCCCACTCTACCATAACATTTTGTGCATAATGCTTTGCGAATATGACCGATGCCTTCCATCACAACTCCGCCGGAGGTGGAGTTATAAAGGTAATGCTCCGCATTTTTCCTTGCAACGTATTCGGATGGGGAATAAAAATGCAGTTTTATTTCGTTTTTGCCAAGCAGGGCTTTTTCTTTGATGTCGGCACGCCACATGCGGTGCATATTTTCCGCATAAAACAAGTGCTTTCCGTTAAAATGCACGTCGCAAAGCGTATCTATTCCGTAAAAGCAGAGTTCAAGATGCTCTTTTTTAAACATTTCCTCGGTTACACTTACTTCTGCTGTCATTTCACAATCTTTTGCCGAAAGAGGCGTTGCGCTTTTTTCGTTCATATGATAATAGGGGTGGTCTATTATTTGGTGTTCGATCAGCGCGGAATAGAGTTAGAGCGGCACTTTGCCCGTAAGCTCATATTCGCCGTAATAAAGAGTCCAATCTGTTATTTTTTCGGAGAGCATATTATTTTTCCTTTACGAATGATATGTATAATATTATTATAAATCAGAGTGTGGTGCAAGTCAATCGAAAGAAAGAAGCCCTCTGAAAAGAAGGCTTGAAAAATATCATTTATTTTTTTTCCAAAACGATGGTGTGAATATAAGGATCATTGGGAATATTTCAAGTCTGCCCAGAAGCATCGCAAGGGAAAGCAGAAGCTTTGCAGGGGCAGAATACGCGGCGAAGCTTGAAGCGGGGCCGACCGCGCCAAGGCCGGGACCGATGTTGTTGAAGCATGCGAGCGTTGCCGTGAAGTTTGTTTCAAAATCGAACGGCTCAAGCGAGATGAGAAGAAAAATGCAAAGGAAAAGTATAAGATAAAGGGCAAAATAAGAATTTACGCCGTGTATCGTTTTATCGTCGAGCTTGCGCCCGTCAAGACTAACGCCAGAAACGGAGCGCGGATGTATCATCTGGCGAATATCCCTGAAAAAAGTCTTTATTGCTATGATGAAGCGGGATACTTTGATGCCGCCTGCCGTGGAACCTGCACAGCCGCCGAGGAACATAAGTATCACGAGCAGAGAACGGGAGAAGTTCGGCCAAGCGTTGAAATCCGCCGTGGAATATCCTGTTGTTGTTATTACGGATGCCACTTGGAAGAATGCGTGGCGCACGGAATCGGAGATGCTTTCATACATAGAGTAGATGTTGAAGGTTATTGCAATGCTCGAAACCACAACGATACCGATATACACCCATATCTCGGTGTTTTTTGCAACAGCCTTGAACTGACGCACAAGCAAAAGATAAAATAGGTTGAAGTTTACGCCGAAGATGAGCATAAATATCGTGATGACCCATTGCAGATAGGGGCTGTAGCTTCCGATGCTGTCACCGAGAATTCCGAAGCCGCCCGTGCCCGCCGTTCCGAACGCGTGGACAAGGCTTTCGTAAACCGTCATTCCGCCGAAAAGCAGGAAAACGACCTCTATCGCTGTCAATGCAATATATATAAGGTAGAGTATCTTTGCCGTGTTTTTGATTTTCGGAACGAGCTTGCCCACAACGGGACCGGCCATTTCCGCGCGCATTATGTGTATGGCTCTGCCGGAATCCTGCGGAAGTATTGCCATTATGAAGACGAGAACGCCCATACCGCCGAGCCAATGTGTAAAGCTGCGCCAGAAGAGCATACCGCGGCTCAAGGCTTCCACGTTATTGAGTATGGAAGCACCCGTTGTCGTAAATCCGCTGACCGTTTCAAATAAGGCATCAACGCAGGAAGGTATCTGACCGCTGAAAACGAACGGAAGCGCACCAACGGCGGACATAAGTATCCACGCAAGCGCAACTATTGCAAAGCCCTCGCGCGCGAAGAGCATTTTATCGTTTTTGCCCGTGGCGTGGACGAGGAAGAAGCCTATTGCAAGAGCTATAAGCGCGGATAAAAGGAAGGAGATAGCGCTTGCTTTTTCGCCGTAAATAAGACTTACTGTAAGAGGGAGCATAAAAAGCACGGCTTCAAGCTGCATAATGCGCCCGACGATATAGGAAACTATTTTAAAATTCATATTGCCACCCGCTTATCTTGCAAGAATATCGGAAATATCGTCAAGACCCTTGTTCGTTGTGATAACAACGACGCGGTCGCCTGCAAGAATTTCCGTGCTGCCTTCGGGAGTGATTATCTTCCTGTCGCGTATGATGCCGATTATGAGGATATTCTTGCGAAGCTTAATGTCTTTGAGGCAAACGTTCGTAAGCTTGGAATCCTCTTTTACGTTGAATTCGAGCGCTTCTACCTTATCGTCCATAAGCTTATAGAGCGTTTCCACGTTACTGCCCTTGGAGTTTTCGAGCGCACGGGCGTAGCTTAATACGACGTTGGAAACTATCTTCTTCGGGGATATGATGGAATCCACGCCGAGCTTTTCTGCCATCGGCACAAGCTCATCGCGGTTGATCTTGGCAATGACCTTGGGAACTTCGTTCATCATAGCGAACATAGAAACAAGGATGTTCGTTTCGTCAAGCCCCGTAAGAGAAACAAAAGCGTCTATGCGGTTAAGACCCTCTTCAAGCAGAAGCTCCTGCTGTACGCCGTCACCGCAGATGACTATTGCGCGGGGAAGCGCATCGGAAAGCGTTTCGCACGTTTTTTCGTCTTTATCTATTATTTTGACCGTAGAGCCGATGTTTGTGAGCATTTCCGCAAGGTAATATGAGATCCTGCTTCCGCCGAGGATCATAACATCCTTTGCCTGACGCTGGAATATACCCGCGCCGCGGAAGAATTTTGCAAGCTCTGTGTGGGAAGCCGTAACGCCTATTCTGTCTCCGCTACGGAGCACGAAGTTACCGTAAGGAATGAACACCTCATCACCGCGCTGAACACAGCAAACAAGCACCTGCGCTTTAAACTTGTGTTTTATTTCGCTGAGCTTTACGCCGTCGAGCAGAGAGTCTTCTTTGAGGCGAACTTCTATCATGTCCATATTTCTGTGGGAGAAGGATTCTATTTTTACCGCAGAGGGAAATTTGAGAAGATTGAAAAGCTCGCGCGCAGCAAGCCTTTCGGGGTTTATCGGCATAGAAAGCTCCAGGCTCTTTTTCATAACGTCAAGGCTTTTGTCGTTATATTCGGGTGTGCGTATGCGCGCGATGGTATGCTCCGCACCCATTTTTTTAGCTATAAAGCAGCTGAGCATATTGAGCTCGTCGGAGTCGGACACGGCGATGTAGAGGTCGGCGTCTCCAACGCTTGCTTCTTCAAGAATGTCGCTGTCAACGCAGTTTCCGCAAACGCCCATTACGTCACAGATGTTCGTGATCTCTTCTATTACGACGGGATCGTTGTCTATTATCAGAATGTCGTGACCTTCGGCAACAAGAGTTTCGGTAATGGTCTTACCGATCTTTCCGCAGCCTGCAATGATTATTTTCATAAAAGGTCCTTTCTTTTGCCCCATAAAGGTAAGCAAAAAGCAAAAATTGTTTATTTTATTATTTTACCATATGGAGTATTTCTTTTCAAGACTTTGACAAAAAAATACAAAAAACACGCGGTAAAAAGGGAAAACTTGACAAACGGGGCTTTTTATGGTATAATAAACATATCATTAAAAGTCAAGGAGGAAAAGCCTATGAAAAACACAAAAAAATTATTATCCCTGTTGCTTGTTATGGTGATGATTTTTGCAAGCAACGCATACGCACTTTCGACTAGCGGTCAATTTACGGTTGAGTTCACTGCTGACACTTCGATAGACCTTTCCGATTTGAAAGTGGAATTGTACCGAAAAACAAATGTGGTACAATACACGGAGAATTTGCAAACTTACGATAAAGAGTTTGTTACTTCGTACACTAGCGATGAAAACGGAATTATAACTTTCTTAAAACCGTCTTATGATTTCGTTTTGGTTATCGACCTTGCGTCCTTGCCGACGGGAACAGGTGTGAAAAAATCCACACTTTTAGTTGCAGACAATGAATATTACAAGGAAATTGAAGTTGAAACGGTTGAAACGGTTACCCCATCCTATAACGGAGATTTAAACTTTACTTTCCAAAATAAAAACGGAGAAAATCTGCTTGTTAATTATGAAGTAAGCGGATATGACGTTCAAAAAACGGAAACGGAAAAAGTTGCGGTTGCTTCAAAAATAGATATGAATGCAGAAGCGGAAATAACGGTTGTTTCAAAACATACGGGCTGCGTTAGCGCAAACGGAAAGATGTTTTCATTTGATTTTAACGATACCTATACATATTCCCCCACGGCTCACACGGGAATTGACGGCGTTTCGTGCTTGACTTGTTCTGGAGAAGAAGCATCTTTATATGCATATGTGCCTAATCCGTCGGATTTAACGTATGTTCAAACCACGATAGCTTGCACAAGTGGTAATTGCAATGAAATGGAGCTTCATAATTTAAGAGTTTATTACGATTCGGATGACTGTTCGCTATCTAATGCGAATTTGGTGCTTAATACTTTATATGGCGTATTTGATTTCTTCTGCAATCAATGGAAATTTAGGTGTCCTAATTCTATAAACAGTAATGCAGATATAACCAATGCTAATGATAGCTTTTGTCTTGTTATTTTGTTGAGCGAACACGGAACTTTTACTATCAACAATGGCAACAATGGCGCTTGCGTCATATATTTGCATCCGAGTGCTATTACTGCCGATAAAGTTGGCGCAAATGTTGCGCACGAATTTATGCACTGTATTCAAGGTAGATATAATTGGAATGATTTGGAGGGTGGACTTAAAGAATCATTTGCAAATTATTCTGGAATGTTATATTCTGAATATACGGGTGATTTCTTTGAAAATATTGGCGATATGGAAACTGGTGTAGAAAATTATTTTTTAAATACTAAAATAAGTTTATTATTAAAAGACTTAAATGGAGATTTGGTAACTGATCTTAGATGTTATTCTATTCTTTTTCCGTTATTATTGCATCAATATTATGGTGGAACAGAAACAATTAGAGAACTTTTTGAAGAATTATATAGTATAAGGCAATATCATTCAATGACTGGTGGAACGGAAAGTTCTGCAGATCTATTTGAAGCAATTGATAAGATTGTAGCTGATATTTATTTTGATGGAACGTATCAATCTGCAAGGGATGTTTTTGAAAATTTCGGCTTATATAATTACAATTACTCTAACAGATATACTTGGTTTCAAAATTCATCTTGGACAACCAACGCTTCCGTTAATGAAGATGTTTTAAGTAGGTCTTCATTAAGTTATACTAAACTTGGGCAAATTGGATATGGATATTATAAATTATCAAGTTCCCCTACTACGGTACAAATAACTCTCGATCTTTATAAAATATATGGAGATTATGATAATTGTACCTGCTATATTGCAGAGGTTAACAACATAGGCTCTATGTCTAATCTAACAAAGATAAGAATGACAAGCGATTTGCTGAACTTGAATTATACGTTTTCTTCAGCAGCAAATAATTTATGCATATTTGTTGATAATTTATCTACCGTATCAGGCGATTTGTCTGTTAGTTTGACGGTTAACTGATATTTCAGGAGGGATTATGAAGAAAATATTATCTTTGGTTTTAATTACTATATTTCTATCAGCCATCCTTATTTCCTGCGGAAATGTCAATGAGGTAACGAGCATTACGCAAGATACCGTAAAGACCACCGAAGCTACAACGAAAAAAACACCTCTTTATTACACGGAATATACTTTTACAACGTACTCCGAGCCATCTGATATCCAAGAAAAAATAGATAGAAACTCTGTTAACAACAACATTCCGTCAAAAGTTATAATCACCTGCGGAGAGGAACGCGACGTACCCTACCTCGTTATTTGCGAAGGGCAAGATGCTATATATGACCCCGAACGCGACGTGGTATCTACTTCAAGCGGATTGGGATATGCCAACATTCTTCCCGTGGCGGCGCGTGAAGCTATAACGAATAATACGGATAAGCTCCCTGTATTCCACGCTTCCTCGCTTGACGAGCTGAACGTTTTTGTAAACGATGTTGAGCAAAAAGGGCTTGAGTGCAAGACCGTTGAAACTATAAGAAACAGTGAAAACCAAGACGTTGACTTCGAGGGCAACACGGACGGACGTTATTATATGTATTGTAAGGTGAAATGCTTGGCTCCGCCTTATATGAAGGATGGAAAGGCTTATGCAAGAGCAAGCGCGACCTATTACGCATTTTTCATCGTTGAAATAACGGAATAAAACAAAAACGAGCGAGAAAAACATCTCGCTCGTTCGACTAAACAGTAAACGGAGGTGTATTTTATGAAAAAGATAATATCCTTGCTCTCTCTCATTCTATCATTTTCTGCTTTCCTTAATTCTTGCGGAAACGTTTCGGATAGTGCGACCTCCTATGAAGAAAACGTAAGCATTTATTATGATGGAAGCAAGGAGTTTTCCTCTACCGGTTTTAATACGGTGAAAGACAAAGATACACCTTTTTACGTCAGACTGAATGCAGGCAGAACGGCTGTTGCAACGTACAGTGAATCCGAAGAGGTTGTTCTGGTTGTATATGTCGGAAGCTGTGATTTTAGACTTGATGATTTTGCGAATGACGAATATAAGCTTGTGTTCCATACTTCCGATGGCTCGAAGATATGCAATAATAACGAATATAGATTGGTTGGCTTGACGACCGATGAAAGATACAGATTTTCATCATATTACCTTTCGCATTTACCGATTGATACCGACGGCGACGGACTTGGCGGCTTGTGGGATATATTGCCCGTGCGTATAGAATTTCGCGTGCCTGCCTTCGCTTTCAAGGATGAATCGGGCGTGATAAAAGCCGAGATAGTTCCGGCAGACCGGGAAAAAGATGAGATTAAAGCATACCAAGCAACCCTTTATTATGCTAAAGACGGTGATGAACTATGCTTTAGCTTAGACAGCGAGTTTTAATAGGCGAATAAAACCAAAACAGCAGTTCGTATGAACTGCTGTTTTAATTTGTTATAAGTTTTTAACCTTTATCATATCCCGTTTTACGGAAGCGGATGAACGAAACTATAACGGAGAGCATATTGAACACCTCACAAAGTATGCCGCCCACGGAAAAATAGTAAACATTGTTCACTATCCAAAGCGGGGAGATACCGCAGAGCTGCGCCCAGCGTATAATTTTGCCGTTACGAGTCCACATTGCAAGCGTGCCGCCCGCCTGCGCTATAAAGAGGAGAACGGCTATCCACCAGACCTCGTCGAAAACAAAGAAAGAAACGAGCGAAGACGCGGTGAAGCAAACTTCCATGATTACAAGATAGATGATTTTTTTGCATCTGTCACCAAGAGCGAAGATGATACCGCGCACTATGCTGAAAATATTGAGTAGCATTCCCGCCCAAGAGCCGAGCAGGGCAAATTGCAGCGTGAACGCGATACCGCAACCCATCTGAAAAAGGAAATAGTTGCGGTTTTTCTTGCATTGATACGAGATGAGCGCGCAGAGCATACCCGCGTACCCTATAAGCTGTATGGGGGAAAAAGTTTTAGCCAAAAATTCTATCATAAATATCAACCTTCTTTGATGTCTGTTTTTCAATCACAATTAAGGCGTATTATATCACCAAAGAGGGTTAAAATCAATATTTATGAATTAAAATTTCAAAAATTTAGCTTCTATCGTAACGGAAACGGATTCGGGGTTGTAGGGGGAATTATGATTTGGCCCATAACCGTAGCCAAAGGAGATGCTTCCCGTGTATTCGCACGCGCCGTCCGTGTAATTTTCGTAGAGCTTTATGCCCGTCACGTGCGTCTGCGTTGTAAGCTTTATGTCGGCGCTTTCTTCCTCGCCAATAGTAACGTAATCGCCTGCGGCAAAGGAAAGCGTGAAGGTGATGCTCTCGCCCGTATCAAGGCTCCAGCTCTGGAGCATAGCGGGGCAGACACCGATGTTCATATTGCGAAGGTGCTTGCCCTGTGCATCTGCAAGTGCAACGCCTATTTCGTGGTTATGTCCGTTACCGTGGCAGTAATATGGAATGGTCTGATAGATAGTTCTTGCCGAATTGTTGGTTATCTTGACCTCGGCACGCATAACTCCGTCCGTGAAATAAAAGCTTTCGCCAAGACTTTCGCTCGAGTAGCCGATAAGCGTTATCTCCATAGAAACGCCGTCGGGGCTTTGATGTACTATCGTGGAGCGCGCGGGCGTTTGGTCCGCAGGGTAGGCGGGAACCTTGTTTAAGATGACCGTTGAGGCGCTAGTGCTTTCAAAGGTTGGTGTTGTTACGGTGCTTGCCGTGGTGCTTTCCTCCACCGTCGCGCAAGCGGCGAATATGAGCGATGTCAGCGCGAGAAGTATTGCGAGTATTTTCTTTTTCATATGATGTACCTCCGATGGGTGTGATTATAACGAGAAAGACCTCCGCCTCTCTGCTTATTAGTCGCAGAAAGGGGAGGTTTTTCTCATTTTCTTTCAAAAAATTTATAAAAGGAGTTTAATAGTTTGCTGTTTTAATTAAAGCGCTTTGAGTGTTTCCATTACGTAGTTGCCGAATTCTTCGCAGGTAGCGCCCGTATCTCTGCCCGTGATGGTGAGCTTCTTTTCTTCAAAGCAACAGATGTCAAGCGCTTTTGCAAGCTTATCCGCTTTTTCCTGCAAGCCGATGTGGGAAAGGAGCATTACGCAGCCGCGGAGCATGGAGCAGGGGTCTGCATATTGCGCTCTGCCTTCCTTGACCATTCTGGGTGCGGAGCCGTGGATGGCTTCAAACATAGCGTATTTTTTGCCGATGTTCGCGCAGCCCGCTGTGCCGACACCGCCCTGGAATTCTGCAGCTTCATCGGAAATTATGTCGCCGTAGAGGTTGGGCGCAACGAGAACTTTGAAATCTCTGCGGCGTTTGGGGTCAACGAGCTTCGCCGTGATGATGTCGGCGTACCATTCGTCCGTTGTGATCTCGGGGTATTCTTCTGCAACCTTGTGGCAATCTTCAAGGAAGTTGCCGTCCGTTGTCTTGATAACGTTTGCTTTGGAGATAAGGGAAACTCTGCCGTATCCGTTCTTTCTTGCGTAGTCGTAAGCAAGGCGGGCGATTCTGTCCGAGCCCTGCTTCGTTGTGATAACGAAGTCGACCGCAAGGTCGTCCGTTACGTTGAAGCCTTCTTTACCTACCGCATATCCGCCCTCCGTGTTTTCACGGAAGATGGTCCAATCGATGCCCTCTGCGGGAACCTTAACGGGGCGGATGTTTGCAAATAGGTCGAGCGCCTTTCTCATAGCGACGTTTGCGCTTTCGATATTGGGCATACCGTCGCCCTTCTGGGGTGTTGTTGTCGGCCCTTTGAGAATGATCTCACAGGATTTAAGCTGTGCCATAACGTCATCGGGGATAGCTTTGCCGCAGGCGATTCTGTTTTCGATGGTAAGACCGTCGATGTTTACGAATTCGACCTTGCCCGCTTCAACCATATCAGCAAGCATAAATTCAAGCACACGTCTTGCTTCCGCCGTGATAGTGGGACCGATGCCATCGCCGCCGCATACGCCGATGCGGATCTTTTCGAGGGCGTTGTAATCTACAAAATCGCCCTGAGATTTCATATCTTCGATTCTTACAAGCTGTTTTTCAAGAATTTTTCTGAATTTTTCGCAAGCCGCGTCGAGCTGTGCATTTACGTTTACGTCTGCCATTGTGTCAGTTCTCCTTGTCTTTTGTGTAATTGAGAAGTCCGCCTGCGAGAAGTATTTCGCGCTGGCGTGCCGTTGCCGCGAGGACGAGCGTTACGTTTTCGCCCGTTGTCTTGTTGCAAAGCGTGAGCTCTTCTTTGCTTGCAATGCCGTCTGAAAAGCCGAGAATTTCTATATCGTCGCCCTCGGCGATCTTTTCGTAATCGTCGGGGTCTTTGAACGTGAGGGGGATTATGCCGAAGTTGATAAGGTTTGCCATGTGGATTCTTGCAAAGCTCTTTGCAACAACGGCTTTTATGCCGAGGTAAAGGGGAACGAGAGCCGCGTGCTCGCGAGAGGAACCCTGACCGTAGTTTGCGCCGCCTACGATAATGCCGCCGCCAAGAGCTTTTGCTCTTTCGGGGAATTCTTTATCGCATACAGTGAAGCAGAATTCTGAAAGCTTCGGCACGTTGGAACGGTAGGGAAGTATCTTTGTGCCTGCCGGCATAATGTGGTCCGTTGTGATGTTGTCGCCAACCTTGAGTGCTGTCTTGCATGAAAGGTCTTGCGCGGGGCGCACTCCCTTGGGAATGGGCTTGATATTGGGACCGCGTTCAACAAGAACGTCTGCCGCTTCTTCTGCACTTGCGGGCATTTCAATAAGGTTATCGTTTACCTTCATAACCTCGGGAAGAGCAATTTCGGGAGCTTTTCCGAGCGTTCTGGGATCTGTAAATACGCCCGTGATAGCGGAAGCCGCCGCTGTCTGGGGGGAAACGAGGTAGACTTTTGCGTCGGCAGTACCGCTTCTTGCCTCAAAGTTGCGGTTGAAGGTACGAAGGCTGACACCTGCGGACTTGGGGGAGAAGCCCATACCGATGCAGGGACCGCACGCGCATTCAAGGATTCTTGCGCCTGCGCTTACCATATCCGTGAGCGCGCCGCAATCCGCGAGCATAGAGAGAACCTCCTTGGAGCCGGGGGAGACGGACATTTCAACGTCCGCGTGAACTGTTTTATCTTTGAGTATCGAGGATACCGTGAGCATATCGAGCATGGAGGAGTTTGTGCAGGAGCCTACGCAAACCTGGTCGAGCTTCATTCCCGCAAGCTCGGAAACGGGGCGCACGTTGTCGGGGCTGTGGGGGCAAGCCGCAAGCGGAACGAGCGCGGAAAGGTCAACCGTGAGCGTTTCATCATAAACAACGTCGTCATCGGGAGCAAGAGGAACGTAATCGCACTCTCTCTGCTGAGATTTAAGGAAAGCGCGTGTTATTTCGTCGGAGGGGAAGACGGAGCTTGTAGCGCCGAGCTCTGCACCCATATTCGTAATAGTTGCGCGTTCGGGAACGGAGAGGGTCTTAACGCCTTCGCCGTAATATTCAACTACCTTTCCAACGCCGCCTTTAACGCCGAGCTTGGAAAGAACGTAGAGGATAACGTCCTTTGCACCTACGAAATCGGGGAGCTTGCCTTTAAGCTCTACGCCGATTATCTTGGGCATATTGATGTAATATGCGCCGCCTCCCATTGCAACGGCTACGTCAAGACCGCCTGCACCCATTGCGAGCATACCAAGACCGCCTGCCGTGGGAGTGTGGCTGTCGGAGCCGATGAGCGTTTTGCCGGGTATGCCGAATCTTTCAAGGTGTACCTGATGGCAGATGCCGTTGCCGGGACGGGAGAAACGTACGCCGTGCTTCTTAGTTACCGTCTGAATATATCTGTGGTCGTCTGCGTTTTCAAAGCCCGCCTGGAGCGTGTTGTGGTCGATATACGCCACGGAAAGCTCTGTTTTAACTCTTTCTGTGCCCATCGCTTCAAACTGGAGGTACGCCATAGTACCTGTTGCGTCCTGTGTAAGTGTCTGGTCTATGCGAAGTCCGATCTCGCTGCCGACGGTCATTTCGCCGGAAACAAGATGGTTTTTGATTATTTTCTGCGCTATGGTAAGTCCCATATCAGTGTTGTCCTTTCAATCTTTATTTTGTATGATGGTAAGCAGGTTGGAAAGCGCGCGCTCTACGTGCGCGGACATAAGCGCGTCCGCGCCGTCGGCATTGCCTTTTTTGATGGCTTCAACTATTTCTCTGTGTTCCGCCAAGGATTTTTCAAGCCGTCCCTTAACGGAAAGGGAAAGCTTGCGGTAGCACACTATGTAACGGTGAAGCTCCGAAAGCGTTTTGCCGAGTATCCTGCTTTGACAATAGCGGTAAATTATATCGTGAAAATCGGAATCGAGGTCCTTGAGCTTTTCGATGTTTCCCTTGGACATATAAAATTCCGTAAGCTCTATGTTATCCGAAAGCTGGCGGACGAGTGCTTCGTCCGCGTTTTCCGCGGCTATGCGGGCGGCTAGCCCTTCAAGGCGCGTTCTTATTTTATATATATCTATAAGATCGCGCTCGGAGATGCCCACGACCACCGCGCCCTTGTTCGGGCGCAGCTTTATAAGCCCCTCGCGGTCGAGGCGCTGGAGCGCTTCGCGCACGGGAGTTCGGCTGACACCAAGCTCCTTTGAAAGCTTCATTTCCGTAACGGAATCTCCCGCACGCAGCTTTTGGGAAAGTATTTGGTCTTCGAGTATATTATAAACCTTTTCTTCAAGTGTTGATGCTCCGTCCGGTTGAAACATCTTTGCATCCTGCCTTCTGTTGTAGATTATTCTTCGGTGGTCTGCGCTTCTTCTTTTGTGTTTGCTGCTTCAAGCTCCTTGCTAAGGGAGATGAATATCTCTTCGAGCTCGGGATCTGTCATAAGTGTCACTCTGCCTTCGGCGTAAAGCTTGTCGATGGCATCCTTCATTTTAATAACTATCTCGTCACGCTTGGATACCGTTTCCTCTCCGCGAAAACGGTAATGATTGTTTATCCAATATGCAATACCTGCAAGGCCGGATGTATTGGAAACGGAGACGCTGGCGGGAACGCCGAGGATGCGTTCCGTATCGAATATATTATATATTTCCGCATCCTTCATCATACCGTCTGCATGGATACCTGCGCGCGTTACGTTGAAGTTTTCACCTATAAACGGGGTCATAGGGGGAACGTTGTAGCCAAGGTTCTTTCTGTAATATTCTGCAAGCTCCGTGATAACGGAAGGATCCATACCGTCGAAAGAGCCGCGGATGGATGCGTATTCGATAACCATTGCTTCAAGAGGCACGTTACCTGTGCGCTCTCCTATGCCGAGCAAGGAGCAGTTGACAGCGGAAGCTCCGTAAAGCCAAGCTGTTGTGGCATTGGAAACTGCCTTGTAAAAGTCGTTGTGACCGTGCCATTCAAGCATCTCACTGGGTACGTTGGCATAATGGTGCAAGCCGTAAACCATACCGGGAACGCTTCGGGGAAGGGCGACCTCGCTGAAAGGAACGCCGTACCCCATAGTATCGCACATACGGATCTTTACGGGGATGTTTGCCTGTTCGGAAAGCTCTGTAAGCTCGTTTACGAAGGGAACAACGAAGCCGTAGAAATCGGCACGTGTTATATCTTCAAGGTGGCAACGGGGGCGCAGACCCGCGTTGAAAGCATCGTAAACGACGGAAAGGTATTTGTTAAGCGCCTGGGAACGTGTCATACCGAGCTTTTTGAATATATGGTAGTCGGAGCAGGAAACGAGGATACCCGTTTCTTTTATACCGATGTCGCGCACGAGCTTGAAGTCTTCCTTCGTTGCGCGTATCCAAGTTGTTATTTCCGGGAATTTATAACCGAGCTCCATGCATTTCTCAACGGCGTCGCGGTCTTTTTTGCTGTAAACGAAAAATTCGCTCTGGCGAATTATGCCTTTTTCACCGCCGAGGCGCGAGAGCATCTTGTAAAGGTCAACTATCTGCTCCGTCGTATAGGGGGCGCGGGACTGCTGACCGTCGCGGAAGGTTGTATCCGTGATCCATATCTCCTTGGGCATAGAGATGGGCACTCTGCGGTGGTTGAAAGGAATCTTCGGAACTTCTGTATAAGGATATATATCTCTGTACAGGTTGGGATTCTCCACATCCTGAAGAGAGTATTTGTATTGCGAAAATTCGAGCAAATTGCTCGCGTCGCTTCTTGTAAGCATTTTGTGTTCCTCCAAGGGGATTGTATGATTGCATACAATTATACAATCCCTTTTAGCTTTTGTCAATAGTGCGCAAAAAAATTCCATAAAAAATTTACCTTTTTCTAAAATTAACGGCTCTGTTTAAAAAAGTGAAAATAACCAAAAAAGCAAGGTGCAATATAGCATTTTTTACAATACGTAAAATGAATCGAAACAAGATTTTAAGCCTAAATAAGAAAAAACAATAATTTTTATTGACAAACGGGTTTGAATGTTGTAAAATGAAGAAAAATGAAAATATTTTTCATTTGCAAAAAATGAAATAACGGAAAAACCTGAAATAAATTTTCAGAACGAAAGCGAGGGTATATAATTGAATAAAATTATTTTAAAGACCCAGCTTTTGTATTCCGAAATGGGGAAATCCGAAAAGAAAGTAGCGGATTGGCTTATCTCCCATCCGGGGGACAACTTACCAATGTCCATTTCTGAGCTTGCGGAGCTTTGCGAAAGCTCGGAATCTACGATCGTCCGTTTTGCGCGCAGGCTCGGCTTTTCCGGCTACGGGGAACTGAAGATCTGCGTTGCCGGGGAGCAGGAGAAAAAGGTCGTTTTGCCCACCATAAATGAAAATGACTCCTGCTTTGAGATACTCGAAAAAATATGTAACGATGCATATCTTTCCTTCGAGAGGACCAAGCGAACCATTGCCCCCGAAAATATTGCGGCGGCGGCAAACCTTATAGCAAGCGCGGGTAAGACCGTTCTCATCGGTCTTGGTTCTTCCGCATCCGTAGCACAGGATGCGGCAAACAAATTTTTGCGTGCGGGTTACTCCGCATATTCCTACGGAGACACGCATATGCAGATGATCGCTGCCTCTCATATGAAGGAAGGGGACGTGCTCATCGGCGTTTCCCAATCGGGTGCGTCGAAAGATATAGTGGAAGCCCTCAAGTTCGCAAAGAGCCGCGGAATTTCCACAATATGCATCACGGGTACTGATAAATCTCCCATTATGAAGCAGAGCGATATCGTACTCTTAACGGACACAGAGGAAACCAAGCACAGCTCCCTTGCGCTGAGTTCCCATCTGTCGCGCCTGGTTGTCATAGACTCTCTGTGCTATTACCTTGTATATCGCAACGAGGAAAACGGCACGGGCCTTGACGAGGAAAACGAAAATAACCTCAGATCCAAACGCGTTAACGAATAAACAGTCAAATATTATACAAGCAAATAAATGCGGAGGAAAAGTTATGAAAATTTTGGTTATCAACTCGGGCAGTTCATCGCTTAAATATCAGCTTTTCGATATGACAAGCGGAGACGTGCTTGCAAAAGGCCTTTGCGAACGTATCGGCGGCGAGTGCGGTATCGTTACCCACAAACGCCCCGGACACGACCCGTACAAAGCAGAGCCTGTGATTCCCGACCACGGAGCAGCTCTTTCCATCGTGCTCGGTCTTATCACGGATAAAGAGCTCGGTGTTATTGAGCATATCGACGAGATAGAAGCTGTTGGCCACCGCGTGGCACACGGCGGCGAAATGCTCAAGAGCTCTTCTCTTATCGGAGAAAAGGAGCTTGAATACCTTTATTCCATCGTGGATATAAACCCCCTGCACGGTCCGCCCGCGATCAAGGGCATAGAAGCGTGCAAAAAGCTTCTTCCCAAGGTACCGCAGGTCGGTGTTTTCGATACGTCTTATTACAGCACGATACCGGAACACGCATACATTTGCCCCTTGCCTTACGAATATTACGAAAAATATAAAATACGCCGCTACGGTTTCCATGGTACCAGCCACCGCTTTGTAACGGCGGAATGTGCAAAGATTATGGGCAAGCCGCTTGAAGAACTTAAAATAATCACTTGCCATATGGGCAACGGCTCCTCCATCACGGCAACAAAATACGGCAAGGCTCTTGATACATCTATGGGCTTTACCCCACAGGACGGTCTTATAATGGGTACACGCTCCGGCGCTATAGACCCCACCGTTCTTACATATATTATGAAAACGGAAAACGTTTCCGCACAGGAAATGGACGATATAATCAACCGCAAATCCGGTCTTCTCGGTGTTTCCGGCGTTTCCAACGACTGCCGCGAGATCTGGGAAGCTGCGAACGCAGGCAATAAGAGAGCAAAGCTTGCGCTCGATATGCTTATAAACGACGTTAAAAAGATAGTAGGCTCTTACCTTGCCGAAATGAACGGCGCGGATGCGCTCGTATTCACGGCGGGTATAGGCGAAAATGACTTTGCCGTACGCGAAGGCGTTTGCCGCGATATGGATTTCTTCGGTATCAAGATAGACGAAGAAAAGAACAAGAATGCCGCAAGAGGCGAATTTAACGATATTACCGCGCCGGACGGAAAGATGAAGGTCTTCATCATTCCCACGGACGAGGAATATATGATAGCAAAAGACACACAAAATCTTGTAAAATAATTAAATGAAAGGAATATAAAACTATGGTTTCATCTTTCGAAATTAAAAAAGAGATCTGCGAAGTAGGTCACAAAATCTATGCAGAGGGCTTCGTTGCTGCTAACGACGGTAACATCTCCGTTAAAGTAAACGATAACGAATACTACTGCACTCCCACAGGCGTTTCCAAAGGCGACTTGACACCCGATATGATCATTCGTATCGACGGCAAGGGCAACAAGATCGAAGGCAGACTCAACCCCTCCTCCGAAATTAAAATGCACCTCCGTGTTTACCAGGAACGTCCCGACGTAAACGCAGTTGTACACGCTCATCCCCCCGTTGCAACAGCCTTCACAGTTGCAGGCGTACCGCTTGACAAGTACATCCTTCCCGAAGCAGTTCTTACAATCGGCTTCGTTCCCACTTGCGAATACGGTACACCCTCCACAATGGAAATTCCCGATTCCCTTATGCCCTACATCCAGAACCACGACGCGTTCCTTCTCAAAAACCACGGTGCTCTTACAGTAGGTAACACACTTAAAAAAGCTTTCTTCACAATGGAAGAAGTTGAATTCAACGCAAAGATCTGCAAATACGCTATGGAACTCGGCAAGGTTGAAGAAATTCCTTGCGATCAGCTTGAAAAGCTCATGGATCTCCGTAAGAAGATGCGTATCCCCGGCAAGCACCCCGGCTGCAAAACTTGCAAAAACCTCGGCACACCCGATTGCAAGTGCAAACAGAATGCAGAACCCAAGAGCGGCATCGTAACGACAGCAGGTGTTGACGAAGCTCTCGTTGCTGAAATTACAAAGAAAGTTCTCGCTTCTCTCGGCAAATAATTTTTGGCACGGCTGAAAATTAAACCTTGAAAGGAGAGATATAAAATGGCAATCAACTGGACAGACGCGCAGATAGAAGAAATCGTTAAAATGGTCGTTTCCCAGATCGGCGGCGAGGCGAAGAAAGAAGCACCCGCATTCGATTCCGAAAGCTATAACGGCAGAAAGTTTATCGGTATCTTCGAGGATATGAACGATGCCATAAACGCCGCAAACGCAGGCTATAAGGCAATTCGTTCCATGCGCGTTGAAGAAAGAGAAAAGCTCATCTCCAAGATCCGCGAACTTACACGCGAAGAAGCCGAAATTATGGCGACTATCGGCGTTGCGGAAACAAAGATGGGCAGAGTCGATCACAAAATCGCAAAACACCGTCTTGTTGCAGACAAGACGCCCGGAACGGAAGACATCATCTCTCAGGTTAAAACAGGCGACTGCGGTCTTACGCTTACGGAAATGGCTCCTTTCGGCGTTGTTGGCAGTATCACTCCCAGCACAAACCCTTCCGAAACAGTCATCTGCAACAGTATGGGTATGATAGCGGCGGGCAACGGTATCGTTTTCAACCCCCACCCCAACGCTATTGCAACATCCAACTATGCCGTTGACCTTGTAAACCGTGCGTGCTTTGCGGCCGGCGGCCCCAAGATCCTTGTGGCTTCCGTTAAAAAGCCCACGCTCGATACGGCGAACATTATGTATAAGAGCCCGCTTATCAGACTTCTCGTTTGCACGGGCGGCCCCGGCGTTGTAAAAGCAGTTCTTTCCTCCGGTAAGAAGGCTATCGGCGCGGGCGCGGGCAATCCCCCCGTTATCGTTGACGATACGGCGGATATAAAGAAAGCCGCAAAAGACATTATCGACGGCTGCACGTTTGACAATAACCTCCCCTGCATCGCAGAAAAGGAAGTTTTCGCATTTGAAAACATTGCGGACGAGCTTATCGACGGTATGCTTAAAAACGGCGCATACAAGATTACGGCAGCGCAAGCGGACGAGCTTGCAAAAATAGTTCTCGTTGACGTGAAGAACCCCAAAACAGGTATCGTTAAGAAAACTGTCAACCGCGACTGCGTCGGCAGAGATGCGAAAGTTATTCTTGCAAAGATCGGCGTAAACGTTGGTGACGAGGTTCGCTGCATCATTTGCGAAACGGGCTTTGACCACCTCTTCGTTCAGGAAGAGCTTATGATGCCCATACTTCCCATCGTTCGCGTTAAGAACATTGACGAAGCTATCGAAAAGGCTGTTGCTGCAGAACACGGAAACAGACATACAGCTCATATGCATTCCAAGAATATCGACAACCTCACAAGATTTGCTCGTGCGGTTGAAACAACTATATTTGTTAAAAACGCTCCTTCCTACGCGGGCATAGGCTTCGGCGGAGAAGGACATACAACATTTACTATCGCAGGTCCTACGGGAGAGGGTATCACCTCCGCGAAGAGCTTTACTCGCCTTCGCCGCTGCGTAATGGCGGATAACTTCCGCATAATCTAATCGAAAGGATGAGATAGAAATGGCATTTAACCCTTCCGACATTGAAAGCATCGTTCGCAAGATCGTAAGCGAAATGAACGGCGCGGGAGAACACAAGCACGAATGCTGCGGAAAATGCGGCGGTCACGGCGCAAACGCTGCAATTCCCAAGACTGCAAAAGTTGCGATGCTTACAAAAACAAAAACTATTGAGATCAAAGAATTCCCCATTCCCGAACTTCAGGATGACGACATTCTCGTTAAGGTTGAAGGCGCAGGCATCTGCGGTACTGACGTTCACGAATGGAGAGCAGACCCGTTCGGTCTTATGCCCGTAGTCCTCGGTCACGAAGGCACAGGCGAGATCATCGCTCTCGGTAAAAACATTAAAACAGATACATCCGGCAAGCCCATCAAGGTTGGCGATAAGGTGGTAACTTCCGTTATCTCCTGCGGCGAATGCAACATCTGCCGCAACCACCCCGCAAATACGAACCTTTGCGACAAGCAGGGCGTATTCGGCCTTATCCCCCACAATGACGAACAGCCCCTCCTCGGCTGGTTCGCAACACATCTTCTTATCCGCGGCAAGGGCGCTACATACTTTGTAGTAAACGACCTTGACCTTTACGAAAGAATGATCCTTGAGCTTGCTTGCGTTTGCGTTCACGCCCTCAAGCGTGCAAACGGCACAGGCCTTATGAATTTCAATACAAAAGTTGTTATCCAGGGCCTTGGCCCCGTTGGTCTTGTTATGGCTTGTGTGCTCCGCGCGGCAGGTATCAACCATATCATCGCTATCGACGGTACACAGACAAGACTTGATATGGCTAAAAAGCTCGGCGTTAAGACAGTTATCAACTTCAAGGAAGCAAAAACTCTTGAAGAGCGCGTAGCTCTCGTTACGGAAGCGTGCGGCGGCAACCTTGCCGACTTCGCATTCCAGTGCACGGGCGTTCCCGCGGCTGCTGCCGACATCTACTCCTACATCCGCCGCGGCGGCGGTATGTGCGAAATGGGCTTCTTCGTTAACAACGGCGAATACCAGATCAACCCCCACTTCACAATGTGCAACAAAGAGATCAACCTTGTTGGTTCTTGGGACTACAGCGCAGACGATTATCCCACGACAATGGCGTTCCTCCGTCAGGCAAGAGAGATGAACATTCCGATCAAAGAACTCATCACTCATACATATCCGCTTGAAAAGATGAACGAAGCAATGGAAATGAACGTTTCCCAGCAGGGCATTAAGATCTGCTACGTTGCTGAATAAGGAGAGCGCATATGGCACTCGGTATGATAGAGGTTTACGGCTTTACCACGGCTATCGTTGTAGCTGATAAGGTTGCAAAAAGTGCCGATGTCAAGGTCGTTGCTATAGACAAAAACAAGCCCGCAAACGCAGACAAGGTGGAAGTTCCCCTTGTTATGGTAGTTAAGTTTGAGGGCGGCGCTTCCGAAGTTGCCGCGGCTATGGACGCAGGCGTTGCGGAAGCAGAAAAGAGAAATCTTTTCATCACATCAAAGCTTATTTCCAGACAGTCGGAGGAGATAGAGTGGTTCGCAAATCTCAGCGCACTTGGCAAAGACAAGCTCCGCAATACGGAAAAAACAGAAAACTAAAAACAAAAATCAAACAAAATTATAAAATTTAAAGGAGAACATTTATTATGCAGGAAGCACTCGGTATGGTAGAAACAAGAGGTCTCGTTGCAGCTATCGAAGCAGCGGACGCAATGGTTAAAGCAGCAAATGTAACACTCGTAGGTAGCGAAAAGATCGGTTCCGGTCTCGTAAGCGTAATGGTTCGCGGCGACGTTGGCGCTGTTAACGCAGCAGTTGCAGCAGGCGGCGAAGCAGCTCAGAGACTTGGCGAAGTAGTTGCTACACACGTAATTCCTCGTCCTCACACAGACGTTGAAAAACTTCTCCCCAAACTCGGCTAATTCTTAAAGAAACGGTACGAAATTATGGATCAGGCAATAGCGTTACTCGAAGTACAGGCGCTCGTTACAGCCATCGCGGGACTTGATGCGATGGTAAAAGCGGCAAATGTAAAGCTCATCCACGTCGAGAAACGCTTGGGCGGACGACTGGTAACAGTCGTTGTGCAGGGCAGCGTGTCCGATGTGACCGCGGCTCTTGAAGCAGGTGTAAAAGCGGCGAAGCTCGTTGGCAACGTAAAACTTGCGGAAGTTATCGCACGCCCGCACCCCGACGTTATGAGCTTTCTCACAACGGGTTGATATAGACCCATTTGAAGAAATACAAAAAATTTTTATGGAGGTAATATACAATGGAAGCACTCGGTATGGTAGAAACAAGAGGTCTTGTTGCGGCTATCGAAGCAGCAGATGCTATGGTTAAATCCGCTAACGTTACACTTATCGGAAGCGAAAAGATCGGTTCCGGTCTCGTAAGCGTAATGGTTCGCGGCGACGTTGGCGCTGTTCAGGCAGCTGTTGCGGCAGGCGGCGACGCAGCTCAGAGACTCGGCGAAGTTGTAGCTACACACGTAATTCCTCGTCCTCACACAGACGTTGAAAAACTTCTCCCCAAGCTCGGCTAATTAAATTTTCGTGAATTTTCGGGGCGCTTCACCGCGCCCCTCGAAAATTCCGCTTTTGATAATATCGTTGGTAAAATAAACATTCAAAGAGTGAACTCTCTTCAGCCGCGCTCGGCACGGCAGCTATGTAAATATAGCAAATACGGACACTTTAAAATATCCGTCATTATAAAAATATAAAATCTTTGCCTCAATGAATAACAGCATTCGAGGAAAGTTTTTGCGTCGCTTTTTTCAAAAAGCGACATCTAAATTCGAACAAAATTCCGCATAGTGCGGATTTATATAAAGCATTTAAAAATAAAAATTACAGCAGAGGAGCCGAAAAATATGGAATATTCATCTGCGGAAATAGCCGCAATCGTTAAAAAAGTTATATCCGATATGGGAAGCACCGAAGAAAATAACGGTGCAGACGTGCCGATCGGCGTTTCCAACCGCCACGTACACCTTTCCAGAGAGCACCTCGATATTCTTTTCGGAAAGGGATATGAGCTTACGAAAGCCAAAGACCTTTCTCAGCCGGGACAGTATGCGGCAAACGAAGTAGTAACTATTGTCGGACCCTCGCTTCGCCCCATCGAAAAGGTAAGAGTTCTCGGCCCCATCCGTTCCGCTTCCCAGGTGGAAGTATCTATGACGGACTCTTACGTACTCAAGGTTAAGCCCCCCGTGCGTGAATCGGGAAACATCGCAGGCTCTGCGGGCATCACAATGATAGGTCCCAAGGGTGTTGTAACTCTTGCAGAGGGCTGCATTATTGCGAACCGCCATATACATATGGGCATTGCAGATGCCGAAAGATACGCAGTTTCCGACGGCGATTACGTTACCGTTGACGTCGAAGGCAAGGGCAAAAAGACACGCTGGTACGGCGTTCAGGTAAGAGTAAACAAGAATTTTGCACTTGAAATGCACGTTGACACGGACGACGCAAACGCGGCGGGTATTGGCAACGGCAGCCTTGTTAAAATTGTCAAAGAATGATTTTTCGACGGGAGTAATGATATGTTAAAGGGAATCGTTGTTGGAAACGTTGTTTCCACAAAAAAACAGGAATCTCTTATGGGAAGCAAATTCCTTGAAGTAAACCTTATAGAAAACGGTGTTAAGACCGATAAATATATAATCGCGGTTGACAGCGTCGGCGCAGGTATTGGCGAAGTTGTTCTCGTTACAACGGGAAGCAGTGCACGCCTTGCGCTTCGCAATCAGTTTGAACCCGTTGACGCGGTTATTGTAGGTATAGTTGACTGATATTAAGACAGGAGAAAAATATGTCGGGTGAAATGAACAATATTTCAATAACGGAAACAAGATATCCGCTTTACAGAAAACCCGCGCCCGCACCCGATACGCACGACGGTATACTTCGTATGACCGCCACACATATCGAGTTTAAGGAAAGCGTGAAGACCGCCGGCATTGTCGGCGCGGGCGGCGCAGGTTTCCCCGCTTATGCGAAGATCGCAGACGGCGTTGATACAATTCTTGTCAACGGCGCAGAATGTGAATCCCTCCTTTATACGGACTACGTTCTTATGCGCGATGAACTTCGCAAAGTAGTGGAAGGTATAGATCACGTTGTTACGAATACAACGGCGAAAAAAGGTCTTCTTTGCGTAAAGGAGCATACGGGCAAGGAGCTTGGCTTCTTTGACGGGCAGAAGCTTTCCGAGCATACATTTGTGAAGTTTTTGCCGAACGTGTATCCTATGGGCGATGAAGTCAGCCTTATTTATGAGGCTACGGGCAGAAGTATCAAGCCAGGCTCACTCCCCATCTCCGTGGGCGTTATAGTTTATAACGTGGAAACGGTGTTTGATATAAGAGAAGCGCTCAAACACAGAATTGCAGTTACGCATAAATGGCTTACGGTTGGCGGAAACACGGAAAAGAGCTTTGTTGTCAGAGTGCCCGTGGGTATGTATGTTAAAGAGCTTCTTTCTTCCCTTGGCGTAAGCATGCCGAAGGGTAACGTGGTGCTTGACGGCGGCCCCGCTATGGGCAGAGTGATAGATCACGAACGCGCCGCTGTTACAAAAACAACAAAATCGCTTCTTATACTTCCGGAAAGCTTGCCGATAATACAGAGCAAGCTGACATCTCTCGATGTGCAGGTGCGCCGCGGCACTTCCGCGTGCTGCCAATGCACAAGATGTACGGATCTTTGCCCCAGAAATCAGCTCGGTTATCCTTTGGAGCCGCACAAGCTCGTGCGCGCGGCACAGGGCGCAGGTATAGTTGACCCCAAAATATTCGCGACTGCAACGCTTTGCTGCGGATGCGGCATTTGCGAACACGCCGCGTGCGGTCAGGGTCTTTCCCCCAGAGCAATGATATTTAAGCTCAAGGATGACCTTGCAAAAAATAAGACAAGATGTATTTCCGACGAAACTATCTCTCCCAGAGATACAAGAGATTACCGCCTTATTTCTAGCGAGCGTTGGAAAGAGATAATCGGCGTTTCCAAATATGAAAAGAAAGCCGAATTTATAGATAAAGATTTTGCCCCATCCAAGGTAGAAATATCTATGAGAGGTCACATCGGCGCTCCCTCCGTTCCTTGCGTTGAGAAAGGGCAGATAGTTGCCTTGGGCGAAAAGATAGCGGATGCGGCAGACGGACTTTCGCTTCCGCAGTACGCTTCCATCGCGGGCGTTTGCCGCCGCGTGGACAGCGATAAGATAATCATTGAAAGAATGTAAAAGAAAGGGACAAACAGTAATATGTATCAGGCTGTAGGTATAATTGAGCTTAAAAGTATAGCTAAAGGCGTTGAAGCGTGTGACTCTGCTCTTAAAAGCGCAGGTATCACACTCGTAAGCGCGCATCCGTCGTGTCCCGGAAAATATGAGATAATCATCACGGGGGCTATTGCCGATGTAAGCGCGGCTCTTTCCCACGTGAAAACGAGATTTGAAGGTACTATAATAGACTCCTCCGTTATGGGCAGAATAGACCCGCAGGTAATTACGGCGCTCTTTGGTACAGAGCCCATAAAGAAAAGCGGCTCTCTCGGCGTAATAGAAACTTACAGCGCCGCAAGCGCAATAAAGGCTGCGGATATTGCTGTTAAAACAGCGAAGGTGGATATATACGATCTTCGCGTTTCTCGCGGTATGGGCGGTAAGGGTCTTGTTATGGTTACGGGCGACGTTGGCGACGTAAATGCGGCTGTTGAAGCAGGCGCAGAGTATGCCGCGGGACTTGGTCTTCTCATGAACAAATCCATAATTGCCGCACCGCACAAAGAGCTTTGGGAACAAATTTGATTTGAGGCGGGGTAATTAAAATGGAAAACATTAAATTTTGTATAGAGAAAAGCGCACGCATAGGTAAGCTTATAGAGGCGATGTACGAAAAATTGCCGGAGATCGAAGCGGACCGCGGCGTGCTTGTAACAGAAAGCTACAAAGCGACGGAAGGGCTTCCGCTTATCAAGCGCAGAAGTGCGGCTTTCGCGCACATCCTGCGCAATATACCGATCGTTATCCGCGAAAACGAGCTTATCGCGGGAAGCACTACCGTGACACCCCGCGGCTGCCAGGTATTCCCCGAATATTCCTACGAATGGCTCGAAGCGGAGTTTGACACGGTCGCAACCAGAGAAGCAGACCCCTTCTACATATCCGAAGAAACAAAGCAAAGACTTCGCGAGGTTTATCCTTATTGGAAAGGTAAGACCGTTTCCGATCTTGCAAAAGCAAATATGGCTCCCGAAGCGTACGACGTATTTATGAACCACGGTATCTTCACCGTAGGCAATTACTTCTACAACGGCATAGGCCACGTTTGCGTTCAGTATGACAAAGTTATAAATTACGGCTACGAAGCTATAATAAACGAAGCCAAGGCAGAGCTTGCAAAGCTAAACTTCGGCGACGGAGATTACGTTACACGCAAAAACTTCCTTGATGCTGTTATCGAAAGCTGCGAAGCCGTTATAGAATATGCCCACCGTTACTCGCTTCTTGCAACAGAGCTTGCACAGAAAGAGCACGATATGGGCAGAAAGCTGGAGCTTATCCGTATCGCAAACGCTTGCGCTCACGTTCCCGAAAAGGGCGCGAGAAACTTCTTTGAAGCGTGCCAGTCCTTCTGGTTCGTTCAGATGCTGTTGCAGGTTGAATCCAGCGGTCACTCAATATCCCCCGGACGTTTCGACCAGTATATGTATCCTTTCTATAAGAAGGATATTGATGACGGCGTTATGTCCATTGAGGAAGCGCAGGAGCTTATCGACAATATCTGGGTAAAACTCAACGATATAAACAAAGTAAGAGACGCGGCAAGTGCAGAAGGTTTTGCAGGCTACGGTCTTTTCCAAAACCTTATCGTCGGCGGTCAGGATGAATACGGAATGGATGCGACGAACGATCTTTCCTATATGTGTATTGAAGCCTCCATCCACGTTTCTCTCCCTCAGCCCTCCCTTTCCATCCGCGTTTGGAACGGCTCTCCGAAATCCTTGCTCATCAAGGCGGCGTCACTGACAAGACTCGGCACGGGCGTTCCCGCATACTATAACGACGAAGTTATCATCCCCTCCATTATGGCACGCGGTCTTACGCTTGAAGACGCGCGCGATTACTGCATAATCGGTTGCGTTGAACCTCAAAAGGCGGGCAAAACGGACGGCTGGCACGATGCGGCGTTCTTCAATATGTGCCGTCCGCTGGAGCTTGTTTTCTCAAACGGTTACGATAAGGGCAAGAAGATCGGCCCTGACACGGGCGACGTTCTTGAAATGAAGACGTTTGAAGAATTTTACGATGCTTACAAAAAGCAGGAAGCTTATATGATCTCCCTTATGGTCAACGCGGATAACGCGGTCGATGCGGCGCACGCTATGCGTTGTCCTCTCCCGTTCCAATCCTGTATGGTTGACGATTGTATTTCACGCGGCAAATCCTTGCAGGAAGGGGGCGCTATCTATAACTTCACGGGTCCTCAGGGCTTCGGTATTGCAAACATGACGGACGCGCTTATCGCAGTTCGCGAGCTTGTTTTTGAAAAGAAGCTCGTTTCTATGGCGGAACTTAAAGAAGCGCTTGAGCATAACTACGGCAAGGGTCTTCGCGGCTATGATGCGGAGAAGCTTACCACGGAAATTGCACAGAAGATAGTTGAAAGCGGAAATTCCCTTACCGAGGGTGACATCAAGGAGATTTACCGCGAAGTTACAACGGGCGAATACCTCACGGCAAGTACCAAAAAGAGATATGATGAAATTCTCGAGCTTATCGCAGGTCTTCCCAAATACGGTAACGATATAAGAGAAGCCGACCTCTTTGCAAGAGACGTGGCTTACACATACACAAAAGAAGTTGAAAAATACAAGAACTACCGCGGCGGTCAGTATCAAGCGGGTCTTTATCCCGTTTCCGCAAACGTGCCGCTTGGTGCACAGACGGGTGCTACGCCCGACGGCAGACTTGCATATACGCCTATTGCGGACGGTGTCGGTCCCGTTTCGGGAAGCGACAGAAGAGGTCCTACGGCGACAGCGAACTCCGTTGCAAAGCTCGACCACGGCATTGCCTCCAACGGTACGCTTCTTAACCAGAAGTTCCACCCCAGTGCACTTGCAGGTATGGCGGGACTTGAAAAGTTCGTATCCCTTATCCGCGGTTATTTCGACCAGAAGGGTATGCACGTTCAGTTCAACGTAGTAAACCGCGAAACGCTTCTCGATGCGCAGAAGCATCCCGAAAACTACAAGAACCTTGTTGTTCGCGTTGCGGGCTACAGCGCACTTTTCACAACGCTTTCCCGTTCCTTGCAGGATGACATTATCAACAGAACAGAACAGGGATTTTAATATGAAAACATAGCCGAAAGGCTATGTTTTCGGCAACTTAATTATTTTAAAGAGGTATTTTACAATGGATAACGAAAATGTGATCGTTCTTATGGACGAAGAGGGCAACGAAGTTGAACTTGAAGTCCTTGATGAAATTGAATACGAAGGCAAAAAATACGGCGTGTTTATTTCTACGGATGAAAACGCAGACGAAGTTATAATTCTTGAAATTGCCGAAGGCAGCGAGGGCGAGGCGGAATTCCTCAGCGTTGACGATGAAGCGGCTCTTGAAGCGGTCTTTGCTATCTTTATGGAAAACGCAAAAGACGAATTCGATTTTGTTGAGTAAATCTAATTAAAAAAGAAAGGAGAAACGCCCATGGGCATTCTCGATACACAGGGAAGAATATTCGATATACAGCGTTTCTCCATCCACGACGGACCCGGCATACGCACGATAATTTTCCTTAAAGGTTGCGCTCTGCGTTGCCGCTGGTGCTGCAACCCCGAATCTCAGGAGTTTAAAATTCAGGAGATGGAGCGCGCAGGCAAAAAAGAAATAATCGGGCGCGACGTTACCGTGCGCGACATAATGGACGAGATCGAAAGCGACTCTCCCTATTATGACAGAAGCGGCGGCGGTGTTACGCTTTCGGGCGGCGAGGCTCTTTGCCAGCCTGAATTTGCCGCGGCGATACTTAAAGCGTGCCACGACAGAGGCATTAACACAGCGATAGAGACCACGGGATATGCAAAACGCGAGGTGCTTGAAAAGGTAATTCCTCACGTGGATTACGTTCTTATGGATATAAAACATATGAATGGGGAAAAACACAAGGAATTTACAGGCAGAGATAACGCGCTTATACTTGAAAACGCAAAGTATATTGCTGAAATGGCGAATGATATGACCGTCCGCGTGCCAGTGATACCCACATTTAACGATACTGTGGAGGAAATACGCGCTATTGCAAAATTTGCCGCCAAGCTTCCCAAGGTGATGCACCTGCATCTTTTGCCGTACCACAGACTCGGCAGGGATAAATATACGGGTCTTGGAAGAGGTTACGCGCTTGACGGAATTGAACCGTTGCCGCAGGAAAAGATAAATACGCTTTACGAAGCGGCGTGCGAAAGCGGGCTTATCGTTCAGATAGGCGGTTGAGCGAAAATTACGGGAGGAGATAGATTATGAATGAAATTTCAATGCAGGATAAGATGCGTATAATACAGGAGCTTGTTCCCGGTAAGCAGATAACGCTTGCGCATATTATTGCAAATCCCGATCCGATACTTTTTCAGAAATTGGGTCTTGATCCCAAAAACGATTATAAGAGAAGCGCTATCGGCGTGCTTACGGTGAGTCCTGCGGAAACCGCGGTCATCTGCGCTGATATTGCAATGAAATCTTCGGGCGCGGCTGTTGAGTTTGTTGACAGATTTACGGGTACCGTTATTATAGCGGGTACTGTTTCCGAGGTGGAAGCTTCCATATATGCGATGACAACATATTGTAAGGATAAGCTCCACTACACGGTTTGCGAAATCACGAAAACTTAAATAATATGAAAAAAATAATTTTTATCGGCAAAGTGGGCGCGGGCAAGACCACGCTTACGCAAAGACTGCGCGGAGAAAATATAAGTTATTATAAAACCCAGTATATCCACTACGGCGACAGCATTATCGACACACCCGGCGAATACACGGAACGTGCAAGTCTTGCGGGAGCCCTCGCGCTTTACGCATACGAGGCAGACGTAGTGGGTTTTCTTGTTTCTGCGGATGATTCCTATTCTATCTTCGGGCCGAATATCACCTGTATGGTCAACAGAGAGGTCATAGGTATTATCACCGGTATAGACAAGCCGCGCGCAAACGTGGCTAAAGCGGAAAACTGGCTGCGCCTTGCGGGGTGCAAAAAAATATTTCCCATCAGTTCATATACGGACGAGGGGATACAAGCGCTTGCAGATTACCTTAATGAGGAGGATTAAACCTTGCCAAAGGAAACAAAAGTCATCGCTTTTGCGAATAATAAGGGCGGAAGCGGAAAATCTACCACTTGCTCCAACGTAGGCTATGCGCTTGCGATGGATGGCTACCGCACGCTTCTCGTTGATGCGGATATGCAGCAAAATCTTTCACTTTCATTTTTTGCGGAGGATGATGTGCTTGCATTTTCCGAAAGCGGGGAAAACCTCTATACTGCGCTTTGCCAAGAGCGCGATGCGAGAGAATTTGTGCGCAAAACTAAATATGAAAACCTTGATCTTTTGCCTTCCGGCGTGCTTATGAGCGGCGCGGAATACGAGCTTTACAGCAAGCAACAAAAGGAAACCGTGCTTTCGCGCGTGCTTGCCGGCGTAAAGGAAAGCGGAGAATATGATTTTATACTTATCGATTCACCGCCAACGCTCGGTATGCTCGTTATGAACGTTATGTGTGCCGCAGATTATTTGCTTATTCCGATAGAGGCAAGCCCGTGGGGGCTTTTCGGTCTTGCGAATATGCTGGAGTTTTTCGGCAAGGCAAGCGATATAAACGAAGATCTTTCGCTCCTTGGTGTTGCTATCACAAAGGCAAACGAGCGAAAGAATTACTTTAAGCAAACGAAGGAGACGCTTTCCGAAATAGAGGGAGTGCGCCTTTTTGAAAATTATATCAGGATAGACAGCGCTGTGGAATGGGCGCAGGATAACAGTGCACCTGTGCTCGCATACAAGAAATCCAGCAGAAGCGCAAAAGAATACTACGAACTTACAAAGGAGATGCTTAAATATGTCAGTCGGTAAAAAGAGCCTTGCCCGCGTGGCAAGCGTAACAGCAAAAAAAGAACAGCCCGCCGCAGAGCAGACTGTTGAAACCGTAATTTCCGCGCCTGCCGAAGCTTTGGCACAAGTGAGCGCTCCCGAAGAAAAAGCAGCGGAAGAAATTAAAGTCACCGTAAAGTGTGCGCCTGCGAAGAAGCCCGCGACCAAAAAGAGTGCGAAAAAGGTTGACGAAAGATTTAAAAACGTGCGCGTCGGCGACGATATGCCCGCGTTCTTGTTGTGATAAAGGAAAAAAGTGCCGAATTTCTCGGCACTTTTTCTATTACGGCTCTATTTTCACATACCCTGTCTTTTCGATAAGCTCCTGCCCCTCGGGGGAGAGAAGCCAATCTATAAGGACGGGGATGTTTTCGTTTTCGTTGTCTGCGCGGTATATTGCGTAGAATTTCACCGTTATGGGATATGTTCCGTTTTGGATATTCTCCGCGCTGGGGTAAACCCCGTTAAGGGAAAGCATCTTAACGCTGTCGCTTCCGACGATGCCGTCCATATAATAGCGGAAAGAAAAGCCAATGGAAGCACCCATTATGGCAAGCAAAGATTTTCTGCCGAAGGGAGTGCCTTTCATAAACGAATCCATCGCGGATTGGCTTCCGCTTCCCGAGAGGCGCGTTACGGGGTTTATAATGCGGTCAGCACCGCCGAGCTCTTTCCAATTCCTGTATTCGCCTGCGTAGATGCCGCGTATCTGCTCTGCGGTAAGGTTTTCCACCGGGTTGTTGGAATTTACAAAGAAAACGAACGCTTCAAGCCCGATGGGAACGTAAACAAGCTCCACACCCTGTTCCTCGGCGTACTTTTTCTGCTCCTCGGAGGGCGCGGCGCAGAAAAGAATGTCCGTTTCGCCGTCCACGATGGCTTTGTAGCCGCGAACGGTGTTTTTATATTGCATCTTGCTGTCCTCGGCAAAATTTTCGCCGTAGAAATTGTCATCGGAAAAAGCGCCGCCTTCGTATGTGACAGAGCCTTTTGGATACACGTTTTCTATAACGGAGGCGTAAACCGGCACGAGAGCTGCAGCCCCGTCCAGCACGGGCAGATTTTCCGAAAGATGCAGGGAAGAATTTATTTTTGCAAGGTCGCTTCCTTTCTCATGCGGAAGATAGAGAGAAACGTCTATCATTTTGGATTGCGTTGCTGTGCTGAAATTGTTGGAGAGCTTTCGCGTAAGCATAAAGTACATACTCACGTTGAAGGCGAAAAAGATGATAAGTGTGAGCGCAAGGGCTGAGATTTGAAATATAAGCTTTTTACTTTTCACTTTACCACAGCTCCTTTGCAATAAACTGAATAATGGAGCAATGCTCGTAAGCGTAAACGGCGTATGCCGCGTGCGCTATTGTAAAGGCAAGGCAGAGCGCAAGAACGCAAGCGAAAACTCTTATGAAAATCTTGTCTTTCATATCTGCCTCACATATATGCAACAGCCATAAACATAATCGCGATGAAAGAGATCACAACGGCGGCAAGCACGCCGACGATTATTCCGGAGATGATGAGAAGCATTTTATAAAGCTTTACGCGGCTTTCTTCCACGGTGCCTGCTTTTTTCTTGTTTCTTATTTTTGCACAAACGTAAAGGCAAAGGCTGACGATAAAGAAGATCACAAAAGCTAATGGAATTGCAAAATAGAGTATTTCGAAAAAGTCGTATAACATAAAAATCTCCTTTCGGTTTATAAAAATATTTTATCACGCTTTGGCATCATATGTCAATTAAAAGGAGCTTAGGTAAAAATTAAAAAACGGTTAAGAAAAAAACAGCTTATGCGTTTCTCTGTTGTTTTTAACGGAGAAATTACAGGCACATAATCTCGGCAAAGATATTGTTTTCTCTGCCGATTTGTGTTATAATAGGGCTAACGAAAAAGCCTGGCAAATTGTCAAGCAAGTGCAACACCAAAAAATGCTTCAAAAGGCGAAAGCCAGCCCAAACATTTTTTTGGTCTCAAGTTAATAGATAAAACAATATTTTGCAAGGTTTCATTATCCAAGGAATGAAAGTTGTA
>JAGATA010000021.1 GCA_017621475.1 Clostridia bacterium
GAGGTGGCACGGCTTGCCGTGACGGAAGGATTGTTTTATCGTTCTTTTACACGAGCACAATCCCTCAATCAGCTTCGCTGACAGCTCCCTTTGCACAAGGGAGCCTCCGCTGCGGCGGGAACTGTGCAAAGCTAAAGCTTTTTGTAACCACCAGCACTGCTGGTGGTTTTCGTGAACAAATAAGCTTCGAGCACCGTTGAAACATCAACGGTGCTCTTACTTTTAATAATAGAAGCTGTGCGACCCTATGCGGAACGCAAATTTTCTGTTTTTGGATATCCAGTTGTTAGTTGCAAGATCGGGATTCATAAAATAAAGCACGTCCCTGTTTACAGAATACCCCTCAAGGCATATTTTTGCCGCCGCTATAGCGGAAGCGCTCGGAGTTTTGTATATAGTTCCGCTTGCTACGGGAGAAAACTGTACGCCAAACTTCTTGTCGAAAATAACGCCGTAAACACTGTTAGGAAACTGCGAACTTTCGACTCTGTTGAGTACAACATTGCCCACGGCTATCTGACCGCGGAAAGGTTCCGCGCCGCTTTCCGCATAAATTATGCGCGAAAGCCAATATACCTCATCCTTATCGTAATAAACGTCGCCCGAAAGCGGAACGCTGCCCGTATCCTTGATATTAACGGTATATGTCGCCCCGTTCCATTCCACGGAGCTTGCAAACGCCGCCGCGATAAGACGCACAGGAAGATAAAGTCTTCCTCCGATATTTTTTACAGGCTCATCGGACGCAAAATAACGGCCGTTTGCCACAATGTAAGTATTTCCTTGCGTTATGTATATCTCTATTCCGCGCGCATAAATGGTCGCGGTTCGAGTTTTCTCATTCCAACTGATGTTATCCGCACCGAAAAGCTCACATATTGCACGCAAAGGAACGTAGGTCGTATCATTTATGATCCTCGCCTCATCTTGTGTTTTCAGTTCTTTGCCGTTTATGTAAACGTTAACAGCTCTGTAAGAGCTTGCTTGTGCTGTCGGAGTGAGTATTAAAAATGTCATAGCTATGCAAAGTATAAAAGCTATCCTCTTTTTCACTCTTTCACCTCTTTTCTTTCAAAATTGAAAGCATATCCGCTTCCTGCTTTTATTATATCACAGAGTAACCCTTGCCCTCAACACACAATGATAGGTAAGGAAGGCAAGCGTTGCAAAATACACAAAAATTTCTCATACTTTTCGGCAACATATTTCAAAATAAGTATTGCTTTTTGAAAAAAAGTATTGTATAATATTAACCGTAATTTCGCCGGTGTGGTGGAATTGGCAGACGCGCCGGACTCAAAATCCGGTGGTAGCGATACCATGCGGGTTCGACCCCCGCCACCGGCACCACAAAAAAAGCCAAGTCATATGACTTGGCTTTTTTTGGTAATATCCGAGAATTTATAGATTCCACGTATCCATAATCGAAGGGAGTTAACTATGCAAATAAGAAAAGCCACCATCACCGATCTTTCAGAGGTTCAGCGCGTTTACGCTTGCGCGCGCGAATATATGCGCGCACACGGCAATCCTACACAATGGGGATGGGCGTACCCCAAGGAGAAGACCGTTATTTCCGATATAAAAAGCGGCAACCTCTATGTTTGTACGGAAAGCGACGAAATTCACGGCGTTTTCACTTTTATAGAGGGGGACGACCCCACTTACGCCGTTATAGACGGAAAATGGACAACGGACGAGCCGTATAACGTGATGCACCGTATGGCAAGCGACGGAAAAATTCGCGGTATCGGCAGAGCCGCACTCGATTTTTGCAAAGCCCACGGAAAAAACGTACGTGCAGACACACATAAGGACAATATAACGATGAAAAATCTCCTTTCCAAAAACGGTTTTCTTCCCTGCGGTATCATCCGCGTTGAAAACGGCACGGAAAGAATAGCATATCAATATACAATGTAACTCTCGGAAAATCATAGCGCGGCTATACTCAGTATCAACAAACGCATCGTGGAAAAAGCGCAAAAATTTGATATAATATAATCACAAAAGCGCTTTTGAATACTTTTTGGAGGACAAATTTATGTCTATCGGCTCTACTATCAAACGCCTTCGCCGCGAAAAAGATATAACGCAGGAGCAGCTTGCCGAATATCTCGGCATCACCTCCCGCGCGGTTTCCCAATGGGAGTGCGACCGCACCGCCCCCGATATCTCTCAGCTTCCAGCTCTCTGCCACATCTTCGACGTTTCTTCCGACGTATTGCTCGGTATAGATATCGAGAGAAATAACAAACAGATACAAAGATACCTTAAAGAAGCAACGGAGCTTGGGCATCAAAGTAAAAAAGAGGAACGCACAGCTCTTCTGCGCGAAGCGAACAAAAAATTTCCCCGCGATTACAAGATAATGCAAAGACTTGCAGATTCCCTTGTATGTGAATATTCCCGCAAGGGCACAAATGACTACGAAGAAGTCTTCGAGCTTTGCAACCGCATACTTTCCGAATGTACGGACAGCGTAACACGCTACGAGGCTATAGACACCCTCGGCACAGCTTACGGTTATGCAGGCAAAAAAGACGAGATGTTAAAGCTCGCAAAAGAAATGCCGCGAGCTCATTTCTCATACGAAAACTTTATGACGTACCGTTGGAACGGCGATGCCGATTTCAAAGAATTTCAGGACTATTTATCGTTTTTAATTTATCACACCGCTGAAATGATTGAACTCGCAACCGCACAACGCCACGATAACGGTGATTTTATTTATTCTCTTGAAGATAGGATACGTTTGTGGGAAACAACAATAAAATTTCTTGAATTACTCTTCCCTGACGGCGATCTTCAGTACAAAGCACAGCTCGGTGAGATCGCTTGCAGCTTTTTGTGTACCGCATACCTCGGCAAACAAGACTATGAAGAAGCCTGGAAATGGCTTGAAAAAAGGGCTTATTTTGCCGTACATATGGACACTTACGATTTTGATGCTCCGCACACCTCCCCCGTTCTTCGCGGATACTCCGACGGAGGCTGGATAATGGAGGCAGAAGGAAACCGTTCAAGATCTATGCTGGATTGGCTCACAAAGGATGAAAATGCCGCCGCTTTGCGTTCCGACGCCCGCTTCGAGCCTTTGATAAAACGCCTTGAAAAAACCGCCAAAAATCCTTGATCTATTTCCTATACAGCAGAAAAACACCCTTTCGGGTGTTTTTCTAGTTATACCGCATATTTTTCGGAGTATTCTTTATACATATCCGCATAGTCCTTGCGGTCTGCTTTAACTTCGCTCAGATATTCGTGGAGCGACATACTGTTACGTGCCGTTTCAATGATGCAGCCTGCAATATTGGAGCAATGGTCGGAAACTCTTTCAAGGTTTGTAAGAAGATCAGACCAGATAAATCCAACTTCTATGGAGCAGTTGCCCGCCTGCATACGCTCGATATGGCGGGAACGAAGCGCATCCTTAAGGTCGTCTATAACCTGCTCAAGCGGCTCTACCCTTTGGGCAAGATCAACGTCGCCCGTCTTGTACGCTTCAAGAGAAAGACCGAGTATTTCTTTTACCGCGGATGTAATTACACCAAGTTCGCGCTGTGCTCCCGCGGAAAAGCTCATATTCTTATCGCGAAGCTCTTCGGCGGATTCAAGGATATTTACAGAGTGGTCGGAAATACGTTCAAGGTCACCTATCATATGAAGCAACATTGCGGATTCGCGCGTGTCTGCATCGCTGAGCTGATGCGTATTGAGCTTTACAAGATAGCTTCCGAGCACATCCTCGTATTTATCGACAACGCTCTCTTTCCTGCGGATATCTTTTGCCGCGTCCTCCGTAAGTGAATCCAGCGTGTTGATCGAATCCACAAGAGAACCAACGGATATATCCGCCATTTCGCTTGTAAAAGTGCGGCAACGCTCGATGGCAATAGCGGGTGTAGTCATAAGACGTTCATCGATCGTAATTTCCTTGGAATCGTTCTTTTCTTCCTCTGTAACGGGAATGATCTTAAGCGCCAATTTTTCAAGAAGCTTAGAACAAGGGAACATCAAAAGCGTGCAGAGTATATTGAATGCGGAATGTGCTACGGCAATAGTTAACTGAGATGCATTTTCCTGCAATAACGGAATATCAAAAAACGCATTACCTACACAGAACACTATAAGCCAAACAACTGTGCCTATAACGTTAAATGCAAGATGAACAACAGAGGCACGGCGCGCATTTCTGTTTGTACCAACAGAAGAGATAAGCGCTGTTGCGCAAGTACCGATATTCTGACCCATAATTATCGGAATGGACATTCCTATATTTATGGCACCGGTAGAGGAAAGCGCCTGCAATATACCGACAGATGCGGAGGAAGATTGTATTATAGCCGTAAGAACAGCACCTGCAAGCACACCGAGAATGGGGTTAGAGAACATTGTAAGAATATTGGCAAATCCGGGATCGGATTTGAGCACAGAAACCGCTTCGGACATCGTATCCATACCAAACATAAGCGTTGCAAAGCCAAGCAAAATAACGCCTATATCGCGTTTTCTGTTGCTTTTTGCCATCATATAGAGTACAATGCCTATAAGAGCAAGAATCGGGGTAAACGATGACGGTTTGAGTAATTGAATATACCAAGCACCGCTTGAAAGACCGGTAAGGCTGAGTATCCAGGCAGTCACCGTCGTTCCCACATTCGCACCCATAATTACATTTATAGCCTGCGAAAGCGTAAGAAGACCGGAGTTTACGAAGCCAACGACCATAACTGTCGTTGCAGAGGATGACTGGATTATAGCCGTAACGCCAAGACCGGTTAAAAATCCCGCAAGCTTCCCGCCCGTCAGCTTACCTAGCAATTTTTTAAGACCCGAGCCTGCAGCTTTTTCAAGATTTGCCCCCATAAGGTTCATTCCGAAAAGGAACAGACAAAGTCCGCCTACAAATTCAAGAATATCCCATATTTCCATTTATAATACCTCTCTCTAATGGTTATTCTACCCCGATTTTACCATATATGCAAATATTTTGTCAATCCAAAAAATAAATTATAAGCTCAAATTTATATTTATGAAAAAATATCAAAAAAGAGAAAAAATTTTGTTAAAAGTATTGACATTTCGGGTCATTTCGTGATAGAATAATGTGCCGCTTAATGTACGGTCATAAAAAACGCAATGCGTTTACCGTCTTTAGCGAGTCGTAAAATGAAAGAGAGGTGCTTTCTTAAAATGTTCGCAATCATAGTAACAGGTGGAAAGCAGTACAAAGTTCAGGAAGGCGACGTAGTTTTCGTTGAAAAACTCGAAGCTTCCGAAGGCGAAGACGTGAAATTCGACACAGTTCTCGCAATTTCCGGCGAAAATTTTGTTGCCGGCGCACCCACAGTTGAAGGTGCTTATGTAACTGCAAAAGTTCTTAAGAACGGCAAAGGCAAAAAGATCCATATTCTTAAATACAAATCCAAGAAAAACGAAAAGAAGAAGATCGGTCACAGACAGCCTTATACAAAGGTTCAGATCGACAAGATCGTTGGCTGAGCATCATTATGATTAAGGTAGAAGTTTACAAAAGCGGTATGCGTTATTACGGCTTTCACGTTTCCGGTCACGCCGGCTACGATGAATCCGGGAAGGACATAATCTGCTCCGCAGTATCCGCTATGACGATGCTCGTTATTAACACTATCGAAGTCGTTTTCGGATGCGACGTCGATTACGACATCGACGAAAAAACGGCAGATATAGACGTAACCGTTAAATCTGCTCTTCCCGATTATGAGCACGATCCCACAAAGAGATATGCCGTTTCGGGTGTTATCGAGGGATACTATTTGCAGCTTATGGATATGTTGGAAGATTACTACGACTACCTTGACGTTAATCTCGAAGACAAAGAATTCTGAGTACATTTTCTAAAAATTTTTATGGAGGTATTTAAAATGTTGAAGTTAAGCTTACAGTTTTTCGCTCACAAAAAAGGTGTTGGTTCTACAAAGAACGGCCGCGACAGTAATGCGCAGAGACTCGGCGTTAAAAAATATGACGGCGAAAGCGTAATCGCAGGCAACATCATCGTTCGCCAGAGAGGCACAAACGTTCGTCCCGGCGTTGGCGTTGGCATCGGCAAAGATGACACACTCTTCGCTCTTATCGATGGCACAGTTAAATTCGAGCGTATTTCCGGCAACAAGAAACGTGTTAAAGTTGTTGCTGCAGCTGAATAATTTTTACAAAAAAGAATCCGCACCATATGGTGCGGATTTTTTGTTTCTTCCCAAAACTTTTTCAAGTATTCATAAAATATTTATTGTATAAACGCAAAAAACGTGATATACTATTTATAATGTCATTTTTCGGAGGAAAACTATGAATAAAAAACAAGTTGTATCTTATATAAGAAGCTTTCTCGGACATACGGGTTTCTATTTCGCACTTATCGTAGCAGTCTGCAACATAATCATTTCTATTGCGTTTCCCACAGGCGATATGGGCATCAACACAATAATGTCCAACTACATACTTCTCTTCTGCGCGATCTTCGCCCTTTGCGATTTTATTATGGAAATTAAATTTATTGAATCCTATTTCGCAAAGGTCGCAATACACTTTATGCTTGTAACAATAGATTTTGCCGTTGTTATCGCTTGGCTTTCCGACAGAACGAGAAGCGCTAAAACAATCGTTTTTGCCGTTATCATTTTCGCCGTTTGCTTTGCTATTGTAGACACAGTACGTGTTATCGTGCACAATGTAAAAAGCAAAAAGAGCAATGAAAAACAGGAATATACCTCTATTTTCACAAACGAACAGAAATAATATTTTTCGGAAGCTCTCTTTTAGGGAGCTTCCGTTTTTAAGTTATAAAAAGCAAAAAGTTTTTTGCAAAAAGATATTGACAAAAGGTATTCTTTGTGATATTATATTCAAGCACAAGGAAATGCCCCATTAGCTCAGCCGGTAGAGCACATGACTTTTAATCATGGTGTCCGGAGTTCGATTCTCCGATGGAGCACCAGACCGAGGTCCGCAAGAGCCTCGGTTTTTTTCTTTTTCAAAAGCTCATCAAAATCTTCAAATTATTTTCAAAAATCTATTGACAAAGCTTGTACCATGTGATATACTAAACAAGTATGAACGGAATGCCCCATTAGCTCAGCCGGTAGAGCACATGACTTTTAATCATGGTGTCCGGAGTTCGATTCTCCGATGGAGCACCAGACCGAGGTTCGTAAGAACCTCGGTTTTTTCTTTTTTTCAAAATGCGGGTGCGATTGCAGGAACATTTTTTAAAAATCTAACTTCTCCGTTTTCCGCAAAGCATATCACCTTATCCCCTTTTGAAATCTCACCTTTTATAAATTTTTCTGCAAAGGTATCTTCCAAAAGCCTTGCACTTTCGCGGCGCGCTTCTCTCGCTCCGCTTTTTTTATCAAATCCCTTATCCGCGATAAGATCGTAAACGCTTTCTTCAAAAGTCACGCTTACACCGAGCTTTTCCATCCTAAGGCGGCAATCGTGCAGAAGCTTTTCCGTAATCTTCCGTATACTTTTTGTATCAAGATGTGAAAATACCGCAATCTCATCTACCCTACCCAAAAATTCGGGGCGAAAATGCGCTTTAAGCGCACTGAGCGCGTCATTTTGCACGCGCTTTTCCTCATCCTTGCCATCCGCGCCAAAGCCGAGCGTGCCACCACGCGAAAAAGATTCTGCGCCGATATTTGACGTCATAATTATAACCGCATTTTTAAAGCTTACGCGCACTCCCTTGGAGTCTGTAAGCATACCGTCATCAAGTATCTGTAAAAAGAGATTAAATATATCGGGATGCGCCTTTTCTATTTCATCAAACAGCACCACGGAATAAGGCGCACGGCGTATCTTCTCCGTAAGCCCGCCTCCATCGTCAAAGCCAACGTAACCCGGCGGAGAGCCGATTATTTTGGAAACGCTGTGGCTTTCCATATATTCGCTCATATCAAGGCGTATCATCGCCTCTCGCGAGCCGAAAAGCTCGCAAGCAAGCTCCCGTGCAAGTTCCGTTTTTCCAACTCCCGTAGGCCCCGTGAATATAAACGAGCCAACCGGGCGAGACGGGTCGGAAAGACCCAGCCTTCCGCGGCGCACCGCGCGGCAGACCGCGCTCACCGCATCATCCTGCCCTATTATCTTCTCTTTAAGGTTTTCTTCCAATGAGACAAGCCTGTTTTTTTCATCGTCCTCAAGCCGCGAAACGGGAATTTTCGTCCACATAGTAACGACCTGCGCCACATCCTCGCCGCCGAGGACAAGGGCGCTTTTTTCGCGCTCTTTGAGCCACTCTTCCTTTTCACGCTCATATTCTTCGTAAGCGGCGACAGCTTTTTCGCGGCAGGTGGAAGCATACGCAAAGTCCTGGGCACGTATCGCCGTCTCTTTTTCCTGCGTAAAAGAATTGGCACGCTCCGAAAGCTCACGAATCTCCCGCGGCATAGTGAAGCACTGTATGCGCTTGCGAGATGATGCCTCATCGATAAGATCGATCGCCTTATCGGGCAAAAATCTATCCGTAATGTAGCGCACGGAAAGGTTCACCGCCGCCTCCAGCGCCTCATCGGAAATATTTATTTTGTGGTGAGATTCGTATTTTTCGCGAATTCCGCGCAGTATCTCCATAGTCTGCGTGGGGGTCGGCTCATTAACGTGTACGGGCTGAAAGCGGCGTTCAAGCGCCGCATCTTTTTCTATATGCTTTCTGTATTCCTCAAGAGTTGTAGCGCCGATAAGCTGAAGCTGTGCTCTTGCAAGCGCAGGTTTTAGTATGTTTGCCGCATCCACGGCACCTTCCGCGCTCCCCGCACCGACAATGGTGTGAAGTTCGTCTATAAAAAGTATGACGTTCTTGCTTGCCGCAACCTCGCTTATAACTTTTTTTATCCTATCCTCAAATTCCCCTCGGTATTTCGCGCCCGCTATCATAGAGCCGATATCAAGCATTATAACGCTCTTACCCGAAAGGGTTTCGGGCACTTCACCGTTCGCTATGCGAAGGCAGAGCCCCTCTACAACGGCGGTTTTGCCAACACCCGGCTCACCTATAAGGCAAGGGTTGTTCTTGCTTCTGCGCGAAAGTATCTGTATCACGCGCTCAGTTTCGGTGTCCCGCCCTATAACAGGGTCAAGAAGCCCTTGGCGTGCGCTTTCCGTCATATCCTTGCCAAACTGCAAAGCCGTTGGAATCGCGGCAGGCGGGCTCTGCCGCGAGCGCTCGCGTGTGCGGCTTCCGCTTATTTCCCCTAAGAAAACGCTTATGTCGTTCTGTATCTCCCCGACGCTTGCACCTTGGGAGATAATAAGCTTCACCGCCACGCTCTCCCTCTCCGCTATAAGGGAGAGGAGCAGATGCTCCGTTCCGATATAGACCTGACCGTATTTCGCCGCCTCCTTTGCGGAGTTTTCTATGGCTGTGCGCAGGCGCGGTGTCATATCCCGCGCATCTATCTTGCTCCTGCCTACGCCGCCCGATATTTCCTTTGCTATTTCAAGAGTTGCCTCATATGTTACGTCATGGGAAAAAAGGATTCCTGCCGCAGAGCTCATACTTGCTTTGAGTATGGACAAAAGCAGATGCTCTGTTCCGACATATGTGTGCCCAAGCTCCTTTGCTTCCTCTGCGGACGCATCCAGAACGTCCGAAGCAAGTTTTGTAAATTTACTTTTCAGCTTCACCCCTCCAAACCTACTTATATTTTCAATATAAAATTATATTATAGAGATTATTTTCTATCATATGCAAAAAAACAGAAAAAGTTTTTGAAAATGCTGTTGTAAGATAAGGGAAAATATAGTAAAATTATATTGTAGATTTTTGTTTGACGGAGGTACTCGTTTTGCTTTCCAAGATATACACTATGGGACTTTTCGGAATAGACGGCTATATGGTCAGCGTGGAATGTAACCTGCGAGACAGGCTACCCGCTTTTGAGATAGTGGGTCTTCCCGACGCGGCTATAAAAGAATCCAAAGAGCGTGTACGCTCCGCATTTGAAAACAGCGGCATGGACTTTCCCGATGCCCAAATAACCGTGAACCTTGCACCTGCGGATAAGAAAAAAGAAGGCTCTGCCTTCGACCTTGCCATACTTGTTGCGATAATGAAAAGCGCGGGCATTTTGCGCCGCGACCTTAATACGGATCAAATGTGCTTTTCCGGTGAGCTTTCCCTTTCGGGGGAGATCCACGGAACAAGCGGCTTTTTGCCGATGTGCATTGCCGCGCGCGATGCCGGTATGAAGGAGATATTTGTCCCTTGCGACAGGGCGGCGGAGGCTTCCGTCGTTGACGGAGTGACGGTTTATCCCGTTCCTGATGTTTGCACTCTTGTTCGCCACCTCAACGGCAGAGAGCGCATATCTCCAAAAATTCCCGATAAAGCAATATTCGATACTTCACGCAATTTTTCGGGGCTTGATTTTTCCGATGTAAAGGGACAGCTTTTCGCCAAACGCGCCCTTGAAGTCGCCTGTGCGGGCGGTCACAACGTGCTTCTCATCGGTCCTCCCGGAACGGGTAAGAGTATGCTTGCAAAGCGCATACCGACAATACTCCCTGAAATGACGTTTGAAGAATCTCTCGAAACGACAAAAATACACTCCGTTGCGGGAATGCTCAAGCCCGACGTTTCGCTTATAACGGAGCGCCCGTTCCGTGCGCCTCACCACACAATGTCAAGCGCGGGGCTTGCGGGCGGCGGAAGAGTGCCAACTCCGGGTGAAATATCACTTGCGCACGGCGGCGTGCTCTTTCTTGACGAGCTTCCCGAATTTCCGCGCCCCGCGATGGAGGTCTTGCGCCAGCCGCTTGAGGATGGCAAGGTGACCATCACTCGCGTTGGCGGAAAGCTGACTTTCCCCTCCGATTTTATGCTCGTTTGCGCAATGAACCCTTGCAAATGCGGCTATTTCGGGCATCCCACGAAAAAATGCACTTGCTCTCCTATGGAAATAAAGAAATACGTATCCAAAATAAGCGGCCCGCTTCTCGACAGAATAGATATACAGATAGAAATGCCCTCCCTTTCCTATGAGGAGATAACAAGCACGCAAACGGCTGAAAAGAGCGAGGATATACGCGCCCGCATCAACGAAGCTCGCGCTTTTGCGCATAAACGATATGAAAACGAAGAAAGATTATATTGTAACGCGGAGCTTTCCGCGCGTCAAATACAGAAATATTGTACTATGAGCGAAAAAGCAAGCGTGCTTCTCAAAAAGGCGTTTGATAAGCTCGGTCTTTCCGCACGCGGATACGACCGCATACTTCGCGTTTCGCGCACGATAGCCGACCTTGACAAGAGTGAAATTATAAAAGATACGCACATTGCGGAAGCAATACGTTTCCGCTCGCTAGACAGAAAATATTGGGGTTAACAGAGGTAATTTATGAGATCGATAAGAGAAATATATAAAATAGGAAAAGGTCCTTCCAGCTCACATACAATGGGGCCGCAGGCGGCGGCTATGAACTTCGCGAAAAAATATCCCAAAGCCGCAAAATACAAGGTCATCTTATACGGCTCTCTTGCCAAAACAGGCAAGGGGCATATGACGGACGTTGCAATAAACGAAGTACTTCCCGCCACAAAAACAGAGATAGTTTTCTGCACGGACGATATAGAGCTTCCCCACGAAAACACAATGGATTTCTTCGCATACAAGCTTGACGGAAGCGAAATGGGTCATATGCGAATTATGAGCATCGGCGGCGGAGATATAGAGATAGAAGGCATTCCCAACGACCCAAAAAGCGAGGTATATAAAGAAAACTCCTTTGAAGAGATCGCCGCATACTGTAAAAGCAAAAACATTCGCATAAGCGATTACGTTGAAGAAAACGAAGGCGAGGACATTTGGGCATATCTTTCCTCTGTTTGGGAAACTATGCGCCACGCCATTCACGAAGGTCTTACAACCACGGGCGTGCTTTCAGGCGGACTAGGTGTGGAGCGCAAAGCCGCTTACCTCTACAATCAGCGCCACATAGACGAAAGCAAAGCCACAAGAGAAACGCGCATAGTCTGCTCCTATGCTTTTGCCGCGAGCGAGCAGAACGCGGGCGGCGGTATTGTGGTAACTTCGCCAACCTGCGGTGCTTCCGGTGTTGTCCCCGCCGTGCTCAAATATAAAAGCGAAAGCCTTGGATACGCAGACGAAGACATTCTTCGCGCTCTTGCCGTTGCAGGCGTTATAGGTAACCTTGTAAAGCGAAATGCCTCCGTCAGCGGTGCTGAATGCGGCTGTCAGGCAGAGATAGGCACAGCTTGCTCTATGGCGGCGGCGGCTCTTGCAGAGCTTTTTGATATGGGTATAGACCAGATAGAATACGCCGCGGAAATAGCGCTTGAGCACCACTTGGGGCTTACCTGCGACCCCATCTGCGGTCTTGTGCAAATACCCTGCATAGAGCGCAACGCGGTTGCGGCAATGCGCGCCATAAACGCCGTAACTCTTGCCTCCTTCCTCACGTTCACAAGAAAAATTTCCTTTGACCTTATCGTTAAAACTATGTACGAAACAGGTAAGGACCTTCACGCTCGTTACCGCGAGACCTCCGACGGCGGCCTTGCAAAGCTTTATAGGTAAAAGCGGGCGGTGCCCGCCGAACTTAACGCACGTACATATAGCGAAGAAAGATGCCTATTCATTGCGCAAGCCATAGCTCATTTCGGTGGCTATGACCTTAACACCTAACAAGGGGGATATAAACGGGAACAGATGAGAAGAAAATCAGCCTTGACGATAGAGCCATATACTTTTACATCAAGAACATAAAAAAGTGGATGTTCTGCCCAGCTTGCAAAAACGGCAATAATACCTTGTTAGATATCCGCTATTAGATTGTCAATAGAGCGTTGCGTATCTGCAAGATTCTTTTCAAGATACGGAATGACCGTGTTTTCCTGTTGCTGATACTCCACATATTATTGTGCCTTTCATTTACGTTAAATATTTAGATGAGATAGCTAAATTATCCCATGATATATGTACAAGGCTAATTACAAGTGAACATTCCGTTCCACAGATAGCAGAGTATGTATCAAAGCTCAATGATACATAGGCTAATCTTGAGGTGAAATATATCAATGGTATCCATAGCAAGCTTTTGATTATCGATGACAAAGTAATGATGTCTAATTCTATAAATCTAATGCAAAGAGCCGGAAAACATAGCAACCTTCAATTAAGGGCGGTATATTCAACTTAAAAAATCAGTGGCCGAAATTCACCTACTGAAAAAAGTTGGCATGAGCACGTCGTGCCCACATCTCAATAGCTTTTGTTATAGACTAATTCATAAATTTATGTTATAATATTTTCAATAATCTTGTCAGCAAATCGAAAAACACTACACTATATGAGTGAAAGGAGGCGAGGAGATGCAAGAAGCGAATAAAATGCGTGATCGGCTTATAGCTGAATTTGCCGAAAACTATATAGAAAAATTGTTTTACTTTTGTCTTAAAAAGACGGGAAGCAATGTTGAAGCGGAGGATCTGACGCAGGATATTGCGCTCAACATCATAACCGCTTTGAACAAAGGCACAATTCCGACGAGCTTTTCTGCGTGGGTATGGCAGATCGCGCGCAACCGATATTCGGTATGGGCAGAAAAAAAGCATGATCGAAACGAATCGGTAACCGGTTCCGATATCGGAGATTATGAGATAGAAGATGAAAGCGAAAACATCCTTGATGAAATGATACATACAGAAGAGATGACTTTGCTTCGGCGCGAGCTGGCGTTCATCAAAAGTGATTACCGCAACATCGTCGTTGCCTACTACATAGAAAATAAGAGCGTTCGTGATATTGCAGCATCGCTTTCTATTTCTATAAGCGCGGTCCAGCAAAGGCTTCATCGCGCAAGAATCATATTGAAAGAAGGTATGGATATGGCAAGAGAATTTGGAAAGCTTAGTTATAACCCCGAAAATATTTCGTTTATCAACAATGGATTGTTTGGTGCAAATGGTGAACCTTGGAATTTTATTTCGCGATCTCTTTGCAAAAATATTTTGCTTGCAGCTTACAGGACGCCCTCTACAGCAGAAGAATTGGCGATAGAGGTTGGTGTTGCGCTCCCGTATATGGAAGAGGAACTACACGCTCTTGTAGACGCTACATTGATGAAGAAGAACGGCAATAAATACGAAACCAATTTTTTTATCGTCAGCGCAGATGCGCAAGAAAAAATCAATGCACACTTAAAAGAAATTACACCGGAACTCACCAAAGCGGTTATATCCGCTATGGAGTATGAGGTTCATTGGAAAAATGAAAATTGTCCCGAATGGCATGAGGGATATCAACCGTTTGAAGATATGAAATGGGCTTTGCTTATGTATCAGACTGATGTTATCACTTTTGATACTTTAGATGCCTTTAAATCAACAAGAAAAGAACTCCCAAAGGCAAATTTGGGAAAATGGGGACATACAATTCGTCCCAATGAAGGCGAGTGGGATCTTCTTGGAATGGAAAGTTATCAAGGTGATGAACCTGCTTTTGTCGGATTACACGGTTGTGTGACCTCGCCTGCTGAAAGAGATCTTACAGAAATAGGCTTTCAGCAATTCAAGTTTCAGTATAAAAGGATCGCAGATAAAACACCAACGTTAATGCCGTATGCTTATGCACAAGCTCTTGTTTCGATTGCTAAAGGCGAAACAGATCAATTGAATGAATCGGTTATTACCTATCTCGAAAAGCGTGGCTATATTAAAAAACATGGGGAATGCTACAAGCCCACTTTCTTGGTAATGTTTAAAAGTAAAAATAACGCCATGCCCCCAAAAGAGCTTGAAGCGTTAGAAAATCTGCGAAATGTTGCTACAGAAATTGCTATGCGACATTACCTTTTCTGCAGGGAGCAGATACACAAGGAAATTCCCGCTTTTTTGAAGGAAGATGAGTATCAGATTGATCATGCTTGCGCAAATATTTTTGCCCTGCGCGGTGCAATTTTAGAAGAAGCACTGCGTCAAGGGTACATCTCCTACGCAGAAAACGATGAAAGAAAAATGCTTGGAACATTTTTAAGAATTTAATTTATAAAGAACACTGCCGAGAGTAACCATTTGGTCGCTCTCGGCGGTAGTTTGTTATTTGATCAGAGAATATGATCTGTAATGCAATCGTACCAATGAACGTAGGTTGTTCCATTTACGATAAGCCTGTCATTTTCGGGCAACTGTTCGCTCCAAGGCTTTTTATATCGGTCAATAGCCCAATCATCACGATTGTATCTGCGCCACAGAATCGTTTTCCCATCCTTGTCCAAGAATTGCTCGGAAACGACACCACAGTTATAGGTTTCAATATCCATTACGCAAACGGTGTCATAACTTTTACCTCCGATGGTAACGGTATATCTGCCAACAATATCGAGAAGGAAATCTTTGTTCACGCTTGTAACAGAGTTACCAACTCTCTGAATATCACCTTTAGCAGACAGGTTCGTTTCATTTCCGCAATTATCTTCTCCAAATCCCCAAATTGGCATAAACTCATCGCCGTCAAGGAAAGTAATGTAATTGCGAACATCTCCGTCATTTCGGAGTGTTGCAAGGTAACGACAATGTGTATCTGTAAGCTGTGCTACAAAAGTACGGTTGATTACCTCATTCTTATCTGAGTAGGATGCTTCTCTTGCGGTAAGCTCCACACCCTCAATACCGTGAACCTTGGCTTTGCCTGTAACTTGCATATCATAAACATGGCTGTATTTTCGGGAAGGAATATCATACATACCCCAAGACATTTTTTCTCCGAGCTTAGGAATCAAAAACCATCCCATAAGTTCTTCCCACTTTACAGAGAAGGGGGCTTTGGCACTTGCTTCAATTTTGTATTCGGGAATATATTCGGGCAACTTTTTCATAGTGCTTTCTCCTTTCGATACTTCGGTGTTATATGGATATCTAGTTTTGAAATTTTGTTTTGCCGTATGAAGTCTGCTTTTTACTGTTCCGACAGGAATGTTCAGTTGTTTGGCAATTTCGGCTTGCGGAAGCTCTTTCCAAAAATAAAGATACAAGATTTGCTTGTCTTTATCACCAAGTAAATTCAAAGTTTCTCTTACTGTGGCAACTATAGAAACGCCATGTCTGCCATCTGACAATTCGATTTCTGTTATTTCATCAATCGGGATTTCATACTGCGTTGCTTTCTTACGAAAGTAGTCATTACATTTATTTCTTGCAATGCTAATAATCCACGCCTTAAAAGAGTCCTTGCTTTTTAATTGAGGGAACTTTTGACAAGCGGCAAGGAAAACCTCTTGTAAAACATCGTCTGCATCCGCTTTTGAGTTCAGACGAAACCTCACAAAACGCTCTACAGACACTTGTTCTGATTCCAACAACTTTTCAAATTCATCCATATCCTCACCTCCTTTGGTCTATGAGTGATTAAAACCGGTTTCACTTATATAGACGAGTGCCGGTATCGAAAGGTTCATTTCAAAGAAATTTTTTATTATTATAACAGATAAATGTTGCGAAAACAATAACTCATTCATGGGAACAAACCAGAAATTGCAGTAAGCGTGTACATAAAATTTGCGATTTTTTTGCAACAAAACCATAGCAAGATGGACACCGCGTGTCCATCCTCCTTTTTTAGTAGGTGAATTTCGTCCACTGATTTTCAAGTACTCAAAATGGTGCTGTTGACAAACGCGTAGAAATGACCGCACGGTAAAATGAACACTGCTCCCACAATTGAGCAAAAGGAAGCCCCGCGCGAGGCGGGGCGAGAAATTATTCTTGAGTTTTGGCAACCCATTCATCCCAGCGAGGATCAGCTTTGATTTCTTTTGCCACTTGACTATAATCAGGATTACACCACATAGGCCAATCAATCGGCAAGTCTTTTGCAATCTTTTCAGACAAACTTGTTTCATATTTCACAAAAGAAACAAGCGGTGCGGTGAGTGTGTGTTCCTTGCCGTCACGTATAGCTTCCAACGCTTTGGCGTGCTTCAAACTCTCATCCAAAGATACAAATGCATCATCGTGGTATCCACGTTCCCATTGAACTCTCGAAAGGTAGAGATACAATTCAATTAGATCTCCGTGATATTGTCCCATATTCCCATCGTCACATATCAAGTAAAAGAGAGAAATCGCGCCCTTGATCTTTTCAATTGGCATATCACTTTCAAAATGATGCTTGTTAGTAATCAAGCCATAAACGAGCTGTTGAGCAAACTGTCTTGCTGTTTTTAAAAGAAAATCCCCAATGTATTTAGCTTCCTCTTTACCGTCCGAAGCTGCAGCGAGAAGCAGTTCTCTACAGTTTTTAAGCTCAGGCATTTTCTGAGCATATGCAATGGCCTTTTCATTCTCTCCTACATTTCGGTAAAGCAAAACAAGAATTTGAATTGCTTTTGTAACCGTTGAGTTATCAGCGGCATTACTAACAAGATACTCACAAAGCTTAATCGATTCTGTCCAATACCCATTGCCTTTGTGAATGTCATAGTTATGCTGAATAAAGCCTTCGTCATCGTAATAGAGCCATTCCTTATGACGTCTCCATCCTGCCTCGGAAAGTGTTTCAGCAAGAGTGATGAGTAGGCGTTCATTTTTCGGAAACTCTGCAAGTCCTTCTCGTAGAATGGCAAGGCATTCATCTACCCATTCATCATCTCCTCGGGATTGAATACCAAATGACTCAATTTTATTGATAATCGTATCAATTTTACTTTCTCTGTCATTATGATATCCAAACAACTCATCGATGGTAATCCCAAAATAATTAGCGATTGACGGAATCATCTCCATATCAGGGTATCCGCCGTTTGCTTCCCATCGTGAAACCGCTTGTGATGTCACGCCGATGGCTTCGGCAAGTGCTTCCTGTGTGCGTCCGTCACGCCGACGCAGTTCGCGTATTTTTTGTCCTAAATCAAGTTGCATAAAAGCACCTCCAAAATTTATTTCACCGGTGTAATTATATTATAGCACATATTTGCAAAAAAACAATTATCAATTCGTTGCTTCAAATACAAGTAATCCTTGGATTTCGTCCATTTACATAAACGCAAAGAAAGGAAGCGATCCAATGGATACCGGTTGAGAGAAGTGGCGGACTTAGTCCGATACTTTAATTAATTAACGAGCATAGCAAGTGTTATAACGCTTGCTGAGCCAATCCGAGAGATTGGTTTTTTTCTTTAGGGATGTATCCCTAATACCGACTATTCAGAAAGGACAAACAAATGAGCAAAACAGAGAAAATGACCAAGCGTGTCACGGTCAAAATGGACGCGAATTTGAAAGCCAAGCTTCAGTACGAAGCGGAGCGAGATATGTCGGCGTATCGTCGGATACCACGGATATCAGAGCTTCAAGCCGGGAGAGTTAACGCCCGAAGAATTCCACAGGATCGGTGTGCTGACTGCCAAACAAATGTGGGGCGACCGCTTTGAGGTCATCGTGGCAACCCAAATCAAGGGCTCGTCGGCTCTGCACAACCATTTCGTCATCAATAGCGTATCTCTCAAGGACGGCAAGAAATACCGTTGGCAGAAAGGCAGTTGATAACCACAGACGTCGTCTTGAAGATCCCGAACTGAAAAAACAAAAAAGCGCAGAGCGAAGCACAATCACACGAAAAATGACGAACGTCCGCAGGGAGATAAACCTTGCGGACGATATTTTATACGATTCGATAAGACTTGCCAAAGCTATAGCCGCCGAAAAGGCTTGCGAGGAGCGTCTTGTGCCGGATAGAACTAAACAAAAACACAAAGAACAGGTGAGATAATATGTATAAGAAATTAAAAGAACAGATTGCCGAAACCACGCAGTATTATATGCTGCGAAACGTACACCCAAGGGTAGAACAGCCCTTTCAAATCCGTGATGATGAGAGAATGGAACAGCTTGTGGAGATCATACGACTCAATGGCGTGCTCAATCCACTAATTGTTACAACGAAGTGCGGAAGCTATGAGATCGTGTCTGGACACCGCCGTGATGCCGCTGACATAGTCGAAAAAATAGAGCTGCGCCACCTGCTTGTATCCCATGATTTTTGTGATTGTAAACAACAACGCCACCGAAAGCAGCGCTGTCAGTATGACCTTGATTATTTCCATTTTCACTCCAACCGTTTCTTTTTAGTGTGCGGCAAATATGCTGAATTATGCGTATACCCGTCACGAAAATGACGAATACTAATCATATTAAGAATTGGAGGAATTATTATGGAATCGGTATGGGAGAAGAACGCGCCGCATGTGCGGTTTGATGCTCCGAAAGAAAATAAAAGCACCGACGTATTGATTATCGGCGGCGGTATTGCGGGCATTTTGTGCGCCTACAAACTAAAAAACGCAGGCGTGGATTGTATGCTCGTGGAAGCCACGGAGATCTGCGGCGGAATTACCAAGAATACTACGGCAAAAATCACTTTGCAACATGGCTTGATCTACGACAAAATGATACGCCGCTTTGGTGAGAACAAAGCGTGGCTTTATGCAGATGCACAGCTAAAAGCGTGTAAGGAGTATGCTCGATTTTGCGAAAATATCGACTGCGATTACGAAACAAGGGATTCCTACGTCTATTCCCTAAACGACCGAAAGAAGATCGAAAAGGAGGTCGCCGCCCTAAAGCGCCTCGGTGTGAAAGCCGAGTTTTCGGACGCTCGCGAGCTTCCTTTCAAGGTTGCAGGTGCTGTGCAGGTGAAAGATCAAGCGCAGTTCCACCCCTTGAAATTTCTATACAACATTGCGAAAGAGCTGCCAATATACGAGCATACCAAGGTCGTGGGGCTTATGCCTTACAAAGCAAAAACAAATCACGGTGAGATCACCTATAAAAAACTGATCATCGCAACGCATTTCCCGATACTCAACAAGCACGGACTATATCCCTTAAAGCTCTATCAGCACCGTTCCTACGTCATAGCCCTAAAGGGCGTGCCAAACGTGAACGGAATGTATGTGGATGAATCTGACACGGGACTGTCCTTTCGTAGCTACGAAGACCTCTTGCTCCTCGGTGGAGGCGGACACCGTACGGGCAAACAGGGTGGTTGTTGGCAGGAGCTTGAAGATTTTGCGAAAAAATATTACAAAAACGCCGAGATCGTGGGCAAGTGGGCAACGCAGGATTGCATGACACTCGACGATATTCCTTATATAGGTCAATATTCTAAATCTACGCCCGACGTTTTTGTAGCAACGGGATTCAATAAATGGGGTATGACAAACGCTATGGTCTCCGCCGACATTCTCTGCGACCTTGTCCAAAATAAAGCCAATCCATATGCCGGCGTTTTTTCGCCCTCGCGTACCGCGCTACGCCCACAGCTCGCCATCAATACCTTTGAATCGACGATAGGTCTCCTCACCCCAACTACGCCACGATGCCCACACCTCGGCTGCGCCCTCAAATACAACAGCGCCGAGCATACGTGGGATTGCCCCTGCCACGGCTCCCGCTTCACCGAACACGGCGAGCTGATCGACAATCCCGCGACGGATGATCATCAATCCATAACAAAGCGAGGCAAGAGGTAACCCCATCATCACTACAATTATAAAGCCTCGGCAGGGAGTTTCCTTGCCGAGGCTGAATTTATTTATTCTCTTGTGAACACATAGTAGTGAATTTTTCCAGCGAAAGAATAATCTCCCGATTTCCATTCGAGAATCAAGAATTCTTTTCCTTCGTGTTCGACGATTTCATAGGAACAAGCTGTTTTACTGTATTTGTTCAGTTCAAGTCCCTTCGTCCAGTTGAGCATGCTTTCGCGATTCTTTGTAACGGTTATCAATCGACCATCCGAAAGGAATTCAACGCGCTGGAGATATAATTCTCCGCCTTTCCAAGTTTTTCTTGTCGGGTTAAAATCGTCACGGTTTCTAATGAAATCAAATGCCTTCCAAACACCAAGAACCTTTTTATCAACAACGAAAGGATGATCAGTGTTGTCGCAAATCTGAATTTCTTCTTTAGACGCAATATGGCGGCTATCGGTTTGCTCGTATACCCAAAGCTCGGTTGCATCATCTTCGTGCATCTTAATTTCAATGAACATCAGCTTTCGTCCTTGGTCGGTTATGATGGTATACGGATGTTCTATAATCTCTTCACGATCACCGGTAAGCGTATACAGTTTTCCTTTTGTCCATTTTGGAATGACCCAATAAGGCTGACCTCCGTCAATAAAATACAACTTCTGCAACCATACCGAATGGGAACATTTGGGATTTCCGTATACAAAATGCTCGTGTGTTGGAACAATATCCAAGAACTCCCATGTTCCGCAGGCTTCGGGATCGTCAACAAACGGAATTTCCGTATCCTTGGCATAAAGTTTTTGATCCTTGCGTGCGCAAACCGGAAGCTTTAGCTCCACCGTTCCGTCTTCGTGATAGATTTCATAATATGCGCCGCAGATTTCGTAATTTGAACCGTCAAGATGTTTGATCATTGCTTTATAGGCAGCGTCAAGCTCATCAGACTTGCAAATCAAAGAAGCAACATTCGCACCGAGGGAGATCATCTTTTCTTCATATTCGCTGGACAATGGAAGTTTACCAACAATCTCCATACAGGCGGCAAGATCAAAGTCTGTTTCTCTGTATTCGGTTTCGTAATTAATGATAATTTTTCTTTTCCCAAGAATTGTTTTAGGCAGGTTGCTTTTAATTTTTGAAATATCATCAAAAGCATCGGATTTGGATAAATAATTTTTTCGAATGTAAGCAACGCGCATTTCATCGGTTGCTCTGATAATAATATTAAACATTTTCGACTCTCCTTCTGTTAGGTTGTTTTTGATGGATTCAATTTTCCTTAACTGTGTTTGGGTGGTTTTAATCAGTGCTTGCAGTTCGGTAAGCTTTGCATTTAACGCCGCTGTGATTTTCTTGTTATCATTGGTTGTCAACTGCACACGTATCTCATCCAAAGAAAAACCAAGTTCCTTCAAGGCAATAATACAATAGCAATCTTCAAGCTTTGAGGCTGAATAATAACGGTATCCCGTGAATTTGTCAATCTCGTCTGGGATGAGCAAACCTTCGGCATCGTAATATCGCAATGTCTTTACCGAGATATTGCACAGCTTAGATAATTCACCTATCTTATACATAGCGTTTTCCTTTCATCGAGATTTTGGAAGACAGAAACAGCGCTATTTCTATCTTGCAAGCAAAGTATATCATTACAGTTAAGGGGAGAGTCAATAGGTTTTTTGAAAATTTTTTGATGTATTTATAGTATCATAAAAATGTGTCTTTTTCAACAATGTGAAAGCCGATATCATAATCAAAAGATCGTGGTATCGGCTATTTTTATTTTTTACTATTGAAATTGGGATACTCAAATAAAAACAAATAATCCGAACGCTTCTCCAAGTAAGAGAATGTTCGGATTATTTTCATGTGGTCGAAGTGGCGGGACTCGAACTCGCGGCCTCCAGTACCCGAAACTGGCGCGCTACCAGCTGCGCTACACCTCGAAATATTTACTGCAAAGCTTATCGCAATGCAGTAAATATTATACTACATTATATTTGATTTGTCAATATTTTCGCTGCAAATTATTTTTTAAAGATAATTCGGCGTACCCGTCCAGTTTTCCCCGTCCCATTCAAAAAACATTTCGCTGTACTTTCCGTCAAAAAACATAGGAAGATATAGCTCGAAGTTCGGAGAAAGACGGTCAGAACGGCGAAGCTCGTCGGGGGTCATCCAACGGACGGTTCCCTCTCGCGTGCCCTCGGAAAGAGCACCGTAAAAATCGTGAGTCTTATAAAGGAATTCTATATATCTGTCGCCGTTCTTTTTGTTCGCCCAATGGACAACACCGCACGGGATAAGGTTCTTCACTTCAAGACCCGTTTCCTCGCGTGCCTCGCGAACGGCGGCATCATAGAAAGATTCACCCCATTCAACGTGACCACCCGGAAAAGTGATTCCCGGCCAAGTAGAAAGAGCCCTGTCCAGCACAAGAACATTGCGCGTACTGCGGTTTTCTATCATTATCATATTAACAAATTTTGCTTTAGTCGGTTTCATTCTGAATCACTTTCTGGCGCTTTCTTGAAAGAAAACGCCGCAAAGAACTTTACAAGCAAGCGGAAAAGCGATGCTCGCCCCTGCGATTAAATCCGAATTGATAGCGGGAGGAGCAAGCCCCTCCCCTACTTTCAAAATTCGAAAGAGTCTTGAAACAAAGTTTTTCGCCTGCTTTTTCCGCGAATGCCTCATCCACCGCAAGCGGTCCCCCTTCCCCGTTTGCTCTCACAAGGGGAAGGCTTGATGCTTTCGCCGCAATGTATACGGGCTTTTGAGCAAAGTTCTTTTTGCCTACTTTACCTCTATTTTTCGCCGTAATATATAGCAACTTTTGAGCAAAGTTCTTTTTGCCTACTTTTTCTTCGAAAGAAAAAGTAGGTTATCTTGTTTTTTCTGCGTTTTCTTTTACTGCTTTTGCAACGAAATCCGCAAGAGCCATCGTTTCCGTGCTGCCGTTTCTTGCGCGAACGGAAACTTCGTCTGATTCCGCTTCCTTTTCACCCACGATAAGCATATAAGGAACTTTGGAAAGCTGTGCTTCGCGGATCTTGAAGCCTATCTTTTCGTTGCGGTAGTCAACGTCAACGCGAATGCCGGCATCGGAAAGAGCCTTGCCAACTTTTTCTGCGTAATCGTTGTATGTTCCGGAAATGGGAAGAACCTGTACCTGTACGGGAGCAAGCCAAAGCGGGAACGCACCTGCATATTTTTCGATAAGGAGCGCGAGCGTGCGTTCGTAGCAACCCATAGAAGTACGGTGAATGATATAAGGAAGCTTCTGCTGATTATCTCTGTCTGTGTAATACATACCGAATTTTTCTGCGAGAAGCATATCTATCTGGATAGTAACGATAGTATCCTCTTTGCCGTAAACGTTCTTGCACTGTATGTCAAGCTTAGGACCGTAGAAAGCGGCTTCATCGATACCGATTTCATAATCTACACCGAGGTTATCGAGAATAGTTTTCATAATGCCCTGTGCTTCGTCCCACTGTTCGGGTGTTCCTTCGTATTTAGCCGTGTTTTTGGGATCCCACTGGGAGAAACGGAATGTGCAATCTTCGAGGAGACCGAGCGTGCCAAGGCAATATTTTGCAAGCTCAAGGCAGCCCTTGAATTCTTCTTCAAGCTGGTCGGGACGGAGAACGAGGTGTCCTTCGGAAATTGTAAACTGGCGAACGCGGATAAGTCCGTGCATTTCACCGGAGTCCTCGTTGCGGAAGAGTGTGGACGTTTCGCCAAGACGCATAGGAAGCTCACGGTAAGAGCGCTTCTTGTTGAGGTAAACCTGATACTGGAACGGGCAAGTCATAGGACGAAGGGCAAAGCATTCCTTTGTTTCGTCATAGGGATCTCCAAGAACGAACATACCGTCAAGGTAATGATCCCAGTGACCGGAAATTCTGTAAAGATCGCGCTTCGCCATAAGAGGTGTCTTTGTGCGAAGGTAACCGCGCTTTGTTTCCTCATCTTCTATCCATCTCTGGAGCGTCTGCATGATCGTAACACCCTTGGGAAGGATAACGGGCAAACCCTGACCGATGGAATCAACTGTTGTGAATATTTCAAGTTCGCGGCCGAGCTTGTTGTGGTCGCGCTTCTTTGCTTCTTCAAGCATTGTAAGGTGAGCGTTAAGCTCGTCCTTTGTGGGGAAAGATACGCCGTAAACACGCTGGAGCATCTTGTTTTTGGAGTCGCCTTCCCAATATGCGCCCGTGCACTGTGTAAGTTTGAACGCTTTTACAGCAGCTGTGGAGAAGAGGTGGGGACCTGCACAGAGGTCTGTAAATTCACCCTGGCGGTAGAAGGAAATGTCGTCGCCTTCGGGAACTCGGGCGATAAGGGCAACCTTGTATGTTTCGCCCTTTTCCTGCATAAATTTAACAGCTTCTTCTCTGGGAAGAGTGTATCTTTCAAGCTTGATATTTTCCTTAACGATTTTTTTCATTTCAGCTTCGATCTTCGTAAGGATCTCGGGAGTGAAAGAAACCTCGGAATCAAAGTCGTAATAGAAGCCATTATCAACAGCAGGTCCTATTGTGAGCTTTGTTTCGGGGAAAAGGCGTTTTACAGCCTGCGCGAGAATGTGGGAGGATGTGTGCCAGAAAACTTTCTTGCCATCTGTACTGGCAAAAGTGAGAAGTTCTACCTCCGCATCAGCATCAAGTGTGCGTGTAAGCTCGCAAACTTCGCCGTTTATACGGGCGCAAAGTACATCGCGGGAGATAAGACCCGCAGCCTGTGCCGCTTCATAAACAGTAACGGGGGAATCAAATGTAAGTTTGTTTTCAGCAAAAGAAATTACCATAATATATTTTCTCCTTAATGTTAGTTTTTCAAAATTCAACTTAATATAATTGAGCTGCCGAGGGAAGTTCTTTTTATTGCTTTCTTTCAAAAAAGCAATAAAAAACCTCAAAACAGGCGCAAAACGCCGTTTTGAGGTGCATAACACGGTTCCACTCAAAAATTTAACTCATTATTGCATTTTAACGGGTGCTACCGACACGCCATTTCCTGCGCGCAGCTTGGCAAGCGGTACATTTACATCTCTTTCGTAAGGGGCTTCCAACCAAGGTCCCTCTCTCTGTCCGAAGAAATATGCAATGCGTGTCTTGCTTTAACGCTTTTACCCTATTATGATAACACCGTTTTACCCCGTTGTCAAGTGTATTTTTTAAACGCAGATCAAGAAGATTTTGATTTTCTTAAAACCAAGCCGACGATAAAAGCAATAACCGCAGGTACAATAAAGTACAGAATATTTGCCCATATCCAAATGTAAAACGGCGCGGAATTTAATGAATTTTGATAATCCACGTAATCGATAACGGTCTTTATCGGAAAAATAACAACAAGAGCAGCGCTTAATATAAAACACCATTTAGAAATATTTTTCTTTTTCATAACACATTTCCCCACGATCTTTCTTACAATATATTTTATTATAACTAAAACCGCATAATGCGTCAAGAGCCGCAGTTTTTTAATGAATTAAAGATTTATTAAAAAAGCTTTAAGAGCTTCACTTTATTTGCTCGTTCAAAATCCCTGCATTGACTTTATAACTGTGGGATGGTATAATAATATTAAGTATTAAGAAAAATTTTTTGAAAGGTTTGAAAGAATATAAATATGATATTTGATGGAAATAATATAATACTCTCCTTTGCGGCTGTTTCGGATACGCACGTCACAGGCGAGGATACGGATGATTCCGAATTCAAATTCCGCCGCGCCATTATGCAGATACGCGAAAAAGCAGTTTCTCACGGACGCGACATAGACGCCTTTCTCGTTGTCGGCGACCTTATAGACCGTTCTTGGAAAGAGCCCGAAATGCAGATGCAAGCATTCAAAAGGATATATTCTTCCCTTTCCGAAGCTCCGCTTTTCTATTGCCTCGGCGCATCCCACGACCTTTATTGGGGAAGCGAAACCGAAAAAGAATTTATTGCAAACTTCAGAAAATATCTCGGAGAAGAAAACTTTATTTTCGATATTGACAGCGAAAGCATTGCAAAAGGTAACCGCCACGCCGTTATTGCAGGACACCATTTTATAGCGCTTGAACCGAATTGTCGCGGTCCTATTACATATCCCGAAGAAACGAAAAAATGGCTTTGCAAAATTCTCGAAAGCACCCAAGATGACGGAAAATACGTTTTCATAATAACCCACCCTATGGTGACGGATACCTGCTACGGAAGTCTGCTCGGTCCCGATTGGGCGACGGAAGACCTCACCCCGATACTTTCAAAATATCCGAATGTTGTTATTTTCGGCGGACACCTGCATTTTCCGCTCCAGGATGAGCGTTCCATTATGCAAAAGGATTTTACAAGTATCGGTTGCGGTTCTGTACGTTATATGGCTATTGAAGACGCGGCATACGAAAATATGATGGGCAAGACCGTTATGCGCGACAGCTACCGCGTGTCAAACGGCCATCTTTGCGAGGTGGATAAAAACGGCGCTCTTCGCATAACACGAATAGACTTTGCAAATAATGAGCAAATTAAGAGCCCGTGGGTACTTCCCGCGCCGCAAAAAGACCTTTCCCACATTCACATTTACCGCCCCGAAAGAGCAGAAAGTGCTACAGTTCCCTATTTTGCGGAAGATTTTAAGGCAAATGCTACCTTCGAGAATGTGGACAGTGGCAAAAAGCTTATCTTGACTTTTTCCGCGGCACTTGACAGCGATATGGTGCATCACTATACCGTCGTGCTTTCCCGCAAAAGCGGCGAAGAAAAGGAATATCGCATACTTTCGGATTTCTACCGTCACGCAAAGCCCGGCGATATGGCAAGCGAAATAACGCTTCGTCCCGCAGAAAAATTTGCACCGGGAGAGAAGCTGTTTGCAAAAATTTCCGCCTATAATTCTTGGGGAAAGAAAAGTGAAAAAAGAGAGTTTGCTATCATTGTAGAATAGTAACAATTTGCCAAGTTGTTTTTTGCAGGATTCTACAAAAAGCTTATCTTCATCTTACAAAAAGTAAAATTCGATTGACATAAAAATGATTTTATGGTATAAATATAGTTAGTATTGTCGGTAAGAACCGATGGTAAAATTTTTTGAATAATTCAAATATTTTCGGAGGAAAAAATGAAAAAGATTCTCGCTTTGCTTCTCGTTGTTGCAATGGCGGCTATGATGTTTGTTGCTTGCGGTGACGCAGAAACAACAACAGAAAGCACAGTTACAACAGAAACGACAGTAACAACAGAAGCTACAACAGTTACAACAGAGGCTACAACAGTTGCAACAACAACAGAAACAACTGTTGCTACAACTACAGAAGCTACAACAACGGTTGCTACTACAACAGCTGCTACTACAACAACAGCTCCCGTAACACCCGCAGACGGCTACGTAGTTGATCCTTATGCACACATCACATTCAAAGACGGTGCTATGAAGGATCTTATGGAAGTAGTTGAACTCGAAGTTAAAACATCCGGCGGTGCTACAGCTGCTACTGTTGAAAACACAGAAGTTACTTTCGGCGGCAAAACAAAGACAGTTTCCGCTCTCTGCATCAAAAATGCCGGTACTTGGGTAAAAGGTACATTCCTTGATATCGATGATGCTGCTGAATTCAACGCAATGGTTGATAAAAACGGCGGTTGGTCCGTTGAAGCTTTCTTCATTGACAACTCCGTTGCTAACGCTGCACGCGGTATCGTTTGCGTAACAGAATCCAACGGTGGCGACAACAAGAGATCCGGTTGGGGTATCGCTGAAGACGCAAGCGGCAAGCCTTACTTCATCACAGGTCACGTTGCTGAAAACGCTTACTCCAGCGCATATGCTTCCGCTGCTGCTTCCACAAAAGAACTCGTTCATGTTGTTGGTGTTTACAACGGCGAAACAAGAAAAGTTGAAATCTACATCAACGGCACACTCAATGCTTCCAACAATGCTGCAGGTGCTTTCACAGCTGCCGATAAGACAGAAAAATGGGAAGGCTTCAATATGGCAAATATATTCTACATTGGTAGCGACCCCACAGCAGCTGCTTCCAAACCCAACGGCGACTTCCCCGCTGATGACCTCACAGTTGTTGACGTTAAGCTTTATGACAAAGCTCTCACAGCAGCTAACGTTGCAGATATCTATGCTGCGGTTGCCGCTGACTTCGCTAAATAATTAAATTTTAAAACTTAACAAACGCGCTCTTTAAAGGGGCGCGTTTGTTAAAATATCATAGGCAAAAACAAAAATACTACAAGGAGAAAATGATGAAAAAAGTTATGGCTTCCATTCTCGCTGCTACAATGGCTCTTGGTTTCTGCGCTTGCGGAAATACACAAACGACAACAGACCCTGCCGTTACCACAGACCCCTCCATCACAACAGAATCCACAACCGATGTTGTTACCAACCCCCTCTTGGTTGGAGCAACGGACGGCTTTGACGACAAGAACATTGTTCTTCAGTTTGCCGCTATTTCCGACGTTCACGTTGCACGCGGAGCCAACTCCCCCAATATTGTTAAAAACGCTCTTAACGTGCTCAAAGAAACAGCACTTCTCTACACAGAAAGCGGTCTTGACGCGGTAGTTATAGCAGGCGACCTTACAGACGCTTACACAGCAGATAAAGCTACAAAAGAAAAAGAGGCAAAATCCTTTGCTTCCGTTTATGAATCCGTATTCGACCCCAACGAAGTTCCCGTTGTTTTCACAGTCGGTAACCACGACCACGACTTCCTTGCAACAGGCAACCCCGGCGCTTCCCTTCAGGAATTCCAGCAGTACATTGGCAACAAAACGGCTAACGAACAGTACGATGTTGATTGCAGCGACTCCGCAAACGGCAGCCGCCACGCAGTTATCAACGGTTACCACTTCCTCTTTGTTGAACCCTTGACATACGTTTGCAGCGGCGCAGATGCTTCCGGTGCAAAATACAATGATGCAACCAAAGCTTGGCTCGACGCAGAACTTGCAAAACTCACAACAGAAAACCCCAACCAGTATGTTTTCGTTGTTACTCACCCTATGATCTACGGTACGGTTTACGGTTCCGAACTTCTTACAAGCGGTATTTACTGGTACACAAAAGACCTCACAGATACACTTTCCAAATATCCTCAGGTCGTAACATTCGGTGGTCACCTCCACTTCCCCATCAACGATGAACGCTCCATTATGTCCACTAAGTTCACATCTCTCGGCTGCGGCTCCGTTCAGTATATGGCTATTGAAAACGGTGCATACGAAGATATGTCCAGCGCAACTGTTATGAAGGATAACGCAGAAGTTTCTTCCGGTTACCTTACACAGGTTGACGCAAAAGGCAACGTAAGATTCATCCGTCTTGACTTCACACGCAAGGCTTCCATCAAGACTCCTTGGGTTCTTGAAACACCCTCCGCAGACGGCGCACACCTTGCTAAATACAGCGCAAACAGAGCAGATACAAACAAAGCTCCCGTTCTTCCCGAAGACGCTATCTCCATCACAGACAATGCGGCAACAGATGCAGAAACAATATTCGCTAAAGTAACTTGGAAAGCAGGTACGGATGACGACGTTATCCACCACTACGTTCTTACAGTAAAAGACGGCGACCGAGTTATGGAAACATCCTGCAAGAAAGTTCTTGCCGACTATTACAGAAGCCCTCAGGTTTCTCAGATGAAGACAGAATACACATATGACCTCGGTACGGGCGTGTTCGACCGCGGTTCCAAATACACGTTCGAGCTCGTTGCTTATGATACTTGGGGCGCAGAAAGCAACAAGGTAGTTTACACTTACGAGCCCAAGCTCGACCTTGAAGGTGCAAAGATCCCCGACACTTATATCGACGTTGACTTCGCAGGCGGTGCGGCTACTGTTGCAAAAGGTCCCGCAACCATCGAACTTGTAGGTGCTACTGTTGCAGACACAGCTGTTAAACACAACGGCGTTTCCAAAACACTTCCCACTCTCAACGTAATAGGCGCAGGTCAGTACGGCAAACTTACTCTCACAGAATTTGGTGATAACTTCGATTTCCAGAACATGATCAAGAAAAACGGTCTCACTATCGAAGCAGTTTATGTAAACCGTTCCAAAAACGGCACACAGGGTATTGTCAGCGGCTATGAAAAATACGGTATCGGTATCACAGAAAACACAGGCAAGCCCGCATTCACAGCTTACGTTGGCAGCGGTCTCCAGACAGCTGAATTCACAGCGGCTTCTTCGTCCGAAGACCTCGTTCACGTTATTGCAGTTTACTCCAGATCCACATCCGCTAACTCCATTTCCGTTTACGTAAACGGCGAAAAAGCAAGCGCAGTAGTTTCCGGTACGCTCAAGGTTCAGGAAACAAACCACAACGTTCTCTACCTCGGCGCTAACTGCACAGCAAACGGCACAGCTAACAGCCAGGCAACAGACCTTTCCATCGTTGATGTTAAGGTTTATGCAGAAAAATTCACACACGCACAGGCTATAGTTCGTTATAACCAGTTCGTTGAAGAAATCTCCAAATAAGTTAAATTAGCTTAAAATAACGCGGCATAATCGAGAAAATTCGATTATGCCGCGTTTGTTTTTTTGCAAAAATATTACTCTCTTGTGGGAATAACGAGCACGCCGCCCGAAAGAGATTCTTTAGAGATCCCGTTAAGGGATGCAAGCTTTTCTACGGTAGTGTTATATTTTTTTGCCACCGTCCAAAGGTCATCGCCACGCGATGGATAATAAAGAACGATATTGGAATGGTCATATGCCGTTACGGGGCGATCCGTAAATACCGTGCAGGTTTTAAGTGCATCGATCTGTTTTTCCCCGAAGAGAAGCAGATCCACGGTTATTTCCGCATCAAAAAATATTTTTCCGTCGGATATGCGCGCACCTATGTTCTGCACACAAGCGCAGGCGGTAAAGCTGAAAAGCTCCGCAAATCTTCCTATCTCAGTATCCGCACGGAAAGGAAGCGTAAAGCTCTTGCCCGCATAGGTTCCGTTTTCTCCACCCATTATAAGAGAGAAAGTAACACTTCCCGAAACCGCCGCTTTTGTACCTACCTTTTCCACGGAAGAAACGCAAGCACTTCCCTGTGCGCAAAGAACGCGCCCAAAATCCCCATCATCGTAAGGCGTGCTTTCGTTAAAAGAGAAATTGAACATCTTGCTCGCTTCTGCTGTGCGGTAGCTAAGATCTTCCCTTTCGCAAGAATTTTCGTAATTGAGCGAATACATATCCGTAGTTACGTTACATTCGCTCTTTGCAAAAACGCGGAAAAATGCGCTGTAATCAAAATCCAGCTCCACCGTCTTTGTTTCCCCAAGCTCATCTGCCTGCGGTCTGTGAGAAATCCCCGAAACACTTATGTCGCAAAGCACCATATCGTTCTCATCCACACCATCGGCATCAACGCTGCCCATTATCGGAACTTCTCTTTCAAAGCAGATATATTCATGTGTTCCCTCATCGCCTGCTGCCTCGTACATAATACTTGCAATAAGAGAACCGTTATAATGAACCTTTCCCTTTGCGCATCTTACGTCTATTGGTGCAGGCAAAAGATCTGCATAAACTATATCGCCGATTTGCGGCATACCGGGCTCTATTTCGATATCCTCGCTTATTGGGGTATTTTTTTCCGCAACTTTTATCTCCTGCAAAAATTCCACCTTGCTTTTTCTGTATTGGAGCGTTTTGGCGCTGTCCTGCGTGCTTTTGCCGCCTATTGCAGGTTCAATACATTCAAGAGAGCATATGGAAATATCGGAAATAAGCTTCGTTTTTACCGTGAGTTTGCGCGGTCCGGAAAGGCGGCAGCTTACGCTTTCCGTGTATGTATCCACATTCACAACAGAAAAATCGCTTATTTCCTGCCCTGTGAGCGTGCCGGAATAATCCGTATCGAAAACAGCGTTTTTTATCTGCCCGTCGCCGGTTGCATAAAGCACGCAAAAAACGACCTTACCTTCATATTCCACGGTGTCCCCGCTGCAATACTTTTCGGGATTTTCAACTCTTGCGCGTGCGCGCAAAAGGCGTGTTACGTCGGGAAGATAATCTGGCAAGGTGTACTCCGCACTTATCTCTTTGGAATCCGTTTTTTTCACGGGTTTTGTCATAATACAGTTCATTTTTTCATCTTGTGTAAACATTTTTGTTCCCTCTTTCAAAAAATTTTGCTTTAATACAAAATATGCCCGTGTATAGGAATTTATTCATACAGTTTAAAATGAATAATCCGAAATATGATCTGCTATCTCGCAAAGTGCCGCTTTCTCTATACGGGAAACATATGAGCGCGAAATACCGAGCTTTTCCGCTACTTCACGTTGCGTAAGCGCATCGTTTCCGAAAAGCCCATAGCGAAGGCAGATGACGCGGCGTGCGCGGCTATCAAGCCTTTCAAGTATTATCTTTTTCGCCGCGGATGAACGAAGAGCAATATCAATGTCATCCGCAATGGTATCATCTACGCTGATAATATCGCTGTATGTAAGAGGATTCCCCTCTTTATCCGTATCTATGGTTTCATTAAGGGAAACTTCAAAAGCCGTCTTTTTCTGCGAACGAAAATGCATGAGTATTTCGTTCTGCAGGCATTTTCCCGCATACGTTGCAAAACGAGCACCGTTTGCAGGGTTAAAAGAGTCTATCGCTTTTATAAGCCCTATCGTACCGATGGATATAAGATCCTCTTGATTTTGGTTTGCCGTATAATATTTTTTGACAATGTGAGCAACAAGCCTCAAATTATGCTCTATAAGCTTTTCACGCGCTTTTTTATCCCCCTCGCGCATTTTAACAAAAAGCTCCGCTTCTTCTTTTGGCGGAAGCGGCGGTGGAAAAGACTGTGTGTATGAAACCTTCAGGAACAAATAGAGAAAATTGTTCATAAGGAAGGAAATAAAACCAAACATATAAACCTCCTGTGCGGTCGTTTTTTAAAGTATATTCGAGAAAGCTTGTATTTTTTCGCAAAAATAAAAATCAATATAAAGATTATTTTTTATCAAAAAATATTGTACAAGGATATTTTTTAATGTATAATATTTTATATGTTTTATTTGTATATGAGATCATCGGAGATAAATATGGAATTTTTCAAATATGCTATCGTTGACATAGGCGCGAACAGCGTCCGTATGATAATATATGATATAGATCCCAAAACCGGAGAATTTTTCACCGTTGATTCCGTAAGGAATCTGATGGGCCTCGCCTCTTATAAAGAGGCAGGCGCACTATCCCCCGACGGTGCAGGAAAACTCACCGCCATCATCCGCGATTACCTTGCGCGCGCAAACAGCTATCCTTGTGATAAATTTTCCGCGTTTGCCACGGCAAGCCTGCGCGGTCTTTCCAACTCGGCAGAGTTCATTGCATCCATAAAACGCAAATTCGGCGTTGATATTGATATTATCAGCGGTGAGGATGAAGCAACATACGATTTCGATGCCATACGCTACCGTTTCGGTCGCGATGTCTTTCCGCGCGGCATTGTTATCGATATGGGCGGCGGCAGCACGGAAATGATAGAATTTGAAAGCGAACGCGCAAAAAATCTTGTAAGCATGAATCTCGGCTGCGTTATGCTGGGGAAAAAATTTATTTCCGGCATAAAAAGATCCCCGTTCCCCAAAAAATCGGAGAGCGAGGATATTATAAACTATACAAAACAAATTCTTGCAGAAAATAAATACTTCCGCGGCAAGGGAGAAAATATTTATCTTATCGGCGGAACCGGCAGAGCCATTGCAAAGCTCCACGCCGTTATGAACGGTGTGAATGTTAAGAATTTCGATGGATACACATTTGCCGCGCAAGATATTTCAAGCATCCGCGCTTTTGCCGAAAAAGACATATGCGAAGGTGCACCCGTTATACGAAAGGTGCTCTCCGACCGTATCGCAACTATAATGCCGGGGATTCTTGCGTATGAGTATATATTCTCTTTTCTGGATTCAAAGGTTGCAATTGTTTCTGCCTGCGGTGTGCGAGAGGGTTATCTTTTGCGCTTCATTAACCAAAACTTTTTTCAAAAATCTCAAGAATCTTAAATTTCAAGCGGTATTTGGGTTCTTCCCCTCCCGTCAAAATGTCTATCTGATCTTTGGAAAATCCTGTTTTTACAAGTGTTTCGCCTGTTTTTGCATTGCTTGTGCAAAGCTCCGGATAAAGCACACACCACCAATTTTGACCCTGTGCCTCGCCTATCATTATTCGAAGAGAAGAATATTTCCCTGCGGGGAGTGTAAAATCCTCATATTCGCGCGTGGGATAATATTCTTCGGAAAGAGTCACACTCACCTCTTTATCCTCGCCAAGCTCGCAAAGTGTTTCTTTTGCCGTGCCGCAAATTGTGTGGATATTCTGAGCAATAAGTGCTTCCGCTTCTTCCGCGCTTTGGGCGCCTTGCGTTATTTGCGTTATAGTTTCCAGCACAGCATCGCGCACGCAAAGCTTGACTTCTTGGTCGTGCGCGGAATCGGAATTTGCCAGAACGTGCAAACGAACCGTGTTATCGTAAATTTCTGCCTCATCGCCAAGCGGCATGAACGAGCAAAGCGCGCATACCGCCAAAACAAGACTTGTGAATATTGTAATACCCTTCATTTTTATATCTCCTTTAAGACACGCATCCGCGTGTTTTTCTTTATGCCTGTATTATGGAGCGCTTTTATCTCTTTTATACATAAAAAGCGAAACAGAGGAAAAATTTTCCTCTGTTTTTTTCTTCCTTTTAATAAAGGTAAGTTTTTTCTTGTGAATAAGCAAAATCCGAAAAGGCTACAATATATTTAAATTCAGGCAAAAAACTTGCCAAGAAAGGATATTTAAAATGAAAAAGCTATTTATTTCTGCAATTTTCGCAACCATTCTGCTCTCCTTTTCCATCGCAGCACAGGCTTCGCTTCTCTCTCCCGGGCTCTCCGTGATACAGAAAAGCGTAACAATGGAAAAGAAAGGTGTTGCGAAAAACACCGTAACTTTCTCCTATGAAGATTTTGAAGAAGCGCTCGGTATGGAAAATATCGACGCCGTCAAGATCACATCGCTTCCCTCGTCTGAAACAGGCACTCTTGTGCTTGACGGCAAAAGCGTTGCCGCAGGCGAGATCATTACAAGAGATCGCATCTCTGCACTCTCGTTCATTCCTGCCGAAAACGGAGTTTATGCCACGTTCGGCTTTATCCCCTGCGAAAGCCCCTATACGGAGGATTTTTCCTGCGTTATCTCTCTGACGGAGCAAACGCTCAACCTCGCACCCACAACGAAAAACGGAAGCATTTCCGATATGGCGGGGATTACTGTGTTTTCCGTCCTATCTGCAGATGATGAGGACAGCAAGAGTCTTCATTTTTCCGTAGTTTCTGGTGCGGAGCACGGCACCGTCGAGATCGTCGACGTAAACACAGGCGAATACCGCTATACCCCCGCAGAGGGCTTTTACGGCAAAGATTCTTTCACGTTCTGCGTGACGGATGACGGTGGGAACACCTCCAACATCTCCAAAATAACGGTAAACGTCGAACGAAACGAAAAGAACATCGTATATTCCGATATGGTGGGGGATGAACTGCATCTCGCTGCGGCGGTTCTTTTTGAAAACGATATAATGCTCGGAAGCTACGATGGCAAAACGCGCGTGTTCAAGCCCGACGGCACGGTAACGCGCTCCGATTTTCTCATTATGGCGATGGATGCCGCAGGCATTTGTGCGGTAAGCGGCGAAAGCGGTTTTTCCGATGAAGCGGAGTTTTCACCTTACGAGAAAAAATATATCGCAACGGCAAAAAGTCTCGGCATTACCGTTGGTATTGAAACGGAAGACGGGCTTTGCTTCTGCGCCGACCGCGAAATAACGGCTGAAGAAGCGGCTCTTATTGCTTGCCGAATATCCGCGCTCGAGGGGCTGGAGCTTGTTCCCTCCGACATTGCAGTATCTGTAATGGAGGACGATTCCTACGATGCGCTTGCGGTACTTGCTAATGCAGGTATTCTGGAAAGAGCCAAGGCGGAAGAAAATATCTGCCGCGCGGATGCTGTCGAAATTCTTTATTCGATTTTTAAATTTACAGAAAAAGAATAACTCGTTTTTCTATTGACAAGAGTCAAAAAAATGTGTATAATATTACCGTTATGGGGTATAGCCAAGTCGGTTAAGGCACAAGACTTTGACTCTTGCATTTCGTTGGTTCGAGTCCAACTACCCCAGCCAAAACAAAAGACCACCGTAGGGGGTGGTCTTTTGTTTTGGCTCATAAATGGAAGGACTCGAAAGGCGGATCCTGAAAAAGCCCTGAATGGGCTTTTTCCCGCCGTGGCTTTTCCGCAGAAAAGCGAGTCCAACGGACGGCAAGTGCAAAAACAAGCGGAGATTTCGAGAGATTTCTCCGCTTTTTTCGACTCTGAAGTTTTTCAGAATTTTGTAGATGCATTTCGGGCATTTCGGGTCTGTAGACAGATTCGAACCGGCGAAATGCATTTTTTGATATAGATTCCCCACAAAGCCAAATCCGTGGACAGATTCGAACTTACAAAATGTGCTTTTCCAACCATTTGGCGATTTTTATTAGATAAATATTCGCCCATTCGACAAATGGTATCTTCATTTCAAAACCTCAACGTGATATAATATAATCACAAAAGTTAAGGAGGATTACATTTATGAGTATCGGAAAAAATATTGCAAAATACAGAAAAGCAAGAGGATTTACGCAAGAGGAATTGGGGGCAAAGCTCGGTGTTACCAACCAAGCTGTTTCAAAATGGGAATCCGAAGTTTCTATGCCTGACGTAATGCTTCTTCCCGAAATTGCCGATGCGTTGAAAATATCTTTAGAGGATATTTACGGAATAGAAAAGAAAGCCGAAAAAACGTCTATTACAGCAGATGAATTTCCGTCTTTCTGCCATAAAAAACTTATTGAGCTATTCTATTATAACACAAAAATGAGATTTACGCACATCGGCTCTTCCGATAAAGAACAGTTGGAATTTCAAATAAAAAAATTGATGGAGGGCTGTAGGACAGGCTGCATTTCCAATACACAAGGCGCGATCGTCACAACAGAAGATTTTTCATTCATCGATTCTGATTATAAAGCCGCCGGAAGTGAAAACGTAATTAAAAATCAAGCCGATGATTACACTTTAATGTATTTGACCGATCAGAATTTCCGAAAAGTTTTTTATTATCAATACAAAACCGCATTTGAAAAATCGAAGGTTAATAACACAGAATTTACTTTTGATGAAATTATGAACGGTTGCAATCTTACGGAGAATGAGACCGCAGCGGCATTAAGGCTCTTAAAGGATGTCAACATCAATGAAGTTTATACCGACACAAAAACCAAAACAAAAAAATATATATTTTTGATCTCAAACGCCTTGTATGCACACGCTATCTATAAGCTTGCAGAGCTTTTGTCCAATGATGCTTGCTGGGCAGTTGTGAGAGATACTTCTATGATCTCCGACTATGCATTCAAAAAAAATGATACTTAAAAGGTCTTTAAAACCGAAAGCCTTCGCTTTCGGTTTTTTTGCGTTCATTCGCGTTCCGTTCGAGTCACGCTCAAAAAACGTGTTATTGTTTTCGTAACATTCTTATGCTATAATGAAGTCACCGAACCGGAACGGAATGATTTTGAAAAGGATATTTACTTATGATGTCGATAGGCGAAAAAATCAAAGAATACAGGAACAAAAATAATATGACGCAAGAACAGCTTGCTTCATATTTGAACGTCACATTTCAAACCGTTTCAAAATGGGAAACGGGAGTTTCTAGCCCCGATCTTTCCTTGATAGTTCCCATTACAAAAATATTCCGTATTTCCGCGGATGAACTTCTCGGTGTCAACTATACGGAAGCTAACAAAAGATATGAAGAACTCAAATCGGAATACGACCGCACTTTCAAAACGGAGGATTTTGCAAAACGGCAAGAGATATGTGAGCGCGCGGTATCGGAATACCCGGGCGATATGCCGTGGCTTATAAATCTCGCGTGGGTAGTTTCCAACCGTTCTTTTGAATATGAGGACAACGCAAAACATATCGCGGAGCAAGAAAAAGCCATCAAGCTTTTCGACGAGGTGATCAAAAACTGCAAGGATGACGTTATCCGCGGTGATGCAATTCAAGGTATCACACAGCTTCTCGGCTTCAGAGGGAGAAAGGAAGAAGCGCGAAAATACGTTGAAATGATTCCCGAAAGAGCTATGATAACACGCGATGCCGTTTTGGAGAACACTCTTGACGGCGACGAGCTGACGCTGTTCAAGCAAAAGCGGATTATGAAGTGCCTGCGAGGTATAATTTATGACTTATCGTTGATGCCAAGCGTATATACGCAAACAATACGTGATATTTTAAAAGTTATGTTTCCCGATGGCAACTATCTGGAATTCAATCATAATTTGTATTATGCGGTGAAAAAAGAGATGAACAATATACTCAGAAAAGAGCCGAACGAAAAATCCGAAAGGGTTCAAAGCTTGCTTCTCGAAATGAAAAAATATGCGGAAGATTACGACCATATCGTTTTTTCAAGACCCGGCATTTACAAATACACTTCCCCATGGTTCGACCGTATTGAAGAAGACACGCGCAAGTGGCTTGGCAACGAGGGTGAAACGTTGATGCAGGATTTCAGTGAGTATTTGAGCAAAACGCAGTTTAATTCGTTTAGTTTTTAAATTACACAGCTAAATGCGGTTGAAATATTCAAGCGGATACGTTATAATAAATATAGCTCAAACAAATCCGAAAGGATCGCACTATGAAAAGATGCCTTATCTTACCCAATGTTATTTATTTTGTTTTGATGAGTATTATTCTTAACAGCTTTATGCTCGTTAAGCGTTCGCCGCATGCGCTGATCGCGATAATACCGCTTTTCCTTTTGCTCAATTTATTTGCGGGAACAAAAGCGAAAGGCACAAAAAAGCTTCGATTGAAAATTTGTAACCACGGCACGGTGCTCCTTGCAGTGTTCGCTTGCTCTCTTATTCCCTCACTTTTGTGGCACGCGGTACTCGCTTTTCTCACTATTTCCGATACATATCTTGACTTCATATTCAGCGCGCTGTATTGCGTGCTTATGTCGGCGCTTCTTTTCTGGAATGGCATAATATGTGTATATTGCACGTCCGCGCAGATGGGTATTCGTTGGCGCGTTATCGGCGCTCTTTGCGGTATGATACCGATATTAAACCTTCTTGTACTTACTAGGATAATCGGCGTTACCGCAGAGGAGGTGGAATTCGAACTTGAAAAAGAAGCTGTTGAATCCGACCCAGCCCTTGCCGAGATATGCAAAACAAAATATCCCATAGTTTTGGTTCACGGAGTATTTTTCCGAGATAATAAACTCTTTAACTATTGGGGCAGAGTGCCGCACACGCTAAAGCTGCACGGCGCGAAAATATACTACGGGGAGCATCAATCAGCACTTACCGTCAAGGAAAGTGCAAGAGAGCTTACAGCGAGAATAAAGCTGATAGTTGAACGCTCCGGGTGTGGAAAAGTCAACATTATAGCGCATTCAAAGGGCGGGCTCGATTGCCGCTATGCTATATCAGAGTTCGGGCTTGCCCCGTACGTTGCATCTTTAACCACCATAAACACTCCGCACAGGGGCTGCCTTTTCGCGGAAAGGCTGCTTTATGCAATTCCCGATAAGATAAAAAACAACGTTGCAAAAGCATATAATGTCACGCTTACCGCGCTCGGCGATGAAGAACCGGACTTTTTGGCGGCGGTCAACGACCTTACCGCCGCTTCGTGCGAAAAGATGAACAAAAAGCTCTCTTTTCCAAGCGGAATATATGCTCAAAGCGTTGGTTCTGTATTGTCTCGCCCGCAAAACGGGCAGTTCCCGTTAAATCTCTCATATAGATACGTTAAAAACTTCGACGGTGAAAACGACGGTCTTGTAGGAGAGGACTCTTTTCCTTTCGGTGAAAAATATACTCTCCTCAGAACAAACGGCAAAAGAGGTATCTCGCACGGCGATATGATAGACTTGAACAGAGAGAATATACGCGGCTTCGACGTTCGCAAGTTCTATACGGAGCTTGTGAAAGATTTAAGAGAAAAAGGATTTTGATACAAAAGCGGACGACCGATGGTCGCCCCTGCTTTATAAAGATACAATGAAAAATATTCCTTCAAACCAAAAGGAGAAAAAGATATGTTCAAATTCAAAAAAAATCCTCCCAATCCATCTCAACTTGATAATGTTTTGGAATCTTTATGCAAAAACGAAATTGCCATCACCGTGCGAAAAGCCAAAAGTAACGGTGATATGCATAGAAGCAAGATCGGAGGAAAACCTTCTGTTCCCGCAGGATTTGAATGGCCGAGATTTGAAGCAGAAAATTACGATGGAGAAATTGCAAACAGACCGCTTTCTTTCATTTGTCAAATAAATTTAGAAGAAATCAAAGCATATGATAAAGATAAATTACTTCCCGATAAAGGATTGCTCCTTTTCTTCTATGAGCAAGAGTCTATGCGTTGGGGTTTTGACCCTCAGGATAGCGGCTGTTCGCGCGTCTATTATTTTGATGATATAATCGTGCTCTCCCCCGTAAATCTGCCCGAAGATCTGAATGAGGAATACCGTATTAAAGAATATGATCTGCGTTTTGCGTCTAAGACCTCTTACCCCGGCTTTGAAGAGCTTGATTGTCACATTGATGCGGATTTTGATTGGGAAGAATACGATGAAGCACTTGAAAGAAAAGGTTATGATGCGGATTTTGAACGCCATAAGCTTCTCGGATATGCGGATATAGTGCAAAACGAGATGCTTACCGAGTGTGAAAGAACCACCATAGGTCTTTATTGCGGAGATCCTGAAAGCTATAAAAACACTCCGGAGGACACGGAAGAAGCTATCAATGAAGCGGCAAAAGATTGGATATTGCTTTTTCAGATGGCATCCATTCAAGATGATGATTATGAATTGATGTTCGGTGATCTTGGAAATATTTATTTCTATATTCGCAAACAGGATCTTGCAAAGCGCAATTTCGATAAAGCTTGGCTTATATTGCAGTGCGGATGAAATAAAAAGACTTTCTTAATCCTCTACTTGACAAAAACTTGTTTACATAGTATAATAATCACAACCTATAAAGAGTGCGCGAGGGACAAGCCCCATGACCGCCGACAACCTGCCAAAAAGGCAAGGTGCCAAAGCTTGAACAATGGGTATGATAAATTGACTTCAAAGTCCCATCGCAACGATGGGACTTCTTTATTGCTCTTTTTAGGAAAACATTTAAGGAGCGTAACTTCTATGCGAACAGTCAAACAACTCATAAATAACGGTAAAAAAGTATATGTAAAGCTCAACAACAGCGCCATCGGCTATCGCTTTTTAAGCGATGCGCAGCTTGAAGGTTTTACTTTTTCGGGCGGAACGGAGCCGTTTTCGTGCCGTCCCGATGATGTAATGTCCATATCCGCAATCGGAGAGATTTCGTTTCTCGGCCGGGCGGGACGAACGGTCTATGCAACCGCCAACGATCTCATTGTAAAAGTCGATTATGAAAAATAAATAAACGGGGAGCAAGATTATATCATAAGTCGAGTATCTTAATAAAATCTTAAATTTTTTGTTAACGTAAACTTATTGTATTATCTGTATTATTATGATATAATAATATTATTATATCCATAATAAACGCCCTCGGTTTAAATAATTGAGGGCGTTTATTTCGGATTTTCAAAAATAACTTTACGGAGAAATATTATGACGATGGAATACTTTTGGGAAACCACGGGCAGTATTAAAAAAGGCCTCGGATTTTCTCACTTCAGCTCGCTTCACCTTGCTTGGATAGCATTTTTTCTTGTATCCTGCATCATTTTGAGTCTGCTTTACCGCAAATGCGGCGAAACAGGACGCAAACGCTTCCGCTTTACCGTTGCAGGACTCATTCTTCTCGATGAAGCGGCAAAATGGGTGATGCTTCTCGCAACAGGACTCTGGACGAAAAACTATTTTCCGTTACAGCTCTGCACGATAAATATTTTCATCATCGCGTGGCACACTATAAAGCCCTCGAAGCTTATTGATAACTTCCTTTACACAATTTGCGTACCTGCCGCAATTATGGCGCTCGCATTCCCCTCTTGGACAAAGCTTCCTATGGCAAACTTTATGCATATACACAGCTTCACAATACATATCCTTCTTGCGCTCTACCCCATCATGCTCACGGTCGGCGGAGACATAAAGCCGCGTGCGAAATACATATTAAAATGCCTTATTATGCTTATATGTATGGCTATCCCTGTATATATCTTTAACGAATTTATGGGAACAAACTATATGTTCCTTGCAAAAGCGGACAAAGGCAACCCGCTTTATTGGTTCGAGCAGAATTGGGGCAACCACCTTCTCGGCTTCCCTGTACTTGCGGCGGCAATATTCCTCGTTATGTACGGTCCGCTCGAACTTATACTAAAACTCAAAAAGAAAAAAGCGCTTACCGCAACTTTAGACGCAAGAACAGAAGAAAAAGAAAAGCAAGTCGTTAGAGAGTCACTCTAAAGGACAGTTCTTAAAGAATACGGCATATCTTGAAAGAGGTATGCCGTATTTCGCATTTGTGTCCACAAATGCAGTGCTTGTCAGAAAAAATGACAAGTCATAGATAAACATAAAGAAAAGACTCCCTTGTGTAAAGGGAGCTGTCAGCGAAGCTGACTGAGGGATTGTTCTACGAGGTGTTCAATATATTCACAAACACCCCTAAAGTTTTTATGTATTTCTGTATTCTTCAAGGAAAGCAGTTCTTTCTTCATCATATTGCTTTCCTTCTTCGGTATAATGACCCGAGCCGTCAAGCTCAATAACAAGCTCTGCCTCTGCACAATAGAAATCCGCAATATACTTACCAAGAACCTTTTGACGAGAAAAACGAACGGGATAAGTGCGCAAAAAATCATACCAAAGATGTTTTTCTTCTTTGGTCATATTCTTTCGTAGCATTTTTGCGGTTGGTACGATATCTTTATTGTGTTTTCTCTGCATTACAATCCCTCCGTCACGCTTCGCGTGCCACCTCCCTTTACACAAGGGAGGCTTTGGAGTGCGGTGTCTGTCAAAAAAGCATTTGCTGCTTTTAGCATCTTCCTTGTATTTTCAAAAGTTAATTCTTGAAGCGCGCTGTCAAAAGGAAGCAACAAGTAATCAAAGTCCTCAAAGTCCTTGTTTCGTTTTGGGGTTTGATTTTGAAATTTAGCTAAGAAATATACAATCGTTTTTGTATTGCCAGTGTCCATTTGATAGGATATTTTATAACGAAAATCGCTGTTAATCTGTACGTTAACGGAAGTTTCTTCCAGAGTTTCCCGAAACGCAGTTTCTTCCTCACTCTCACTCATTTCAACGTGACCTTTGGGAAAACCACAATACCCGTCATCCTTTGCTTTTACAAGTAAGTAATAAACAGTTCCGTTATTGATTGTGTACGGTATCGTTCCACATGATTTTTCGATCATTTCTATTCTCCTATTTATCGCCGGTTTCGCATTTGTATTACAAATGCATATTGGGCTACGCCGACATCTCCATTATAGCACAAAAACCGCAGAAAATCAATCTGCGGTCTCTATGTTTTCAATTTCTTTGTTAGGAACAATAGAAAATTTGTGTTCCTTTCCTGTCGGTAGGTAACGTACTCCCTAAACTGTCCTTTAGAGTACGTCTCATTTGACTTGCTTTTCTTTTTATGCCATCTTCCAAAAAGGCTGTATCTGCCGTCCCGCAAAAGCAGACATCATTGTTGCTTTAAGCTCCGAAAAATCGCAGACAAGCGAGTTCGGCTTTTTATCCGTATCATCCTGATACATAGGAACGAAAAAGACGTTCTTTCTTACACTCATCTTTGCAATATTCTGCAGGTTTGCGGAAAGTGCGTCATTGCTGGAAAGCGCAATAACAACGGGTTTGCCCGTTCTCATCTGCGCCTTTGCAGCCATCGTCACAGATGTATCCGTGATGCCGTTTGCAAGCTTGGCAAGCGTGTTGCCCGTACACGGAGCGATAACGAGCATATCCAGGTAATCTCGCGGACCGATCGGTTCCGCATCGACTATCGTGTGTATCACCGGCCTTTTACATATTTTTTCTACCTGAGCAACTATCTCTTTGGCCGTACCGAACCGCGTGTCCGTAGTATAGACAGCTTCGCTCATAATAGGTTGTATATCATTTCCCTCTGCAACAAGGTCGGAAAGCACCTTTAGGGACTTTGCTACCGTGCAAAATGAACCGCAAAATGCATATCCTATCATTTTTCTTCCTCCTCTGTAATTTCTTTTAGTGTTTGATATATTATCTGCCCCGCACTTTTTGGGGTTATCTTGCCGGGTAGTGCCTGAGCTATACAAAGGCGCACGCCATATCTTTTTGCCGCCTGGGTATCGACACCGAACGGAGCCGATGCAAGCTCCATTAAAAGAGCGTTTTTTGAAATTTTGGAAAGCTCGCCTTCCCCTAGAATACGTTCCGGCACGGTATTAAATATACAGCTATGTTCCGAAAGGTGTGAATTTATGCTATCAACACGCCTTGCTCTGCAAAAGAAAACTTTTGCCCAAGCGCGCGCTTCGGCGCTTCTTGCGTAGACTGTTACCTTTGCACCGAGTGAAACGAGAGTTTTCGCGAGCACCTTTCCCACTCTGCCAAAACCAATCACAGCTACATCCATACCACAAAGAGTGCGTTTTGTCTGCTCTATTGCAAGCTTCACAGCACCCTCTGCCGTCGGCAACGCATTAAGTACGGCAAAATCCTCGCGTTCATAGTAATCTATCGCCACATCTCGCAAGATTCCGTTAAGTCTTCCGCCCATTACAAGAGCGTTTCCTCGCAGGTCAATAACATCGTCAACATTTATCTTGCCGGAATAAAACGGCGCGTTTACGCTCTTGCCGTCGCCGCTGTACGGCAGCGGCAAGATTATATAGTCTGCTTCCGAAAGCGCCGCAGAGAGCGTATTTTCGCGTCTTATCGCGCCATATTCGCGCACATCTATATCAAAGCCGCAAACGCAAGCCTCATATCCATCTTCCGCAAAAGCGCCCGCGGCAAAAAGCATTCTCTCGTCGCCGCCTATAAAAGTCATTTTCTTTTTATCCGTAGTGTTCTCCTCCTTTCATCACGGGGATATTCCCCCTACGATAATATTATGCGGAAACAAAAATTATGTGTGCCGCGCAAAAAATAAGGCAATAAAAAAGTGTGCTTGCGCACACTTTTTTATTGCCTGTTCAATTATTTATTCTTTTTCTTAACCATAACTACCGCAACAGCCGCGCCTGCGCCGAGAACCACAACAGCAACTACCGCAATGATTATGATAGTAGTTATGTTACCTGCGGGTTCTTTAGGACCTTCAACGGGAGCAGTTGTGTTCGCCGTTGTTGTCTGTACGGGTTCGGGTGTTGTTTCGGGGTTGAGGTTTTTCCATTTAGCATAAACATTTACAGTGCCTGTAGCGCTTACAGGGGCGGAGAAATCAAAAGGTGTTGTAAATTCCGCATCTGCAAACCAACCTTCAAATTCATAACCATCTTTGGGAGCAATAACGGGTTCTATGAATTTTTCGCCGGGAAGAACGGAGAATATCTTATTCTGTGCATTTGCACCA
>JAGATA010000002.1 GCA_017621475.1 Clostridia bacterium
CAGGACTATTTAGGGCATTCCACCGTGAGTGTAACTTTAAATATTTACACGCATTTGGACTGGAGCAGCAAGGAAAATGCCGCAAAAGCCATGGAAAACGCGGTAAAATTACCCGAAAATGTGCAAATCGCGAGCAAATGGGAGAGCTGAAAAAGCCTTATGCCACAAGGCTTTTTCGGGGGTCAGGAGAGAATTTTCGAGTTCTCTCCAAGGCAAAAATTTCAGGGGCTTAAGACACAGAAAAAAGCACCTGATTTTTAGCGAATGTCGCTAAATTCAAGTGCTTTTTACCGCGCAAAATTGTGCAAAATGTGGCGGAGGGTGTGGGATTCGAACCCACGTGCCCAGAGGGCAAACGGTTTTCAAGACCGCCTCGTTATGACCACTTCGATAACCCTCCGTAGGTTATCTTTTGCGAAATGCTCCGGAATTTGGAGAGAATTTCGCGAGAGAACTATGAAATTTTTGTATGATGGAAAATGCCGAAAACCCTTGATATTACAAGGATTTTGAGGGAACAAACTGAACAGTTACGCGCGGGTTTTCAAGACCACCTCGTTATGACCGCTTCGATAACCCTCCGTATCCGATTGAGCTATATAAGGATACCACAAAATTTTTATTTTGTCAATCAAAAAAACAATTTTTCAGTAAATTTTCATTAACATTATCAACGGTACAAAAACGGAAGATTGCCCCTTCCGTTTTTATACTTTCCCTGTCTATATAACAAAGCCGCCGTTTACCGAAAGAACTTCACCCGTGATAAAATCCGCTTGATCGGATGCAAGGAAATAGACCGCACGCGCCACGTCCTCCGGCGTGCCGAGGCGCGAGAGAGGCGTTTTTTCGCGCAGATCTTCCATCGTGTCCTCGTCGTAGCAAGCGTTCATATCCGTGTCAATAACACCGGGAGCGACGCAGTTGACGGTGATACCCGATGGAGCAAGCTCCTTTGCCATAGCTTTGGTAAGTCCTATCAGAGCCGCTTTTGTGGAAGAATACAGCGTTTCGCATGAAGCGCCAACCTGCCCCCACATAGAGGAAATATTGATTATCTTACCCGAACCCTGATTTATCATTTCGGGGATAACAGCTTGCGAAACAAAAAACGCTCCGCCAACGTTCGTTGCAAAAAGCTCCGTAAAATCTCTTTCCGTAACGTCCGTCATAAGCGCGGCACGGGCAATGCCCGCGTTGTTGACAAGCACATCTACCCTGCCGAATTCAAACATAGCCTTTGAGATAAGGCGGCGCGCTTCGTCTTTTTTGGAAATGTCTGCGCAAAAAGCGGCGCATTTCACCCCATAAGACGAAACAGCGGCAAGAGTCTGCTCTGCCGCTGCTTTGTTTTTGTTGTATCCCAAAAGCACATTATATCCGCGCTGTGCAAAAAGCAGAGCGCAGGCGCGGCCTATGCCGCGCGAGCCGCCTGTTATTACAACAATTTTGTTTTCCATAGATTCAATCAGAAAAGCTGAACGTATTCGTCGCGTTCTGCGCCGATGGAAACGTACTGAATCTTGCACCCCGTAGCCGCTTCAATATACTTGATGTACTTCTTCGCGTTTTCGGGAAGCTCGTCCCAAGTGCGGCAACCTGTAAGGTCGCAGTTCCAACCGTCAACATATTCAACAACAGGAGTTGCGCGGTTGAGTCTGTCACCCGTGGGGAAGTTTGTGATTCTTTCGCCGTCAACTTCATATGCAACGCAAACGGGAATCTTATCGTAACCGTTGAGAATGTCAAGTTTTGTAAGCGCGATAGCATCCGCACCCTGGCACTGAATACCGTATTTGGAAGCAACAACATCAAAAGGACCTACACGGCGAGGTCTGCCTGTTGCAGCACCGTATTCGCCGCCTGCTTCACGAAGCTTTTCTGCTTCCTTACCGAACATTTCGCAAGTGAAAGGACCTTCACCAACGCAAGAGGAATAAGCTTTCATAATACCGAGAGTAAAGTCAAGCTTCTTGCCGGGAATGCCTGCACCGATGGGAGCGTAAGCCGCGATAGTGGAGGAAGAAGAAGTATAAGGATAGATACCGAAATCGATATCGCGAAGAGCGCCGAGCTGCGCTTCAAACATTATGTTCTTGTTTTCTTTAACAGCGTTGTTGAGGTATTCGCCAACGTCGCAGATGTAGGGTTTAAGAATATCGCCGTATTCTTCAAGCCAAGCCATAATACCTTCAATAGTATTGGGCTGTGCTTCATAAACCTTGGAAATGATAAGGTTTTTGAAATCGAGGATATCTTTAACGTGTTCTGTAAGAACTTCCTTGGATTCAAAAAGGTCACCCATACGAAGACCCTTCTTCATATACTTATCGCCGTAAACAGGGGAAATACCGCGGCGTGTAGAGCCATATTTCTTATCTGCAAGACGTTCTTCTTCAAGAATGTCCTGACGAACGTGGTAAGGCATACAAATGATAGCCTTATCGCTGATCTTGAGGTTATCGGGTGTGATCTCGATACCTGCGTTGCGAAGATTTGTAAGTTCGCCAACAAGGTGTTTAATATCGATAACCATACCGTTACCCATTACGTTTACGATCTCCGGACGAAGAATACCGGAAGGAAGAAGGTTAAGAATGAACTTTCCGCGATGATTGATTACTGTGTGTCCAGCGTTGTTACCGCCCTGGTAACGAACAACGATATCATTTTTTTCGGCGAGAAGGTCAACCATACGTCCCTTTCCTTCATCACCCCAGTTGATTCCGACAACAGCTGTAAGCATAAAATCTCTCCTATTCATTATAAAGCTTGCGCTTTTATTTTATGTTTTTAAAGCCGAATTACCCGTAAGAATAAATCAGACATTATAATACATTTACATTATAACACATAAAAAAAGATTTGTACAGTAAAATCCGCAATCTTTTTAGAAATTTATCTTGTTTCGTGTTTTTTCGTTGACTTCTGCCCCTTATTTATGGTAAATTTATTATAGCAGATGCGAAAAGGAGGTGAAAAATATGTTTGGAAAGAATAAAAGCAAGCGTCCCCGCGCCATCGTCGCCGTAGATTTTGAGCATTGGTACATCGCCTTGGAACGTCAATACGGCATAAAGCCGGATATAAAAGCATGGAACGAAGAACTGCGCAATGAATACGATATTATAGATATGGCGTTTTTCGGAGATTTTTCAAATTACGGTCTTCGCGGAGAACTTGATAAAATACGCAACGTCACGGGAATGGTCATCAATACGCAAAATAAAAGCGAACATTACGAAAAAGATTTTACGGATTTCATAATGCTCGATTATATATATCAGAAAGCGATGACAAACAGTAATGCCGACATATTCATTATCTTTACAGGCGACGGACATTTCAGCTCCGTTGTGCGCTTCATTATAAATGATTGCCGCAAAAAAGTCGGAATATACGGGGTAAAAAACGCTCTCAGTTATCAGCTCAAAGAATATGCCTCATGGTACCGTGAAGTTCCCGCAAATGAAAAAGCAGTAAACGCTTATTATAAAATGATAGCAAATTATATGAGCTATCTTATGGTACACAGAGAAGAAGCAACCGAAAAAAGCATTATAGAAAAAGTATCCGAAAAAAATGATGTAAAGAAAAAAGCTGTGGCTTTCGCCCTCTCGCAAATGATAAAAGACGGTTACATTATGAAATCCCCTGCCCCGAAGGGCGGCAAATCCAAAAAAGATCCTTCGCTCAAAGCAAATTGGGAACTCCTGCAAAAAGATAAGATTTGGGCACAACCGTAGTGCAGAAGAGCTGTTGAAAAACAGCTCTTTTTCTATTGTAAAATATAAAAAACGGTTGTATAATAATTATATGATATATTTTTTTGGAGAGATATTGATATGAGAAAAAAACTTCTGTCCGTAATTCTGTCGCTTTCGATATTTTTGCTTTCTTCCTGCGGGGATAAAAATACAGCGCAAACGGAAGCCTCCGGCACATCTTCCCCGGAAACGCTGCAATCGTCGGCAACAACTACACAAATCGAAGAAACAAAGCAGGACGCAAAAGCCGATTTTGTCGTAAATAACGATTCCTACCGCGCTCTGTATTATATTGATTACACGCAGGACTACAAATTCGACGAATTTATTGAAGACGGCGGTGCCGCAAGCACGCAAGAGCTTGTGCAGTACGCATATAAAGCTTTTCCGAATATAAAGCTTGATCTTTCCGCGCTCGGCTACGGTTGCTCCTCCTTTTGCGCGCAAAGCACGGACGGCAATATAATATTTGGAAGAAATTTCGATATGGATACCGCAAACAGCAGCTCTTACCTCATCGTACATACAGTTCCCGAAAACGGATATGAGTCCTATTCCACGGTAAGCCTCAAATTTTTGGGTATCACCACACCGAAAGAGCCGAAAGACGACACTTCCCCGCTTTTGCTTGCACCGTATATCCCTCTCGACGGCATCAACTCTCAAGGGCTTGCAATCTGCGTACTCCAGCTCGGCTCCCCCGAGATACACACAAGCGATAGCGGCGTTGATATGACGTCCACGACTATCATACGCAACGTATTGGACAACGCAAAAAACGTCAGCGAAGCTATTGAAATATTCAAAAGCTGCAATTTACACACGGACGGCTTTGCATACCACTATATGGTAGGCGATGCGGAGGGCAACAGCGCAATTATTGAATTTGTCGATAACGAAATGCTCGTGGAATATAAGACGGAAAATATACAGGTCTGCGCGAATACTTACGTTACCGACGAGGGTATATCTTTTTATAATGATGCCAACGCCGCGGATTCCCTTAACAGAATGAATGCAATATTAAATTCCGTACAGGCAAATGGCTTTGACCTCCCCACAGAAAACGCTTTTGCAGCGCTCAAAGCCGCTTCCGGCAGTTACACGCGCTGGTCTATCGTCTATAATCTGACAGACAAGACTATGGATATTGCCATAAACCAAAAATTTGGGAAAACTTATTCATTTTCTTTCAATAAATAATGCAAAATCCTTCATTATATATTGAGCAAATGCAAAAAAATGCGTACAATCTCTTGACAAATTGATTTTTTTATGGTATTCTGTTAATACCTCTGCGGATACCCTTTTTTAGGGTTATTTTATTATCCGTGTTGAGGGAGGTACAAAAACAGGGCCGCTATCACTTTTTAACAAAAAAGCGCGCAAGCGCTGTATAAAAAAGAGTAACCAGCTTCTGTTTTTATTTTCAAACAGAAGCTTTTTTATGTAAACATACATAATCAGCTTCAAATCTTATTAGGAGGTGCCGAAAAAATGGCTAGTGATGTAAGAGTTAAAGTTACTCTTGCTTGCACGGAATGCAAACAGAGAAACTACGACACAACAAAAAACAAAAGAAACGATCCGGACAGACTTGAACTTAACAAGTACTGCAAATTCTGCCGCAAACACACATTGCACAAAGAAACAAAATGATCGCTAAGATGGACCGCTTGAACGGTCCGGAAAGGAAGAACTAATGGCTCACGAAAAGGACGAAAAACTCGAAAAAACCGCTAAGTCCGAAAAGCCCGCTAAAGCAGAAAAAGCCCCCAAACAGGACAAGCCTGCTAAGAAGGATAAAAAAGACAAAGTTGGTTTCTTCACAAAAATCGCAAAATTCTTCCGCGACTACAGAAGTGAATTCAAAAAGCTCGTATGGCCCACAGGTCCGCAGCTTCTTCGCAACTGCGCTGTTGTATTCACATCTATCATAGTATGCGGCGCTGTACTCGCATTGCTCGACTTTGGTTTTTCCCAGGGTGTCAAGGGTCTTTGGAACCTTGTAGTATACTTTATAGGTTAATAAATAAGGAGGCAGACGATGAGCATCAGCAGCAACAACGAGCCCAGATGGTATGTCGTTCACACTTATTCCGGGTACGAGAACAAGGTTAAAACAAACCTTGAAAAAATAATCGAAAACCGCGGTATCTCTCACCTCATTATGGAGGTTAAAGTTCCCGTTGAAAAAGTTATCGAAACAAACGCGGATGGTGTTCAGAAAGAAGTGGAAGTTAAGATCTTCCCCAGCTACGTTCTCGTTAAGATGATTATGACGGACGAAACCTGGCACGTTGTAAGAAACATCACCGGTTCTACCGGATTTGTTGGCCCCGGCTCGCGTCCCGTTCCGCTTACGGACAGCGAAGTTGAAGCGCTTGGCGTTGAAACATACGTTGAATCTTCCAGGTTCACTATTGGTGACAACGTGAAGATCACCGTAGGCCCTATGTCCGGATTCACCGGAAAAGTCAACTCTATTTCCGAGAACGGCAAAAAAATTACGGTTCTCGCTTCTGTATTCGGTCGCGAAACACCGGTTGAGCTCGACTCTTCGAGCATTGAAATCATCAAAGAATAAAACATTCGCATTTCCTGCAAATTTGCCGCAGGTTATGTACGTGGGAGGAAGAAAAATTTTGAATTCTTCCGCAGATTACCACATTTGGAGGTGTAATTATGGCAAAGAAAATAGTAGCTTTTATTAAGTTGCAGATCCCCGCAGGTCGCGCAACTCCCCAGCCGCCTATCGGTCCGGCTCTCGGTCAGCACGGTGTTAACATCGCTGCTTTCACAAAAGAATTCAACGAACGCACAAAAGCTGATATGGGTCTTATTATCCCCGTAGTTATCACAGTTTACGCAGACCGTTCCTTCTCTTTCATCACAAAGACTCCCCCCGCAGCAGTTCTTATCAAAAAGGCTTGCGGTATCGAAACAGCTTCCGCTGCTCCTAACAAGCAGAAGGTTGCTTCTATCACAAAAGCTCAGGTTGAAGAAATCGCTAAAACAAAACTTCCCGACCTCAACGCTACATCCATCGAATCTGCTATGAGCATGATCGCCGGTACTGCACGTAGCATGGGTATCACGGTAGTTGACTGAAAGGAGGAGAATTAACAATGTTTAAAGGTAAGAAATATCAGGATAGCGTAAAGCTCGTTGACACAACAAAGCTTTACGACGCAAACGAAGCTCTCGCACTCGCTTGCCAGACTTCTAAGGCTAAATTCGATGAAACAATCGAACTTCACATCCGTCTTGGTGTAGACAGCCGTTACGCAGACCAGCAGGTTCGTGGCGCAGTTGTTCTCCCCAACGGTACAGGTAAAACAGTTAGAACACTCGTATTTGCAAAAGGCGACAAAGCAGAAGCTGCTAAGGCTGCCGGCGCAGATTACGTTGGTGCTGAAGACATGGTTGCTAAGATCACAACAGAAAACTGGTTCGATTTCGACGTAGTTATCGCTTCTCCCGACATGATGGGCGTTATCGGTCGTCTCGGTAAAGTTCTCGGTCCTAAGGGTCTTATGCCTAACCCCAAAGCTGGTACAGTTACTCCCGACGTTGCTCGTGCTGTAACAGAAGCTAAAGCAGGTAAGGTTGAATACCGTCTTGATAAGACAAACATCATCCACTGCCCCATCGGTAAGGCTTCCTTCGGCGTTGAAAAGCTTCAGACAAACTTCGAAGCTCTTATGGGCGCTGTTATCAAAGCTAGACCCGCTGCTTGCAAGGGTCAATACGTTAAGAGCTGCGTTGTAGCTTCTACAATGGGCCCTGGCGTTAAGATCAACCCCGCTAAATTCGGCGCATAAGTTTGATTATAAAAACAGTAAAAGGAATTTGCGAAATGCAAATTCCTTTTTGCTTTGTTCTTCCCTTTTCTACTCATTCAAAAAACTCCGACGGTTACACATCGGAGTTTTTTATTAAATATTTGTATCAAAGACCGCGTTTGATGTAGTATGTGTGGAGAACTTCGTGAGCCTTGTGGCTACCGGGTTCGCCAAGGAAGTTTTCGTAAAGTTTCTTTACAGCGGGGTTGTCGTGAGAGCAACGGATCTCGTTGTTCGCATCAGAGTTGTAAAGAACAGCAGCACGTTTAGCTTTAAGGTCAACTGTAGCCTTAACAGCAGCGCTCTGAACGGGCTGACCGCCACCGTTTACGCAACCGCCGGGGCAAGCCATAATTTCGATGAAGTCAACTTTAACTTCGCCTGCTTTGATCTTGTTAAGAAGTTCGCCTGCATTCTTTGTGCCGGAAGCAACAGCAACATTAACTGTGTGTTCACCGAGCTTGTATGTAGCGTACTTGATGGGATCTGTGCCGCGAACATCGGAAAGTTCAACCTTTTCAAGGTTTTCACCGAGGATAGCATTAGCAGCTGTACGGAGAGCAGCTTCCATAACACCGCCTGTTGCACCGAAGATTTCGCCTGCGCCGGAGCGTGTAGCGAAAGGCTGGTCGAAAGCTTCTTCGGGAAGAGCGCGGAAGTTAACGCCTGCTTTTTCGATCATTCTTGCGAGTTCGCGTGTTGTGATAGCGTAGTCAACGTCATAGATACCTTCGCCTGCAGCGCACTGACCGGGACGTCTAACCTCGAACTTCTTCGCTGTGCAAGGAATTGCGGAAACGAATACGATGTCAGCGGGGTCAAGACCGTGTTTCTGTGCGTAGTATGTTTTGTACATAGCACCGAACATCTGCTGGGGAGATTTGCAGGAAGAAAGGTTATCTGTGAATTCAGGGAAATAGTGTTCACAGTACTTGATCCAGCCGGGGGAGCAAGATGTGATAAGGGGAAGGTTTTCACCCTTTGTGAATCTTTCCATAAATTCGTGAGCTTCTTCTACAATAGTAAGGTCAGCAGTTACGTTCATATCGTAAACACCGTCAAAGCCAAGTCTCTTGATAGCGGCAACCATCTTACCTTCAACGTCTGTACCGGGTTCATAGCCGAAGCATTCGCCGATAGTAGCGCGAACGGAAGGAGCTGTGCAGATAGCAACATGTTTTGTGGGATCATTGAGAGCAGCCCAGATAGGAGCTGTATCGTCTTTTTCATAAAGTGCGCCAACAGGGCAAGCAACAACGCACTGACCGCAACCAACGCAGGATGTTGCACCAAGAGGCATTTCAAATGCGGAACCGATATGTGTATCGAAACCACGGTCAAGGGCGGAGATAGCTCCGATACCCTGCATATTCTTACAAGCGCCTACGCAACGACGGCAAAGGATACATTTGTCGTTGTCACGAACGAGGAAAGCTGTGCTTTCGTCTTTAGGCATATGGTTAACTTTGCCTTTGAAATGTTCTTCATCTTCTACGCCATAGTCACGGCAGAGCTTCTGAAGTTCGCAATCCCGGCTTCTGATGCAGGAAAGGCATTTTCTTTCGTGTGTGGAAAGAACAAGCTCAAGGTTTGTCTTTCTCATTTTCTGAACTTTTTCAGTATTTGTGAATACTTCCATACCCTCTGTAACGGGAGTAACGCAGGCAGCCATCAAGCCGCGCGCGCCTTTAACTTCAACAAGGCAAAGGCGGCAAGCGCCGATCTCGTTGATCTCTTTGAGGTAGCAGAGTGTAGGGATTTCTACGCCGGCAACTCTCGCAGCGTCGAGGATAGTGGAACCAGCGGGAACGGAATATTCGCGTCCGTTAATTTTTACATTTACATTTTCCATTGTTATGATTCTCCTCCTCAGCCTTTATAAATAGCGTTAAACTTACATGTAGCTATGCAAGCGCCGCACTTGATACACTTAGTTGTATCGATTGTATGAGCTTCTTTAACCTTACCGGAAATAGCACCAACAGGGCACTTTCTGGCGCAGGCTGTACAGCCTTTACATTTATCTGCTTCGATGTAGTAGTTAAGGAGCTTCTTGCATACGCCGGCAGGACATTTCTTGTCTTTAACGTGTGCAACGTATTCTTCACGGAAGAACTTGAGTGTTGCAAGAACAGGGTTAGGAGCTGTCTGACCGAGACCGCAGAGAGAAGCGCTCTTGATATATTTGCTGAGTTCTTCAAGACGGTCGATATCTTCGAGTTCGCCGTTACCTTCTGTGATCTTTTCAAGGAGCTCGAGAAGTCTCATTGTACCTGTACGGCAAGGTGTGCATTTACCGCAGGATTCATCAACTGTAAATTCAAGGAAGAATTTAGCGATGTCAACCATACAGTCTGTTTCGTCCATAACGATAAGACCGCCGGAACCCATCATAGAGCCGGCTGCGATAAGGTTATCGTAATCGATAGGTGTATCGATAAGGCTTGCGGGCAAGCAACCACCGGAAGGACCACCTGTCTGAGCAGCTTTAAACTTCTTGCCGCCGGGGATACCGCCGCCGATTTCTTCGATAACTGTACGGAGTGTTGTACCCATAGGAACTTCAACAAGACCTGTGTTTGTGATCTTACCGCCAAGAGCAAATACTTTTGTACCCTTGGATTTTTCTGTACCCATAGATGTGAACCATTCTACGCCGTTGAGGATGATCTGTGCAACGTTCGCATATGTTTCAACGTTGTTGATAATTGTAGGTTGGCCGAAAAGACCTTTTACTGCGGGGAACGGAGGACGAGGTTTGGGTTCGCCGCGTTTGCCTTCGATAGATGTAAGGAGAGCTGTTTCTTCGCCGCATACGAATGCGCCTGCGCCGAGACGGATGTGCATATCAAAATTGAATCCCGTGCCGAAGATGTTTTTGCCGAGCAAGCCGTATTCACGAGCCTGATCGATAGCTTTCTGGAGACGTCTTACAGCGATGGGGTATTCAGCACGAACATAAACGTAACCTTCGTCTGCACCGATCGCGTAGCCTGCAATAGCCATAGCTTCGATTACAGCGTGGGGGTCACCTTCGAGGATGGAACGGTCCATAAATGCACCGGGGTCACCTTCGTCACCGTTACAAACAACGTATTTCTTATCGGAAACGCTGTTTGCAGCGAACTGCCATTTGTTACCTGTGGGGAAGCCGCCGCCGCCTCTACCGCGAAGGCCGGAGGCCTTCATTGTATCGATAACGTCCTGGGGAGTCATCTCTGTGATAGCTTTTCCAAGAGCAGCATAACCGTCTTTTGCTATGTATTCTTCAATGTTTTCGGGATCGATATTACCGCAGTTACGGAGAGCTACGCGTTTCTGGCTCTTATAGAATCTTGTGTCCATAAGAGAGTGAACATGTTCGCCCGTGATTTCGTCTGTATAAAGGAGACGTTCAACGATATTTCCTTTAACGAGGTGTTCGTTTACGATTTCGGGAACGTCTTCGAGCTTAACTGCGGAATAGAATATACCTTCGGGGTAAACGATCATAATAGGACCGAGAGCGCAGAGACCGAAGCAACCTGTGAGAACAACCTTAACCTCGTCTGCAATACCTGCTTTTGCAAGCTCGTCTTTCATCAAATCAGCGATTTTAACGCTGTTGCTGGATGTACAGCCTGTACCGCCGCAAATAAGAACATGAATGCGTTCTTTCTGCTCTACTTTTTCGCCTTTGCGAATAGCAACTACGCCTTGCATTTTTTCTTTAATAGCGGCAAGTTCTGATAATTTCATATCTTTAACATTCCTTTCTGAATAACTTGTCGATTAGCTTCAATCAATATTTTGCGAGCACTGCCGCAACGTCTTTGGGCTGAAGTTTGCCGTAAACGTCTTCGTTGATCGTGATAACGGGGGCAAGACCGCAAGCACCAAGGCAACGTGTTGCATCAACACTGAATTTGCCGTCTGCGCTTGTTTCTCCGGGCTGTACGCCGAGGAGCTCGCAAATTTTCTCCATAACGGGACCTGCGCCTTTTACGTAGCAAGCTGTACCAAGGCAAACGGAAATAGCCACTTTGCCTTTGGGGTTAAGAGAAAACTGGGAATAGAATGTTGCAACGCCGTAGATCTCTGCGAGCGGAACACCTGTTTTAATAGAAATCATTCTCTGTACTTCGATGGGAAGATAGCCGTAGATTTCCTGCGCATCCTGAAGAATACGCATAATTGCGCCCTCATCCTTGCCGTATTTTTCAATAGCGGCATCGAGCTTAAGCTCTTGTTCGGGAGTGCCGGCGAAAGTTACCGTAGTCATTTTCTTTTTCATTTGTTTTAGTTCCCTCCTTCATGGATTTATAATTCCCATAAAATAGAATACAAGTTGGATTTTATATAACTATATAATGATTGTATACTTATAATATTATAGCAGATATATTTCAAAAAATCTATATGTTTTATCAAATTTCTTTTTTAAATACTGTTTTTTTACGAATTTTTTTGGTTTAAAGTCAAATTTTTCTTTTTTATGTGAAAGTTCAGGAAATATTTTTTCTTTTTCTATTGATTTTTTTAATATCATAGTGTATAATCATCGCAAAAGTGTCCCGTTTGGCACACAGGAGTATGTAATGAACGAAATTATTACGGAAGAAATGAAAAAGCATTTTCGCGCTTGCTTCCTCTTTCGCGGTATCCCTTCCCTTTCTGAAAAAGCCGAAGAAGAGCTTATGCGCGATACCGTGTTTTTCTCCCGCGGAGAATGTGTTTACGAAAGCGATAAATTCAAAAACGCTCTCGGCGTCATAGTCTGCGGTCAGGTGCGCGTTACCTGCGCAGATGAGAAAAGCCGCGTGATACTTCGCGATATGTCCGAAGAAGAAACCTTCGGCGCCGCCGCGCTTTTCGGCGCAGGAGAACTTTACGTCAGCAAAATATGCGCAAAAAGTGCTTGCGCCGTAACGTTTATTTCCGAAGATATGCTGCGAAAGCTTTTTTCCGTTTATCCGGAGATTTCGGTAAATTACATCGCCTTCCTTTCTTCAAAGATACGCTACCTCAACTCTAAAATAGCACAGCTTTCGCTCCCCGGCGCCGAGGCGCGTGTGCTGGAGCATATGAAAAAGCACGCAGGCGAAAACAGCAAGCTTTGCGCAGGCAGTATGTCTGCCATTGCCAAAACGCTCAACATCGGGCGTTCCAGTCTTTACCGCGCACTTGCATCGCTCGAGGAAAGCGGATACATCTTTAAAAACGGTGACGAATGGGAGATCAAAAAAGGAGAATAATTATGAAAGCTAAAAAACTCATATCTATCGTGCTTGTGCTTGCACTCGCTTGCCTTGCACTCGTTTCTTGCGGCAAAGACAAGGAACTTTCCTCTGTTTCCGTAGGCGTTATCAGCGGTCCCACAGGTGTTGGCGCTGTTTCCCTTATGGAAAAAGCCGCAAACGGCGAAACCGAAGGCAAATATAACTTCACTCTCGCCGCAAACCAGGACGATGCAAGAGCAAAATTCCTTCAGGGCGAATTTGACATCGTTGCAATGCCCACAAACCTTGCTTCCGTACTTTCCGCAAAGGGTGAAGACATCGTTGTTCTTGCAGTAAACACATACGGCGTTCTCTACATTCTTGATGCTACAGGCACAGTAAAAACAGTTGCAGACCTTGCCGGCAAGACAATCACAGCAACAGGTCAGGGTTCCAACCCCGAATATATCCTTAAATACGTTCTTGAAGAAAACGGCATTAAAGACGTAACTATCAACTTTATGGACGATGCTTCCGCTATCTCCGCAGGTATGGTAAGCGGCTCTATCGAGATCGCAATGCTTCCCCAGCCCGTTGCAACATCCACAGCTATCCAGGCTAAAGCCGCAGGCAAAACCATCGCTCCCGTTATCGATATGACAGCAGAATGGGAAAAGATCGCGGATGACAGCGCGCTTATGATGGGCTGCATGGTAACAACACAGAAGTTCATTAACGAAAACCCCGATGAAGTTAATATGTTCCTCAAAGAATACAAAGCATCCATCGAAGCAGTTCTTTCAGACATTGAAGCTGCTGCCGCACTTTGCGAAAAGCACAGCATCATCCCCAAAGCTGCAGTTGCAAAACAGGCTATTCCTAAATGCAACCTCGCTTTCGTTACAGGCGAAGAAATGAAAACAAACCTTGCGGGCTACCTCGCTGTTCTCCACGCGGCTAACCCCGCTTCCGTAGGCGGCAAGCTTCCTGCAGACGGATTCTACTATATGGGCTATGAAGGCTAATATTTTTAAATTCATAAAGGCGGCACTCGTTGCCGCCTTTTGGATGCTTGTGTGGCACGTGATAAGTGTTATCGTTGCAAGAGAGATACTCGTTCCCTCTCCTGCGCGAACGGCGGAGGCATTTCTCATTCTTGCCAAAACACAAAAATTTTGGAATGGAGTTTTCCATTCCATCGTTCGAATAATAATCGGCTTTATTATGGCTATGGCGGCAGGAACGCTCGGCGCCATACTTTCATATCGCTTTAAATTCTTTGAATTTGTTTCCTCTCCGCTACTTTCGCTCGTAAGAACGATTCCCGTTGCCTCCTTCATTATACTCGCGCTCGTTTGGATAAAATCGGATGTGCTCCCCCTCTTTATCTCTTTCTTTACGGTTACGCCGATTATTTGGGATACCGTGCTTGCGGGAATAAGAAGCACAAAAAAAGCGGCTCTTGAAGCCGCCTCCGTGGACGGTGCGGGAAAATGGGAACAGCTCTTATATATAATCATACCGGGGCTTGCACCGTCATTTTTCTCCGCGGCGGTAACGGGTCTGGGATTTGCGTGGAAATCCGGTGTTGCGGCAGAGGTAATATGCCGCCCCTCCTTCTCCCTTGGCAGTATGCTTCAGGATGCAAAAATGTACATAGAATCTCCGGAGCTTTTCGCGCTTACGGCAACGGTCATCATTCTGAGTCTTATAATCGAAAAATTCTTAAAATATCTGTATAAAAAATGGTGCGAAAAGCACGTTTGTCTGTGAATGTAACAAATCGTCACGCACATATACCCCATTGTGTAATATAATTATTATATCCCAATACTACAATCGGAGGTATCACATTATGAACAGAAGTGAACTCAAAACACTCGCAAAAGAATCCCTTAAAGGTAACTGGGGCATTGCTATCGGCGCTATGTTGCTCTATATGCTCATTACATACGTTCTCGGTGCAACGGCGATCGGTTCCATTTTCCTCGGCTTTATCGTTGCAGGCTACTGCGCTGTAAACCTGAACCTCATCAGAACAAAGACGGCTAAGATCGAAGATCTCTTCAGCGGCTGCAAAAACTTTGTTACAAACTTTGTAGCTTATCTTCTTATGACGATCTTCACTGCACTCTGGACTCTTCTCTTCATCATTCCCGGTATCGTTAAGTCTTATTCCTATGCTATGACAATGTATATCCTTAACGACCACCCCGAAATGAGCGCAAGCGAAGCTATCACAGAAAGCCGCAAGATGATGAACGGTCACAAGATGGAACTCTTTGTTCTTCACCTTTCCTTCCTCGGTTGGATCATCCTCTCCATTTTCACGTTCGGTATTCTCCTTCTCTATGTTGAGCCCTATATGCAGGCAACACAGGCTGCTTTCTACGAAAAGCTCAAAACTATGCCCGTAATCGAAAACAACTGAACATAACTAAAAAAACGCACCCGTGTGGGTGCGTTTTTTCTATCATTCTATAATAACCTTTTGGCAAGCGCCGATCTTTACGTTTTCGTCACCGTTGGAGACCCAAACGTCCGTATCCGTGGGGTTATAATACATCTTTCCGTCCGCGGAAACGCGGATAGCCTTCATTGCCTGAGCATAGTCGTAGACCTCGGCATTTGTACCGAACCAAATGTCGTATTCGTGCGCCGCAAGGACTTTGAGCTTTTCTTCAAACTCTTCCCATTTAACAGGAGAATTTGCGTTGTCGAACTCATAGCTGTGACCCCAGATGTAGAGAAGTCCGCCCGCGCGCCACGGTGCTTTTTCCACGTTGTATATAAATCTTCTTATCGCATCTGCTGATTCGTTATGGTGCGTCGTAGGGTTCCATTCAAGGAAATCATTCGGAAGCGCGAAGCTGTTGATAGCGGAGTTTACCGTTCTCGCGTAAACGATGCCGGCAGTTTTGAGCGCATGCTTTGTATCATCGGAGAAAGTACCGAAAGGATACGCAAAACCGCGAACTATCTCTCCCCAAACGGGCTCAATAGCTTCCCTGTCTTTGATAACTTCGTCATACTGAAGCTTCAAGGGCATCTTTTCAAGATGAGGGTGGGAGTATGCGTGCGAAGCTATTTCGTGCCCTGCATAAATTTCTTTAAGTGTTTCAAGGCTTATGGGGCGCTTGGGGTCGTGAAGCACTCTTGAATAAAGATTGAATGTGCATTTCATTCCGTACTTATTGAAAAGCTCTATCAAGCGAATGTCCTGCTCACCGCCGTCGTCGTAGCTAAACGTGCAGGCGTATCTTTTGCCGCCGGGATATCTGTCAAACAATACCATAATAAAATCTCCTTTGCAATAAATATTATGTTTTACATTATTTATTCTACCACAAATATGAGGATTTTCAATAAAAATCGAATAAATTGCTTTACAAAAAGCGAATTTTATATTATTATAATTATGTATAATATAACTTTTGGGAGGATACTAATTATGAAAATATTGCTCACAGGCGGCGCAGGTTACATCGGCTCTCATACAGCTATCGAGCTTATGAACGCGGGCTATGAAATCGTTATCTGCGATGACTTTTCCAACAGCAAACCAGAATCCATAAAGAGAATCAAAAAGATCTCCGGTAAGGAGTTCCCTTTCTATGAGATCGACGTGGCAAACAAGCCCGCGCTCGAAGAAGTTTTCGAAAAAGAAAACATCGGCACGGTAATCCACTTCGCAGGCTATAAAGCCGTTGGCGAATCCGTTGCAAAGCCCGTTTCTTACTACAGAAACAACCTTGACACAACGCTCACGCTCATTGAAACAATGCAGAAATACGGCGTTAAAAACCTCATATTCAGCTCTTCCGCAACAGTTTACGGCGCTCCCGATGAAGTGCCGATCAAAGAAACAGCCGTTGTCGGCAGATGCACAAACCCCTACGGTTGGACAAAATATATGATCGAACGCATCCTTGAAAGCGTTTGCGTTTCCGATAAAACGTTCTCCGCCGTGCTCCTTCGTTACTTCAACCCCGTTGGCGCGCATATCTCCGGTCTTATAGGTGAAGACCCCCAGGGTATCCCCAATAACCTTATGCCCTATATCTCTCAGGTTGCCGTTGGCAAGCTCAAAGAGGTAGGCGTTTTCGGTAACGATTATCCCACAAAGGACGGCACGGGCGTACGCGACTATATCCACGTTGTTGACCTTGCAAAGGGTCACGTTGCCGCTGTTAAATATATCGAAAATAACGATGGTCTTGAAGTATTCAACCTTGGTACAAGCGTTGGTTACAGCGTTCTTGATATGATCCACGCTTTTGAAGAAGCAAATGGCATTAAGATTCCCTACCGCATCACAGACCGCCGCCCCGGCGACATCGCGGAATGCTTTGCAGACGCTTCCAAAGCTAAAGAAAAGCTCGGCTGGCAGGCAGAGCTCGGCATCGTTGATATGTGCCGCGACACTTGGAGATGGCAGAAAAACAACCCCAACGGTTATTCCGAATAAGTGAAAATTAACGCAAAAACTCCCGTTTACAAGCGGGAGTTTTTGCGTTAATTTTGCAATTTTTAAATATATCTTTCTCTTATTTCTTGAGCCTTACGGGTATATTCCGCAATGGTTTCATTTCCCTGCGCTTCTTTCATATGCTCGCCGTAATAGATAGCGCGTCGCAGACATTCAACCACCATTCCTACCCTCTTGCTTATATCCTCCGGAGAATCGTCCACACGGTCAAGCCCGTCGTCAAGAAGTAAAAGACTCGTACCTTTTGAGCCTCCCTCAAGAAAATCAAGATATTTTTCTGCGGTTTCAAGCGTTTCGCGGAAACATTCAATCGCACGCTCGGTTTTGCCAAGTCGCAGGTTTTCTTTTATAAGTCCCGTGACAAGCGACATCTTTTGAAATATCTGTCTGTGCGGCATATAATCGCCGCCCGTTAAAAACGCATTTATCATGCGGAGCATATATTCGTTAAACTCTACCTTTTCGGCAAGCGTTCTTCCCTGCATTTGAGCCATCAGCCGAATACAGCGTGATATAAATCTTGCGCTGATGGCGAAGCTTTCGCGGCAAAGCCTTTCGGCTTCTTCGCGCTCGCCCGCTTTTTCAAGAATTTCAGCCGCCCAATATCGATTATCACCGAGAAGAAAAGGCATTTGATTCAAAACTTCGTATGTTTTTTCTTTTCGACCCGTAAAGGCGTAGATAGAGGCAATATTATATCTCGTTTCATTGATAATATCCTCATCCTTGCAATGACGGAAGATACAATTTGCAAATCTTTCACATTCTTTAATAGCACTTTCCGCATCGGATGCAACAGATATTTGCTCCCACTTACATTCTGCACGATCAAGTAAAAATCTTGCCGCGCGAACATCGTTCGGGTGAGAAGAAAAATATTCATACATAAGATCAAACGCACGTTGTGTATCCTGCGCTTTCGGCGGCCAGTTGCAAGAGATTGGCGTACCCTCTATTTCATAACATTTCGCGCGTATCGCTTCGAACTCCGTATTTTCGTCTTCCTTTGCAATTCCAAGCAAAATATCCGATGACACGGAAAGCTCGTGGGAAAGCGGCACGATCTGTGATATATCCGGCATACCAACATCCGTTTCCCACTTAGATATCGCCTGCATACTAACGCCGATCGCTTCCGCAAGTTCAAGCTGGGTGAGCCCCGCTTCTTTTCTGTACTTTTTAAGTCTTTGACCAAATGTCATTTGTAATCACTCCTTCTTATTTTGATGTCTTAATTGTATCATCAAGGAAAAGCAAAATCTACAAACCAAAAAGAAAACAAAACTCCACGTTCCGTGGAGTTTTGCCGTTTTATTTAGAAGCTATACACCAAATAGAACTTTGCCCTTAGTGAAGTCCTCCTGCACACCTTTCTTGCAAGAAAGGTGTGTTACATAAGCTCGCAGATCATATTGCTGAGCTCTGTGGGGTTTTCCACGGGCAAGCCGCTGATAAGGCGAGCCATCGTGTAAAGTATCTTCGCGTAAGAAGCCACCTTTTCCTTTTCGCCCGTGGCAAACAAGCCTTTAAGAGTTGTAGCCACCGCGTGAGCGCCGTTTATTTCAAGCACAGTTTCTGCCTTGGGCGCGTTTTCGTTGCCGGGCATTTGAGAGAGGACTTTTTCCATCTCCGTGGAGATGCCGCCCTCGCTGGAAAGGCAAACGGGATGGTCTTTAAGCGTATTGGTAAATTTAACTGCCGTTACGGAAGCTTCGCCTATGCTTTCTTTCATAAACGCAAGAAGCTCTGCCGCACTTTCGTTTTCAGCTTTGAGCTGTTCTTTTTCTTCGTCCGTGGAAATATCGAGCTTGTCGTCGCATACGTTGATGAACTCTTTGTCATCGTATTTCATAAGTGTGCGAAGCGCAAATTCATCGATATTTTCCGTAAGATAAAGCACCTCGTAGCCTTTTGCTTTCACAGCTTCCGTTTTGGGAAGCATATCGATAAGGTCAACACTGTCGCCGCAAGCATAGTAGATGCTCTTCTGCTCCTCTTTCATACGGGAAACGTATTCTTTAAGCGTTACGTATTTCTTTTCTTCGGAGGACTTGAACATCAAAAGATCCTGCAAAATGTCCTTGTGCTTGCCGAAATCGGAGTAGATACCGTATTTAAGCTGAGAGCCGAATTCTTTAAAGAATTCCTCGTACTTTTCCCTATCATTTTCGAGCATTTTGAGAAGCTCGTTTTTGATCTTCTTTTCAACAGACTTTGCAATAGCCTTGAGCTGGTGGTCGTGCTGGAGCATTTCACGGGAAATATTGAGGGAAAGATCCTCGCTGTCCACAAGACCCTTTACAAAATTGAAGTAATCGGGCAAAAGGTCAGCGCATTTTTCCATAATCATAACACCTGCGGAATAAAGCTGCAAACCTTTTTCAAAATCCTTGGAATAGTAGTTGTATGGCGCTCTTTTGGGGATAAAGAGAAGAGTTTCATATGTGAAAGTTCCTTCGGTTTTGGAACGTATTACCTTTGCGGGGGCTTCATAATCGTAGAATTTTTCGCGGTAGAAGCTTGCATATTCCTCCTCCGTCACTTCGTCGGAGGATTTGTGCCAGATAGGAACCATACTGTTGAGCGTATCCGTATCCTCGTAAGTTTCGTATTTGGGAGCATCGCTGTTTGCTTTTTCCGCGTCCTCGCTCTCATTTTTGATGAGCCTTGTTTTTTCCACATTCATCACGATGGGGTAGCGGATGTAATCGGAGTATTTTTTGATAAGCTCACGTATGCGGTATTCGTCGAGGAATTCGCTGTATTTTTCTTCTTCCGTGTCGGGCTTGATGTGAAGCACGATCTCAGAGCCGAAGGAAGCGTAATCGCAGGGGGCGATGGTGTAGCCGTCCGCCCCTTCGGATTCCCAAACGTAAGCGGCATCCGAACCGATAGCACGGCTCTTAACGGTGATCTTGTCGCTCACCATAAATGCGGAGTAAAAGCCTACGCCGAACTGACCGATAATATCTATGCCATCCTGCTTGCCGTTTTCGTTTTTGAAATCGAGAGAGCCGCTTTTTGCGATAGTGCCGAGGTTGTTTTCAAGCTCGTCCTGTGTCATACCGCAGCCGTTATCGCGGATGGTGATGGTGTTTTCTTCTTTATTTCTTATAATTTCTATTTTATATTCGCTTCTGTCAAGTCCAAGAGAACTTTCCGTAAGAGCGCGGAAAGCGCGTTTGTCAATAGCGTCGCTTGCGTTGGAGATAAGCTCGCGAAGGAAAATTTCCTTGTGAGTGTAGATGGAGTTTATCATCATATCAAGCATCTTTTTTGATTCGGTTTTAAAAGCTTTCTTTTCCATTTTTTTAATATCCTTTCAGTAAAGATTTGACTTTATTAAAAATTGTAATCCTTTTTATATAAAAAGTCAAGCGATTTTCAAGTTTTTTAAATGAATATTTACAGATTATTCAAGAATAAAGCTTCGACAACAGCAACCTGCAATAAATCAGGCGGGTCGAACGATTACAAAAAGGACGAGTAAAACTCGTCCTTTTTGGCAGTAGCAGGCTATTTTCAAACGTTTTCGCATTTCTGCGTTTTGTATTTGCGTGTCCAGTTTACAGACGCTTTTGCAACCATAAAAAGATTATAGCAAGAAATTATAAGATAATTTATGTTGCTCGGATTTCCCACACAGATAAGCGCCCACATCGTAACGGCAGAGGCGCAGTTTACAATGTTTATATGCTGGGATTCCACGTATCTGAACGCGGCAAGGAACGAAACCACCACGCCAATGGTAAACTGAAGCGTATCGAATACAGGGTACGTTGCGGTCTTGAAAAATACTGCAAGCCCGAAATAGCAAAGCGCCCATCCCGAAAGTATCACGCCGATAACAAAGCAAAGGCGCTTTATTCCGAGAGTTTTCAGCTTTGTATCGCCCGAAGCATTTTTCTTTCTGCTCCAGTTGAAAAAGGAGTATATCTGTATCGGTGCGGAAATTGCGAGCGCGGACACTGCGGAAAAATAAAGTCCCTCCGTAAGATATACAGCTCCGTATATCGCGGCATTTACACCGCCGAGAAGAAACGCATATCTGTTTGCACGCACAAGAAGTATCTGCACAATAAGCGTAACGAGCGTGGGCAAGGTCTTAAAAAAGCTCTGTTCCTTGATGAATGCAAAAATTATTATAAGCGTCGCCGCAAGCGCCATAGGAACGTAATCTATAAATATTTTTTTGAGTTTCATTTTGACTTATCTCTATCAAGCAAATTTCTTAAGCTTAAAGATAAATGTCTTGAAATCGCCGGGCATTCTTCCGTCTGCTGTTTTAAGATTTATAACAAGACCCACGTTCATTATCGTAGCACCGGAAAGGCGCATTTTAAGACCGTATTCCTCGTTTATAACCTCATAAATTGCGTTCTTGGCAAGTCCGCGGGGGTAGATGCGCTTGTGCTCGTCATTCGGGCGGCACAGCGCACGCATAACCGTGATATGAGCACGGCTCTTATCTTTGGAAACGATCATCTGTGCAAAATAATTCGATTCAAATGTGTTTTCGAGTCTGTAAAGGTCACCCTCGAGCACAAGATCCTGCATTTCCTTATAGTCCGCAACCTGAGTTTTTACTTCCCCTATTTCCTCGGGAGTTATCTTTGTGGTATCAAGCTCATATCCCGTTGCGCCAAGATGAGCAATATCCGCGCGCGTTTTGAACGGAAGAGTTCTGTTCGTCTGGTGGTTAGGGCAGATGGACGTATGGCAGGAGATCGCGGAAAGCGGATAGAATATGGACGTGCCGTGCTGTATCTGCGTGCGCATATACGCGTCGGTATCATCGCTCGCCCAGATCTGCGGGAAATAGTAAAGTACCGCGGGGTCAAAGCGTCCGCCGCCGCCCGCGCAGCCCTCAAAGAAGATATGCGGGAAGCCGTTTACAAGACGCTCGCAAATATCATAAAAGCCGAGAGCATAGCGATGGTGCAGTTCCTGCTCTCTTTCCGCAGGAAGCGCACGGGAGAAGTTTTCCGTGAGCGCACGGTTAAAGTCCCATTTAACGTAATCTATTTCATTTTCGCGGAGTATCTTAGAAACAGCCTCCACTATGTAATCACGAACGTCTGCGCGCGTAATATCGAGCACAAGCTGTCTGCGTGCAACGCAAGGTTCGACACCCGGCACACTTATTGCCCAATCGGGATGCGCGCGGAAAAGGTCGCTGTCCGGGTTGACCATTTCGGGCTCGAACCATATACCGAATTTCATTCCCGCGTTGTGTGCATGATCGATAACGGGTTTCAGCCCTTCGGGATAAACATCCTTTGAAACGACCCAGTCGCCAAGGCCCGCACGGTCGTTTCTGCGCGCGCCAAACCAACCGTCATCAAGCACAAAAGTATCTATGCCCGTTCCCTTGACCGCATCTATAATAGGCATAAGGCGCGTGGGAGATGGGTCAAAATAAACCGCTTCCCAGCTATTGATAACTATAGGGCGGGGTTTCTTTACGTATCGGGGATTTATAAGGTGATTTCTATACGCATCGTGAAGCTCACGCGACATACCGCCGATACCCTCGTCCGAGAAAGCGAGCACAGCTTCGGGTGTAGCAAATGTTTCGCCCGCACCAAGCACCCAACAGAAATCAAAATCGTTTATACCGCCGGTAAGGCGCGTATAGCCCTTCGTGCTCACCTGCGCTTTAAGCGCAAAGGAGGAGGAATATATGAGGCTCACACCGAGGGCGTTTCCGCGGTCTTCCGTCGTATCCTTGTCAAGCAAAGCAAAGGCAGGCGCGTGATGGCGCGTAGAAGAACCGGATTTTTCGTCTATCATAAGAGTTCCGTGAGGGAGGTGTGTGCGCTCGGGTCTGTTCTCTCTTGCCCAAGCGTTCTCCAATGTAAGCAGGTCGTGGTCGTTTCCGTAAACATCGAGCGCAAAGCTGTATGCGCGAAGTATCTTCACGCTCTCTGCCGTCCTGTTTTCAGCCTCCATGCGGCGCGCCACAACAGCGGCGTCATCGTAAACCGTGTAGAAAAGATGTACACGCATTTCGGAATTTTTATCTTTAAGTGTAAGCTTCAGAGTTTCGCCCCCGCGCATAGATGGCATGCCCGAAATCGCAGGCTTTTCGGGGAGTATTTCGTGTGTTTCGTAATTAAAATCGTTAATTCTGCTTCCGTTTCCAAAAAGCATGGCAAAGGAGCATTCGCGTAATTCGCCGTTGCCGTAAACGGAAAACTCACTGCGGTATAAGTTATAGGATTTTCCTCCAGCGTGTACCTGTCCGGGAAGCGCCGCCTCTGCGGAATCGCCGATATTATGTTCCGTCGTATAGCGAAGGTCGTCGCGGCCGATACGCGTACCAAAATAATAATGTTCCGGGAAATTCGTTTCATTTATGCCGAAAACGTAGGATATTCCCTTTCCTTCAAGGTAAAAAGTTTTTGTTTCTTCATTATAAAAAACAGCCATAGTATATTCCTTTCAAAAGGCTTTTTCTGTTTAAATAATACCATTCAGCAACCAAAAAGTCAACATAAACACCAATTTATAGAAAATTTACAAAGTAAAATTTTATAAATACATTGCATAAGCAATTTTTATATGATATAATGAGCATATAAAGTTTGTAAGAAGCAAACACAACATTTTATTGGAGGATTGATTATTATGTACATCAACAACGACGCTCTCCAGCCCGATAAGCTGGAAGAAATACTTGCTCTTCGCCCCGAAGGTGCAGACATCGCGCCCAAAAAAGTAGAAAACCTTGAAAACCGTATGAAAGGCGCTCTTATCGGTCGTTTCGCAGGCTGCGTTCTCGGTATTCCCGTTGAACTTTACCCTGTTGCAAGAATGCAGGCTGTTGCGCTTGAATCCGGCACAACATTCCCCCCTCAGACGTATTGGAAAGGCACAGACCAGCCCGAAAAGATCCACTACCAGACAAACAAGAGAACAGAATACCTTGAAGAAAACATCGACAAGGTTCCCGTTGACGATGACATTACATACGTTATCCTCAACCTTCTCTGCCTTGAAAAATACGGCAAGAACTACACGGTAGAAGATATGGGCAAGCTCTGGCTCGATATTCTTCCCATCGCTTGCACAGCGGAAGACGAAGCTCTCCAGCAGATGCGCGCAGGCACAAGACCCGAATGTGCTGCAAACTTCAACAACTATGTTGAACTTATCGGTGCGGCTATCCGTGCTGACGCTTTCGGTTACGCAGAAGCAGGAGACCCCGTTGCCGCTGCAAAGCTTTCCTACAACGATGCTTATCTTACACACAGAAAGAACGGTATCTACGGCGAAATGTTCTGCGCGGCAGCAGTTGCGGCAGCTTTCACAGCAGAAACTCCCCTTGATGCTATCAAGGTTGCTATGACACAGATCCCCAAAGAATCCGAGCTTTACAAAGCTCTTGAATGGGCATTCTCCGTTGAAGATCAGGTTACAAACTACCTCAGAGCACGCGCTCTCATCGACGAACAGTTCAAGAGAATGAACCACGTTCACACTATCAACAATATGGTTGCTATAGTATTCTCCTTTATGCTCGGCGGAAACGATTTCCAGAAGTGCATCAGCGAATGCGTTGCTATCGGTCTTGATAACGACTGCACAGGTGCAACTGTTGGTTCTATCGCAGGTGCTTGCCTCGGCTTCGATGCTATCCCCGAATATTGGTACAAGAACTTCAACGATACTGTTGTAACATACCTCACAGGCTACGAAAAGCTCTCTCTTACAGACGTTGTCAACAGATTTATTGCTCTTAATTATTGAGTTTTAGATTTTACAAACAAAAATCCGCAGAAAATTCTGCGGATTTTTTATTCAATAATTCTCTATTTCTATCTCTATGTCGCCCGTGCTTGTTTTTATTTCACATACACCGCCGGATCGGCTGTTCGGAACGCGCACCTTGCCTGTGGATGTATGCGTTGTAAATATCTTCTCCGAAAGCAAGGTTCCCGTAACGTCGCCCGTGCTTGTTCTGACATATATCGTGTCCGCGTCCGAAAGAGCAAAGTGAATGTCACCCGTATCGCTGATGACGTTGAGCTTGCCCGAAACCTCTGTATGCTCAAATAAAATGTCACCCGTATTGCTTTCCGCGCTTATACTGCCTGTATGCACGTCTCCTATATGCACCTTGCCCGTGTCCGTTTCAACTTCGAGCCTGTCTTCGATATTTGCATTATAGACGTTTATTTTTCCCGTATCCGTTTCAACGCTCAAGTTTTTCGCAACAAGGTTTTCCGCAAGAATGTCGCCCGTGTCAGAAGCAAGAGATATATTTTCGGATTTCGCAAAAACTTGAATATCTCCCGTATCGGTTTCCGTTTCTATTCCGTCAAAGGTAAATTCAGCGGGTATTCTCACATCTCCTGTATCGGTATCAACACTTATGTTTTTATATTCGGTATGAGGCAAATATACGTCTATAGTTTCATCTTTTCCGATAGTGAAAAAAGAAAATCTTATGGTTTCGTACCATTTTGCATCCTTATTTTCTTTTATATAAAGCGTTTCATCCTTTACATAAACATAATAAAGGCGGTCCGTTCTTTCATAATTTTTGACGGTGGCGTTCACGTTATCGCACAGAATAAAATTAACGTCGGCGACGCTTGCATCGATAACGATATTTTCAAAATCTTCATTTATTTCATAAGTACGCTCTTCATATTCCCCCGTATTGAGCTTTGTAAAGTCAAAGCCCATAGCGAAAACACCGACAACGCAAACAGCAAGCCCGACAATGCAAAAAATCGATGCAATTATTATCAGATTTTTCGTACTTTTCTTCATTTTACACCCTCCCTATTTATAAAACAATTTCTTATTCCTTTTTAAAATGAGTTTACTAAGCCGATACATAGCTATGGTAATCGCCTTACATCCGAAAAAGCCCAATATTCCAAGCCCTGCAAGGAGCACTCCCGCTCCGAGAAGAAATAGCCCTGCGCCAATATTTCCCGCGGCAAAAAAGCCTATAATGCCCGCAAGAGCGCACGCAAAAAAACAAAGGTCCGCAGCGTAAAGCGAGATAACGCAAGCCCACAAAGAAATATACACGGAAAAAACAACGATTACAGCCGCCAAAAGAAGCGTTACCCATATCGGCGAGCCCAAAAAGAGAAATATAACTTCCCACGCACGAAGAGTTCGTTTTGGTTTGATTTTTGCTTTGACAAGCTTTGTGATCGGTATCTCTTCCATCACCTGCGCGGCAATATCCTTTGCAGAGCCTATAGCTCCCACAGCTTCCTCCTCCGAAATTCCTTCCTCTATTCGATCGTCTATCATTTCCCTGTAATAATCGAGCGAAGCCTGCACATCTTCCAAAGGCAATGCAGATAAGTACCTTTTCAACTCCGCCAAAAATTCATTTTTAGTCATTACTCTTCTCCTCTCTCGTTATAAAATTGTATATAGCAAGTATCTCTTTCCATTCTTCGCGAAATTCCTCTATCCGCGCAAGCCCCTGCGGGGTAATTCGGTAATATTTTCGCAATCTGCCGTTATGCTCCGCCGAATGTACCGTCAAAGCTCCGCCGCCCTCCAGCCTTCGGAGAATGGGGTAAAGCGTAGATTCCGATATTTCGGCATATGGTTTTATATCCTTGATTATTTTATACCCGTATGAATCCTCGTTTTTTATCGCGGAAAGAACGAGAACGTCCAAAAGTCCTCTTTTTATCTGAACATCCATAGCAATACCTCCTTACATATAATACTATACTACGCGCAGTATATATTGTCAAGAAAAAAATAAGAGTATATGAAAAAAACATATACTCTTTAATCTTATTATTTATCGTAAACGCCGGCGATACCGCCAACGTCTTTCATAATATATTTGGGGCGGTAGGGGAATTTTTCAAGGTCTGCAAGCGTCGTTACACCGGAGAGAACGAGAACTGTGTCTATCTCTGTTTCGATACCCGCAATAATATCCGTATCCATTCTGTCACCGATAAGCACTGCGTCAATTCTATGGCAACCAAGCTTTTTGAGCGCGTGGCGCATCATAAGCGGATTGGGCTTGCCGATGTAATAAGCCTTTCTGCCCGTTGTAAGCTCGATAGGAGAAATGAGCGCGCGGCACGCGGGAACGATACCGTTTTCGGAAGGGTCAACAAGGTCGCTGTTCGTACCGATAAGCTTTGCACCGTTCATAATAAGGCGTGAAGCCTTCTCTATCTGCTCATAATTCAAGGATTTGCTCGAACCGAAAACAACGTAGTCGGGGTTGACATCGTTCATACTGAAGCCCGCTTCGTACATAGCATATGTAAGACCGGGTTCACCGATAACGTAAGCAGAACCGCCTTCGCACTGGCTTGCAAGGAAAGAAGCTGTCGCCTGAGCGCTTGTGTAAAAATGCTCCTGACCTACGTTAAGACCCATTCTGCCGAGCTTTTGTGCAAGCTCTCTGGGGGAACGGCCCGAGCCGTTCGTAAGGAAAAGATAATTCTTTTCGTTTTTTTCAAGCCAATCTATAAATTCTTTTACGTGAGGAATAAGTTTATTTCCGTGATATATAACACCGTCCATATCACAAATAAAATTCTTCTTACTCCTGAGCGCCTCGTACTTTTCGTTGTCAATATTCATAGCGGTTATCCTTTCTGTCTTTTGCTTTCCCCTATATTTTAACATAAAACGTCACTCTTGGCAAGAGCAAAATACAAAAAACGTCTGCGGCGCACCGCAGACGTTTTCATTTCGTCAGATCCAATCCACGCTCTTGAAATCGTCATAGAGCGCTTTGATAGCTTTCTGGTAATTGTTGTTATCAACACCGACAATGATATTCGTTTCATCCGGTGGCTGTGCGATCATCTTGATATTGATGCCGACAGCGGAAAGGGATGCGAATATTCTTGCACAGATACCGCTTTTGCCGACCATATTTCTGCCGACGATAGCGATAAGCGCAAGCTCTTTCTTTGCTCTTACTTTCGCGCCAAGCTCGCTTTCTATCTTGGAAACGATGTCATACATACACCCGGAAACAGAAGCACCGGAAACAATAACGCTTGCGGAATCGATACCCGTGGGGATATGTTCTACGTTTATCTTATAATCCTCGAATATTTCAAGCACGCGGCGTGTAAAGCCGATCTCCGTGGACATATGATCCTTGAGAATATCAAAGGAAACGAAATCCTTTTTACCGGAAATACCCGTAATAACAGAGCTGTCATCGTTGCAATCGCGCTTGATGATCGTGCCGGGGCAGGAAGGTTCGTTCGTGTTTCTGATGTTGATGGAAATATTCTTTTCCTGCAAGGGAGAGATACTGTCCTCGTGGAGAACGTTCGCGCCCATATAGGAAAGCTCACGAAGCTCTGTATAAGTGATCTGGGAAATTGTTTTGGGATTTTCTACGATTCTGGGGTCTGCGGCAAGAGTGCCTGGAACGTCCGTCCAATTTTCGTATATTCTTGCATCCAAAAATCTTGCAAGGTAAGAGCCGGTTATATCTGAACCACCGCGAGAGAAGAGGCAAATATCCCCATTGGGGTAAGAGCCGTAGAATCCGGGAACAACGATGTTTCCGCGGCTGGAGAATGCCTTTTTTGCATTCTGTTCGCTTCTTTCAAGGTCCACAGTACCGCTGTATGTGAAACGGATAATATCCTTGGAGTCAACAAAATCAAATCCAAGGTAAGAGCTCATAAGCTTTGCGGCAAGATATTCGCCGCGGCTGATAAGGTAGTTCTGATCCATTCCTTTTTTAAGCTGGGATTTGATGCGCGCAAGCTCGGAAGCTATATCGCAATTAAGGTTGAGGTCTCTTGCTATTTCAAAATATCTGCCTTCGATCATACCCCAGATATCATTATAGGGTACGCCGTATTGAAGGTGTGTATAAAGTGTGTAAAGAAGGTCTGTTATCTTTATGTCATCGCTCGTTTTTTTACCCGGAGCGGAAACGACAACGACCTGTCTTTCGGGGTTTGCATCTATGATGCTTTTAACTTTTTTGAACTGTTCGGCACTTGCCATAGATGTACCGCCGAATTTTGTAACTATCATATTTTTTCTCCAATCTGTAGAATCGCCTGCGTCAGTTATCCAGCAGGCAAAGGTCTTCAAATGTTTCGCGTCTTACCGCAATTCTCTCGCCGTTTTTACCGACGAGAAGAACGGCGGGGCGAGGGATCTTGTTATAATTTGAAGCCATAGAATAATTGTACGCGCCCGTAACAAGTACGGCAAGCGTATCCCCGCGCTTGGGGCGCGGAAGCATAATGTCTTCCTGTATAAGGTCACCGCTTTCGCAGCATCTGCCGGCTATGGAGCATTTGAAATCTGCTTTCTCCTCTGCCCTGTTTGCCAGCATTATAGTATATGCGGAACCGTAAAGAGCGTATCTGGGATTATCGGGCATACCGCCGTCTATTGACACGTAGTTTTTAAGCTCCCCTATCTCTTTAACGGAGCCTACCGTGTAAAGCGTAATACCCGTATTTGCAACGATGCTTCTGCCGGGTTCCATAAGGATACGCGGCATATCAACACCGAATTCTTCGCAACGCTTTTTAACATGTGCTGCAACTTCGGCAATATTTGCCTCTATGTCTATGTGAGGGTCATCCTCCGTATAGCGAACGCCGAAGCCGCCACCAAGATTAAGAACAGCCGTATCAAAGGAATATCTCTTTTTAACTTCCGCAACAAAACCGAGCATAATATCTGCCGCGTCGCAGAAGGGTTCGCAATCGAATATCTGCGAACCGATGTGACAATGAAATCCTTTAAGAACGATATTGCTTCTTGAAAGAGCCATTTCCACCATCTCGTATGCTCTACCCGTCTCTATAGCAGAGCCGAATTTGGAATCCACGCTGCCCGTCATAATCGCTTTGTGGGTGTGAGGGTCAATTCCGGGAGTTATGCGAAGAAGTATCTTTTGCATAACACCGTGAGCACCTGCGATCTCGCTTATAGCATCAAGCTCTTCCTCGTTGTCAACAACAAAATAACCGATTCCGTTTTTGATAGCATATTCAATATCGGAGTCCGTCTTGTTATTTCCGTGGAAAAACGCTTTTTCAAGCGGGAAACCGGCTTTTACCGCTGTATAAAGCTCGCCTGCGGAAACTATGTCCGTTCCCATACCGCACTCTGCAATAATGCGGTATATTTCCGTAAAGCACAGAGCCTTGGAAGCATAGAGAGGCATGGCACCGCCGCCAAAATATTTTTCCATAGCATCGATATACATACGGCAGTTTTCGCGCACCTTGTCCTCGTCTATGACATAGAGTGCCGTGCCATATTTTTTCGCAAGCTCAACAGTATCGTATCCAGCAAAAGCAAGATGTCCCTGTTCATTTACCGTAAGATTAGAGTAAAGCATTGTTTGAATTTTACTTCCTTGTGATTATTTTCTTACCATATCCTTGATATTGTAAAGACCGGGTTTTTTGCCGCAGATAAATTTTGCTGCAGCAACCGCGCCTTCTGCAAAGAGAGCGCGTGTGTGCGCCTCGTGCTTGAGTGTGATGGTCTGGGATTCGGTGGATATGATTACCTCGTGTATGCCGACGATATTGCCGCAACGCACGGAATTTATACCGATATCCTCTTTTTCTCTTTTTCTCATACCGCTTCTGCCGATAACAAAGTTTGCATCGGGGCGGTTTGTCTTAATTTCGTTTGCAATAAGGAGTGCTGTGCCGCTGGGGGCATCGAGCTTATTTTTGTGGTGTGTTTCCACTATTTCAACGTCCGCATCTTTCATAATGCGTGCCGCTTCCGCTGCAAGAGCGGCGAGAACGGCAACGCCTATGGACATATTGCCGGAAGCGAAAACGGGAATAGTCTGTGCCGCATCCGTAATGCAGGCATTTTCTTCTTCCGTACAGCCTGTTGTTGCAATTATTGCGGGAATACCACGTTTTTTGGCATATTCAAGAACGCCGGGAACAGCCGTATGATGGGAAAAATCAATAACAACGTCTGCTTCTCCTGCAAAAGAATCAAGAGAAGTAAGCACTTTTTCGCCGTCGCCGTTTACGTCAACGAGGGCGGCAATCGCCATATCCGTGCTTTCTTCAACAAAGCGGATAACTTCCTTGCCCATTCTGCCGAGAGCACCGTGAACTATAACTTTTGTCATATCTTCCTCCGAAATTATACGTTAAGACCGTATTCTCTCATAACAGAAAGCATCTTTTCATAGGGTTCGCCTTCCATGGGAACAAGGGGACCGCGAACAAAGTTGTCGCAGTAACCGAGCGCCGCCATAGCCGCTTTTACGGGGATGGGGTTAACGTCGGAGAAGAGAGCCTTTGTGATCTTGTGGAGGTGGAACTGCATTTCGGCAGCGCCTTTTACGTCGCCCTTGAAGTATCTGTCGCACATTTCAACCATCTTTTCGGGAAGAACATTGGAAACAACCGAGATAACACCAAGACCGCCGAGGGACATAAGCGGAACTACCTGGTCATCGTTACCGGAATAGAGCGCGAGCTTATCGCCCACGAGAGTCATTGTTTCAACTATCTTTTCAAGATTTCCGTTAGCTTCTTTAGCCGCAACGATATTTTCGTGCTCTGCAAGAGCAGCGTACGTTGCAGGCTCGATGTTTACGCCTGTGCGGGAAGGTACGTTGTAAAGGATAATGGGCTTATCGCTTGCATCGGCTACGTCATTGTAAAGTTTGATAAGACCCTTCTGGGATGTTTTGTTGTAATAGGGAGTAACAACGAGAAGCGCATCCGCGCCAACTCTGCAGGATTCGCGTGCAAGAGCAAGTCCGTGTTCGGAATCGTTGCTTCCCGCGCCGGCGATAACGGGTACTCTGCCGCCGACCTTTTCAACGGCGTATGCAATAGCACCGATGTGATCTTTATCGTTGAGGGTGGAAGCTTCGCCCGTTGTACCGCAAATAACAAGCGCGTTTATACCTCTTTTTATCTGGTCTTCAATAAGAGCGCCGAACTGCGCGTAGTTGATGCCGCTTTCGTTCATAGGAGTGATAAGGGCCGTTGCCGCACCTTTGAAAACAATTTTCTTTTCCATAGCTTTTTTCTTCTTTCTTAAAGATTTATATATTTAATGATATTTTTTGCTGGTATTATGCGTTTTCTCGTATTACAAAAAAATAGCTGACGGAAGTCAGCTATCACAACTTAAAAATCGGGCATAAAACTCTCTCTGCTAATCTGCTCCGTGGTTTTCTCGTAATAAATAGCTCTCCGCAATACGCGACAATTCGGAAGATATTATTCCGCCGAACCAGGGAACGGCTTACCGCATAGACCGCCCTTCGGCACCGATCCCTTTCGCAAAAGCGGTATTTACGGATACCGTTTTCTGCCTTGCTACTTATAATCCGGTGCGCCTCTATCATTAGATAGAGGTATTGTACCACAAAAGGCATACCAATGTCAATATTTTATAGCATAAAAAAGCGCAAAAAACAAAGTTTTTTGCGCTTTTTTCATCACACAACCTGGAAAAGATAGAACTTCAAATAATCCGTTTCGGGGACGTTCAAAAGAATGGGGTGGTCGGGGCCCTGCGTGCGCGCCTCAATCTGTTTAAGCTCCACGTTTGCGTCGCGCGCAGCTTCTTTAAGCATCTTTACAAAATCCTCGCTCGGCATAAAATGGGAGCAGGAGCAGGTTGCAAGGAAGCCTCCGCGTGGCAAAAGCTTCATCGCACGGTAGTTTATCTCCTTATATCCGCGGTATGCGGAGCTTGCTGTCTTGCGGCTCTTCGTGAACGCCGGAGGATCGAGTATTATGAAATCATAAGGGGAGTTCTTCCCTTTTTCAAGCTCGGGAAGAAGGTCGAAAACGTCGGCACAGACAAAATCCATCTTGTCCTCAATTCCGTTAAGGCGCGCATTAGCCCTAGCCATATCCACGGCAGACTGCGAAACGTCAACCGCCGTAACTCTTGCAGCCCCGCCCATAACTGCGTTCATCGCAAAAGAACCCGTGTGCGTAAAGCAGTCTAACACCCTTTTGCCCTTTGCAAGCTTGGCAACGGCAAGGCGGTTATACTTTTGGTCAAGGAAAAATCCCGTTTTCTGCCCGTTTTCAACGTCAACAGTGTATTTAACGCCGTTTTCGCAAATTTCCGTTATCGTGCTTTCGGGGTGGGGTCTTCCCTCTTTTTCGTACCAGCCCTTGAACAGCGGCAATCCCTCCAGCTCGCGTATTGCAACATCCTCGCGCTCGTAAATGCCGGAAATTTTCTCTCCGATAGCATCAAAAGTTTCAAAGAGGATATCGAATATCATATTTTTTATCTTGTCCATACCAAGCGAAAGCACCTGAACCACCAGGATGTCGGAAAACTTATCCACGGTAAGCCCCGGCATACCGTCCGCTTCGCCGAAAATGATACGGCAGGAGGAAAAATCATCCCCCATAACGGCGCGGCGGTAATCCACAGCATATTTTATTCTGCGCTCAAAGAAAGAACGCTCAAATTTTTCGTTTGCATTGGAGGAAAGAAGGCGTATGCGTATCTTGCTCTTCTCGCTCCAAAAGCCCGTGCCAAGGTAAGAATCCTTGCTTGAATAAACGTCGCAAAGCTCGCCGTTTTCGCTTGGCGCTCCGCTTGTTATTTCCGCGTCATATACCCACGGATGACCTTTTTTAATTGAATATTCCGCCTTTTTTGTGACGGTTATTTTGGGAAACCTTCTCTCTGCGCTCATTTTTCTTCTCCAAATGTTTTTTAATAGATATATTTTATTGTAATTTACGCATAAAGTCAAGTTTTCGCGGTGTTTTCGCAAAAACGCTTCACATATTTTCGATTATATCGGCAATTTTTTTGCACGCGGTTCCGTCTCCGTAGGGGTTCTTTGCGTGCGCCATACTTTCGTAAAGGGAGGTATCGTCAAGAAGCGCGGAAAATCCCTCTTTAACGGAAGCGTAAGTGTTGCCGATAAGGCGCACCGTGCCCGCCTCCACGCCCTCGGGGCGCTCCGTCGTTTCTCGCATAACAAGAACGGGAACTCCAAACGCGGGTGCTTCCTCCTGCACTCCGCCGCTATCGCTGAGAACAAGGTAAGCACGCGCCATAATATTGTGGAAATCGAACACATCAAGCGGCTCTGTAAGATTTACCTGCGGAAAATCCGCAAACGCCGCCTGTGCCACATCACGCACGGCTGGGTTCGGGTGAACGGGATAAAGCACGCACACGTCGGGGTGAGAGAGCAATACTTCCTTTATCGCCGCAAACATCCCCTCCATATGTTCACCAAGGTTTTCGCGCCTGTGCGACGTGAGAAGCACCATACGCCTGCCTTTTGCAAAATCGAGCGCAGGGGAAGAAAAATCTTCTCTTACGGTGTAACGGAGCGCATCTATAACGGTGTTGCCCGTGACGAAAACGCTCTCGCGCCTGCGCCCCTCCGCTATAAGACGGTCTGCGGAAAGCTTTGTCGGTGCAAAATGGCAGGAAGCTATGGAATCCACCGCAACTCTGTTAAATTCCTCGGGGTACGGCGCATTTATATTATATGTGCGAAGCCCTGCCTCCACGTGACCGACGGGAATGCGCAGGTAAAACGCGGCAAGAGATGCCGCAAATGCCGTAGTCGTATCTCCGTGAACGAGCAGAAGGTCGCATTTTTCTTTTTCAAGTATTTCGCGCATACCGCGCATAACCTTTTCCGTTATGTCAAAAAGCGTTTGCCCCTCGCTCATAACAGAGAGGTCGAAATCGGGGACGATGCCGAAAAAGGAAAGCACGGAAGAAAGCATTTCCCTGTGCTGTCCCGTTACGAGCACTCGCACGGAAATATTTTTTCTCTTTTTCAGTTCAAGCGCAAGAGGACACATTTTTATCGCCTCGGGGCGTGTCCCGAAAACGAGCATTATATTTTTCAAATCAAAAACTCCTTCTTGATCTATTTTTCAATAAATATTATAACTCTTTTATAATATTATATCCCTTTTGGCAAAGTAAAGCAACAAAAAGCCGCGCCTTTTTCGCAAAAGACGCGGTTTTTTCATCAAAATACAAATATAAGAAGCAAAAGTATCGTGCATATACCAAGGCACGCCATAAGAAGCGCAAAGGAAAAGTTTCCGAATATGCGCGAGGTCGTGTGTGATACGGTCTCCATCACGCGGGAAAATTTCTTCGCGTGGGTGTGTTCCTCGCTTGAAGTAAGCTTATCAAGCACGGAGCCCACGGCATAAGCCACCCTATGCTTGTGACGTACCTGTATTTCCTTCGTATCGCCAAGAACGGTCTTGCGCAGGAGAAGCGCGAAGAAGTCCGTCACATCGTCAGCCGCGCGGCAGATAACCGAAAGCACGAATATTCCCGCGCCGATAAGGCGTTCGGGAAGCTTATCAAAGAAAGCAAGCAGCGCACCGAAAGCGGCGATAAATCCCTTACAAACGGGAACGTAAACAAGGTTTTCAAGCGAGAGCTTGTCGCTCCACGGGCAGATATATGTCTTTCTGCCGTCCTTTCTCTTTATAAGCAGTGTTCTTACAAAGACGAAATAAACAACAGCACCGATCAAAAGCGAGATCAGTACACCTTTAAGGTTTGCCCACGCCGTGTATTCCACCGCGTGGTGGAAAGCGTGGCCGTTTGCAAGCGGAAGCATCGTTTGCGTTATCTTTTCCGAAAGCGCGTGCGGAAGTATGCCGAGCACGATAAGGGGGATGGCGGAAAATATAAGCGCGAGCTTGGAGGCAAGCGAAAGTTTCATCTTTTTGCCATCTCCGCTTCCCTTTTCGATAAAGATAGCAACAAAAAGCTTCGTCATATAAGCGACGGTAAGACCGCCGGAGAAAAGGAAGAGCCATTCCACAACGGTAATAAGCGTGCCTGCGTGGTGCGCGTACTCCACAATACTTTCGTGAACGAGAGTTTTGGAAATATATCCGCAAAAACCGGGAACACCCGCAAGGCTGCACGCACCCACAAGGAATATTACCGCAAGAAAAGGCTTCCCTCGGCCGAAGCCGCGAAGCTTGTTAAGGTCAAGCGTGTGCGCGCTCATATATATCGCACCCGCCGCAAGAAAGAGAACAAGCTTGACTACGGAGTGGTTTATCATATAAAGGAAGGTGCCGTTTGCGGCAAGCGCATTCTCCTCTCCGAGAAGCGTTATCATCGAAACCCCCGTAAGGATAAATCCGATCTGCGAAAGAGATGAGCAAGCAAGCGTTCTCTTTAAATTTACGGAAAACACCGCAAGCACCGCGCCAAGGACCATTGTAACAACAGCAAGCGCAAGAAGCGTATATCCCCAAATCTTATCATCGCGCAGGATGTGACCTGTGATGACGAGTATGCCGAACACTCCGGCCTTCGTAAGCACGCCCGAAAGAAGCGCGCTTGCCGGTGCGGGGGCTACGGGGTGCGCCTTAGGAAGCCAGATATGAAGCGGAAACATACCTGCCTTTGCACCGAATCCGAAAAGAAGGCAAAATGCACAAACATAAAGCTTTGCGCTCTTTCCCGAAGCGCTCACCGCTTCGTAAAGCACATCTATTTCAAGCGTCCCTGTGATATTATAAAGCAAGAAAAGGCCCATAAGCGCCACCATACCGCCGAGCGCGGCTATAGTGATATACGTCTTTCCCGCCGCCATAGCCTCGTCCGTCTGCTCCTGCACGACCCAAACGTAGGAGGTAAATGACATTATTTCAAAGAAGATAAACGTGGTGAAAAGATCTGCGGAAAGGAACACGCCCATCGTCGCGCCGAGCGTGAGCAAAAGGAAGAAGTTGTAGCGCGATTTATTATGATGCCCCTTGAAATATTGATGTGAAAGAAGTGCGGAAGCGCTCCACATAAACGCGCTCACAATGCCGTAAACCGCGTGAAAGCCGCCTAACGAAAACGAAAAACCGAATATCGGTATTTTAAGGCTTTCACCGTATGCAAACACGGCACAAAGAATACACAAGGCAAAGGTCAGCGCACAGCAGGCCGTGGAAACAACGGCGCAATTTTCCTCGTTTTTTCTGCCGACCGCGCGGCATAAGAACGCTGCCGCAAAAGGAAGAAGCACCAAAGCAAAAATAGGCATATTCATATTCCCACCGCCTTTGTAATAATTTCTATAAAACCGCCTGAGAAAATGCCGAGAATAACGCAGGCAAGCGCGCATACGAGCATCGCACTTTTCATAAGAACGCCGGCATCACGAACGCCGTCCAAATCCGTCGCTTTTTCCTTGTCGGGAAAATACGCCTTTATGCAAACGGAAAGTGCGTACATCGCCGTAAGAAAAGCCGATATCATAAGCACCGCTGTACCGACAAGCGCGAGGGGAGAGCCCTGTGCAATTGCTCCCTCGGCAATAAGCCATTTGCTGACAAAGCCGCAAAGCGGAGGTATGCCCACAAGGGAAAGCGCCGCAACGGTGAAAAAAGCGAATGTTACCGGCATCTTGCGACCGATTCCGTCAAGCTCGCGTATATATTCCTTACCGGCGTGATGAAGTACCGCGCCCACGGCAAAGAAAAGACAGATCTTTATAACGGAGTGGAAAACAAGGTGTGCAAACGAAGCGGTAAGCCCTGTATCCGTCATAAGCGTGGCGGCAAAAATGATATAAGAAAGATTTGCCACCGTGGAATAAGCCATACGGCGTTTAAAATGCGTTTGCTTGAACGCTTTTGAAGAGCCGTAAAGAATGGTTATGATGGCAAAGAGCATTGCCACCGCCTGCGCCCAAGTGCCCGAAAGCACATCCGTGCCGTATGAATAATAGATAAGACGGATTATGGCGAACACGCCCGCCTTTACCACAGCGACCGCGTGAAGAAGCGCGGTTACGGGAGTGGGTGCGACTGATGCCGCAGGAAGCCAGCCGTGGAACGGGAATATCGCCCCTTTTACGCCGAAACCGAAGAAAGCGAAAAGGAAAAGCACAAGCGCCGTTCCCTGCTCGCTCATACCAATCGAAAGTGAACCGCCGAGTGCAAAATCCGCCGCCCCTTTGCTGACAAGGAAAACGACCGCAGAAAATGCGAACGCCGCACCGCCGAAGGAATAAAGCATGTATTTTTTCGCGGCGGCAATATTTTTTTCTTCCGCGCCGTACATAACAAGCGGAATAGTGAAAAGTGTAAGAAGCTCATAGAAAAGATACATCGTAACGATGTCGCTTGCAAAAGCCACACCCATTGTCGCGCCGAAAGCCATTATGAAAAAGGCGTAAAACGTGTTCGTTTTTCCCTCGTGCGCCATATATTCAAAGGCGTAAAGCGCTGTCACGGGCCAAAGCGTTGCGGCAAGGCAGGAAAATATCTTTCCTGCGCCATCAATAGAAAACTCAAAATTCACCCCATCCGTAAAGCGGATGAGGGTAAGCTTTTCATCTGTCGCACCAAGGGCAAGCGCCCAAACCGCCAATGCAGAGAGGAGAAGCACCGCTAAAGTGAATATGTTCCTCGTTCTTTTTTTACACTCGGGGATAAAATACGAAAGCGCACCGAAGACTATCGGAAAAAGAACGGGAAAAAGCAACAATATTTCATTCATACCGTTCACCTTACATCACAGAAGAAGCGATTCTTCCTATAATATCCGTAACGGGGGCGGCGAAAAGTCCGCCCAAAAGACAAAGGATGGCGAGTATTACTATGGGAATAAGCATAAGAACAGGTTCTTTTCTTATCTCCATAGTCTGTGCGCTTCCCTCTCTCGGGAAAAATGCGTGTATGGAGATAGAAAGGAGATAGCCCGCCGTAAGAAGCGCGGAAGCAAGCAGCACCACGGGAACAAGCCACGCAAACACGCCGAGAGAAGACTCTAAAGAAGCGCTCGCAAGATACCATTTACTGATAAAACCGCCCGTGGGAGGAATACCTATAAGGGAAAGCGAAAGGAGCGTGAAGCAAGAGAACGTCACAGGCATCTTGCGTCCCATACCGTGAACTTCGTCCACGTTAGTTTTGCCATAGAGGAAGATAAGCGCACCGCAACAAAGGAAAAGACCGACTTTTACTATTGCGTGGAAAAGTATCTGCAAAAGTGCGCCCTCCACGCCCGCTTCCGTAAAGAGGAAAAGACCGCAGAGTACGTAGGAGATCTGGCTTACCGTGGAGTAAGCAAGGCGCTTTTTGAACACCTTTTCGCGGTATGCCATCATAGAACCCATAAGTACCGTGAGAAGGCAGAGGCAAAGTAGCGCCGTCTGAACCCAAGTGCCGAAAAGCACGTCCGCGCCAACAGTAAAAAACACGGTGCGGATGATGGCAAGAACACCTGCCTTTGCAATTATCGCGGAAAGGAGGGCGCTCGCCGGGGCAGGAGCCACGGGGTGCGCCGTGGGGAGCCAGCCGTGAAGCGGAAACATGCCCGCTTTTGCGCCAAAGCCCACGCACATAACAAAAACAGCGGCAAGCGCAAGAGGGCTCGCATTTTCCAAGTTTCCGCCTGCGGCAAACTCCAGCGAGCATTCGCCCGAAAGAACGAATATGCCGAAAAGTGCGGCAAATGCGCCTGCGACGGAATAATAAAGATATTTCTTCGCCGCGGCAACGGACTCTTTTGAAAGAGAGTGTATTACAAGCGGTGCGGAGAAAAGCGTTACGAATTCATAGAAAACGTACATAGAAACAAGACCTGCGGAAAGTGCCGCGCCGACCATCGCGCCCTCGGAAAGGAGCATAAAGGAGAAAAATCTTTCCTCATCCTTTTCGTGTTTCATATAAACGCAAGCGTAAAGAAGCACCAAAAGCCAGCCCACGCAGATAATTCCAAGGAAGAATTTTGCAAGCATATCGGAAGAAAAGCCAAGCGTTATAACGTCCGTTATCTTGAAAACGCCCGTGCGCATTGTTTGGGAAAAGATGATAAGCGCACAGAATACACTTTCAACCGCCTGCATAGCTATCACGAGAGAAAGCTTTGCTTTGCGGCTTTCTATATTTTTCAGAAACGGCACGATAAGTCCGCAAACAAGCGGAAAAACTACTGCCATAACAAGTATAAACATTTTAATTTACCTCTTTCAGCGTACATTCATAAAAAGTTCAATTCCCTTTTCGAGCAATGACGATATCGGCTGTGAATTTAGTCCTACAGCTATATTCAAAGCTATAAATACGATCGTGCAAACGGCAAAGGAAGCGCACGCGCGCGTCTTTGCCTGTGCGCCGTTCTCCGCGCCAAGCGGATAGTAAACGGTAAGGGCGGTACGCATAAAGTACATTACGTTGAGCATCGTGCTCACAGCAAGCGCGATAAGCACAAAAAACATCTTTGCGCCGCCCTCGAAAGCGGAAGCGGCAAACAGCAATTTGGGGATAAATCCCGCAAATATCGGCACGCCCACCATGGAAAGTGCGCCCGCAAGGAAAACAGCCCCTGCTACTTTATTTTTATGTGCGCAAGAGCGCAGGGAAGCAAAATCCTGCTTGCCGCCTGCGGCATCGCAAAGACCGCCGGCGGAGATAAAGAGCATCGATTTGGTAAGCGAATGGGATATTATCTGGAAAAGCGAGGCAACAAGCGCCGTACGAGTTCCAAGCCCCAGACCCATATAAATATAACCTATCTGCGCCGCGGAGGAAAAAGCTATCATAAATTTGATGTTTTTCGTGCGGATAGCGGAAACAGAGCCGACAACCATTCCGAGTATGCCGAAAACAAAAAGTATGTTTTGCACACCCGTTGCAAGGAAAACGTCAAAACCGATAACACGGAAAATTATTTTAAAGAGCAAGAAAATGTATCCCTTGGATATAACACCCGAAAGTATGGCAGAAGCGGCAGGCGTTGCTGTTCCATAAGTATCAGGCATCCAAAAGTGGAACGGGAAAAGACCGCTTTTTACGCAGAGCCCCGAAACTATAAGACCTATCGCCACAGTAAGCGGGAAATTGTAGCTTCCATCGCGCCAAAGAAGCGTTATCGCTTCATAAAGATTTGTAAAAAGCAAATGACCCGTTATAGAATAGATAAGAATTATGCCGATAAGCAAAAAGCCCGAACCGATAAGGCTGAAGATCATATATCTTGTCGCGGCGATAAGAGATTTTCCCTTATCGCTTGCCATAAGAAGCGAGCAGGAGGCTATAGTGCATATCTCCACAAAAACGTAAGCTGTAAAAATATCGTTCGTGTAGCAAAGCGCGGCAAGGGCGGCGTGGCAAAGGTTTATCATAACATAGAAAAGTTTCTGCTTTTCTTCGGGAATATCGGAAAATATGCGTCTTTTCCCGCCCAAAACGGAAAGAAGCATCACCACCTCAAAAATAAGCACAAAGAAAGGCTCCAGAAGTCCCGCGGATATTTCATTTCCGATTGGCGCGTCGTAATGACCCATACGGTAAACAAAATAGCCTGTTTCGGAAGAAAGGTTATACGCAAGCACAAAGCAGGACATAACAGCGCCCGCCAAGAGAAGAAAATACGTCACAAAACGCGCACGGCTTCCCTTGAAGGCAAAGGCAACGACCGCGCTGAAAAGAGAAAGAACTATCGTTATAAACGGGAAATTCATCAAAAAGTCCATCATTCCTCCTCCTTCTTCATATGCATATACATTTCATCAAGGTCGAGGGTATGGTATTTTTTATAAAGGCGCACGCACAGCGCAAGCGTGAGTGCGGAAACGCTTACGGAAACCACAATGCCCGTGAGCACAAGACCCGAAGGTATCGGGTTTATATAATCCATCGGGTTTACCTCGCCCTCGGCGGGGACGATCGGTGTAAGAGCATCCTTGATATATCCCATAGACGCAAGGAAGAGATACACCCCCGTATCCATAATATTGAGCCCGATTATCTTTTTAAGCAGATTTTTTGAAAAAACAAGCATCGTAAAGCCTATTACAAAAAGTATCATCGCAACAAGCTCTTCGTAATTTTCAAGCAAATTCAATTCATACGCCCCCTTTTGAAAAGCATATAGAAGCTGTACATCGTGCAGCACACCACAAGGCCGACAGCTATATTAAGCGGCATTATAAGACCTCCCGAAAGTATATCCCCCGGAGTTCCCGCAGAGATAACGGAGTGAACTCCGTTAAATTCGTTGCCCGTAAAGAAAGAGTAGCTCTTTGCAAGGCAATAGAAAGAAAGAGAGCAAATTGTAACTACCTTTATCTTTCTCTCGCTCAGAACCTTAAGCGCCTGCTCGTCCCCATAAACCATAGCGTAGAGTATAAATCCCGCGCCGAGGATAGCACCGCCCGAAAAGCCGCCGCCGGGAGAAAGATGCCCGTTTACAAGAATATAAGCGCCGAAAACAAGTATCAGCGGAATGAGTATCGCCGCCATAGATTTAACGATGGGATCGCGGGAATAATTCACCGTTTCGTGCATTTCCTTTTTGGGCTTTTTGTGCTTATCGTCCATAAGGATAAGCACCGCGCAAGTTGCCGTAAAAAGCACAAAGGATTCTCCCAAGGTATCGAACGCGCGGTAATCAAGTATCATACCCGCGACGGTGTTGACAGCGCCCGTTTCGTCCCTTCCCTGAGCGACGTAATGCTCATATACTTCGTTTACAGCAGGTACGTCCGAGCTTGCAAAAGTCGGAAGAAAATATACCGTCGCCGTAAGTATGCCGATAAGTATAACGCAGAAAACAACGGAAAGCACCTTGTATTCTTTAAAGGATAATTTTATCTCCTTTTTCTCCAGAGAGCGGATTATTTTCGTTTCCTCCGCTTCCTCTTTTTTGGAAATGCGTGAAGGGGCTTCCGTTCTTTTCTCTTCCGCTATTTTTTCTGTAAGGTCAACTTCGCCGGAAAGCCACGCGGAAAATTTTTCGGAAAATTTATTTTTCATCATTTTTTTCCTCCTTGCTTTCGTTTGCCGCCCGAAGCTCTTCTTCCTTATCCTTATCTATAAGATGGAGCTTGCGAAGTGTGAGGAAGAAAAGCACGCCCGTAACACCGGCACCTACAGCCGCCTCCGTTATAGCGAGGTCGGGAGAGCGCAAAAGCACCCACACAACGGACATAATTATGCTGTAAGCGGTAAATATTATTATCATAGTCATCGGCTTTTTTGAAAGAGCAGTTGCCACAGCGCACACTAATAGTGAAATAAGGAGGATCATTCTGAATATGGGTATCAGTAATTCCATTTTCATTCCTCCTTCGGAAGCTCGCAATGCTCGCCTATATGCTCGTCCGTCATATATTCCGCCTTGGTAAGCATGTGGGAGGTAAGCGGGCAGGTACACCACTGAATAAAAATTATAAGCGCAAATTTTACAAGCATAATATCAAGCCCTATGGCAAAAATACTTCCTATAAAAAAGAACATCAGCACGATGGTGTCGTTCATCGCAGCGCAATGTATGCGGTTGAGCGCAAAACGGAAACGGTACGTTCCAAGTATTGAGATAAAAAGCATAACAATAGCCACGGCAAATGAAAGTGCCACAGCGCCGAATTTTATCCATTCGAGAATCATTTTTTACCTCCGTTCTTCGTGCCGAAAAGATTGATATATATCTTGCAGAGTATCATCACGGCCAGAAAGCTGAGCACGACGTATATCATACCTATATCGGGAAGATAGGTTTCACCGAAAAGGAGTGAAAGCACGCATATTGCGCTTACCACGATGGTAGTTATCATATTGATACCGATAAACCTATCCACCGTTCTTTTGCCCGTTATCGCGCGGATAAGGCAGAGCAAAAGCGCAATGCCAAGGAAAACGAGCACGGTCGAATACAGAATATTATAGGCATTCTCTATCATTTTATTTTTCCATCCTTTCAAGAAGCTTTACAAAGGTGCTGTGCTCTATACCCTCTATAAAAGAGCGATCAAGGCAATGCACCGTATATTCATCCCCATTTTGATCTATGGTTATCGTACCGGGGGTAAGCGTTATGGAGTTTGAAAGAAGCATACGGGAAAAACTTTTTTTCAGCGGTATCTTAACTTTCACAACGGCGGGAGAAATTTTTTTCTTTTTATTCAGTATAATAACTATAACGGCGTAATTGGATTTTATCATTTCCCATATCAGCACCGCCGCATACGCTATAAGCAAAAAAGCATTACGCCAAAAGTAAAGCTCCGCTTTCGGTTTAAGTCCCAGCGCAGACATGGCAAAGATATATACAAGCAAAGTTACGATAAGCCCGGATATAATTATCTGCACCATACCCAAATCGGTCGTAAATCTGCCGTTCAAAATTATCCAAAGCAAAAACAACAATACTGCCATAAACAACTTCCTTTCAAATTTAAAAAATAAAACCGCGCGCCGTACTTCGGACACGCGGAGTGCGTTCATATTTTGTTCCCAATATTTTTACATTATAGCACTCTAAATTAAAAATATCAATAGATTATATTCCATAAAACTCAATAATAGATTGACTTAATTTTATAAAAATTATATAATTATAGTTATACCATTATACAAATACTTTTTCGGATACAAAAAAAATCTGAAGAAAAAATAATCAAGAGGTGAAATATGTCTTTTTATCTGCACGGTGTTCACCTTCCGCACAGGAAGAAAACCTCCGATATGGAGCCTGTACGTATGAGCGCTCCCCAAAAGATAGTTCTGCCCATGTCCATGCATATAGGTGCTCCTGCTGTTCCTTGCGTAAAAGCAGGAGATCATGTTGATATAGGTACGCTTGTCGGTTCTCAGAGCGGATATGTCAGTTCTCCCATATACTCAAGCGTTTCCGGCACTGTCAAAAAAATCGATGACATTCTGCTTTCGAGCGGCAAGCCTTGCCCTGCCGTTATAGTGGAATCTGACGGGCTTATGACGTTCGACCAAAATATCGCCCCTCCCGAAATGAACGGTTACGAAGATCTTATCGCCGCCGTAAAAGCAAGCGGCGTTGTCGGCCTTGGCGGTGCGGGTTTTCCCACGCACGTAAAGCTCGACGTTAAGGATATTTCAAAAATACAGGAGCTTATTATAAACGGCGCGGAATGTGAGCCTTACATCACAAGCGACACGCGCACTATGATAGATAAAGCGCACGAGATAGAAAACGCCATATCTATCTTTGAAAAATTTCTCGGCGTTAAGAAAACGATAATCGGTATCGAGGAAAACAAAAAGAAAGCCATTGCAAAAATGCGTGAGATTGCGCAAAGAAACCCAAGAGTCGAAGTAAAGGTTCTTCCCGGTGTCTATCCGCAGGGCGGCGAAAAAGTCCTTGTTTACCATACCACGGGCAAGGTCATTCCCGCAGGCAAACTGCCGCTTGACGTTGGCTGCATCGTTTGCAACTGCACAACGATGGCGGCTATCTCCAACTTCATAAAAACGGGGATTCCGCTTGTAAACAAGTGCGTCACCGTTGATGGAAGTGCCGTAAAAGAGCCGAAAAATGTAATAGTTCCCATCGGAACGCCCATTTCGGACGTTTTTGAGTTTTGCGGAGGATTTTCCGAAGAACCGCAAAAAGTCCTCTACGGCGGGCCTATGATGGGTATTTCAGTACCGGACACAAGCCTTCCCGTACTCAAAAACACAAACGCGCTCCTTGCTTTCGGCGAAAAAGAAGCAAAACGCCCACAATCCACCCAATGCATACATTGCGGTCTTTGCGTATCTCACTGCCCCGTTAGCCTTTCCCCCGTCGGCATTGCAAAAGCTTATAAAAGCGGAAACGCAGAAGCTCTTGCAAAGCTTCGCGTGGATATATGTATGGAATGCGGCTGTTGCTCCTATGTTTGCCCCGCAAAGCGTCCGCTTGTGGAAACGAATAAAATGTCAAAAACTCTCCTGCGCGAATATATGGACGCGCAGAAAGCAAAGGAGGGCGCAAAATGAGCAAGCTTCGCATCTCTGTTTCTCCCCATATTCACAGTCCCATCACGACACAGCGCATCATGCTGGACGTGATAATCGCACTTATTCCCACGCTTATTGCAGGAACGGTAATATTCGGTCTTCGCGCACTCGCCGTTGTTGCCGTGTGCGTGGCATTTTCCGTGCTTTCGGAATTTATTTTCAATAAGATCTGCAAAAAAGAGCTTACCATAAATGATTTAAGTGCTGTCGTAACGGGACTTTTGCTCGGATTGGGGCTTCCTGCCAATGTGCCGCTTTGGCAAGCGGCTGTCGGCGCGGTATTCGCCATCGTCGTTGTAAAATGTCTTTTCGGCGGTATCGGTCAGAACTTTGCAAACCCCGCCATCACGGGCAGAGTTTTTATGATAATTACATTCGGCTCTCTTGCAAATGCGGCTTACCCCACAGTAGTTGACACAGCTTCGGGCGCAACACCGCTTGTAACACTTTCGGAGGGAGGCTCTGTGGAAATAACTGATCTTATCCTGGGGCTTCGCGGCGGCGCTATAGGCGAGACCTGCACGATCGCCCTCATTATTGGAGGTATTTACCTTGTAGCACGTAAGGTCATCGTGCCGCATACGCCCGTAACGTTTATTGCAACGGTATTTATCCTTTCTTTTGCAGTAACACTTGACGCTTACACAGCGCTTTGCTACACTCTTTCGGGCGGTCTTTTCATAAGCGCTATATTTATGGCAACGGACTATTCCACAACGCCTCTTACAAAATGGGGCAAGGTCATCTTCGGTGTTGGCGCAGGTGCGCTCACCGTCCTCATAAGATTCTGGGGCGTATATCCCGAAGGCATTTCCTTCGCAATCCTCCTTATGAACATCCTTTCGCCTTATATCGATAAATGGACGGCGAAAAAACCTTTCGGAGGTGTTGCTAAATGAAAAAATCAATACAAAGCATCGTAACTCTCACGCTTATTTGCGTTGTTATTTCCGCGCTTCTCGCCGCTGTTAACTTCGTAACAGCACCGATAATAGAAAAAGCGGAAGCGCAAAAAGCAAATGAAGCGCTTCTCGTCGTTATGCCGAACGGAAAAGACTTTAAGGAGCTTTCCGTCTCGGATTACGAGCTTCCAAGCTCTGTTGTCAACCTCTACAGCGAGGAAAGCGGCGGTTATATCTTCAAAATGGTAACAACGGGTTATTCCTCAGGTCTTACCGTTATGTGCGGCATCGATAAAGACGGAAAGGTAACGGGCGCTGTCTGCCTTGCAAGCGGAGAGACTCTTGGATATGAAAAGACTTACGGTGAAAACTTTAAAGGGCTTGACGCTTCCGCGGCAGACGGTATTGACACCATCTCCGGTGCAACAAAAACGACCTCCGCATACAAAAACGCAATAAAGGACGCACTCAACTCCTTTATAATCGTAAACGGCGGAAGCGTTGATATACGCACGGAAGAAGAAATCCTTGCGGACAACCTCTCGGTAGCACTCCCGAACGGCGCAAATTTTGCAAAAGAGTTCATTACCGAAGTTCTTGACGGTGTTTCTGCGATATATAAAGCAGGCAACGGCGAAGGTTTTGTAGTTGTTTCGGGCGAAAAATTTATCGGTATCGATAAAAGCGGCAATGTAATAGGAGAAAACGAGGGAGAAATAAAAGCTCTCGCCCTCTCCGCGCTTGAAAAACACAAAAATTCCACACATTCGGAAATAGACATTTCCTCCTACGAGGGGATTTCCGAAAGAATAGAAAAAGCATATAAAACAGAAAGCGGAAATTATATCTTCGACCTTGCGGCGGCGGGCTACGGAATAAACGGAAGTTACCACGCATCGGGCGAATATATCCGCATAAAAGTAAGCGCCACGCAGGACGGCAAAATAATCTCCTGTCTCACCGTTTCCCAAAATGAAACGGAGGGCATCGGATCCGAATGTGCAAAGCCCTCATACTACGAGCAGTATAACGGCAAAACGGAAAACACGATATCGGAGGTCGATGCCATCGGCGGCGCAACGCTTACAAGCAGAGGCTACAGCACGGCTGTTTCAAAGGTATTTGAAGCTATAAAAATATTGAAAGGAGCAAACTGAATATGAAAGAACAAAACAAGCTTTCCATAATACTAAAGGGTCTGCTCCTTGAAAACCCCGTTTTCGTGCTTGTGCTTGGAACTTGCCCCACACTTGCCACAACAACGAGCGTCATCGGCGCACTCAGTATGGGTCTTGCCGCCGCGGCGGTGCTCATCTGCTCCAACGTTGTTATATCTCTTTTGGGCAAGCTCATCCCCGACAAGGTCCGCATACCCTGCTATATAGTTATCATCGCAGGCTTTGTGACCCTTGTTCAGATGCTGATGCACGCATATCTGCCCGAGCTTTATGAGCTGCTGGGCATTTACCTTGCGCTCATAACCGTAAACTGCATAATACTCGGTAGGGCGGAAATGTTCGCAAGCAAAAACGGTGTTCTTGAATCCGCGCTGGACGGCGTTGGTATGGGCCTTGGCTTCACGCTCGCGCTCCTTGCTATGGCAACGGTACGCGAAGTGTTCGGAAACGGCTCTTTTGCAGGCTTTGCCATCCCGTTCCTCGAAAATTACAGGATAGATTTTCTGATCAAACCGCCGGGTGGATTTCTTATTTTCGGCGTGATGATCGCTATAGTCAACGCCGCAACAAAGTGCAAGGCAATAAAGAAAAAAGATTTCGGCTGCGAGGGTTGCCCTTCCGCTTCCGTCTGCCGTGCAAAGCCTTGCGCGGCGGCAGACGAAAACCTTACCACCAAGGTAGGAAACACGCAAAAGGAGGAAAAATAAGCTATGGATACTTTCAGAAATTTAATAATCATTCTTATGTCCTCCGTTCTTGTGAACAACTATGTGTTAAGCCGCTTCCTTGGGATCTGCCCGTTCCTGGGCGTTTCCAAAAAGCTCGATCAAGCTACGGGTATGGGTGTTTCCGTAATCTTCGTAATGCTTGTTGCAACCGCGGCAACGTGGCCCATACAGCACTTTGTCCTTGATGAGCTTGGTCTTGGCTATATGCAGACCATCGTATTCATTCTCGTTATTGCCGCGCTGGTGCAGTTTATAGAGATCGTGCTGAAGAAATATATTCCCTCGCTCCACGCGAGCCTTGGCGTATATCTGCCCCTTATCACAACGAACTGTGCAGTTCTCGGCGTTACGATCAACAATATCACGGACGGCTATAATTTTATCGAATCCCTTGTCAGCTCGCTCGGCGCGGGTCTTGGCTTTTTGCTCGCTATGGTGCTCTTCTCCGGCGTGCGCTCAAGAATTGAAAACTGCGATGCGCCCGAATGCTTCAAGGGCTTGCCCGTAACGCTTATAGCCGCTTCCATCGTTTCGCTTGCATTCTTCGGCTTTGCGGGCGTTGTGGACGGGCTGTTCGCGTAAGGAGGTGCCGATATGATAACAGATATTCTTACAGCCGTGGCGGTCGTTGCCGCTGTCGGCATTATATGCGCGGTGCTTCTCGCTCTTGCCTCCCACTTTATGAGCGTTAAAAGCGACGAGCGAGTTGGCAGTATACGCGAATGTCTTCCCGGTGCAAACTGCGGCGCATGCGGCTACACAGGCTGCGACAGCTATGCAAAAGCTATCGTAGAGGAGGGCGCGAAAACCAACCTCTGCGTTCCCGGTGCCACAGCCGTGGCAGAGAAAGTTGCCGCCATCCTCGGTGTCGAGGCAGATGCCGTTGAAAGCCGCACGGCTTTCGTTCACTGCAACGGACACAACGGAGCCGCGGAAGAAAAAGCCATCTACGAAGGCATTAAAAGCTGCAAGTCCGAATGTCTTATATACGGCGGCTCGAAAGCCTGCATCTATGCTTGTGTAGGTTGCGGAGATTGCGCCTCTGTTTGTCCCAAGAACGCCATCTGCGTTGAGGACGGCGTTGCAAGGATAAACAAAAAGCTTTGCATCGGTTGCGGTCTTTGCGTAAAGACCTGCCCCAAGGGAATAATCTCTCTCATTCCGACAGATGCAAAAGCAATAGTTATTTGCAGTAATAAAGAAAAAGGCGCAGTCGTTCGCAAGGAATGCACAAACGGCTGTATCGCCTGCAAAAAATGCGAAAAGACCTGCCCTTCGGATGCGATCCACGTGGAAAACGACCTTGCCGTTATCGATTACGGCAAGTGCATCTCCTGCGGCAAATGTGCCGAGGTCTGCCCTGTGGGGTGCATACTTTTTCCGAAAGAAAAGTAGGATATCGGATTCTACCTGAGAGGAAGGCTCAATTCGCACAATTTCATATGTTATAAAAAAACAAGGCGGCAAATGCCGCCTTGTTACTTAAAGGAGTGTTTATGGAAAAGAAAAAGATACGAAACGATATTATCCTTGCCGTTTGCGTGCTTGCGGCATCGCTCATTGCGCTCGCCGTATTCCTTTGTGTGCGCGCACGCGGCTCTTACGCCGTTGTACTTATCGACGGCAAGGAAACGGCACGCTATTCCCTTTCCGAAAATGCGGAAATAGAAATAAAAAGCGAAAACGGCGTAAATACTCTGAAAATAGAAAACGGCAAGGCGAGCGTCATCTCTGCCTCCTGCCCCGACGGCATATGCACCGCGCACCGCGCAGTGCGCTACGGCGGCGAGGTCATCGTTTGCCTGCCGAACAAGCTTGTAATAAGGATAGATTCCGCAAGTAACGGCGGAGTTGACGCGGTATCGTGATATGAAAACAAAAAACATTGCTTTTATAGGTCTTCTCTGCTCCGTTTCGCTTATACTTGCATATATAGAAGCGCTTTTGCCGCCGATATACGCTGCCGCACCCGGAATAAAGCTCGGTCTTGCAAATATTATGAGCGTTTTTGCTCTATACAAATACGGAGCAAAAGAAGCCGCAACGGTATGTCTAATCAGAATATCGCTTTCCGCGCTTCTTTTCGGAAACCCTTGGTCGCTTGCATACAGCGCCGCGGGCGCGGTTTTGAGCCTTGCCGTTATGATCCTTTTAAAGCTTTCGGGAAAATTTTCTCCCGTCGGTGTAAGTATTGCGGGCGGTGTTTGCCATAATTTAGGGCAGATACTTCTTGCAATGATGGTGCTCAAAACAATCGGTCTTGGCTTATATATGGCTGTGCTTGCTATAACGGGAACGATCGCGGGCGTGCTTGTCGGATTTTGTGCTTCGCTTATGCTCAAATATTTAAAAAAAGTTTAAAAAAGGCAGGTTTTAAAACCTGCCTTTTCGTTTACCTATTCGGTTTTATCAGTTGAAGAGAGCGCACGCATTGTCGTAAGCTGTCTTAACCTGGTTTGCGTTAAGAGCTACGTCGTAAACCTTCATATCAACTGCCGTGAAGTTAGACATCGGGAAGCGAGCAGCACCGCTGTCGTCACCGAGAGTAAGTGTGTTAGCATAAGGATAATACTTAGCGTTTTCAACAGGGAGGTAAACCTGACCGTCAAATGTGTTGCTTGCAGCAAGCTCGCCGTTTACGTAGATAGCTGTGTAAAGCTTACCTTCGTAAGTAACTGCTGTTGCAACAACGTGTGTAAGGTCCGTTGCGGAAGCTGCTGTTGCGGGGTTAGTGTACTTATAGCTCTTTGTGGAAGTTACATAAGTGCAAAGACCGGGTTTTCCTGCGCCTGTTGTAGCAAGACCAAGACCGCCGTATTCTGTTGCACAGAGGATACCCTGTGTACCTGCCTGAGCTCTGTTTACATAGAATGCTTCGAAGGAGAAGCCTGTTGCGCTGTTATAGAACTTGCCAATATCTTCGGGAGCATAATCGTTGAATGTTGCCGTAGCAAACTGACCCTTTTCAGCTACGTTGAACGCATCGAGTGTAGCTGTCTTGCCCGCGAAAGTAACGGATGTTGCCGCTATGGAAGCGCCGCTGTTGGAAACAGAGAATTTGCCCTTAACGTCTTTAACTTCGCCGTTTACGAAATCAAAGTCGCCGTATGCATCGGGAAGAACGGATGTAAGGTCAGCGGAAACTGCAGCTGTTGCTGTAGCGGCTGCGCTCTTAGCGCCCCAAGAGTCAACTGCAACAACTTCAACCTTATATTCTGCACCTGTGGGAAGAGCGCCGAGAGAGATGGAATATGTCTTGGGCATAGATTCCTTGGGGTTGGAGTGGAGGTAGAAGTTTGTAAGGTAAGAAATCTGGTTTACAACCGCGCCTGTGGAAGCGTTTGTAACCTTAACTTCATAGTGGTGAACGAAATCATCGTCTGTACCTGCATCAAATACTACGGCACCAACTGTATTGCCGCCGACAACCGTTGTGGAAATCTTAACGTTGCCGTTCATTTCGGGAGCTTTGTTGGAGTTTGCACGGTCTTTTGTATATTTTGTAAGGTGAGAACCGTCTGCCTGAGGAGCGGAAATTTCCCAAGCATCCTTGAATGTTGTGCCGTCTGCAAAGTTCATTCTTGTGATTCTGATATTGCCATGCTTGTCAACTTCAAGAAGAAGACCTGCGGAGGACTGAGAAGCATCACCGGGAACTGTGCCGCTTACGTTGGAGTAGCCGTTTTCAATAGCGAGGTATGTTACAGAGCCGCAACCGAGAGATGTGAACTTTGTTTGCATAATAGAGCGTTCATCATTGATCGGGAAATGTGTGTGACCGCCGAATGTAACTACCTGAGGATATTTTTCAACGATGGATGTGAGGTCCTTTGTGTACCAACGGTGGTTACCTGTAAGAAGTGTGCTGCCGTACGTTGTATCATAGAGCATAGGATGTGTGTTGAGGAACACATACTGACCGGGATTTTCTGCTGTGATCTTAGCAAGAGTTGTATCAAGCCAGTTCTTAGCTGCATCGGAGTAAAGAACGCCGCCTGCATCTGTACCGATATATTCTTTATCGATAGGGTTGATGCAGAGGAAGTGGTAGCCGTTTACGATAGTGTGTGTGCAACCTATGGAAAGGTCGCTTGTTGCCTCTTCATATGCACGGTACTTGTCACCGAAGATATTGTAGAAGCTTTCCATTGTGAGCTTTTCATATGTGTAGCCTGCTTCGCAATCAACATCGTGGTTACCGAGAGAGAAGATAAGTGGAACGGCAGAGGGGTTGATAACGGATTCATAAGTGTTTCTGAATTCTTCAACCTGTGTTGTCTGTGCGTTCTGAACAAGGTCGCCTACGAAAAGGATCGCGTCAAGACCGTCGGAATTTTCCATAGCGGCAGCATCGAGCTGTGCGAGAGCAGCAGCGAATTTAGCAAGAGTATCAATTCCGCTGTACTTATGCTGTGTATCGGAAATAGCCGCGAAAGAAAGCACGATGTTTTCTTCGTCGAAAGGAGTTACTGTGGGTGTTACAACGCCGCCCGTTGTTGTGTTATCGTCTGTTGTTGTGTTGCCGTCTGTTGTTGTGTTGCCGTCTGTTGTTGCAGTGGGGTCCGTCGTTACGTTACCGTCGGTAGTGGGTGTCGGATCTTTACCGCAAGCAGCAAAAGCAAACAACATTGCCGCAGCGAGAATGAGTGCGAGAATTTTTTTCATATAAAAATCTCCTTACTAAAAATTTAACCGTAAAGTTATGCTTATAATATATCACAAACTTTCAAAACTGTCAACATTGACTTAATTCTATTTGTGGAAAATAAATATTTTTATGCAATAATTATATATTTAAGCTACAATTATATTGAAAATACTTTGCAGGAAAAGCAAGCCGAAAAGGAAGATAAAGTTAAACACGGAGAACTTGATGAGATAGCGAAGCGTATTTCCGGGATAAAGCGTAGTATATTCACGGAAAGTAATGAGAGAAGCCAAGGAAGATATGAGCGTACCAACGCCGCCGATGTTTACACCGAGCAGAAGATGGGCATAATTTTCCGTAAAGTTTGAAAGAAGTATTGCAGAGGGAACGTTGCTTATAAACTGGCAGGAAAGCGCGGAAACAATAAGCGTATTTTTTGAAAGCAGGAAAGAAAGTGCATCGTTAATAAGAGATATGCGCGACATATTTCCCGCAAAAACGAAGAAAGCACAGAACGTGAGAAGCAAGCCGTAATCTACCTTTGCAAGAGCCTTGTGGTCAACGATTATAAGCGAAACAATTATGACCCACATTGCAATAAGATAATGCACTATCTTAAATACGGCAAGTATGGAAAGCACGAAAAGAAAAGCATAAAACACCGCTTTTTTCACATTCAGCTTTTCTACCTTAGGAATGATGATAAGCGGCTCTTTTTTTACAAAAGCTATGCAGAAAACCGTTATCATCGTTACAGAAATGATGAAAGGGAAAAGCATAATAAGCGTAAATTCCCCGGTAGGTATGCCGAACTTGTTGTAAATATAGAGGTTCTGGGGGTTGCCGAATGGTGTTATCATTCCACCCAGGTTTGCGGCAATATTCTGCATTATAAAAGTAAAAGGAAGATATTTCTGCTTGCCCGTGCTGTCAAGTGCAAAAAATCCCAGCGGCAAAAACGTGATGAGTGCCATATCGTTCGCAATAAGCATGGAGCCAAGAAAAGTTATGTATATAAGCGTAAGCACGCAAAGACGCGCGTTTTTGCAAAGGCGAACGATTTTTCTGGCAAGTATCGTGAAAAATCTTATGTTTCTCAGCGCGCATACAACGGCAAGCACGGAGAAAAGGCAGGCAAGCGTTTTAAAATCGAAATAGCCGAGATATTCTTTATCGGGCGGCACGATAAACGATGTTATAACAGCCGCGCATATTGCTATAAGAAGCACCGCGTTCTTTTTTGCAAAAGAGATAAGCTCCTTTTTTATATTATGATGTTTGTGTTCCAAATGCTGTGAATTTTCCATAATAATGCTCTCTTATTTAGTTTAAATTTGCCGCTTTTTACCGCGGTATTATTTTATTATACTACATATAAAAACAAATGTCATCAAATAGCGCAAAAATATTTTTAAATGTAATAAAAGTTCTCCCGAGAGGAAGAATAAAGAGGCATGGATTTTTATTTATTGACATATTTGTTCAAATAATATATTATTTAAGGAGAAGGTTATGAAAAAAATAACATCAGCGCTTCTTTGCATTGCACTTCTTCCCTGCACTTTGCTTGCCTCTTGCGGCAAACAAAGCGAAGAAGCAAGGTTCGGGATGGGAGTTTACTCTTACTATTCCTCCGCGGATGATGCAACCGAAGAAAAGGACGGCAGCGCCGCAGTGCTTCACACGGTCGCCGCGGTATTTACGGATAAAAACGGCAGAATAATCGATATCGACCTTGATGCCGCAGAATGTATCGGAGAATACAACGTACACGGAAGCTTTACGGAAAAAGATAAATTTGCTACAAAGAAAGAACTTGGCGACTCCTACGGTATGGCAAAATACGGCACGGACAGAGATGACAACGGCAAAGTCCTTGAATGGGACGAGCAAGCGGAAGCTTTCGAAAATATCGCCAAGGGAAAAACGCTTGACGAAATAAAAGCGCTTGTTTCCGGCTCTTACGGCACGGAAGAGGTAATCAAAGCGGGCTGCACCATCGCCGTTTCGGATTTTGTGAAAGCCATAGAAAAAGCATTCGCAAACGCGCAAGTTTATACAGAGCACGCAGACGAGGTTGAACTTGGTATAGTTTCCGTGCAAAGTGACTGCAAAAACGCAAGCGAAGAAGCAGACGGCGTGAACAACATCGAAACGTATTTCGCCGCCGCGCTCAAGGATCACGATGATAAAGTCGTTGCTATGGAGCTTGACAGTGCAGAGGCTCAAATCAAATTCGATATGCACGGCAAAGCGCTTACGGACACCTCCGCCGCAATTACCACAAAGAACGAGCTCGGCGCGGATTACGGTATGGCAAAATACGGCACGGACACAAACGGCGACGGCAAAATTCTTGAATGGTTCGAGCAAGCGGACGTTTTCAAAAGCTACTGCAAAGGCAAAACGGCAGAGCAGATAGCGGGGCTTATTTACAAGGACGGGTATGCTCTTCCCGATATACAGGCGGCGGGCTGCACGATCTATATTTCCGATATGGCAAAAGCCGCAGTAAAAGCCGCGGAGTAATTTCAGCAAAACAACAAAGGTGACAAAATGAGTATTTCAAAAAGAATAATATCCATATTTCTTCTTGCGTTTTTTGCGCTTTCACTCTGCTCCTGCGACGGAAGAAGAAAATACACTTCAAACAGTTTTGAATATTTTGATACCGTAACAACGGTTACGGGCTACGCCGAAACGCAAGCCGAGTTTAACTCGGTTTGCGAAAAGGTATATTCCCTACTCGAAGAATACCATAAGCTCTACAATATATATTATACTTACGAGGGACTTAACAACCTCAAAACCGTAAACCAAACGCAAGGGCCCGTAAAGGTAGACGAAAAAATACTCGCTCTTATGGAATTCTGCAAAGAAACGCACACGCTCACGGGCGGTTATATAAACGTGGCTATGGGAAGCGTGCTTTCCATTTGGCACGAATATCGTGAAGAAGGCTCACTTCACCCCGAAAAAGCATCACTTCCCTCTATGGTGGAGCTTGAAAACGCCGCAAAACATATGAATATTGAAAATATCGCGATAGACCGCGAAAACGGAACGATAGAGCGTCTTGACCCCGAAATGCTCATTGATGTGGGTGCGATTGCAAAAGGGTATGCCGCCCAAAAAGCGGCAGAGTATCTGCGCGAAAGCGGAATTATGGGATATATACTCAACGTGGGCGGCAACGTCTGCGTTATAGGCGCAAAAGCGGACGGCTCGCCCTGGAAGGTCGGCATAGAAAACCCCACGGGGGACGAAAACGAACCGTACATCGAATATCTCTACCTTACGGATGGCGCACTTGTAACAAGCGGCTCTTACCAGCGTTTTTATTATGTGGACGGCGTACGATACCATCACATAATAGACAAGGACACGCTTATGCCCGAAAATGAATTTTTAAGCGTTTCCGTGCGCTGCCCCTCCTCTGCTCTCGGTGATGCCCTATCTACGGCGCTTTTCTGCATGAGCCTTGAAGAAGGAAAAGCCCTTGTAAGCACTCTCGAAAATGTGAGCGTTATGTGGGTAAAGCAAAACGGAGAGAAGATATATTCGGACGGATGGAAAAGCGAATAAAAAATCCATAACGATCATAAGATCGTTATGGATTTTTTTGCAAGCTTTAAATTAAGTATTGCCGTTTTTTACCGAAGCGAAGGTCACGGCTATCTCGCCTTTTTCGCTGAATATGCCCAAGTACGTTCCCGTAAAAGTCATAGTGTGCGTCACCTCCGTGCAAAGCAGCGAAGTACGTCCGCGCCCAAGCTCCGTGAAAATTCCGTCGGATTCATAATAGAACGAATACCATTCCTCATCGCTCATAAGCTTAAAGCGAATCGAGCCTTGGTAATCTACAGGTTGCCGCGCAACGATCACATCAATATCCGCAACTTGTTTGCGAAGAACGACATAATGGCACCCATCCGTTTCTTTTGTTATAAAAATATCGTAATGATAATCGCTGTTGTAAAACGCAGTCAAACCCGCACGGCTTCCAACCTGTATTTCTCCCTCAAGACGCACCAACGCCTCCGTACAAAACGCCTGTTGACGCACGGCGATCATAGTGGGAGCACCGCGCGGTGTGGAAAGATCATCTTCTCCGCCCGTAAGAACGGTCCGCCCTTTTTCGGCGCGGTAACATTCGGGATGCGGGTTACGTACAAAATTCCAACGCGGGTCAAGCTTGCCGCTTTCAAAATCATCCTCAAAATCAAAGCTTACCCGTTGTATAACGGGTCCGGGAAGCTCCGCCTCCATTTCAAGGGCTATAGCTCCGCCGTTTCCGACCGTCGGCCAGCCGTCCTCATTCCATTTTAAAGGGGAAAGGAAGGTTTCGCGCCCTAAATTATGCAACATAACTTTCGGCAGAGGACGTATGCCCAGGCATAGCATCCACCAATTTCCGTTCTCATCATCCACGATATCCGCGTGTCCGGTTGCCTGAATGGGACTGTCCGGCAGATCGCGATGGGTAAGTATCGGGTTATGAGGGCATTGTTCATACGGGCCGTAGATACCGTGTGAGCGTTGGATCGTAACCATATGACCGTATTCCGTTCCGCCCTCTGCAAGCATCAGGTAATACCATCCATCCTTTTTATAAATATGCGGTGCTTCCGCGCATCTTCCTCCGCAGCCGTTCGTAAGCTTTTGCGGGCTTGTAAGCATCTCTCCCGTAAATGGGTCTATCTCGCACAGGAAAATACCGCGCCCGTCTTCAAGGTTTGCCGAGCCATTGGAAACGAAATAACATTTTCCTTCATCATCCCAAAAAAGAGAGGGGTCTATACCGCTTTGCTTTACCCAAGCGGGCTCGCTCCACTTACCGCGTATATCATTAGTATGAACGATAAAATTTCCGCCGCGGGTCACGTTCGTGGCAGTCATAAAAAACGTACCGTCGTGAAAGCGAAGCGTGGGGGCATAGATACCGCTGGAGGGTTTTCCTTTGTGAAGAGAAAGCTGTGACTCCTCTGTAAGACAATGACCGATCAATTCCCAATTTATCAGGTTCTTACTGTGATATATCGGGACACCCGGAAAAAACTCAAACGTGGAAGTTATAAGATAAAAATCATCACCTACACGGCATATACTTGGATCGGGATGAAATCCCGGAAGGATTGGGTTTTTGTATTTCATAAGCAAGCATCCTCTATAAAATTCATTTTTATGTATATATTTTATCATAGATATGGTTGTCAGTCAATATAAGGTATGCCGCGAAAATCGCAAAATACCTATTGACAAAATATTCCCATTATGTTATAATATATACGTCAAAAGGGAGTAGTACATTGCTCACACCAATGTGTATGCATCGTCATGACAGCAGCTGCAGATGCTCGGCGCATACAGATCTTAAAACGATTTTACAAGACTTTTACTGTCAAAGCGGTAAAAGTCTTTTTGCTTTTAAGGCTTCCGTAAGACACATTAACTTAAAAAATTTTTAAATTTCAGGAGGAATCATTATGGAATTTATCATCATTGGCGCGGTTTTGCTTGTGCTTATCCTCTTCTTTGCAAGCGGTTACCTCAAAGCACCGCCCGACACAGCGTACATCATCTCCGGTCTTGGCAAAAAACGCCGCATACTTATCGGTAAAGCGGGCTTCCGCGTTCCCTTCTTTGAACGTGTTGACCGTCTTTCCCTTCGCGTAATGCAGGTTGACGTTAAAACGAGCGAAGCCGTTCCCACGAACGAATTCATCAACGTAAGCGTTGACGGTGTTGCCAACATCAAGATTTCTTCCGACCCCGAAGCGCTCAAGCTCGCTTCCGAATCCCTTCTCGGTATGCGCCAGCAGGAGCTTATCAGCCTTGTAACACAGGTTCTTGAAGGCAACATGCGTGAGATCGTAGGTTCTGTTGGTCTTAAAGAGATGGTTCAGGACCGCCAGGGCGTTGCAAAGAAGATCACAGAAAACGTCGTTCCCGATATGAAAAAGCTCGGTATCGAGGTTGTAAACTTCAATATCCAGAACTTCAAGGATGCCGCAGGCACGATTGAAAACATGGGTATCGACAACGTAGAGCAGATCCGCAAAAATGCTCAGATCGCAAAAGCAAACGCTCAGCGTGACATCGCTATCGCGACAGCAAAAGCACAGGAAGAAGCAAACGCCGTTAAGGTTGAATCCGAAAAGAAGATTGCAGAACAGGATGCTGCTCTCGCAGTTCAGCAGGCCGATATGAAAGTAAAAGCCGACACAAAGAAAGCGGAGGCAGACGCGGCTTACTCCATCCAGCAGGAAGCACAGCGTAAGGTTATCGAAATAGCAAAAACAAATGCCGATATCGCACGCCGTGAAAAAGAAGCAGAACTTGCTGAAAAAGATATCGCTATCAAGGAACGCGAACTTGAAGCAAACATCAAGAAGCAGGCAGATGCTATGAAGTATCAGTCCGAAAAACAGGCTGAAGCAGACCTCATCAAACGTCAGCGTGAAGCAGACGCGAAGAAATACGAAGCTCTCCAGGCAGCAGAAGCAAAAAAAGCAGAAGCAGAAGCTCTCCGTTATGCGATGGAACAGGAAGCGGAAGGTATTCGTGCAAAAGGTCTTGCAGAAGCAGAAGCTATCGAAAAGAAAGCCGAAGCTCAGAAGAAGATGGGCGAAGCGTCCGTCCTCGAAATGTACCTCACAGCTCTTCCCGAGGTTGTCAAGAACGCCGCCGAACCTCTTTCTCGCACGGACAAGATCGTTATGTACGGCGATGGCAACTCCACAAAAGTTGTGCGTGACGTTATGAGCAGCGCAAACCAGATCATGGAGGGTATGAAGGAATCCACAGGCATCGACCTCTCCTCCCTTATCGCAGGCTTTGCAGGAGGCAGAGCAGCCCTCGGCACACAGCCTGAAGCCCCCACAGAAGAATAATCAACCAACAAAAAATCTCGCCGAAATGGCGAGATTTTTTGCGTTTATTTTTATCTGCGTCCCGTAAAGAAGAATTTAACGGAATCGTATTCATCATAGCAATTAAGCTCTTTTGTTATTGTTTTTCCGGGCTTTATTTCAAAATCATCATCCGTAAAATATTCGCTTGAATATCCTACGATCTTATCGCCGTTAAAGAAAAGCACTTCACATTCCGAAAATTCAACAGCTTCGCTCCCGTTGTTTTTCACGCTTACGATTTCTTTATCCTTTGCCTTTACGGATTCATAAGAAAGGGCGCTTACCGCAGACTCGTACCATTTGTCTTCGTCTGCTGAAATTTCATATTCCATTTTTGCAAAGTCTTCATCAGGCATAAAGCAGAGCAAAACCTCCTGCCCTTTCCCCACTGTTGTTTCACCGGCGGATTTTGCACCGACAAGCGCGCCGGTTTCATCATAAAATTTTGCATCTGCGGAAATATTGATAGTAAAATCGGAATTGTTTCTCACAGCGATAAAAGCGTAATTCCAAAATTCGTTTTTATATGTATATTCCGTGACCTCAAGAGAGGAAATAACCTTTTCTTCATCGAATTTTTCTCTTATTACTATGTTGTGTGTCGAGCCGTCTATTACTATCCCTTCGGGAGGAGATAGCGTAATATCCTGTGTTTTTCCGCTTTCTAGTGTAACCTGTTCCTCAGAATAAAAGCACGCAGTAAACGCAAACACCGCGTAGACAGCAAGAATTAACGCCGCTATTTTTTTCATTTTCCTTTTCTCCTTTTCTTTTGTTGCGCATATTCAATATATTGAATATATCACCTATATTATACTCAATATATTAAGTATTGTCAAGAGATTAAGTATGTTAAAATAAAAAAAGATAAATAACATCGGAGAATGATGAATTTGATAAGCTACAAGCCTTTTTACAAGACTCTGCTAAACAAGAATATCACGGAATATAACCTCATATTCAAACAAGGCATCTCTGCAAACACACTCCACCGCATCAAGCACGGGCAAGCTATCACCACAAAAACGCTGGATGAGCTTTGTTTTATCCTCGATTGCGACATTTGCGATATTATCGAATATAAAAGAGAAGAATAAAAAATCTCGCCATACATGGCGAGATTTTTTATTGCATACATTTAATTTCCTATTCCAACGTATCCTGTTTCTTCAATAATGTACTGCCCTTCCTCGGAAAGCATCCATTTCAACAGCTTATCCACGTTTTCGTTCGTATTTCCCGCATATGTAACAGCATGCACAGGCGCGATTATAGGGTATTTATTGTTTTTTACATTTTCCACTGTAGGTGCAACACCGTCAACAGCGATCATTTTTATATCGGGATTTTTTATAATACCCTCAACATAAAATCTGAAAGAAAATCCGATAGAACCCGATTTGCTCTTATAATCTGCTACTTGTTCAATTATGCTTCCCATACCTCTTATTTCCTTTATTTCGGGATCCATTATAGCAACATCACCCATAAAGCGCAGCATCATACTTTGACTTCCACTTCCCTCGTTTCGCTGAAACGCCTCTATTTCTTCATCTTTTCCCCCAACCTCTTTCCAGTTGGTTATCTCACCCGAATAGATGCGCCTTATTTGCTCTGCTGTAAGAGAATCTATTGGATTGTCCTTATGTACAAAGAAAACAAATGCCTCGTAGCCTATCTGTGTATATTCAAATGTAGTTCCGCATTCCTCTGCGTATTTTATTTGCTCCTTCGATGGCTGAGCTCCGATAAAAATATCCGTCTTTTTTTCCGCAAGTTTTTCGTAACCGCCAACGGTGTTATTGTATTCAAATACACCGTCATAAAGCCTTGTTGTATTGGGATAGACCGCGTTTACAAAAGCGGAATAAACGGGAAAAGCAGCTGTAGCTCCATCTATTATGGGTAGCCCGTCAGCTTCAGGGTCTTGCTGTCGTATTTGACTATATTGGAATCTTCCTCAAAAGGCAGCCATTCCGACGTATTTATATTCGGAGTAACGTCTATCGTTATACTTTTTTCGTATTCGTCTGTAATGCGGTCCACAGTATAGACCGAGCCTATAACCAAAAACAACGCACAATAAGCTATTAAATATATCCTATGTATTTTTTTATTTTTGAGCCATATCAAAGGGATTATCGCGGGTATCAAAATCAAAGCAAAAGCATAAAATCCTCCGCCAAATGCCAGCAAAAGCAAAGACAAACTTCCCACCATAGGGAGCGCCGTCACTATCAGCACAGTCAGCACTATCTTTACAATCAGCTTTATCTTTTATTCACGTGTTTCCATAACACAATCTCTCCTATTTCGTTGTACTGTATTCATTTTAACACAAAAACCGCAAAGATGCAACATCTTTGCGGTTTTCATATTGCTCAATACATTTCGGGTTCTGCTTTTTCGGTTACGACCTTTTCGGTTATGACCACCTTCGCGATGCCCTTTTCGTCGCGGAGCGTAGGGGATTCATACATAATCGGCTGCATGATCTCCTCCATTATCGCGCGAAGACCGCGCGCGCCCGTGCTACGCTCTTTTGCAAGTTCAGCTATCTTTTTAACAGCTTCATCCGTGAACTCTATTTCAAGTCCGTCTAGCGCGAAAAGCTTCTTATACTGCTTAACTATAGCGTTTTTCGGTTTTGTGAGTATGCTTGCAAGCGCGTCCGTATCAAGCGGGTCAAGGCTTACGATAACGGGAATTCTGCCCACAAGCTCGGGAATAAGGCCGAACTTAACAATATCGTGCGCCGTCGCATCCTTGAAAGCGGATATGCTCGTCTTTTCGGCTTTGCCCTTGACTTCGCTGCCGAATCCAATTCCCTGTTTGCCTCTTCTCTTTTCGATTATCTGCTCAAGTCCGTCGAACGCACCGCCGCAGATAAAGAGAATATTTTCCGTATTGATTTGGATAAATTCCTGTCCGGGATGCTTGCGTCCGCCCTGCGGAGGCACGTTTGCAACCGTACCCTCGAGGATCTTAAGCAGTGCCTGCTGTACACCCTCACCGGAAACGTCGCGGGTTATGGAACGGTTTTCGCTCTTGCGTGAGATTTTGTCAAGCTCATCGATATAAATGATGCCGCGTTCTGCAAGCTCCACGTCAAAATCCGCCGCCTGAAGAAGTCGAAGAAGAATGTTTTCAACGTCCTCGCCAACGTAGCCCGCCTCCGTAAGAGTCGTGGCATCGGCTATAGCAAACGGCACTTTCAGCGTTTTTGCAAGTGTCTGCGCCAAGAAAGTCTTGCCCACGCCCGTAGGTCCGAGCAAAAGGACGTTGCTTTTCTGTATCTCAACACCGTCATCTTCGTTTTTCTTCTGTGAAATACGCTTATAGTGATTATATACGGCAACGGCAAGAGCTATTTTTGCGCTGTCCTGACCTATAACGTAATCGTCGAGTATGGTTTTAATATCTTTCGGTTTGGGAAGCTCGGAAAGTTCGGGGATCTCCGCCTGCGGGCGGTTTTCTTCCTCAAGCTCTTCAAGTATTTCGCTGCAAGCCCAAACGCACTGGTTGCAGATGTAAAATCCCGTGGGAGAGGGGATGAGCACCTCCGCCTGGCGTTCGGTTCTGCCGCAAAAGCAACATCTGCGTTCCGTACTTCTGTTGTCTGCCATTTCAATACCTCAACTTATATTCTTTTTTCTATAACCTTGTCTATAAGTCCGTATTCTGCCGCTTCTGCCGCAGACATAAAGTTATCTCTTTCCGTGTCAAGTGCGATCTGTTCCACAGTCTTGCCTGTTTCGCGTGCGAGTATCTCGTTAAGCTTCTGGCGTGTGCGGAGTATGTGGTCTGCGTGGATTTTGATATCGCTCGCCTGACCCTGCATACCGCCCAAGGGCTGGTGGATCATAATTTCGCTGTTGGGAAGCGCCCAACGCTTGCCGGGTGTACCCGCTGCAAGAAGGAACGCGCCCATAGACGCCGCCATACCGATGCAGATAGTGCAAACGTCGCATTTGATGTAATTCATTGTGTCGAATATAGCAAAGCCCGCGGAAACAGAGCCGCCGGGGCTGTTGATATAAAGCATAATGTCCTTATCGGGATCCTGAGATTCAAGGAACAAAAGCTGTGCCACAACGAGGGATGCAGTAACATCATTTACTTCATCCGTCAAAAAAATAATTCTGTCGTTAAGAAGGCGGGAGTATATGTCGTATGCGCGTTCTCCTCTGCCTGTCTGTTCAACGACTGTTGGTACAAGTGCCATAATTTATCTCCTTTCCGCTTTCTTGGAAGAAAGCTTGGCAAAGAACTTTCCTAAGCACACGGAAAAACTATGTGCAGAAAATCTTTTTCATTTCGTAGGGGATCGTTTTTCTCCCTTTTTGACTCCGCGCCTTAATCATTGTATGTTCAGTGCAGAGTTCTTTGCCTACTTTCTTCGAAAGAAAGTAGGGTCGAAAAAAGTCAATTACCCCATTTAATCAAATTCGCAGACGGTAAGGTCTGCGAATTTCTGATATTGTTAAATTATTCAGCGTCTTTTACGGAAACAACTGCTGTATCGCGGATAAGCTGTGCAGCCTTACCAACAACGAGGTCGGCAGCGATAGCTGTTGTATCGATAGTTTCACGAACTTTTTCAACCTCGATGCCGTAAGCTTCTGCGATCTTGCCGTATTCAGCTTCGATCTCTTCTGCTGTAGCTTCAAAGTTTTCTGCCTTAGCAACCGCTTCAAGAGCAAGGCGTGTCTTAACCTGCTTTTCAGCCTGGGGACGGAACTGAGCCTTCATAGCGTCAACTGTCTGACCTGTGTAACGCATAAATGTTTCGAGGTCGAGACCCTGGTAACGAAGTCTTGTTTCGTAGTCACGCATCATAGCGTCGAGTTCGTTTTCGAACATAGCTTCGGGAATGTCAGCTTCGAGAGTTTCAACGAGCTTGTCGATAAGCTGGCCGTCAACCTTAGCATCTTCTTCTTTATCAGCCTTTTCCTGGAGTTTTGCCTTAACATCAGCGCGATATTCATCAACTGTGTCAAATTCGGAAACGTCTTTTACAAATTCGTCATCGAGTTCGGGAAGTTCGCGAACCTTGATAGCGTGAACAACGCATTTGAATACTGCTTCCTTGTTTGCAAGCTCTGCTGCGTGGTATTCAGCGGGGAATGTAACGTTTACATCGAATTTTTCACCGATAGCTTTGCCAACGATCTGTTCTTCGAAACCGGGGATGAAAGAACCGGAACCAACCTTGAGGTTGTAGTTTTCGGACTTACCGCCGTCGAAAGCAACGCCGTCAACGTAACCGTCGAAATCGAATGTGATCTCGTCGCCGTTTTCAACTGCTCTGTCTGTTACTTCTGTTTCGCGAGCGTTTCTTTCGCGAACGTTGTTGATCTCTGCGTCAACTGCTTCATCAGCGATAACTACTGCATCGCGTGTTGCTTCGATGCCCTTGTATTCGCCAACGCGAGCTTCGGGTTTTACAAAAACCTTTGCTGTGATAACAACACCGTTGTCATCGATTGTTTTAATGTCGATTTCGGGATGGCTTACAACGTCGAGGCCGGACTCTGTAAGAGCTGCTTCATAAGCTTCGGGAAGAATATCGTTGATAGCATCTTCATAGAAGAAGCCCTTGCCATACATTTTTTCGATCATGCTCTTGGGAGCTTTGCCGCGTCTGAAACCGGGAACATTGAGTTTGGAAACATTTTTCTTATATACCTTGTCAACAGCTGCATCGAATGTAGCTTTGTCAACGGAAAACTCAATAACCTTCCGGTTCTTTTCCGCGTCTGTGATATTGATTAATTTCATTTTATCCTCCATTTAATGGTGAGAATTTATTTTTTCATAATTATTGAATATTATATCACTTTGATTTGTCAAAGTCAACTGTTTTTCTTGCACATATGTGCATTTTTCAAACATTTTTCGGTTCGATCTTGAACGGTCGGAACGCAAGATAGTCTGCCGCGATAAAATAAAAATTTATATCCGCATACTCTCTTTTAAGCGGAGCATCGTAACATCCGTGTATATGACCGAAGAAACAGCGCTGTACCTCCTTGCGATAAAGCTCCATGATTATCTCGTCACACATATACCCTTTGAATATCGGTGGGAAATGGAGGAAAGCCAGAACTTCCCTGTCTTTTCCGTCCTCCTCCAAAAGCTTTTTGCGCAGTTTGTGCCCTGCATCGAGGCTCATTCCTATCCTTACGACCTCACGGGCTACGATCTTTTCGCTGTCCGCCCCGCGAAGCGGCTTGTTCTTATCATCGTTATACCATCCGCGAGAGCCGCATATGATAAAATCCTCGCAGGCGTATGCATTATTGTGCAGAAAACGGATCGTCTTGTATCCGTTTTGTTCTACAAAAGCATCGAGCTTCGCCATCGTCTGCCACCAATAATCGTGGTTGCCCTTCATAATTATCTTTTGCCCGGGGAGAGATTCGATAAAGTCAAAATCCGCTTTTGCTTCCTCCACGGTCATTCCCCAGGATATATCTCCCGCTATAACAACGGTATCTTCTTCTTTCACAACAGCTCTCCACTCAGCTTCCAAACGCTGTGTGTAATCCTTCCAGCGTGCGCCGAAAACGTCCATCGGCTTTTCGCAGGAGAGCGAAAGGTGCGTATCCGCAATAACAAAAAGCGACACAGCCCACCTCCTTGATTTTTAAAAAATTTAACAAATAAGCTCGCTTATGAATAAATGCGCTTGCAACGTACAAAATATATATGAACTCACAGAAAGGAGTTTTTTTGAAATGATGAATAATAAAGACGAAAAGAACACCTGTAAATGCAACAACGGCGTTGTTTGCGACGTTTCCAACTGCGTTTATCACGACGGTGAAAACACTTGCACAGCCGAAACCATCAACGTAGGCCCCAGCTATGCAACATCCTGCACAGACACAGTCTGCGCAACATTCAAGCAGAAAGCCACAGACTGACTTACTTTTTCTTTCGAGAAAAAGTAAGCAAAAAGAACTTTGCTAAAAAAGCTATTCTCGCCTTCCCCTTTGGGGAAGGGGGACCGCTTGCGGTGGATGAGGTTCATTTTGTGCGGACTTTAATCTTTGGCAAAGAGAACTTTGCTAAAAAGCACAGGTTCATTCCGTGTAGCGAACGTAGGGGAGGGGCTTGCTCCTCCCGCGATCGTTTCATTTTTTAACAAATTACGCCGTAACGGCGTTTTTTATATGCCTTATTCCCCTTTCGGAAATAAGCTCTCCGCGCTCGTCGAGGTAAACCTCTATCACGTCGATGCGCGGTTTCTTTTTAGGTTTATTTTTGTAAATATACTCTTTGGCACAATCGAGTATGCGCTGTTTTTTGCGCGTATCAACAGCATCACGCGCACTTCCGAAGCGCGTGGCGTGCCCCGCATCGGTGCGTGTCTTCACTTCCACGAAAAGGATATATTTTTCATCCTCGCATATAATATCGGTTTCAAGATGCCCTGCGCGGTAGTTGCGGCAAAGTATCTTAAAACCGAGATTTTGAAGGTATTCTGCGGCAATATCCTCTCCCACCGTTCCAAGCTTCTTTTTTTCGCTCATTTGTTCAAAAAAGAAAGGAAGCTTCTTCTATGTTCGGGGCAAGGGCCTATCTCGCGCACCTTATTCATATGATCCTTCGTGGGATAAGCCTTGTGCTTTCCAAAGCCGTATTCGGGATAAGCCTTGTCCATCTCAATGCATTGTCTGTCCCTCGTTACCTTCGCAAGTATGGATGCCGCCGCGATGGAAGGGCTTTTTGCATCTCCCTTTACAACGGTCTGTGTGGGAATATCAAAGCCGCGCGCGCAGTTGCCGTCTATAAGCGCAAAGTCTGCGAGTACGGAAAGTCCCTCTACCGCGCGCTTCATCGCAAGCATCGTAGCGCCCAGGATGTTGAGCTCGTCTATCTCCGCAGGCGTTGCCCAAGCAACGGAGTAAGAGAGCGCTTCCTTTGTTATAACTTCATAGAGCTCTTCTCTTTTCTTCTCGGAAAGCTTTTTGGAGTCGTTAAGCCCATCTATCACAAGCCCTTGCGGAAGTATTACTGCGGCAGCGACGACGTTCCCAGCAAGAGGGCCTCTGCCCGCTTCATCCACGCCGCAAATATTTTTATATCCCGCCTTGAAAGCCTCATTCTCTATTGTATATTCAAGCATTTTCTTTTTCTCCGTTTTCAGGCGGAAGATCTATGGTCATTCTGCCTATCTTTCCGCTTCTGAATTCTTCAAGCAGCATTTTCGCCGTGCGTTCAAGGTCTATCTCCCCGCCTGAAACAAGGAAGCCGCGCGCTTTTCCTATGCGCTCCAGCACGTCAAAATCCGAAAGGTCTTCGGCAAGAGCTTCTTCTTTGAGCTTGTATCGTGCCATAGTTTTATCCGGGTAAAGCGCACGCAGACGGTTTACAAGTATGGATGCAAGCGTTTCTATATCGAGTATATCGTCTTTTATAGCTCCCGTAACGGCGAGGTTTTCGCCCGTTTTCGGGTCTTCAAACTTCGGCCAAAGCACACCGGGCGTGTCGAGCAGGTCAAAGCCTGCGTTCGTGGGTATCCACTGTTGCTTGCGCGTAACGCCGGGGCGGTTTTCCACTTTCGCGCTCTTAGTACCCGAAAGTTTATTGATAATTGAGCTTTTTCCCACGTTGGGAATACCCACGATCATAGCGCGAAGCTTTCTGCCCTCCATCCCTTTTTCGCGGTAGCGCTCGATCTTTTCGGAAAGAAGCTCGCGTGCGGCGGGCGTTATCTCGTTCATTCCTTCCCCTGTGATACAGTCATAGAAGATGCACTTTTTGCCGTTCGCGGCAAAATATGCTTTCCAAGCCTTTGTCATCTTCTGGTCTGCAAGGCTTGCTCTGCTGCAAAGAATAAGTCTCGGTTTATCGCCGCAGATGCGCGCTATCTCCGGGTTTTGGGAGGAAAGCGGTATGCGTGCGTCCAAAAGTTCTATAACAAAATCTACGTTTTTAAGGTTTTCGCCTATCTCTCGGCGTGTTCTCGCCATATGACCGGGAAACCATTGTATGATCTCTGACGGCATAAGTTCACGTCCTTTCTAAAATCGTTATCATTCGACAATGCCAAAGCGACCTGTAAGGCGCAAAATCACTCTGCCCATAACCTCATCTTCGCTTACAAAGCCGACTATTGCCATATTTCTGCTGTCTGTGGAACCGTTTCTGTTGTCACCCATTACAAAGAGGTAGCCTTCGGGAACGGTCAGCTCCTCCGGGCATCCGTCGCTGTCCATGGGGAACCAAGGCTGATAATTTACGTAATCCTCGGTAAGAAGCTCACCATCGACCCAAACCTTCCAGTTTTCAAAATCGAATTTTATCGTCTGACCGCCCTTGGCGATAATGCGCTTGACGATAGGACCTTTGAAAAATCCGTTCTGTTCCTGTACAACGACGATATCGCCCTGCGTGGGTTCATAAAAAAGATTAGATATTATAAGGTGTTCCCCATGCTTGAGCGTGGGATACATAGAGTCCCCGTCAACGGTGGTAAGCCTTGCCACAAAAGTAAATATAAAAAGAACTATAGCAATGGAAAAAGCAACTACCTCTATCCAATCGTAAACGACAAAACGAGCAGGCTCTTTTTCCGGTCTATTCTCTTTTACGGAAACATTTTGTTCTTCCATATAAAAACCTCTTTTCTCAAAGTACCTTTTCCGCTTCCGCGAAAACATCGCACATTGCGGAATATGCAAACATTATAACAATAAAGCAAAGTATGCTCTGCACCGCCCAAGCAAGAGAGAACCACGGAACGGAAAGCGTACAAAGAGTTAACAAAACGGCAAAAACGCGGCACATTTTGCAAAGCTTTGACGTTTTGCGGGCAAGAAATTCTCTTCGTTCGTCATCTATCTCCTGCCTGCGAAGGTCCGTATATTCGCGGTATCCCACGCAATCTTCAAGAAGATGCACCATCGTTTTTTCAGAATAAGCGAATATTTTTATAAGCAAAACGCAACCGCCCACGGAAAGAAGCGCAAACGGAACGTAGAGCTTTATAAAGCTCGGATGCTCATACGGGAAAAGCATGCTGCCAAGGTGCGCGCAGTAGTTCCACATAAAGATATACTGCAAAAGCATTACTGCGGCAAACGCGAGGGACGTATATTTCGCTTTTTTTATATTTTCCACATAACGAGCAGCGCAGGAAAAAGCGAAATACGCGCAAATACCAAAAGCGAATGTAGGCATAATATAATGAAAATCTATCGAAATTGAAAGCAAGAAAAAGAGAGAGGCAAAGAAAACGCGCCAGAAGTTTTTTGCGCTTCTTTTTATTGCACGCGATTCGTCGGGCAGAACCTCCGTATTGTATCTTTCTTCAAGATAAGCCACAAACGGCTTGTTGTTCTTTACCTCGGAAATTCCTTTCCACATAGAGGAAAGCCAAACTATGCCGAAAACGAGCGCGGCGGCGGCACAAAGTATTATAAGCATCGTACGGATAACACCCGTCAAGTCCACATCGCCGCCGGAGGTAACGTAGCCGTAATCCGTTTTGAGCGCGGTAAGCTCCGGGAGGAGCGCGCAAACGGAACGAACTACGAGGAAAATAGGCGTAATCTTTGCCGCGTCCTCTGCCTTTTTGGAAATACCGTTCGGCGCAAAGCGAAGCTCCAAGTATTCAAGTCCCTCGAAAAGCGCTTTGAATGCGGGAAGCACGAAGAAAAGCTCCAGCACAGCGAAAGAAAATACAAACACAAGTATGAGCGTATTATCAAATTTTGCAATAAAGCCGAGAAGCATCACGCCGAACCTGCCAAGGGACACAGCGAGCGCGTGCGTCATTTTAATTTTTGCCTGTGAGAGCTTGTATTCAATATCCGCCATCTTCGACATACCGCGAAGTATGAGCAGATAACCTATAAAATCGGGAAAAATATCTATTATATTGATAAACGGGTTGAAAAGAAAAACAAGACCCGCAAGAATATATCCTATTCCCATAATGCCCCCTTTTTATTTTTTCTTTTTGTTATTCTTATTGTATTTTTGCGAGGAAGCGTTGCTTTTTTTGTTTTTTTCGTAGTAATCCAATGGAGATTTGAAATCGTGAACCTTTTTCTCCATATCCTCGTCGCCTTCAAGGCAAATTCGGGCATAGCATCTGAAAAGGAGTATCGCAGTAAGTACGGTCACAAGCAGAGAGAGCAAAAGTCCCGTGCCGTAAAGACGGGAAGCAAAATCTCCGAGCTTTTCCAGATTCAGCGTTATATAGATCATTATAGCCTGTCCCGCAACAAGGAACATCGGAACGAGCATTATATTCGCATAAGACATTCTCATTATAGCGAAAAGCTCCGTATCTTTTGCAACCGCCGCAACGGAGAGGAAAAGGAAAACGTAGAAGCATATCATATACGCCGTGTATGTAGAGTTTACTATATTCGTAGCGCCGGCGCTCAAAAGTTCAATATCAAAGTAAGAGCAAATGCCAATCAGAGCCTTCACACCGGAGAAAGCGAAACCGAGCAAGCAGACCTTTTTAGTGTTGTCAAAACAGGTGCAATGCTTGCTTGCGGTATTTATTCCCGCATACATAAATAAAAATCCCAAAATGTTGAGTGTATCGAAAGCCCCCGTCAAAAGGAAGCATCCGAGGAACATAAAGCCAAATCCCATATAAACCTCGCAATGCGGAAAGCAGAGGGCGCACGCCCTCTCTTTCCGTTTATGTTATTTAAAATCAGTTTTCTTCGCCGGAATTGTTAGCGCCGCAGCATTTTTTATATTTTTTGCCGGAGCCGCAGGGGCATGGATCGTTTCTGCCCACTTTTTCAGCCGCTTTTCTGACAACGGGTCGTTTTTTCGACGCCTCACCGCCGACAGCCGCTGCTGCCGCCACCTGCTGTTTTGCTACCTGAACGCGCTGTATTTGCTGTGCGGGACGGGAGAAAAGAACCATTCTCACCGTATCCACGCGGATATCGGAGATCATACTGTCAAACATATCGCCTGCGGCAAGTCTGTACTCGTTAAGAGGATTTCTCTGCGCATATGCGGCAAGACCGATACCGCCGCGAAGGTCATCCATCGCATCGAGATGTTCCATCCAATGTCTGTCCACAGCGGTAAGAAGCGCAATGCGCTCAAGCTCGCGGATATGCTCGCCGAACACCTCCTGCTGTTTTGTGTAAACCTCGTGTGCGCGGGAAACAAGAAGCTCGCTTGCTTCCTCTGCCGTTGCCGTATCTTTCGCAAAATCATCGGGTGCGATGATCCAGAAGAGATTTTTGCGAAGCGTGGGAACGGAGAATTCGCCTTTATCCGTATCAACGCTTGCGGCAATTCCGTCCGCAATAGCGCCGTCCATCATCTTAACGATGGTTTCGCTGATGTCCTCGCCGTCAAGAACACGTCTGCGCTCGCCGTAGATAATGTTTCTCTGCTGGTTCATAACGTCGTCGTAATCGAGGACGTTCTTACGTCTGTTAAAGTTTTCTCCTTCAAGACGTTTCTGTGCGTTTTCGATAGTACCCGAAAGTATCTTCGCGTCAATGGGCTGGTCGTCGGGAAGACCGAGGTGCTCTACCATACCCTGTATTCTTTCGCTTCCGAAAAGACGCAAAAGGTCGTCCTCAAGAGAGAGGAAGAATCGGCTTTCGCCGGGGTCGCCCTGACGTCCCGCACGTCCGCGGAGCTGGTTATCTATACGTCTGCTCTCGTGTCTTTCCGTACCGAGGATGAAAAGACCGCCCGCTTCCCTTACCTTTTCTGCTTCGGGAGCGATCTGCTCCTTGAATGCGGCAAGCTTTTCGCGGTAGATCTCGCGAGCTTCGCGCGTTTTTTCGTCTATATTTTCGGAAGCGCCCATAGCGCCGAAAATTTCTTCTTCGGAATAACCGAGCTTTTTAAGCTCGTTCTTTGCAAGGAACTCTGCGTTACCGCCGAGCATAATGTCCGTACCGCGTCCCGCCATATTCGTGGAGATGGTAACGGCGCCGTATTTGCCCGCCTGAGCAACTATTTCCGCTTCTTTTTCGTGGTACTTCGCGTTTAGCACATTGTGCTTAACGCCCGCACGGTTAAGGAGCTTCGACAAGAACTCGGATTTATCTACGGAAACAGTACCCACAAGCACAGGCTGTCCTTTTTCGTGGCACTCTTTTATCTGCGCGATGATGGCCTCGTACTTGCCTTTTTCGTTTTTGTAAACAACATCGTTTCTGTCGTTGCGGATCATAGGTCTGTTCGTTGGAACTTCCACAACGTCAAGACTGTATATTTCGCGGAATTCTTCTTCCTCCGTAAGCGCCGTACCCGTCATGCCCGAAAGCTTTTTGTAAAGGCGGAAAAAGTTCTGGAAGGTGATAGTCGCCTGCGTTTGGTTTTCGTTTTCGATCTTCACGCGCTCCTTGGCTTCAATAGCCTGGTGAAGCCCGTCGGAGAAGCATCTGCCGGGCATAATACGTCCCGTAAAGCTGTCGACGATAAGCACCTTGCCGTCCATAACGACATAATCCACGTCGAGCTTCATAACACCGTGCGCGTGGAGCGCCTGGTTCACATAATGGTTAAGGTCCGTATTTTCAAGGTCCGCATAGTTTTCTATACCGAAAAAAGCTTCCGCTTTCGCAATACCGTGCTTTGTAAGGGTTGCGCGCTTTGCTTTTTCGTCAACGATATAATCCTGCGTTACTTCCTCGTAATCGGATTTTGTATCTTTTTCCTTTATGCGAAGACCCTTGAGCGTGCGAACAAAAGCGTCTGCCTTACCATACATCTCGTCGCTTGCGTTGCCGGGGCCGGAAATGATAAGCGGAGTTCTTGCTTCATCCACGAGAATGGAGTCCACTTCATCGACGATGGCAAAGTTATGGCCGCGCTGAACTATTCTGTCCTTGTAGATGACCATATTGTCGCGCAGATAGTCGAAGCCTATCTCGTTATTGGTGCCGTATGTTATATCGCAAGCGTAAGCCGCTTTTTTCTCCGCAGAGGTCTGACCGTGAACGATAAGACCTGTCGTAAGACCGAGAAAAGCGTAAACCTTACCCATTTCCTCGCTGTCGCGGCGCGCAAGGTAATCGTTCACGGTAACGACGTGAACGCCCGCGCCCGAAAGCGCGTTAAGGTATGCGGGCATAGTTGCAACGAGTGTCTTACCTTCACCCGTTTTCATTTCCGCAATTCTACCTTGATGGAGTATGATGCCGCCCATTATCTGCACACGGAAGGGGCGTTTGCCAAGCACGCGCGCCGCCGTTTCGCGCACTGTGGCAAATGCTTCGGGAAGAATATCGTCAAGCGTTTCCCCGCCTGCAAGTCTTTCCTTGAATTCAGGTGTTTTTGCGGCAAGCTCGCTGTCGCTCATTCTTGTAAATGTATCTGCAAGAGCCTCTATCTTATTTACGATGGGATCGATCTTTTTTATCTGCTTTGAACTGTATGTTCCGAAAATTTTTTCGATTAAAGACATACTACCTCCGAAAATTTATAAATGTATTTATAAATGTATATTTTAAAATTAAATACGTATTATATTTATTATACTATAAAATCAGCAATAAAACTATAACAATTTGTAAATAAATTATATTTTTTTAAAAATCAAGAGTTGTGCTCGCAAATGTTTTTTGCTATTTTTTCTCCGTCGCATTTAAGATGCACGAAATCACGTTGGCGCATAGCCTCATAAACAGCGATAGCGACCGTGTTGGAAAGATTAAGCGAACGGCTTCCCTCTCTCATCGGCATACGAAGTGAACGTTCAAATCTTTCTTCAAGAAGGTCTTCGGGCAAGCCTTTCGTCTCCTTTCCGAAAACGAGGAAAACACGCTGTGCATATTCTACCTCGGAATAAACGTGGCTTGCTTTTTTGGAAAAGAACCACATCTGCTCGTCCTTGTTTTTTTCAAGGAACTCAGCGAGGTTTTCGTAATAATATATTTCAAGCTCGTTCCAATAATCAAGGCCCGCACGTTTCATTTTTTTATCATCTATTTCAAAGCCGAGCGGCTTTACAAGGTGGAGCGCCGCACCCGTAACGGAACAAGTGCGCGCAATATTACCCGTATTCTGCGGTATTTCCGGCTCGACAAGAACTATATTTATATCTGCCATAAAATTTCTCCCAAAAAGATACACTATAAATTTAATTATACCTTATATAAACTCAAAAATCAAGTTTTACCGAATAATGCAGATTTTTTGCGGTTTATTTTTTTCCTCTTTGCAAAAACTTTATATACAAATTTTTTTCAAGAAAGGACTTACTAATGAAAAACAAAGCAAAAAAATTACTTTTTCCCTTGCTTGCACTCGCTGTTTTCGCTTTTTCCGTATGCGTGCAGGCAGCAGGCGCATATAACTGGTACTGCAAACGCGCTAAAGACCACGCACGCCCCGCCGCGGAAAGCTCTCTTTCCTTCATTTTTGAAAACGGAGGCGCGTATATAGGCAAAGACCCGGAGGAAAAGGTCATCTACCTTACCTTTGACGCGGGTTACGAAAACGGAAACATCGCAAAAATTCTCGATGTTTTAAAGGCGCATAACGCACACGGCGCGTTCTTCGTGCTTGAAAACATCATCACGCGAAACACGGACCTTGTAAAACGTATGGCGGCGGAGGGGCACCTTGTCTGCAACCACACCGCGCGCCACAAGGATATGACGAAGATGAACGACGCTGATTTTCGCGCAGAGCTTACAAGGCTTGAAGATATTCTTCGCGAAAGAGCAGGGGTGGAATGTGCAAAATTCTACCGCCCGCCTGAAGGACGATTCAGCGAAGCAAACCTTAAGACCGCCTGCGATATGGGGTATAAAACGGTTTTCTGGAGCCTTGCCTACGCGGATTGGGATAACGATAAACAGCCCGACCCCGAAAAAGCAAAGCAGCTCCTTCTTGCCAACACCCATAACGGCGCGGTCATCCTGCTTCATCCCACATCAAAAACAAACGCCGATATACTTGATGCTCTCCTTACGGAATGGGAAAGCCAAGGCTATCGCTTCGGCACGCTCGATGAGCTTTTTTAAATAAAAAATATGAAGAAGATAATATCGTCTTTTTTAGCTTTAATTCTTTTCTCCGTGAATGTTTTTGCCGCGGCACCTCCTATGAAGGACGGCGTTGTCTTTTCCGGCACGACAGCCTGCGGCAAAAAGATAGCGCTCACCTTTGATGACGGCCCGCACCCGCGCAAAACCCCCGAAATTCTCGATATACTCGATAAATACGGCATAAAGGCAACGTTTTTCGTCGTCGGCACAAATGCGGAATATTACCCGCACCTTATAAAAGAGGAAGCGGAGCGTGGCCACGAAATAGCAAATCATTCCTACTCTCACTCACGCCTTTCGGAATTTACCGAAGAACAGATAAAAGAGGAAATAGAGCGCACGGACGCTCTTATCAGAAAAGCATCCGGCGTAACTCCAACGCTTTTCCGCCCGCCTGAAGGCAAATATTCGGAAAATATAGTGAAAATTGCAACAGCAATGGGCAAAAGCACGGTCATATGGACGGTTGATACGCTAGATTGGGCAAAGACCCCTGCGGATGTCATTGCGGAAAACATCAAAAACAATGTCACCTACGGTAGCATCATCCTTTTCCATGATTTTACCTCAAAGCAGGCGCACACAACGGAAGCGCTTGAAATAATAATCCCCTATCTCCAAACGCAAGGATATGAATTTGTAACAGTTTCCGAGCTGATAAAGGGGATGTAATAAAGAAAAAGGTGTAAAAAATACACCTTTTTCTTGTCTTTATAAAGTCACTCTTGCTCTCGCAAAACGATAAACAGTTCGCTTATGGCTCTTGTGAGCTTGCCGTCCATAAGCACCTCGGCAGTAGAGTTTACTCTCACTCCGAATTTTCCGTTTATCTTTTCCAATTTCTGCGAAGAAATTTTGATATTGTTTATATTTGCAACGTCCACGCCGCAAAGAACCGAAAGCCTGTTTTTTATCAAGCTTTCTTTTTCTTCATCACTCATATTGACTCTTGTGCTTCTTGTTATATAGGACGGCGCGGAATTATCCGCTATAGCACTGATTGTTCCATCCTCGTAAAGAGATGCTCTGGCAAAACCCGTTCTGTAATCTCCAAGCATACTGTACCAAACAATAAGGTATCTGCTTCCGTTAAAGGAAACCTCTACCTTGGTAGTTCCTTTGGGAAATTTATCAAAATCTATCAAGCCGTCTATTGCTTCTTCAACAGCATCAACAAGCTCTTCCTCCGTTCTTTCCAAAGACATATCTATCCTTGCAGCAATATCTGTGAAAAACACCACCTTACCATCCTGAACCTTGAGAATACTTCCTTCTCGTTCTCCGTTAAGGATATCATATTGGTCTCTTTGCATTTCTCCGCCGTAATATGAATACGTTTCAACGTATTTAAGCTGATACGTTTTTCCCAAGACGGTAACGGATTCCACGGGGACAAGATCCGTCTTTACGTATATTTCCGTTTCATCGTCTATCTCCTTTTCAAAATGGATATGCCCCTGAAAGCCCGAAAGATAATTGTCGCCAAAGCTCAATACCTCGCCCGTAGGAGAGTAATCCGTATATTCAATATTTTCTTCCTGCGTTGCAGTCGTTTCGCTTATCCCCGCATTGCCGCAGGACGTCATAAACAGTACCGAAAGTGCAAGCATTAAAGTTAAAAGTTTCTTCATACGTTACTCTCCTCCAAGAGGCATATTTAATAATGATTATAACATAAAATCCGCAAAAGAACAAGTCCTTGCGGATTTACGTAATATCCGATATATTTATTCGGTCTTTTACTCACCCAGATATTCTTTCATTTTGGAAACGGCGGTCTCTATCATTTGGGAAAGCTCCCTCTCGGTGATAAGAAAGCGTGCCGCTGTGGGTATTCGCTCATAAACGGCGGCAACGACAGAGGCATATTTTATCTCTCCCGTGCCGCCGCCCCATTCCTCCTCCGCCCTTGAAACAAGGTAGAGAAGTACGGCGCGTATCTGCTTCTTTGAGCCGAATCGCAAAAGCAATACAAGCCCCAAAACAAGTGCCAAAATAAAAATTATCGTGTGAATGTTATATAATAAAAACTCCTTCATAAAAACGCTCCGCCCAAAGCAAAAGGCGGAGTCCCTCCTTTCGCTTTTTCAGATAGACGAAAATATGCACGTGACAAGCGCACCGATGACCGCGCTCGCGATAGCGGTCATAACGGCGCTGAAGACAGCGCTCTGCCTTGCGCGCGGCAGTTTTTCTATTTCCGAAAGGCGCTTTTCGTGCGCCTTTATCGTGGTATTCGTGGCCTCAAGCTTTTCCACAAGCCGCACAATATTTTCATTCTGACGGTGAATCGCTTCCGTAAGATTTTCGAGGCGGTCGAGACGGTGCGTGTTGCTTTTTTCACGCTCCTCTACCTTTACTATGCGTTCGTTAGATATTTCTGCCATAGTACCCCCGAATTAAAAATATGTGTCAAAAAATCATCTCCTTTAAGCCGCTTGGCTTTACAGTAATAATTCTCCGACGATGTTTGATAATATAGGGAATAAAATTTGAAAGCTTTTCGCTTCCGTTCTAATTATACCACATCTTTCGTAATTTGTAAATAGTTTTTCGAACATTTGTTCGCATTTTTAAAATTTCAATTGTTCTTGACATAATAACATCCCTATGATATACTGAAAGAAAATACTAAATATATATACAAGAGGTTATTTATGAATAAAAATATTGAAACAACGGGAACCCCTGTACAAGAACAAAACGAAAATGTCGTTGCAGGCATTATCGGCGCATTTCTTTTTGCCTTGGCGGGCGGCGTTCTTTGGTATCTTTTCTACCAGATGGGTTTTATCTCCGGTCTTGCAGGAATCGTCGGCGTTATCTGCTCTGTAAGAGGGTATTCCTTCTTTGCCAAGAAAGAGAGCAAAAAAGGCATCGTTATCGCAGTAATTATGTCCATTATCGTAATTATATTATCTTGGTATCTCTGCCTTGCAACGGACGTTTATACCATTCACGGCGAATGGCTTGAAGCAGGCGAGATCACTCCCCTCGATATGCCCACTTTCTTTGAGTGTGTAAGATTCTCTTACATATATCTTTTTGATACCGAAATCGCCCTCCCTTACTTTGCCGATCTTGGAATCGGTCTTCTTTTCTGCTTCGCAGGTGTTGTAACAAGCCTTATAAACTTTAACAAAAAAGGTGTAAAGAAAAATACAAGCATTAAAAAAAGCGCAGAAATAGACGAATAATATGAAAAAGGACTCATACGAGTCCTTTTTCGGTTTTAATTCTCTTTTTTACGGAGCAGAGGCAAAAGGTCGAACACACTCTTCGCTGCGATGACCTCCACGCCCTCGGGTATCTTCGTCGCCTTTGTGATGGCTCTGTAAGGCACCACTATCTTACGAAAACCGAGGCGTGCGCTCTCTTTAATTCTGTCCTCCGCGCGCATAACGGCGCGGCACTCTCCCGCAAGACCAAGCTCGCCGAAGCAAAGCAGATCATCGGGTATCTCTATATCCCTAATAGAGGAGATAAGCGCCATAGCCATACCGATGTCGCTCGCTGTTTCCTCAATGCGAATACCGCCGATGACGTTAAGGTAAACGTCGTTTGCGGAAAATCTGAGCCCCAGCCTTTTTTCAAGCACTGCAAGTATGAGCGCCACACGGTTAAAATCTATACCAGTGGACATTCTGCGCGGTGCGGGATAGACCGTGGGTGTGCAAAGCGCCTGTATCTCCGCTATGATGGGGCGCGTACCCTCTATTACGCATACTGCGCAGTTGCCCGAAGTTTTCTGCGGTCTGTCCGCCAGGAGCATTTCGGAAGGGTTCTGCACCTCGGCAAGCCCCGTGTCTCTCATTTCGAAAACGCCTATCTCGTTCGTAGAGCCGAATCGGTTTTTCATTGCGCGGATAATGCGAAAATTCTGCCTTCTTTCGCCTTCAAAGTAAAGCACCGTATCCACCATATGCTCCAGTATCTTCGGTCCCGCGATAGTTCCCTCTTTGTTGACGTGACCGACGAGAAGCACGCTCGTGCCGTCAGTCTTAGCCTTGTTAATAAACATAGATGCACATTCGCGTATCTGCGTAACACTTCCGGGAACGCTCGCGCTTTCCACGTGGTACATCGTCTGTATGGAGTCCACGATTATTATATCGGGAGCAAGCTTTTCCGCCTTGCTTATAACCTTTTGCGCGTTCGTTTCAGTAAGTACGTATATGCGCTCGCCCTTGACACCCAAGCGCTTCGCGCGCATAGAAAGTTGCGCGGCAGATTCTTCCCCGGAAACGTAAAGCACCGTCTTCGTAGCCGAAAGCGCAGCGCATATCTGCAAAAGAAGCGTAGATTTTCCTATACCCGGCTCGCCCGAAAGAAGCACAACGCTTCCCTCCACCAAGCCGCCGCCAAGCACGCGGTCAAACTCCGACATACCTGTGTCGGAACGGATATATTCGGGAAGATCGTCCCAGGAAAGCTTTTCGGGCTCGGAGTCTTCCCCCATGCGAACAAGCATAGAACGGTGAGGCGTGGCTTTTTTGGAAGAAGCAGGCTCTTCCTCGTACGTTTCTTCCGTAAAGGTGTTCCAGCTTCCGCAGGAGGGGCATTTGCCAAGCCATTTTGGGCTTTGGTAATCGCACTCCGTGCAAACGTAAACTTTTTTCTGTTTCATATTTAAACGTCCTTTTTATTTTTATTCTATGGATTCCGCAAACTCCGCAACGGATGCGGCAATGATCGCGGCAAGCTTCCCTTGGTATTCTTCATCCATAAGAAGCGCTGCCTCCGTTTTATTGGAAAGAAATCCGCACTCCACAAGCACCGCAGGAACTTCTATATGATGCAAGATATATATGGAGGAGTCTGCCGCCTTTGTTATGCGTGCGTTCCCGCTTTGAAGAAGCGCGGATGTTTTATTTTGTATAATATCCGCAAGCACACGGCTCTGCGCATCGTTTTTGGAGTAATACACCTGTAAACCGGAGTATTTCTCCACGGGAAATTTATTCATATGTATGCTTACAAAAATACATTTTTCAAAATCGTCTGCCATATCAAGGCGTGAATTAAGATCATCCAGTTTTTTGTGCGAGGAGCTTTCTTCGGCAAGCATTATATCCGTTTCCCTTGTCATAACGACGTTCATATCCGTAAGTAAGAGGAGTGATTGCAATTTTTTTGCAACGGAAAGGTTCAGGTCCTTTTCAAGCACCCCGTCCTCCGTGGAAGCTCCGCCGTCGCGTCCGCCGTGCCCCGCATCGATTATAACGGTAATACGCTCTCCCGCAAAAGCGGAAGCATCGCGCTGTGCGTCTATACTTGCAAGGCTCTCCCCTGCAAAGTAGGTGACGCTTACAAGGAGTATGCACACCGCGGAATAGCAGAAAAGGAAAGATATCTGCCGCCAAAAATATGTTTTTTTCTTTTTCAAAACCGTTCACCGCCGAAATTATATTTTATGCAAAAATATATTCGGCGGTGAATGTAATTATGTCAGATAAGTTCGTCCTCGTCATCATCTTCGAGGCGTTTTGCCTTTCTTTCGGCTTTGAGCTTCTTTTTGTTTTCTTTCGCTTCTCTGCGGCGCTCTGCCTCTTCGGGGTTATCGGCAATGGGCAAAAGGCGAATGTCCTTCGTACCCAAAACATAAGAAACTCCGGAAAAGAGTACCGTGCAGAAAGGAGCTATGGCAAAAACTATAGGTGCATCGAGCCATGCGGTAATGCCCATAAACATACCCTCCCACAAAACAGCGATAAAGGAGAATATGACGCCGGGAGAAGCCGCCCACTCATAGCTCTGGAAATACCAGAAAAAGATGTAAATATAGCAAAGGATAAAATCGGGGATTGCTGCAACAAGACCTATCAAAAAACCTTTCCAAGGTTTAACCGCGCTCTTTCCTCCGGAAATACGCATAGAATCCTTGGCGCCCACATCCCAAATCTTATCGTAGATCATAAAAAAGTAGAACACGATGGAGAAAACGCCGAAAAGTCCGCACAAAAGATGTTCCGTGGGGTTCGTCTTTATTTCATCAAACGGCAGATAGATCATAAGCCCGAAAATGGAGATAGCAATATGCACTATCAACATTTTGACGGCGATATAACCGTTTTCGCTGAAAAATTCTTTTAATTTTTTCATAATACTCTCCGCAAAAAATTTATTATCGGTATTATTTTAACCTTTATTTGCATCAAATGCAAGGGAAAGAAGTAAAATAATATATTTTGTGTAAAAAAAGTTTACATTTTCAAAAAAAGGTTGTATAATATTTTGTATAATTCAAGCATAGAACGCAAAGGTACTGTACCATTATGGAAGAAAAAACAAAACATCACGATGACAAATCCCCCATCGTGGAACGATTTCTGAGATATAAGCTCATAATACAAGGCAGATCAAAAAAAACCGTGGATGAATATGCCATAGACCTGCGCACATTTTTCCGCTATTTAATAGCAGTAAGGGACGGAATAGACCCTTCATCCGATGAATTCAACGAGATCTCCATCGCCTGTGTGGACGAAGAATTTATAAAAAACATAAAAACCATAGATATTCTGGAGTTTATGGCGTTCACGGCAAACGTGCGCGGCAACTCCGCCGCGGCGCGCTCGCGCAAGCTTTCAACGCTTAGAATGTTTTTTAAATATATGACCGTGGGAGAAAAGATCATAGATGTAAATCCCGCCGCAGATATAGAATCTCCAAAGCAAAAAAAATCGCTTCCCAAATACCTTTCCGTCAATGAAAGCAAGGAACTTTTGCACAGCGTCGTTTCAGATGAGGACAGCAAAAACCGCGACCGAGATTTTTGTATAATAACGCTCTTTCTCAACTGCGGTATGCGTCTTTCGGAGCTTGTCGGCATAAGTCTTTCGGACATTGACCGCGAGCTTCGCTCCCTTCGCGTTGTCGGCAAAGGCAACAAGGAGCGCATTGTTTACCTTAACGATGCCTGCCGAAGCGCCATCACTTCGTATCTTTTGCGCCGTGCACAGGATTCGGACAATATCAAACCGGGGGATAAAAACGCTCTTTTCATTTCCCGCCTCGGCAAACGCATAAGCGTAAAGACGGTGCAATGGATAGTTTACAAATATCTTGGCGAAGCAGGGCTTGATTACAAGCATTATTCCACGCACAAGCTACGTCATACCGCCGCAACGCTTATGTATCAGGAAGGCGGAGTTGACGTGCTGGCTCTTAAAGAAATACTCGGTCACTCGGAACTCAATACAACGCAGATATATACGCACATAAGCGACAGAAAGCTGGAGGAAGCCGTAGAAAGCCATCCGCTGGCAAATATCACAAAGGACGACGTAAAATAGCTCATAATATCCTTGACAGGGCGCAAGTTCTTATGATATTATAGACTAGATAACTAATTTGATTATTTCGATTATAGATTATATAATATTATTATATATAAAATATATAAAGCAAAGGAGAAAAAACAATGAAAGTCGTACTTCTCGCCGATGTAAAAAGTCAGGGAAAAAAAGGTCAGGTTATCGACGTATCCGAAGGATACGCAAAAAATTTCCTTTTCCCCAAAAAGCTCGCCGTGGCAGCAAATAACCAGATCCTTACGGAGATAAAGGGTAAAGAAGACGCAAGACTTCACAATATCGAGCTTGAAAAGAAAGCCGCAAGAGAAACAGCGGAAAAACTTTCTTCCGTTACCGTAAGAATCACAACCAAAGCAGGAACAGACGGCCGCACATACGGTTCTGTTACGGCAAAAGATGTTGCGGAGGCTCTCGAAGCGCAGCACAAGATCAAGGTTGACCGCCGCAAAATCACGCTGGACAACCCCATTAAAGCATTCGGCACTTATATTCTCGACGTAAAGCTTTACGCCGATATTTCCGGCAAGATAACAGTTTCCGTTACGGAAAGCTGAAAATCCTCAAAAATAGAGGAGCAATCCTCTCCATACGGTAAAAAAATCATAATTTTAAAAGAAGGAGTGACAAAACTTGGCAGAATCCGAAAAAAATATGCCGTTTGCGCTTGAAGCCGAACAATCCGTGCTTGGTTCTATTCTCATAGATCCCGAAAAATTCACGGAAGTTACGGAAATCATCAGCGCTGACGATTTCTACCTTTCCGAGCACGCGGAGATCTTTTCCGCTATGCGCGATCTTTTCACGGAAAACAGGGAGATAGACCTTGTCACTCTTATAGATATGCTTGTAAAGCGCGGCGTATATAACGAGGAAGAAAGTAAGAAATACATCAAGATCATTGCGCAAATCGTTCCGAGCGCGGCAAACGTTCGCGACTACGCACGCATCGTCAAGGATAAAAGCACTCTTCGCGCGCTCATCAACGCCGCCGAAGAAATACGCGAAGAAGCGTTTACGGAACAGGGCGATATACAACACCTTGTGGACAGCGCGGAGCAAAAGATATTCAACGTTTCCCACGGCAACGAAACAAAATCTTTCGTAACGCTCGGAGACGCCATCCGTCAGACTTACGCCCGCCTCGACCTTATAACAAAAAACAAAAAAGCCGCTATGGGCATTCCCACAGGTTACGAAGGGCTTGATAAGACCATCGTAGGTCTTGGCCCCGGCGACCTTGTTATCCTCGGCGCACGACCCGGTATGGGTAAAACGAGTTTTGCGCTCAACATCGCCACAAACGTGGCAAAAAGTGAAAATAAAGCTGTTTGCGTATTTTCTCTTGAAATGTCCGCTGAACAGCTTGCAACGCGTGTGCTTTCCAGCGAAGCCATGGTAAACAGCTATTCCCTTCGTTCGGGCAACCTGCAGAATGAGGATTGGGCAAAACTTGCGGGAGCCGCCGCGCGTCTTTCCAAATGCAACGTACTTATCGATGACACCAGCGGTATCACCGTTACGGGTATGAAGGCGAAGCTTCGCCGTGTTAAAAACCTCGGTCTTATCGTTGTGGACTACCTTCAGCTTATGAAGGGTGAAACAAAGACGGACAACCGTGTGCAAGAAGTTACGGAAATTTCCCGAGGGCTCAAACTTATGGCAAAGGACTTTGGAGTTCCTTGTATTTGTGCCGCACAGCTTTCCCGTGGTCCTGCCAAGGAAGTTCGCCGCCCCGCCCTTTCCGACCTTCGTGAATCCGGTTCTATCGAGCAGGACGCCGACCTTGTTATGTTCCTGTTCAGCGAAAGCTATTACGACCCGACAGACCCCGAAAAGAAAGGCAAAGCGGAATGCATCATAGCCAAAAACCGTCACGGTGAAGTTAAAACAGTACCCCTTCGTTGGATCGGTGAATACACCAAATTCCTTACTATGGATGCGGAGCACGAAGAATGAGTTTTACAGAGACCGTTTTATCAAAATCGCGCGAAGCGATCAAAAAGTTCTCGCTTGTCGAGGATGGCGACCGTATTCTCGTCGGCTTTTCCGGCGGCGCGGACTCCATGGTACTGCTCTGCGTTATGCATAGCTTATTTCCTGAAAAAGTTTGCGCTTTTCACGTAAACCATATGCTTCGCGGGAGTGAGGCTGATGCAGATGAAGATTTTTGCCGCGAATTTTGTCAAATCAAGAACATACCTTTCTCTTCCGTCCGCATAAACGTCGCCGAATTATCCGTCGGCATCGGATTTGAAGAAGCCGCAAGGAACGCACGCTACGGCGCATTAAGTGAGGAATGCAGGCGAGTCGGAGCAAAAAAAATAGCTCTTGCTCATACGGCGTCCGACAATATCGAAACCGTAATATTCAACCTATCCCGCGGCGCTTCCCTTTCCGGTATGCGCGGCATTCCGCCCAAACGCCCACAGGGAGAATTTGAAGTTGTACGCCCTCTCATCCTCTGCACGCGAAAGGAAATAGAAGGATTTGCAAGCGAAAACGGGCTTTCTTTCTGTACAGATAAGACCAACAGCAACACAGACTATACGCGAAACTTCATACGGCACAAGATCGTACCGCTTATAAAAGAAATAAATCCAAGCGCGGAAACAAGGGTCGCCGCCGCAGGAGAAAAGCTCTCCCGCGATGAAAGCTTTATTTCCGACATTGCAAAGGATTTTATAGAAAAAAACAAAATAACAAACTCTTGCAAGATAACCGAATTGAAAGCTCTTCACCCTGCATTGCGCTCACGCGTTATTTCATATATGTTCGGCACGGTCTGTTCCGAAATGCTCGAATCCAAGCATTTTGACAGCATTGATGAGCTTATGGAAGACCCGAAAAAAGGCTCGCGGATAATGATGCCCAAAGACATTTGCGCGCTGATATCCGATGAAAACCTCCTGTTCGTTTCCGAAAAAGAATACAAACATATTAGAGAAAAAAAAGTTTTTTCGCAAAAAGTTTTTGAAGGAATTTCAAAATTTGATGGTTTTTCGCTCTTTCTCTGCAAAATAGGAGAAGAAGATACCACTGCTCTCGCAGCTCTTGCAGAGAATTCGTCATTTCAAGCCAAAGCCATCCTGCCCGAAAGTATTTTACCCGAACTTACCGTTCGAAACCGTGAAAGCGGAGAAAAATATGTTTTCGGCGGTATGACACGAACATTAAAAAAACTTCTTTCGGGTGAAACCGAAAGAGTTAAAAAAATTCGCCCCGTATTTTGCGATAAAAACGGGATTGTATGGTTTCCGCCGTTCAGAATACGAGACGATATATACAACTCACTTAAAACGACATTATACGTACTTTATTATTTTGAATATTAAATTTTTAAGAGGGAAATTTTTATGAACAACAACATTTTGCACACAGACGTAGCATCCATTCTCGTTTCCGAAGAACAGATCAATGAACTCACAGCAAGACTCGGTGCACAGATAACAGAAGATTATAAGGATTCCAAGAAGTTCGTTTTGCTTTGCATCCTTAAGGGCTCTACTTTATTTTTTGCCGACCTTATGAGAAAGATAGACATTCCCTGCGCTCTCGAATTTATGCGAGTGTCTTCTTACAAAGGTACAGAAACCACTCACCAAGTAACGATGCTCCTCGATGTTGAAAAAACAGCCATCAACGGAGCGGATGTAATAATCGTTGAAGACATCATCGATAGCGGCAATACGCTTGCGCACCTCAAAAACTACATTGCATCCAAAGGTGCAAACAGTGTAAAAACTTGCACACTTCTTGACAAACCCTCCCGCAGAGTTGTAAATCTTACACCCGATTACGTTGGTGCAGAGATCCCCGATGAATTTGTTATCGGATACGGTCTTGACTACGACGAAAAATACCGTAACCTTCCCTATGTTGGTATCCTTAAAAGAGAAGTTTACGAAAAATAAACCGATTGGAGCAAATAGCAGATAATGAAATCAAACCTCAAAACCATACTGCTGTATGTGCTTCTCATAGCTCTCGTATTTTTTGCTGCGGCATCGCTGCTCAGAAATATGAGTACCGGTGAAGATCTTACATACGGCGATATCATAGATCTTTTCTATGACGATCAGATCAAAGAATTTAAGATCACCTCAAAAAATGTGTTGGAATATACCACAACAGAGGGTAAAAAATATTCTCGCACTCTTCGCGACCTCGGTCTTTTCCTGTATGATATTGACGATTATCTTTTAGCATACAGAAACGGCGATATCAAAAATCTTGAATACTACGATATCGAAGAGCCCGCAAGAGGAACGTGGATAATGTCCTTCTTGCCCATAATCATCGTAATTATCCTTATGGTCGTATTCTGGGTAGTGTTTATGAAGAAAGCGGGCAGTATGGGCGGCGGCGCGCCGAACTTCGGCAAAGCCCGTGCAAAAATGTTTGACCGCGACAAGAGAAGAGTTCTCTTCTCCGATGTTGCGGGC
>JAGATA010000022.1 GCA_017621475.1 Clostridia bacterium
CCGCAGCGGAGGCTCCTTTGTGCAAAGGGAGCTGTCAGCGAAGCTGACTGAGGGATTGTGCTCGTGTAAAAGAACGATAAAACAATCCTTCCGTCACGGCAAGCCGTGCCACCTCCCTTTACACAAGGGAGGCTTAAAGATAGGCGGTAGGGCGATTACCGCAAGTGGCGGATTGTTCGACGAGCCTAAAGGCTCTGCGTGCGGAATGCCCTAAGGGGGCTTGTGCAAGCCACCGGCACGGCTGGTGGTCATGACTGCCTCAACTGAACTGCGAATTATAAAGCGTACTGTAAAAACCGCCGAGGCGGAGAAGCTCTTCGTGGTTGCCTTGCTCCGATATTTTGCCGTCGCGTATAACAAGGATGAGATCCGCATTTTGTATCGTGGAAAGGCGGTGGGCGATGACAAAACAGGTGCGGTCCTTCATAAGCTCGTTCATAGCTTCCTGAATTTTTATTTCCGTGCGTGAATCGACGTTGGAGGTCGCTTCGTCAAGGATGAGCATGGGGGAGTCCGAAAGCATAGCGCGGGCGATGGTTATAAGCTGGCGCTGACCTTTGGAAATGTTCACGCCCTCATCGGAAAGGATAGTGTTGTAACCGTCGGGCAGATGCTCTATATAGCTATCAATTTTTGCGGCTTTTGCGGCTTTTTTCACTTCCTCCATTGTGGCGTTTTCTTTGCCGTAAATGATATTTTCAAATATCGTTCCTTGGAAGAGCCATGTGTCCTGAAGCACCATCGTGTATGCGCCGCGAAGCGAGGAGCGCGTTATATCGCGCGTTTCCGCGCCGTCAAGTCGTATCTCGCCGCTACTTACGTCGTAGAAGCGCATAAGCAGGTTGATAATGGTGGTCTTGCCCGCGCCCGTAGGGCCTACGATGGCGATTGTCTTGCCCGTCTTTACTGTTACGGAAATATCGCGCAAAATCGTCTTTTCGGGCGTGTAGCCGAACGTTACGTTATTGAAATCGATCTCGCCCTTTACGTCTGTAAGCACAACAGCGTCTTTTCTGTCGGGTGTTTCGGGTTCTTCGTCTATTATGCGAAAAACGCGTTCTGCCGCGGAAAATGCGGATTGGAACTCATGCAAAATATTTGCAAATTCATTGATAGGACCTGCAAATTTGCGCGAATATTGAACGAATTTTGCTACGCCGCCGAGTGTGATGAAGAACGCCGAGCCTGCAAGCACCGCGCCGCTTTGCGAGTACATATAGAGTATTCCGCCGAATATCATAACGAGCGAAATGGAAAGGTTATTGATGAAGTTTACAGAGGGACCGAGTGCCGCGCCGTAATATTCCGCGTTATAATATGCGTCCATCGCGTCCTTGTTGCGGGAATCAAAGCGTGAACCGATTTCGTCTTCTCGGTTGTACGCTTTTATTGTGCGGCAACCCGAAAGCATTTCCTCTGCGTAGCCGTTAAGCTCACCGAGCTTGCGGGAGCGCGCACGGAACAGCGGGCGCACCTTTTTGGAGCGGTAGCGCGTGAAGATTACGGAAATCGGAACGGTTATTACGAAAACGATTATCATTGGTTTTGAAATTTGCCACATGAAAACGAGTGAGCCGACAACTGTGTAGATGCTTGTCATAACTTGAATCAGGTCGTGAGAAAGAGAAGAATTTACCGTGTCGATATCGTATGAAATTCGGCTGATGATATCTCCCGTTGCGGTGGTGTCGAAGAAACTTACGGGGAGAGTAGTGAGCTTTTCAAATACCTGCTTGCGCATGGTGCGCACGATCTTCTGGCTTATTTTTATCATCAGCACGGCGAGAAGATACGACGTTATCGCCGAAAGCATATAACAGATGAGCATTTTTATGACATTTTCTTTTACTGCTGCGAAGTTTACTCCATTTTCGTTTGCTATGGCGTCTATTGCCTCGCCGGAATAAGTCGGTCCCAAGAGCGAGAGCTGGTTTGAGATGAGCGTAAGCGCGATGGCGAGCAGGAACAGGGGCCAATATCTCATTATATATCCCAACAGACGAACGAGGATATTTTTCGTCGTTTTTCTATCGAGCTTTTGGTTTTCTGCGTGTTTGTTCGGGTTCTTATTCAACGAAAGCACCTCCCATCTGCGATTCGCTTATTTCTCGGTATTCCGCGCATGTTTCGAGCAAATCTTCGTGCTTACCCATGCCGATAACCTTGCCTTCGTCAAGCACGAGAATGAGGTCGCTGTCTTTAACTGAACTTACGCGCTGCGCCACGGTGATGACGGTGGTGCCGCTCATGTTTTCGCGAAGGGCCGCACGCAGGTTTGCATCCGTTTTATAGTCGAGCGCTGAAGAGCTGTCGTCCAGAACCAGAATTTCGGGGTGAGCGGCGATGGCGCGGGAGATAAGAAGTCTCTGCTTTTGACCGCCGGAAATGTTTGTGGCTTTTTGCGAAAGCATGTGAGAATATTTGTCGGGGAATGCGGAGATAAAATCGTGCGCCTGCGCGATTTTTGCAGCACTTACAATTTCTTCGTCGGAAAGATTTCTTCCGAGATCAATGTTTTCCTTAACGGTGTCGGCATAGAGGAAGTCATGTTGGAACGTTGCTCCGAACATGGGGTAAAGCTCCTCGGCGGGGATAGTGCGCACGTCGCGCCCGCCTATGTAGACAGCACCCTTGTTTACGTCATAGAAGCGCATGAGCAGACGAATGAGCGTGGATTTGCCGCTGCCTGTCGCGCCGATTATGCCGAGCGTTCCGCCGCGCGGTAGGGAAAAGCTGATGTTTTCAAGATCGTTGTGTTTGCCTTTGTAGGAGAAAGAAACGTTCGAAAATTCGATGTGCGCGCCGTTTTCTTTGCGTGGAAATTCTGTTTCACTCTTAACAGTGAGGTCTTCGGGCGCTTCAATCACTTCCGCAATACGTCTTGCGGAGGCAGAGCATTTTGTGTACATCGTGAAAATTCGCGTGACGGACATCATCGCCATAGATATCTGCGTGAAATACTGCATAAACGCGATGACGGTAGATGGGGAGGATTGGTGACCTGCAACGCGTGAGGCGCTCAGCGCGACAACGATAACGAGACCCACGTTCATCAGAAGCGTCATTATGGGGTTGACACTGCCCATAATGATGCCCGCTTTTTGCTCGTCGCGCGAAAGGTCATTGTTCACTTTGTCGTATCGGCGGCGTTCGTAGTCCGCTTTGGAAAGCGCTTTTATAACTCGGATACCCTGTGTGTCTTCGCGCACTACGCGAATCATTTTGTCCGAGGATTTTTGCACCTTGGAATAAAGCGGAACACCCCTGCGAGAGATGAAATATACAGTGATGAAAATAAACGGCAAAATAGCTATCATGGCAAGTGCAAGGTAACTGTCCATAAATAGGGTGATGGCGATACCGCCTGCGAGAAGTATCGGGGCGCGCACGCCCATGCGTTGCATCATGCCCACGAAGTTGTGAACATTGTATGTGTCAGTTGTAATACGCGATTCAAGCGAGGGGATTGTGAAAGCGTCCACTTGCGCCGAGGAAAGGCGCATAGTGCGGGAGAAAAGGTCGTGGCGCACACGCTCTGAAAAGTTGCGAGAAACTCTTGCCGCCATTCGGTTTGCCACGATGTTGCAGACGCAGGCAACTGCGGCGCAGAGAAGCATCATGACGCCCCAAAAGATAATTAGGCGTATGTCCTGCGTTACGACTACGTTTTCTAAGATGTGACTGAGTATGTACGGAATCATTAGTTCAACAAGCGTACCAAAAATTTTAATCGAAACGCCAGCGGACATTCGCCCCAAAAAGGGTTTGAGGTATTTCATCAGAAATTTCATGTTTTTATTCCTTTGTTATGTTAAATATCCATATTATTTTAACATGGTGGGGATGTGTTGTCAATAAAATGAGAAGTCAAAAGAAAAAGTTGTTTTTTCCTTGACAATGTTTTGCAAGTGTCGGAGGAGTATGCTATGTGATGTGACCATACAATATGGTGTTGAATAGGACTCATGTTTTCCGGGATTCTGAGATAATTATATCAGAATAATATTTTTATTTCTTAACATGAATTGCAAATTCTCCGTGCCGGGAATGTATTTTCTTTTTGCATTTCTACCTGTCGGCGGATATTGCGTAAGAATATGTTTCGGAAAAACAAAGCGGCATAATCGAGAGCAGAAACGCATATGTTATATTAAGCGGGAGGATGAGGAAGAAGAATCCAAGGAAATATTGTGAATATTGCGAAAACACGCCCTTTACTTTGCAAATTATTCATTATTTATTCATGATTGGTTCATAATTATATGTATAATAAAATTATACCAAGGAAAAATATTCTTGGTTAGATATATCCTGAGGGAGTAGTCACGGGGTTTCCCCGAAACAAGTCAACATACATGGTCTTTTTGACCTGGCTTGGAATATAAAATGACCAGACTCATGGATAGGTTCAGCCTATCTATGGGTCTTTTTTAGTATAGATAGGTCAAATACAAAACAGGAGGAAAACATGAAGTATTATTGCGAAAACATTGACACCGTGTTAAAACAAACGGAAAGCTCCGCGCAAGGTCTTTCCACGGAAGAAGCCGGAAGAAGGCTTCTGCAAAACGGGCGCAACAAGCTCGCGGAGGGCAAGAAAGATTCTATCTTTGTGCGCTTCTTGAAACAGCTTGCAGACCCGATGATTATCATTCTCTTGGTGGCGGCGCTCATCAGCGGCGCGCTCGCGGCTTACGAGGGTGAAAGCTTCACGGACGTTATTATCATTCTCGCCGTTGTTATTTTTAACGCGGTACTTGGTGTTTACCAGGAAAACAAAGCCGAAAAAGCTATCGAAGCCTTGCAGGAGATGGCGGCGGCAACATCCAAAGTCATACGCGACGGCAAGCTTATCTCTGTCAAGAGCGAAGAGCTTGTTGTGGGCGATATCGTCGTTCTTGAAGCGGGCGACGCTGTTCCTGCGGACGGCAGACTTATCGAAAACGCCAGCCTCAAAATAGAGGAGGCGGCGCTCACGGGTGAATCCGTTCCCGTGAACAAATTTATTGACATAATCAACCTTAAAGACAGTTCCAAGGAAGTTCCCTTGGGCGACCGTGCCAACATGGTATATATGGGTTCTACGGTCGTTTACGGCCGCGGTGTTGCCGTTATCACAGCGACGGGTATGGACACGGAAATGGGTAAGATTGCAGATGCGCTCGTTAAAGCCGAAGAAGGTCAAACACCTTTGCAGATGAAGCTTTCCCAGCTTTCCAAAATACTTACTTGGCTGGTGCTCGGAATATGCGTGCTCATTTTCGGCGTACAGCTTGTGCGCGCGGGTGGTTTTACATTTGATGTTGTAATGGATTCCTTTATGGTTGCGGTTTCTCTTGCCGTTGCGGCAATCCCCGAAGGCTTGGCGGCTGTTGTTACGGTCGTGCTTTCCATGGGCGTTGGCAATATGTCCAAACGCAACGCAATTATCCGCAAGCTTACTGCTGTTGAAACGCTTGGTTGTGCACAGATAATCTGCTCCGACAAAACAGGTACGCTCACTCAGAACAAGATGACTGTTGTCGATTCCTTCTGCGAAAATGCGGAACTTCTTGCTTCTGCAATGTCCCTGTGCTCCGATGCGGAGCTTAACTCCGACGGCACCGTTACGGGCGAACCTACGGAAGCCGCACTCGTTGAATGGGCAAAGAAGATAGGCGTTTCCAAGATAGAACTCAAAGAAAAAATGCCCAGAAGCGGCGAAGCTCCGTTCGATTCGGGCAGAAAGATGATGTCCTCCGTTCACCCTGTGGGAACGAAATTCGTTCAGTACACAAAGGGCGCGCCCGACGTTGTAATTTCTCTTTGCACACATTGCCTTAAAGACGGTAAGGCTGTTCCCATGACGGAAGAATACAGAGAAGAAATTCTCAAAGCGAACAAGGGTTTTGCAGACAGAGCGCTCCGCGTTCTTGCTTGCGGCACCCGAGAATGGGAACGCGAGCCTGATTCTTACGAACCCGAAAATCTTGAAAAAGGTCTTTGCTTCATCGGTCTTTGCGCGATGATAGACCCCGTTCGTCCCGAGGTAAAGGTGGCTATAGAAAAATGCCGTAGCGCGGGCATTCGCCCCATTATGATTACAGGCGACCACGTTGACACAGCTGTTGCCATTGCAAAAGAGCTTGGTATTCTCGAGGGAGATGCAAGAGCTATCACAGGCTCCGAGCTTAATGAAATGAGCGATGAAGAATTTGAAAAAGAATTTATAAATATTTCCGTTTATGCGCGCGTTCAGCCTGAGCATAAAACTAGAATCGTTACCGCTTGGAAAAAGGCGGGCTACGTTACCGCTATGACGGGCGACGGTGTAAACGACGCACCCTCCATCAAAGCCGCTGATATCGGCGTCGGTATGGGTATTACGGGTACGGACGTTACGAAAAACGTTGCGGATATGGTGCTTACGGATGATAATTTTGCAACCATCGTCGGCGCTGTCGAAGAAGGCAGACGTATTTATGATAATATCCGTAAATCTATTCAGTTCCTTCTCGGCTCCAATATTTCGGAGGTCATCAGTATATTCGTTGCAACTCTTTGCGGCTTTACGATACTCCATCCCGTTCATTTGCTTTGGATAAACCTTGTAACGGACTCTTTCCCCGCGCTTGCGCTCGGCGTTGAAAAGGCGGAGCCCGGAATTATGGAGCGCAAACCTCGTTCTGCAAAATCCGGTGTGTTCTCCGGCGGCCTCGGTACGGACGTTGCATACCAGGGCATTATGGTTTCCGTTCTTGTGCTTATCTCCTACTTTGTAGGTCACTTCATTGAGTTTGGTACTTGGGCTATGGGCAACAGCGAACACGGTGTTACTATGGCATTCCTCACAATGTCTATGGCAGAAATATTCCACAGCTTCAATATGCGTTCCCAGAGAGGAAGCATATTCAAACTCGGCGGACATAATAAGTTCCTTATAGGTGCTGCTGTTGCGGCGCTTCTTGCAACGACACTCGTTTGCGAAATTCCTTTCCTTGCAGTGGCATTCGGTTTTACAAGCGTTACTCTTAAAGAATATGCTATTGCCATCGGTCTTGGCGTTTGCGTGATCCCGATCGTTGAAATAGTGAAGTTCTTCCAAAGAAAATTTGCAAAATAATGAGTAGTGTGTTATAATTGATATAACGCACAAAAGCGCCTGCTTTATGCGGGCGCTTTAATTTTATTTTGGAGAATAGGTATGCAGAAAGAAAAGATAGGAAAAGACAAATACATAATTTTTCTCGATATAGATAACACGGTTTTTGACGGAAAGCGTGTTCCGGAAAAAACGGCGAAAGCTCTTGCAAAAGCTAAAGAGCTTGGACACAAGGTATTTATAAATACGGGCAGAGCGCACTGTATCGTAACTAAGGATATTATTGACGCAATAAGACCGGACGGTATCGTTTCCGCGATGGGAACCTCTATATTTGTGGGCGATGAGTGCATATTCTCCGCGCTTATGAAAGAGGAGGATGCAAAATTTCTTGTTAAATACGGCGATGATATCGGTGCATTCGTAATTATAGAGAGCGTAGAAAAACTTGTCATTATGCACGGGCAGGGCTTTATGGGGCAGGATAACTTTATTGAAAAAGCGGAGGATCTTTACACCTCGTTCCCTGATATGAAGGTTTCCAAAATATCCATTATGCGAACGCTTCCCGATGATGACCTTGCAATGCTGCGTGCGAGATTTCCTGCGGTATACTCGCATTCCGGTTATACGGAAATACCGCCCGAAGGCTGCAATAAGGCGACGGCTATTGCACGTGTGTGTGAATACTACGGCACGGATGTGGCTCATTCCATCGCTATGGGCGACAGCGGCAACGACTATGATATGATAAAATTAGCGGGCATCGGCGTTGCTATGGGCAACGCAACGGATGACATAAAAGAGGTTGCGGATTTTGTGACGACAAGATGCGAAGAAGGCGGCGTTGCATACGCGCTTGAAAAGCTCTTGTTTGAAAAAGAATAAAAAGAAAACGGCTCAACGAGCCGTTTTTGCTTTGTATATCTTTCTCCATTTGCCTGTTTTATACTGTGCAAAGTCAAGCGTGAAGTTAAGCAACCAACCAACGGGGACTGCATACCAAACGAATGCAACGCCGTAAAGCGGCGCAAGTATTACCGCGAGTATTACGCGCAAACCGAGGTTTGCAATGTTTGCTACGGTGAACATAAGCATATCTCCCGCGCCGCGAAGCACGCCGTCCATCGCCATTTTAAGTCCGATAAGGCCGTAGAACCAACCCATAAACGACATGTATCCGACACCTGTTTCGAGTGCTGCGGGCGTGAGCTCGTCCCCGAGGAAAAGCTCTACGATTGGTTCTTTGCATATCTCAAGGAATACGCATATTATAAGCGCAAAAACTCCGACCATACCAAGAGCCGTGCGAAAGCCTTTCGTAACTCTTTCTTCTTTTCCTGCGCCGAGGTTTTGCGCCGTATAAGATGAAAGCGCGTTTCCGATGGCGATAAACGGCACGATAACGAGGCTTTCAACACGCATACTTGCCGTAAATCCCGCAAGCACCTCCGAGCCAAAGCTGTTTACCACGGATTGCACCAGCATAAGACCGATGGAAACCGTGGACTGCTGAAGAATTGAGGGAAGCGCGACCCTTGTCATTGTGGAAAGCTCTTTTGTGTCGAAGACCTTATCGCTCTTTTCGCTGAATTTACGCATTTCAAACATAAAGACTATGAAGGAAAGAAGAGCGGAAAGCCCCTGCGCGATAAACGTTGCCCACGCAACGCCCGAAATGCCCATTCCAAGCTCCGTTACCATATAAAAGTCGAGGACTATATTGAGCAAGGAGGAGAAGATAAGGAATACAAGAGGTATTTTCGATTTGCCCAACGCATTGAACATTGATGATATTACGTTATACATGAAGAGCAAGGGAAGACCGTAAAAATATATATTGAGGTATTCTACCGCAAGCTCTAAAGCGTCATCGGGAGTTTTAAGCAAAATCATAATTCCTTTGCTGAAGACAAGTCCAAACGCAGCAAGCAGGGTGCTGAGGATAAGGAAAGAGATCATCGCCGTGTAGATGGCGGATTTCATCTTTTTATACTCTTTTTCACCGAAATATCGGCTTACGATAACGGAAGCACCCATTCCGCCGCCGGAGGCGATGAATATGAATATATTTGTAAGTGAAGTGGATGATCCGACAGCGGCAAGTGCTGTGATGCCGACGTATCTTCCGACGACGGTGGAGTCCACAAGAGTGTAAAATTGTTGGAACATATTGCCGATTATTATCGGCAAAGCAAAAACGAGAAGTGCGTAAAACGGCTTTTTCTCGGTAAGGTAATTATTCATAATTTAAAGCTCCGTTTGATTTATAACATAGGAATTTGCACAAATTAAGGCTTACTCTTAAGTAAACCCTTTGTCCTTAAACCCGAAGATTATATCATATTTTCTATATTATTGTCAAGTTTGGGCGAAAATAAAAGCCGCTGTGAAGCGGCTTTTATTTTTTAAAACAGGCTTGCAATAGTAAGTATGCCCGTTACAATTACGGAAACGATAACGCCGGGCGTTTTCCAGAACACTGTGCGTTGTTCCGCAGGGGAAAGCGCGGATTGCGTTTTCTGAATTTTGATCTTTTTGTAGTTTGTGCAAATGATGATAATGCCGGAGATAGAAAGCGCGAATAAAACAAGGGCATACAACAAATATAACATAATGGGCAAAACAAATTCCGAAAGAATCATAAATGATTCACCATCTTCCAAAATACGGTAGAGAACGTCTTCAAGCTCAAGAAGCGTATCATAGAAGAACAGCGGTATTGTGCCGATCATATTGAAAATTGCGTGCAATATTATGTTAAGAGAGCATCTGCCGGAATGGTAATAGAGGTGGGCGAGCACAAGACCTATGCCGAAAGCATAGAAAAGCTGACCCACATTTTGATGGAAAAGTGCAAAGAAAAGAGAGGATACAACAAGGCAAACCATTTCTCCGTGAGGGCGCAAACGGTCGATAAGCATTTTGCGGAAGAATATTTCCTCAATGATAGGTGCGATTATTCCAACACAAACGAATGTAAGCCACACGTTTGTTGAGGAAAGTATCTCCGTTAACTCATCTGTTGCATTGCCGCCAAAGAAAGAAGAGAATATTGTAAATGCATTGCTTATAATATTCCCTATTGTGCTTATTGCAAAGCATATAGGGAAAAGTATTGCAAATTTTCCAAAAGAAACGGAGTGTTTTTCGGGTTTTACGGGATTTTTGGTTTTCAAAAGCAAGGATGCGATGAATACCGCAACGAGAAGCGATACCTCATTGATAACGAGGTAGTATTGCATATAGAAATCTTGCGGTGAAGTTTGAAAATTGAAAAATTCCGAAGTTGAAAGGATTTCCAAAAAGCCTATTACTGCGGAAAATCCCAAAATAATTCCCATCCAAACACCGATAAGAACGAGTACGGACCAACCGCATGCGGAAAATGTCTTGCGAAGAGATTTTTTCTCTTCGTCCTTTTTCTTGTTTAGTGCTTCCGCTTCTGCGGCTTTTTTTGCTTCGTATTCCGCGATGGCTTCCGCTTTTATTTTAGCAATTTCCGCTTCTTTTTCGGGATCGGGAAGAACTTCGTCATTTTCAGGTGATACTGTTTCTTCGAAGATTTCCTCTTTTTTATCTTCTGTTTCGGAAGCGAGTTCGTTTTTTTCTTTTTCTTCTATCATATTTACCTCCTTAAAATTATATCGGGCAAGCGGTGATGATGTTTCTCCACCCGCCGATGTTTCCGCCGTCGTGTGGAAGTACTTCTTCTTCAAGCTCGGGAATCTTATCTATAATTCCGTTGCAATAATCAAGGAGCAAGCGGCGGCAGTTCTTTGTGCGAAGCATAAGGCCGCCCAAGCGTGTATCGTGCATTTCAAATCCGAAGGGCTTGTTTGCGGTGTACCACTGTGTACGGAATGCTTCGTAGAATGCTTCAAGCTTTTCTCCAAAGATTGAGTAATCATTTTCTGCAAGAGCGCGGAGTGCTGCTTTGTCGTTATGTGCATAAGCGGCTCTTGTTCTTGCACCGAGATCGAATTTTACGGCAAGGGCTTCGCAAAGGCTTGCTTGCGCGCCAAAGAGGTAAGCAAGCTTGCCTGCTGCTTTTTCCGCAGCGCGGAGTTTTTTCGCTTTTTCTGTAAAGATAGCGGTGTCAACGGGGTATTCTGCGTTTGTATCCACAATGCCGAGGAAGGGATCGTTATAGAGCCTGTTTTTGGAGTAGTTGGAGCTTCCGACGCCGAAATCGTCGCCGTAGATATAGTTTGCTGTGTCAAGCAAGAGCGCATCATCATAGGAAACGCCTGTTATTTCAAGGAATTTTTCTTTCATTTCCTCTTCATTCATACCTTCCGCTACAGCCGCCGCATTCATAAGCGCAGGCAGAACGGAGAAGGGGGAACATTCCGTGCCGTCATCGCCCCACATTGTAAGAAGCACGTTTTTAACGCCTTTTTCCATGCAAACGGGAAGTGCTACCTTGTTTCTGCGGATGCTGAGCTTATTATGAGGGGTAAGACCTCCCCAGCACCAAGCGCCGCCCGCGAACCAAATGTTATCCGAAAGCTTCCTGGAGTTTTCTATCATAGCACCGTAGACTTCTGCTTTTTCGGCATAATAATCCCAATATACCATTTTGCAGTTTTCAGGGATCTTTTCCGTTACTTCCGCGGGGAAGTTTACATCGGCATCCGTGCGGTAATCTCCGTTTTGAACGAGTCGGAAGAACATATCGTTCCACATAAGAGTTTCGTAACCGTATTTTTTTGCAATATCGCAAACTCGGTTAAGGTGGTAAAGAAGAATATCGTATCTGTTTTTAAAACCGTTTTTATCAAGGAATTTTCCCAAACCGACGTGATGTGCTTCGTCCATACCTATATGGAGCTTGCGGGTTTTCAAAGTTTCGGAAAGGGCTTTAAACATCTTTTCAATAAGATCATAAGTGCGTTCCTCTCCGATTATCATAATATCGTCTATATCGAGTATGTTTTTTTTGTAGCAGTCCCAGCGGAATATTGCGTTAAGGTGTGCAAGCGTTTGCACGCAGGGAATAAGCTCTATGCCAAGACTGTTTGCGTATTCGTCAAGCTCTGAAAGTTCTGAAAGGGTATATTTTCCGCGCTTGTATCCGAAGAACGGCTCTGTGGGTATCTCATATGTATCCTCTGTGTAGAGCATGGCGCAGTTATATCCCATTTTTGCGATAATATCAAGAAAGTTTTTAAGCGCAGATACACCGGGAACAGCGCCGCGCGAACAATCTATCATAACGCCGAAATAATCAAAATTTTTCATAAACAACTCCAAAAAGAATATTTTACTTTATTCTACATCAAAATACGAGCAAATGCAAGACAATATGCGCACGGAGCAAGACAATTTTTGAACAAAAAATTCCCATTCATAAAAGGTGTTTCTTCGCTCATAATAAGACCAGAGCGAAAAAGCAAAGGCGATTTCGCTCCTCGGGCGAGCGAAATATCGCTTGCGTGAGAAACAATCGTTTGAATGATGATGGGCGCTTGTGCGTCCGCAGTCGGAAAAATGAAAAAATATTTACGATCTTAAAAAAATAGGAGAATATAAAGTTATGTCCAATAACAACAATAAAGTTCTTGTACCCGAAGCAAAGGAAGCTCTTAACAAATTCAAGATGGAAGCTGCAAGCGAAGTAGGCGTTAACCTCAAGGAAGGTTACAATGGCGACCTCACATCCAAGCAGGCAGGTTCCGTTGGCGGTCAGATGGTTAACAATATGAACCCCGTACGAACTATGAGATTTGAACGTCACAACCGCATATCGCAAGGACACAAGATAACCGTCAAGTACGCGTTTTCCCTTACGGTGTAAAGGTTTTGATGAAATAAACGTACGGAGGAACAAACAAAATGAAAGAAGTAAAAACCATCTACGAACAGCTCGGAGGTACATACCGCGAGGAAAACGGCAACCTCGTTCCCGACGTGGAGCTACCCAAACAGAAGCCCATCGGCAAATACGGAAGGATGCACCTCGACTATCTCAAGCAGCACCATCGCGGAAGGTACTCCACCCTGCTCGGTGAAGGACGGCTCAACGCCTACCTCTCCGAGGTCGACGAACAGGCACACGAAATGCTGTCCTCTCTGACGGTAGAGCTTGCCAAGACTCAAGGCATCGACGAACACCTCAAGGCGACCGATCAAATGCGGTGGGTGCAGATGATGAACAACGTTCGCAGCTCTGCCAAAGAAACCGTAATGCGTGAACTGATACTCGCATAAATCGAAAGCAAGGGGTGTTCCCAAGCGGTTCATCCCTTGCTTTTATAAATTTTTTATGAAAGTTTTGATTTTGCTGTTGAATTTTACGAAGAATTAGTGTATAATAAATACAGCAGAAACAAAGAAGGAGGAATTTATGATGCC
>JAGATA010000023.1 GCA_017621475.1 Clostridia bacterium
AAAAAGAACTTTGCACAAAAACATTATAATTTTAGCAAACCCATTGGTTTGCCGTAGCGGAGGGTCTTGTTTCTCCCGAAAAAGTAGGCAAAAAGAACTTTGCACAAAAACATTATAATTTTAGCAAACCCATTGGTTTGCTGTAGCGGCGAGCCTCGCTCATCCTAAAAGCGAATCCGTCTTTTTTGAGTTAAGTTTTTGCCGAGCTTTTTTCAAAAAGCGACCCTGCTTTTCTAAAATCTAACCATATGAAAGGAGCAAAAATGAGAACAGGTATATTTGGAGGAACTTTTTCCCCGATACACAACGGACACGTGAAAGCCGCGCTTTCTTTCCGCGATGAAATGAATCTTGATGTGCTTTACGTTATCCCGGACAGAATTCCGCCGCACAAGCAGATAACGGGAAACGACGATCCGTTTTTGCGCCTTGAAATGGTTAAGACTGCGCTTGCGGGCGAGGAAAAGATAATCGTTTCCGATACGGAGCTGAAGCGTGAGGGTAAAAGCTACACCGTTTATACGCTTCACGAATTTATGGGTAACGGAGAGCTTTTCCTTCTTTGCGGAACGGATATGTTCTTGACGTTTGACACTTGGTTCAGGTTTGAGGATATTTTCCGTATGTGCACTCTCGTGCTTATGCAGAGAGAAAAGTCAAACCCCGACCTTCGCGCCAAAATTGAAGAAAAGAAAAAACTATACACGGAAAAATACGGCGCGAAAATAGAAATAATAAAAGAAGAACCGTTTGAAATATCCTCCTCCGAAATACGCGCGATGATAGCTCGCGGAGAGGACATCAGCGCTTACGTTCCCGAAAGCGTGCGTGATTTTATTGAAGAAAAGGGACTTTACAGATGAGCGCTGACTTTGAAAAAATAAAAAGCATCGTTGCCGAATATGAGGGCGAAAAGAGGTTTTCGCATACGCTTGCCGTTATGCGCGAGGTGGAATATATAAGCCGCAAATGCCTTTTTCCCGAAGAAAAGGCGGAGAAAGCGCTCCTTGCCGCCCTGCTCCACGATATTACAAAGAAGTTTGGCGAAAAAGAACAGGAAGAAATGTTCCGAAAATACGGAATAGATGTTCCTGCCTCCGCCCCGACGATGCATGAAAAAACGGGCGCGCACTTTGCGCGTGAGCTTTTCGGTGCGGCAATTGTTGACAACGAGGTCTTTTCCGCGATATACTGTCATACGACGGGAAAAGAGCATATGAGTATGCTCGATATGGCGGTTTTTATTGCTGACTACACGGAAGAAACAAGAAAACATGCATCTTGCCGCGAAATGCGGGAATATTTGCATAAAGAATGTGAGAAAATAGATTGTGACCGAGCCGCCGAGCAGGTACTGCGGAATGTCACTTTGAGAATTATCGGCAATACGCTCTGTTATTTGGTTCAGGAAAAACAGAAGATCGACATTGGAACGGTCAAAACCTGGAATTCGATGATCTTAGATTTAGGAGTTACGAGTGAACGATAATAATATAAAAAAAGAAGAAAATAACGGCAAAAAACGCCCTATAGTCCTTATAACCGTGGTTGCGTTCGTGCTAAGCCTTGCGCTCCTTACGGGCATATGCGCTGCGGTCTTCCGCCCGAGTGTAAGCTCCGACCCGCCGTTTGCGGGTACGCTTCCCACAGCGGAAGGCACAACGGACGGCGGCACGGTAGCAACCGTCACAACGCCCGAATATACACGCAAAGACGGATATTACACATTCCTTGTCTGTGGTATGGACAATGTTTCCAAAAACACGGACGTTATGATGCTTGTGTCGCTTGACACAAAGAACGGGGAATTGAACATCCTCCAAATTCCGCGAGATACCTTTGTAAACCGCGATACCTCCGGTTACCGCGTAACGCGCATCAATGGTATATACACGCTTGCTTTTGCACAGGCTCCGTACGGCGCAGATATGCGCAAAAAATACGCTATGGAGAAGCTCTGCGAAACAGTGGAAGGCTCTCTTTGCGTTACAATAGACAGATACGTGCTTATGGACACGAAAGCTTTTGTGGGAATTATAGACGCTATCGGCGGGATAGATTATTACGTGCCGTTCGATATGGACTATGAAGACCCGGAACAGGATCTTTACATCCACTTAAAAGAGGGGATGCAGCACCTTGACGGCAAGGCGGCAGAGCAGTTTATCCGCTACCGTTCGGGCTATATTACGGGCGACATCGGCAGGGTGGAGGCGCGCGCGGATTTTCTTAAAGCGCTTTACGCGAAGGTGCGCTCGAGCTTGAGCCTTTCCGTTGCCGTGGAGATGGCAAAACAGCTTATAGGCAGAGTTACGACGGATGCAACGCTTGAAGACATAGCGTTTTTCGCAAGCGCGGTATATGGTATCAATGCCGAAAATATAAACGTAAAGACCCTTTCGGGAAGCGCCGTTATGAACCCCGAAACGGGCGTTTGGACGTATTACGCCCTCAACAAAAAAGCGGCTCTTGCCGATATAAACAGATATATGAACGCTTTTAAAGAAGACGTTTCATACGATATATTTGACCCCAATGCAATATTTACGGATGACCCCAACGGGAAAAATCCTTATATAAGCCAATATTATTACTCATAAAGGAGAAAAAGTATGGATAACAACCAAAACATCACAGAAAAGAACGCGAACACAGCACTCGAACCTCTTGAACTTGCAGAACAGATCGTAAAGATTCTGGACGCTAACAAAGCAGGGCAGATAAAACTACTGCGCGTGAACGATCAGACTGTTATGACGGACTATTTCGTTATCTGCACAGGTAACTCCAACACGCACATAAAAAGCCTTTCCGGAGAAGTTGAATTCAAGCTTGGCGAGATGGGGGTTTACCCCATCGGCAACGACGGATACGATTCCGGCATCTGGATAGTTATGGACTACGAAAGCGTAATGGTTCACATTTTTAACCGCGAGCAGAGAGATTTCTTCAAGCTTGAAAAGCTCTGGGCAGACGCAGAAGACGTTTCTATTGAAAATATTGTCACGGAATATTGACGTTTAAATATCAAGGAGCATAAAACAATGAGATACGATTTTAAAAATATCGAAGCAAAATGGCAGGAAGAATGGGAAAAAGCGGGTATTTTCCACGCTTCCGAAGACCACACAAAACCCAAATTCTACGGTCTTGTAGAATTCCCTTACCCCAGCGGTGCAGGTATGCACGTTGGTCATATCAAGGCTTATTCCGGACTTGAAGTAGTTTCCCGTAAAAGACGTATGCAGGGCTACAACGTCCTTTTCCCCATGGGATTTGACGCATACGGTCTTCCCACGGAAAACTCCGCAATCAAGTTCAACACACACCCCCGCATACTTACAGACAGAAACATCGAAAAATTCACTTCGCAGCTCAAACGCGTGGGTTTTTCCTTCGACTGGACTCGCGTTATCGACACAACGGACGAAAAATACTACAAATGGACACAGTGGATATTCCGCAAAATGTTCGACAAGGGCCTTGTTTTCCGCGCGACAACGCTCGTTAACTACTGCCCCAACTGTAAAGTAGTTCTTTCCAACGAAGACTCCCAGGGCGGTAAGTGCGACATCTGCCACGGCGACGTTGTTCAGAAATCCAAGGACGTTTGGTACTTGCGCATCACGGAATACGCAGATAAGCTTCTCGAAGGCCTTAAAAAGGTTGACTACCTTCCCAACGTAAAGCTCCAGCAGGAAAACTGGATCGGTCGTTCAGAGGGTGCATTTGCGGATTTCAAACTTACAAACTGTGATGAATCTCTTCGCATCTACACAACGCGTTGCGATACAATGTTCGGCGTAACGTTTATGGTTATCGCGCCCGAACATCCCATTATTGAAAAATACGCAGACAGAATAAACAACATAGCGGAGCTTGAAGCATACAAAGCAGAATGTGCTAAAAAGACTGAATTTGAACGCACACAGCTCGTTAAAGACAAGACAGGCGTTCGCATTGACGGTATTGCCGCTATCAACCCTGCAAACGGCAAAGAAATTCCCGTTTACATCTCCGACTACGTTATGATGGGCTACGGCACGGGCGCTATTATGGCTGTTCCTGCGCACGACGAGCGCGACTATGATTTTGCTAAGAAATTCGGCATCGACATTATCGAGGTTATCAAGGGCGGCGACATTTCCAAGGAAGCCTACACGGGCGACGGCGAAATGGTAAACTCTGAATTCCTCAACGGCATCAAGACAAAGAAAGAAGCTATCGATAAGATGCTCGCTTACCTTTCCGAAAAAGGAATCGGCGAAAAGGGCGTACAGTACAAGATGAAAGACTGGGCGTTCAACCGTCAGAGATATTGGGGCGAACCAATTCCGATCATCCATTGCGAAAAATGCGGTATGGTTGGCGTTCCTTATGAAGAACTTCCCCTCAGACTTCCCGATATGGAAAACTTTGTTCCCGGCGAAGGCGGCGAAAGCCCCCTTGCAAAGGTAGAATCCTTCGTAAACTGCACTTGTCCCAAGTGCGGCGCTCCCGCAAAGCGCGAAACTGATACAATGCCCCAGTGGGCAGGTTCTTCCTGGTATTTCTTGCGTTACTGCGACGCTCACAATGATGAAGCGTTTGCAGATCAGGAAAAACTCAAATACTGGCTCCCCGTTGACTGGTACAACGGCGGTATGGAGCACGTAACCCGCCACATGATATACTCCCGTTTCTGGCACCACTTCCTCTATGACATAGGCGAAGTTCCCGTTGACGAGCCTTACGCAAAGCGTACAGCCCAAGGTCTTATTCTCGGCCCGGACGGCGACAAGATGAGTAAATCCAAGGGCAACGTTGTTGACCCCAACGATGTTGTTGACGAATACGGTGCAGATGTTCTCCGTATATACATCCTCTTTATGGGTGATTACGGCTCCGCAACTCCTTGGAACGACAGCAGCGTTAAGGGCTGCAAGAGATTCCTTGAAAGAATCGCAGGTCTTACGGATATTGCAAAGGGCACGGGCGCAACACCCAAGCTTGAATCCGCTTTCCACAAGACTATCAAGAAGGTTTCCCAGGACATTGAGGAGATGAAGTTCAACACGGCTATTGCCGCTATGATGGCTCTTGTAAACGATATTTACAACGTGGGCACACTCACCGTTGACGAACTCAAGACTCTCATTACGCTTCTCAATCCTTTTGCACCCCACATCACGGAAGAGATCTGGCACGTTCTCGGCGAGAACACGCTCCTTTCCGTAGAGGCTTGGCCCTCCTACGACGAAGCGAAGACGGTTGATTCTACAGTTACCATCGCCGTTCAAATCTGCGGTAAGATGCGCGGTACTATCGACGTTCCTGCGGGTGCTGAAGAAGACGTTGCTTTCGATATCATTATGAAAGACGAAAAGCTTTCCTCCTTCTTTGCAGGCAAGAACATCGTTAAAAAGATCTACGTTAAGAACAAGATTTTCAACATAATCGCCAAATAACCTACTTTTTCTTTCGGAGAAAAAGTAGGCAAAAAGAACTTTGCTCCAAAAAACACAAACGAACCTCTGCGGTATGGGAGGGGCTTGCTCCTCCCGTGAAAGCTTTGCAGAAGAGTTATTCTTGCCTTCCCCTTTGGGGAAGGTGTTACGAAGTGACGAAAGAGGCAAAAAACAGTGAATTATCCTTCCGCAAAAATATTTTCTCGCTTTTCTATGAAAAACATAAAAAAATATTGACAAATTCTTGACTTTAGGATATAATCTTAAAAGCGTACTATAACGTTGTATGTTGTTTTACGAAGGAGAATTTTTATGAATTTGGATATGAGGCCGATACTTTGCGGCGAAAAAAACAAGATCGAATTTGATTTTGCTACAGTGCCGGAAGAAGAAGCGGTTCTCTCCGATCTTTTCCCGGATGTGAAATTTCATACCCCTGTTTCCGTTAAGGGAAACGTAAAGAATATGTCGGGATACATGGTACTTACGGTAAATTCCGACCTTTTGTTTACGGCGGATTGTGCCAGATGCACAAAACCGGTGGACGGTAAAGTTACGTTGGCTTTTGAGCGAGAGATCGCGGGAAAAGATACTTCCGAAGACAACGATGACTATATCTTTATCGAAGATAAAAAACTCGATATTTTCGAGCCCTTGATAGAGCAGGTCCTTTTGGATATGCCTTCAAAGACGCTTTGCTCCGAAGATTGCAAAGGCCTTTGCCCCAAGTGCGGTAAAAACCTTAACGAAGGAGAATGTGCTTGTCCGAAAAAGGAAATAGACCCCAGACTCGAAATACTAAAAACACTATTAAAATAATTGAAAGATTTATTTTTCAAGGAGGTTAGATAACAATGGCAGTACCGAAGAAAAAAGTCTCTAAAGCAAGAAGAGACAAAAGACGTTCTAACGTTTGGAAACTCGATCTTCCCGGCATGACAAAGTGCCCCAAATGCGGTGAATACAACCTTTCCCACAGAGTATGCAAGAATTGCGGCACATACGACGGCAAAGAGATCGTTAAGCAGGACGCTTAATCGAGCGATAAAAGCTTAAATCAAACGAGGTAGGTATGCTCGGCTCTCGGGCATACCTACAATTCATTTAGAGGGTAATTATGGTTTGTATAAAGGAAGTTGAACGTTTTTCCCCTGCGGAAAAGGCAAAACTTTTGCCCGGGGACAAGATAATTTCCATAAACGGAAACGAAATAAAAGACGTTCTTGATTACAGATATTACATTTGCGAAAAAAAACTTTTCGTTTGCGTGCTTCGCGGCGAGGAAGAGAAGACCTTTACTATAAAAAAAGGCGAATATGATGACCTGGGCTTGGAATTTGAAACTTTCCTTATGGATAAAAAACATTCCTGCCGCAATAAGTGCATTTTTTGCTTTATAGACCAGTTGCCCAAAGGTATGCGCGACACGCTCTATTTTAAAGATGACGACAGCCGCCTTTCCTTCCTTCAGGGCAACTACATCACTCTTACGAACATGACGGAAGAGGATATAGACCGAATCATAAAGATGCGTATGTCGCCTATCAACATTTCCGTTCACACAACTGACCCAGAGCTTCGCGTTAAGATGCTGAAAAATCCTCGCTCGGGAGAGGTGCTTTCTTATATCAAAAAGCTCGCGGATGCGGGAATTGAAATAAACGCGCAGATAGTTCTTTGCCGCGGTATAAACGACGGCGCAAACCTTGAGCGCACGATGCACGACCTTGCCTGCCTTTATCCGCAGGTTTCCAGCGTTTCCGTTGTTCCTGCAGGGCTTACAAAGTACCGCGATGGTCTTTACCCACTCACTCCCTTTACCAAGGAGGAGAGCGCGGCAGTTGTGGCGCAGGTGGAAGCATTTGCAGCCGCTTGCAAAAAAGCGCTTGGCTCTTCCATAATCTATTGCGGAGACGAGCTTTACCTTGAAGCGGGGCTTTCGCTTCCCGATGGGGATTATTACGAAGGCTACAGCCAGATAGAAAACGGCGTTGGTATGATCGCTTCTATGAAAGACGAGCTTGACTCGGCTCTTGAAGATGAAGAAGGCGATGAAACCGCAAGAACTCTTTCCGTTGCTACGGGTCATGCGGCGTACGGCTTTATACTTGAATGTGCGGAAAAAATAAAAGCGAAATTTCCCAATATAAAAATTAACGTTTATGAAATAAAAAATAACTTTTTTGGTGAAAGTGTTACTGTTGCAGGTCTTGTAACGGGGCGTGACCTTGCAGAACAGCTTGCAGGCAAGGCACTTGGAGACGAGCTTCTTCTTCCATCCTGTATGCTTCGCTACGGCGGAGACCTCTTCCTTTGCGGCAAGAGCCTTGAAGAGTTGGAAGATGAGCTTTCCGTAAATATCACGCTCTGCGAAAACGACGGATATGATTTTCTTGAAAAAGTTATCGGAAAATAAATTGAGATACGGCGCGCACTAAAGTTTTGGCGTGTGCCGAGTAAAGTTTTTTGCACGTTCTTATCCGTAAATCGGAGGGAAGTGTATACAAGAGATAGAAATACGGTACGCACTGAATTTTTGGCGTGTGCCAAGTGAAGTTTTTTACCTCGCTTTTTTACAAAAAAGCGAGAGAAAGGATGTAATATAATGGCAAAGACTGTTGCTGCGATAGTGGGCCGCCCGAACGTGGGAAAAAGCACCCTGTTCAACAAAATATCAGGCTCCAGAATTTCCATAGTGGATAACGTGCCGGGCGTTACGCGCGACCGTATCTATTATGAAACCGATTGGAACGGCAAGCCCATTGTCCTTATCGATACAGGCGGTATCGAGCCTAAAACAGACAACGTTCTGCTTGAAAAAATGAAACTTCAGGCAGAGGTTGCTATTGACACCGCCGATGTTATTGTTTTCCTTTGCGATATAGAAGCGGGCGTTACTGCAGACGACCGCGAGATCGCGCAGATGCTCAAAAGAAGCAAAAAGCCGATAATCCTCGGTGTAAACAAAATAGACTCCATAGGTGAGCTCCCGCTCGGCTTCTATGAGTTTTATGAGCTTGGCCTTGACGATCCGATCGCCGTTTCCTCCGTACACGGAACGGGTACGGGCGATATACTTGATAAGATCCTGGAGCTTTCTCCCGTGGCGGACGATCCCGAGGAGGAGGACGATGACAGCATAAAGATCGCCGTTATCGGCAAGCCTAATGCGGGCAAGAGCTCCATCGTCAATAAATTCTTGGGCGAGGACAGAATGATCGTTTCCGACATTGCGGGCACGACCAGAGATGCGATAGACAACAAGCTTGAAAATGAATACGGTAAATTTACTCTTATCGATACAGCGGGTATGCGCCGCAAGAGCAAGGTTATCGATAAGATAGAAAAATACAGCGTTATCCGCGCTCACGAAGCGGTTGAGCGCGCAGACGTTTGCCTTATTATGATAGACGGCAGTGAAGGTATTACGGAGCAGGACGAAAAGATCGCAGGTATCGCTCACGATTCCGGCAAGGCTTCCGTTATTGTTGTGAACAAATGGGATATTGTTGAAAAAGACAATTCTACCGTTAAAAAATTTACAGACGATATAAGAGAAGCTCTCTCCTTTATGCCTTATGCCCCCATAGTTTTTGTTTCCGCAAAAACAGGGCAGAGACTTAATAAGATCTTTGAAACGATCGTTGCAGTTGCCAATGAAAACTCAAGACGTGTTACAACGGGTATGCTTAACGACGTCCTTTCCGATGCGCAGACGCGCGTTCAGCCTCCCACGGACAGAGGCAAGCGACTCAAGATATACTATATGACCCAGTCCGGAATCAAGCCTCCTACGTTTGTTTTCTTTGTAAACAATGCGGAGCTGTTCCATTTCTCTTATCAAAGATACCTTGAAAACCAACTTCGCGAAGCATTCGGCTTCAACGGCACCCCCATCAAGTTCATCATCCGCCAAAAAGGCGACGATAAAGAATAATAACGGAGGATTTTATGGCAATATTGCTTCAAAACGGTATTATAAGAGTAGATCATCACATAGCATTATATATATTGGGAATTGCGATATGCGTTATCGTACCGTATCTTCTCGGAAGTCTTAACTTCGGTGTTATGATTTCCAACAAGAAATACGGAGACGATGTGCGTACGCACGGCAGCGGTAACGCGGGAGCAACAAATATGCTCCGTACATACGGTAAAAAAGCGGCGGCGCTCACTGTTCTCGGAGATGCGCTTAAAGCGGTCGTTGCAACATTGCTCGGCCTTTTCCTTATGCCGGGCGATGGATTTGCATATGTTGCGGCTTTCTTTTGCATGCTGGGGCATGCTTTCCCTATCTTCTTTAAGTTTAAGGGCGGCAAGGGTGTTGTTGTTGCGGCGGCCGCTATGCTTGTGCTCAACCCCATAGTTTGCATAATATGCCTTTTGATATTCATTGTTATAGTTGCCTTTACAGGATATGTTTCCCTCGGATCTATTATTGCGGCGTTCCTTTTCCCTCTGCTTAATTATAAGTGGTACATTTATTTCGCCCCGCTGGCTTTAAAAACGATATTCTGTATTCTCATGGGACTTTTCATAATATTCCTTCACAGAAAGAATATTGTTCGCCTTTTCAATGGTACGGAAAATAAATTTGGAAAAAATAAGACCGAAAAGTTAAAATAATTTCAAAAAACTATTGCTTTTTTCCAACATAAGTGTTATTATATTAAGGTAATTGTGATAAGAAGCGAGCTGGAGCAACCCTCTCATTGCGAAAGCCGTTTCTAATCGGAAAAATAAGGAGGTATTGACGAACATGCCGAATATCAAATCTGCAAAGAAGCGCGTTAAAGTTAACGAAACAAAAGCTGCTCAGAACAAAGCTCTCAAATCGGCTCTTAAAACTTCTATGAAGAAGTACGAAGCTGCTGTAGCATCCGGCAATATGGAAGCTGCCGAAGCAACATACACAGCTACAGTTAAGAAGATTGACCAGGCTGTTTCTCACGGTATTATCCATAAGAACAATGCCGCAAGAAAAAAGAGCAGATTCACAAAGATGCTCAACAACGCAAAAGCGTAAGTCAAGCGTAAATAAGAAAGAAAAAGGATTCATCTCACCGAATCCTTTTTTTATTTTTATTTGAAAATGTGTTTCACGGGTATGGCTTTGGTGCAAACAAATCTATACCCCTTTTTGCTTTGTGCTGTGCTTGTATACGGCGAAACGCTCACGTTGTTCGCAGGGCGAATCTCACCGAATGCTTTTTATTTTTGCTTCTTTTTGTAACTTTTTCTTTAAACAAGAAAAAAGCGGTATAAAATAAATTTTGTTAAAACGCAAAGTGTTTTAACTCCTTGACATATCTTATAAATAATGATAAAATAACAATGATATACATATAATTTTTTTAAAAACAGGAGATAAACGAAATGAAGGTCAGCAAACTCCTCGGAGAACGCTTTAAAGAAGCTCCGAAAGATTGTTCCATCGCAAGCCACGCTCTTATGATGCGCGGCGGATATATGAAATACCTCAGCAACGGAAGCTACTCTCTTTTTATGCCCGCAAAGCGCATTACAAGAAAGATAGAGAATATCATCCGTGAAGAAATGGACAGAATCGACGGTCAGGAAGTTCTTATGCCCGTTGTTATGCCCTCCACAATTTGGGAAGAATCCGGCAGATACACAAGTATCGGCAGCGAAATGGCTCGCTTCAAGGACAGAAGCGGCAACAATATGGTACTCGGTATGACACATGAGGAAGCCGCTGTTCATCTTGCGCGTGATACGGCAAAATCCTATGCGGATTTCCCCTTTATGATCTACCAGATCCAGACAAAGTTCCGTGATGAGCCCCGTTGCCGCGGCGGTCTTATCCGTGTTCGTGAATTTACAATGAAGGACGCATACTCCTTCCACACATCCCAGGAAGACCTTGAGCAGTATTACGACCTCTGCTACAAGGCTTATGAAAGAATCTTTGCCCGCGCAGGCGCGAAAAACGTTATCGGCGTTAAATCCGACTCCGGTATGATGGGCGGTAAGATCTCCCACGAGTTTATGCTCCTTACGGAGATCGGTGAAGATACGCTCGCTATCTGTCCCGAATGCGGCTATAAAGCCAATATGGAAGCTGCAGAATGCGTTGTTGAAAACGCGCAGGAAGAGCTTGCTCCGCTTACAAAGGTTCACACACCGAACGCTAAAACTATCGAAGATCTTGCAAAATTCCTTTCTATCGACGATAAAAAGCTTTGCAAAGCCGTTGTTTACCAGAAAAACAAGGATGACGCTTACGTTGTAGTATTCGTTCGCGGCGACCTTGAAGTAAACGAAACAAAGCTTCGCAACTACCTCAAGGAAGATATACACCCCGCATTCATCACACTTGAAAGCGGAATCGTTGAAGGCTTTATCGGACCTATGGGTCTTCCCAAGGGTACAACAGTTGTATTTGACTCCTCCACAAAGGGTCTTACAAATACTGTTTGCGGTGCTAACGAAGTTGATTACCACTATTCCGGCTTCAATATCGAGCGCGACTACGGCAAGGTTGACTACGTTGACGTTGCGAAGATATACGAAGGCGCTATCTGCCCCGTATGCGGCAAACCTATCATCACTATCAGCCGCGGTATTGAAGTGGGCAACATCTTCCAGCTCGGTACAAAATACACAGAATCTATGGATATGACTTATCTTGATGCAGACGGTGTTGCAAAGCATCCTATTATGGGTTGCTACGGCATCGGCGTGGGCAGACTTGCCGCTTCCATTTGCCAGGAAAGCCACGATAAGTTCGGTCCTATCTGGCCTATGTCCATCGCTCCTTGGCAGGTTGAAGTTTGCAACCTTCGCCGCGATGACGAAAAGGTTAACGCAACAGCGGATAAGCTTTATGATGAGCTTACAAAAGCAGGTGTAGAAGTTCTCTATGATGACAGAGATATTCGCCCCGGCGCTATGTTTGCGGATGCAGACCTTTTCGGTATCCCCGTTCGCGTTGTTGTAAGCCCCAAGACTTGCGACAGAGATGTCGTAGAGGTTTCTATGCGCGACAAGAGCTTCAAGGCTGACATCGCTATAGATACGGCTGTAGAGGAGATCGTGAAGATCGTTCGTGCAGAGCTTGCAAAATACGATATATAAAGAATAAAAACCGTGCGTTTAAACGCACGGTTTTTTGAAACTTACCAAGCTTCGGTAAGGAGTATTTTTTCGTTGTCAGTAAGAATTTCATCTGCCATAATTTCGCGTATAAGCTCTTTATCGTCCAAATTAGTTTTTTCCAAAGGAGACCCTTGTAAACGTTGTCTATCTCTATCTGAGTGAGGGCTTTGAGAAAACGATCGTTTCTGTATTCGCGCGCATTTTCCTCGAACTCAACTTCGACGGTGTATTCGACAGAAGGGATACTGAAATTTGCGCATTTCAAAGTAATGTAAAGGATCTTTGCTTTGAATTTAATCATACCAAGCCCTCCGATTCCGGACGAACGGAGATCATCAAGGAGCTTGTTTCGGGATACAACCCTTACGTTTTCATTGAGGGAGGCTTTGAGTGCGTGTTCGGCAAGAACATTCATTTTAAGGGAATGTCGATGATCAACTACGGCTGTACCTTCCTTGATTCCAACATCATAGAGATTGGACATTGTGCTTTGATCGGCCCCGGCTGTAAACTGATCTGCACCAACCACGCACTTGACGGTGAGGAAAGATTGAAAGGGCTCTTTAACGACAAGCCCATCACTATCGGAGAGAATGTGTGGCTCGGCGCAAATGTCACCGTTCTTCCCGGCGTTACCATCGGCAAAAACAGCGTAATAGGCGCGGGCTCGGTCGTTACCAAGGACATCACCGAAAATGTTGTAGCGGTCGGTAATCCTTGCAAGGTCGTTCGTGCCATCACTGCAGAGGATAAGCTGATAAAAGAATAAGTATAATAAGGGCTGACAAACATAGTCAGCCCTTTATACCGTTAATGGATTGATCAAAATAAACTTTTTGATTTTCAACCAATATCCAGGGTCTGTTCACAGAAAATGCTTGAAATACTAACAAGTATTTGATATAATTAATATAAAAATTAACTTATGTCACTGTTAGAACTGCACCCTTGGTATGTGCAGTTCTTTTCTTTTTAGCATAACAAAAACGATACAGAATTGTTTTACAAATAATAAAGTTTTATAATATATTGTTATCATGGGAAAATAGATATCTATACATATAAGAGGTAAAAAATGGACGATAAAAGAAAGGAATTTTACGACTCCACGGGGATCGGCCTAGGACAGCTTGTAACGCTTACGGATGCGGCGGCAAATATGATGTACGAGCAATCCAAGCGAATGCTCGGCTCGATGATCAAATATAAAGAGCTTATGATGATGTACACCTGCGCTATGAAGGAGATCAAGACCAAGCTTGAGGTGCAGATTCGCACCATTGCGATTGACTTTTGGACAAGCCTTGAGCATCAGCTCAAATATAAGCAAGAAATTGACAATCAGCAGGATATCGTGATGCAGTTCAAAGCCTGCACGGAGGTAATTGCCGCAACAGACGAACGAATGCTGAATATCAGAGAGCAGATCGAGCAAATGCAGGACACACCTACCGAGGAAGATATCATGCTTGAAAAATTAAGCAAATTCGATATCAATATTAACTGACGATACAATGAAAAAAGGAATATTAAAAGATAAAATAAAAGCCTTTCTTAAAGCGGCAATACAGTTTATTGCGAATCCGAGATTGCTGTTATGCTTTGGAATCGCATGGCTCATCACGAACGGGTGGTCGTACATTATGCTTGGAATCGGCACGTATTACGGCATCGAATGGATGATAGCAGTTGCCGGAGGATATCTTACATTCTTATGGCTACCGATCTCGCCCGAAAAGATATTGACCGTTTTGATAGCCATGGGCTTATTAAAACTGATCTTCCCGAAGAATGAAAAGACACTTGGCGTTTTGAGGGGGATTTATGCGAAATATAAAACCAAACGCAAAAACAAAAGTAAATCAGAAAAAAGAGAAAATGAAAATATAAAAGTTGATGAAACGGAATCAGAAGTATAAGGAGAAACAATGGCAGAGGAATACATAAAATTTTCAAACGTAGTTAAGAGCTAAGGTACGGGTAACGCCGAGATCCACGTGCTGGACGGCGTGGATTCCGAGGTAAACAAGTGAGAATTCTGCATTCTGCTCGGTTCATCGGCCTCAGGCAAGACCACCCTTCTCGATATGCTTGGCGGTATGGATACCATTACAAGCGGAAAGATCCGCTCCAATGAAATCAATACGAATGTCATTCGAAAGGAACTTAATATATGTCAGCTTTAACAAAGAACGCTCTCATAAATTCATTCATGAAAATATTAAAGGAAAAGAATTTTGACAAGATTACCATTAATGATATCACCGCCGATTGCGGAGTGGCAAGAATGACTTTTTATTACCACTTTGAAGATATCTATGATATGGTCAGCTATATCATTCAGGAAAAGCTGAGAGCGTTCGTAAACAAAGACTTTACCTATGAAACGTGGCGACAGGATTATATGGCGGTATATGAAGCTGTTTTGACGGAGAAGGTCTTTTTCTCTAAAATATTCAGTTCGATTGATTTGAGAGTAATTCAGTCCTATCTGTATACCTTTGCACGTCAATATGTTTTGGGAATTATCGACGAACAGGCAAAACGTCTTGAATTGACGTTGAATGAAAAAAAGCGAGAAATGGTTTGCTCTGTTTATTGCTATAGTATGGTTGGCGCTCTTCTCAGTTGGATATCAAGAGGCATGAACGAAGAACCGAGTACTTATGTAGGTAGATTTTGTAGGATACTAACCGGAACGCTTGAGGTATCATTGAAAAATTCAACCGAAAATTTATAAACTTATCTTTGAGCAAAATCCGCACAATGATAAAAAAACTATCATTGTACGGATTTTGTTTGTTCAAATTTATTTGCAAAACTGCTATAATGATCCTACGGTTAAATACCCAATTTCTGTTTTAGAAAGGAAAATCATTATGAAAAAAAGAATTGTTTGTTTATCAATGGCGATCATTATGCTATTGTCATCGTTGGTATTGGTTTCGTGTGGTAATTCAGAGCCCGAGGAAGGCACTGTAACCAGAATGACGGTTGATATCAACCCGAGCGTCGAGTTTATGGTTGATGATGAAAATAAGGTCGTATCTGTTACTGCACTCAATGACGACGGCAGCATTTTGATAGTTGGAGAATCCTTTATCGGCAAAACTCCCGAGGAAGCGGTTGAGCTTATGGTATCTATTGCCGCCGAAACAGGATATCTTGTAGAAGGAAATGTTGAAGCTAACGAGAACACCGTCAAGATCTCGGTGTCGGGTGATACCAAATACGCCGAAAAGCTTCTCAAGGACGTTGAAAAGACGGCAAGCGATACTCTCAAGGAGCTTGATATCAACGGACAGATCGAAAAAGCTGAAGCCCTTAACTCGGAGGCTCTCCGCACCCTTGCGCTCTCCACTTCGCTTTACACCGAAGAAGAACTTTCAGCTATGACGGATGATCAGCTTTACGCCGTAATCGCGCAGGGACGTGTTGAAACAGCCCTTCTTCTGACAGAAGAAATGAGAAACGCTTACTATTCTGCTAAGGAATACGAAATATCCTTCGCAGAAAGAGAAGAAGTGGCAAAGGTCATCGAATCGCTCGGAGGTCTCTATACGATAACTCACTCCGCATATAAGATCTCGCTTGATCTTTACAGCTCTGCGATCACCAAGCTCGATGAGTTGCGTTACGATCTCCTTGTTTCTCCCGAATCCGAATATCAAAAATCTCTCGTTAAGTTGCGTGAAGCTAAGGTTGACCTTTTGAAGCAAAAGACTTACGTTGCCTCCCTTGAGGTTAATGGTGAGGAGTATGTTTCTGCTACTGCAACCTTGCAGTTGAGCGAAGAAAACTATGATAAGGCTCTTGCGGCATATGAAGAGCTTGGCAGACAAGCAAACGCGGCAATGGAGGCGCTCATCGCACAACTAAGACAGGCAGAGGCACAGCTTATTGAGCTTGAGGATACTCTGTTTGATGAAAACATTGAGGCAAAGCTGGCTGAAAAGGCTACGGAGATGGAAGCTAATCTAAATGCGGCGAAGGATGCTTTCTTCGCAGAATTCGAAGCGGCACACGCTGAGGACATAACTGCAATAGAAAAGTCTCTTCTTGAGAAAAAGCAGGAGCTGAAGGCTTCTGTTAAAGGAAACGGCTGATTATATAGAAAAGCCACTTTGTGCTTTCTTAGGCATATGGCATGCTTGAACATAAATCACAATAAATATTCTATGAAAGGAGATCAGCTATGAAAAAAACGATGATTAAGATTCTCTCCCTTATGCTGGTTACTGTTATGTTGGTTTGCTCTCTTGCATCTTGCGGAAATATTTCCGAGTCCTATGCAGAGAAAATCAACAAGGCCGCAGACAACGATGAGCATTACAGCTACGATCAGGTTGTTGAAGATTTCGGCGATAACGCAATCGAAATCGCAGTTTTCGGAACCGGTGTTGTAATTGCAGTTAAGGGTTGCGAGTCCGTTGATGATATCGAAGAAAAGCTCGACAACGGTGAAACCGTTAAGGGTGTTGTCGTGACTATGGTTGCAAACAAAGCGGTTTCTGCAACCTACAAGGAAATCACCGAAGACGATCTTAAGTAATTAATTGAAACAATGAAAGCCCTCGCTCGCTTCTGATATGCACCCCAAAAGTGTTTAACTTTTGGGGTGCATATCATATCGGGATATCGCAGGGTCAGAGCCTTACAGTTGCTTAAGGTGGAGCTTGCGTATGTGATATGACAGACGAAGAAGCCGTTCTCGTTATGGTGGACTCCAACCTTCACCGAAAGCAACAGTATATCCAACCAAAATTAAATCTTTTCCCAATATGCAAGGGCGAACGGATTTCACAGCACAAAATTCTTTGTAGATGACGGCATTTCGGGCACGACCTTCGACCGCGAGGATTTCCAACGTATGCAGAGGATGAACGAGAACGGCGAGATCGGAACGGTCATCGTAAAAGACCTCAGCCGTTTCGGACGTAACTACCTTGACGTTGGTGAATATTTGGAGATCAAATATCCGATGCTCGGTGTTCGATTCATAGCTATTCAAGAGAATGTTGATGCCTTGAAGAACACCGGCACGGAAATGATGCCGTTTAACAACATCTTCAACGAGTGGTATGCCGCGCAGACGAGCAAGAAGATCCGTACGGTTTGGAAGGCGAAATCCGAAAAGGGTGAGCGTGTTTCCGCAACTGTTTCGTATGGATATAAGAAATCTGAGGAAGATCCAAAACAGTGGGTTATTGATGAAGAAGCCGCCAAGACTGTTCGATATATTTTCCAACTATGTATCGAAGGACTTGGTTTTACGCAGATTGCACATCGCGCTGAGAATGAAAAGATTCTTTGCCCCACGGCATACGCCATCTCAATCGGACGTAAGACCTCAAATCCAATTCCCAAGCGCGGAGAATATGCTTGGGATATTATATGAGGATAATGTGCTTGGTAAAGTTCCCGATGAACGTTTTTCAAAGATGATGGAATAAATCCAAAGCGTCAAGAGTGCTTAAATACTACGCAAAAAACAAGAATACGGCATATCTCTTGCGAAATATACCGTATTCTTGCAGAACTGTCCTTTAGAGAACGGCTCTAAACGCACGGTTTTTTGTAAATCTTACCACGCTTCGGTAAGGAGTATTTTTTCGTTGTCCGTAAGAACTTCGTCCGCCATAATTTCGCGCATAAGCTCTTTATCGTCCAAATTACGTTTTTTCCAAAGGAGACCCTTGTAAACGTTGTCTATCTCTATCTGAGTGAGGGCTTTGAGGAAACGATCGTTTCTGTATTCGCGCGCATTTTCCTCGAACTCAACTTCGACGGTGTATTCGACAGAGGGGAGTACCTCTGTAAGCGTTACTGTGAGATATTCATCCTCGCGAACGTCTGCGCAGATCTTTTCGCCATCTGCAAAAACGCAAACATTGCCGTTTTTAATGTTTCTCATCTCCAAAGCGATTTTGCGCGTCACAGAGCCTTCAGAGGCTTTTATGCGTATAATCTGCTTGCCTTCAGCTCCATCGGCGTAGAAACGCGTATTTGCACCGTCTTCGCGCAGAATGTATTCACTGCTTCCGTTAAACGCCATAACCTTGAGTGTGTCGGGAACGTCGATGCTGTTCGTATGCTTGCGCGCATCAAGTGCGAAGAAGCCGCCCTCTTTTGCAAGAACGGGTATGCTGTCCATAAAGCGAATCATATCCACCCATCTGCCGCCGCAATAGGTGCTTCCCGTGAAAATATCCGTCCATTTTCCTTCGGGGAGCCATACGCGTGTGCGCGCCATACCTTTGCTATCTCCCTTGGCTACTACGGGGGCGACGATAAGCTCCGTTCCGAAAGCATATTGTTCGGGGCAGTTATAGGCTGCCTCTTCGTTCGGGTAGGAATAGTACATAGGCTCTATAAGCGCTCTGCCGTTTTCATTGGTATCTATCATAGCGGAGTAGAGGTAGGGAATCATCTTGTGTCTTAGGCGCAGAAATTCTTCTGCGATGTAGCCCGTGCCGTTTTTATATGCAAATGGCTCTTTTGTGCAGTAATCGTATGAGGTGGAGTGAAGTCTGTTTATAGGGCTGAAAACGCCGAACTGAACAGAGCGTACATAAAGTTCATTATCTTTTTCTCCGCCCATATGACCGCCGATGTCGTGGCTCCACCAGGTAAAGCCGATATTTGAAGCATTCGCCGTGAAATAGGGAAGGTATTTAAGCGTTTCCCAAGTGATATGCGTGTCGCCGGAGAAGCCGAGAGGGTAGCGATGAGCTCCAAGACCGGAATAGCGGGAGAGGATGAGGGGCGTGTGTTCCTTTGCATTGTCGAGCGTATGATAGTGGTTGAGAACCCACATAATATCGATGCCGAGCGCTTTTGCTCTGGGACCCTGCTGCCAGTCTATCCACCAGAAGTCAACACCGTCGTGCTCGTACGGTTTGTGGAGTATCTTGAAGTATGCGTTTATCCATCTGTCGGAGGAAAAATCAAGGTCCACTTTGCGTTCCGTTGCGGGGTCTATGCCCGTTTCGAGCGCCATTTCTTCGTACATATCTTCAAAGAAGCGCACTCCCGTTGCGGGGTGGAGATTGAGCGTTACGGCACAGCCGCGCTCGTGAACTTTTTTAAGGAAATTCTTATAATCGGGGAAGAGCTCTGTATTCCAACTGTAACCCGTCCAGCCGGAAGAACCGCCGTAAAAATCTCCGCTTCTTTTTTCAAGAGGCATCTTATTCTCAATACCGGGCTTTTTGTGAATATTACCCGTGTTCCAATGCCAGTCCATATCGACCGTTGCAACCGTTAGTGGAATATCGCGTTCTTCCATCTTATCAAGAACCGCAAGGTATTCTTTATCTGTATATTCGTAATATCTGCTCCACCAGTTGCCAAGGGCATAGCGGGGCAGTTTTGGCGTTTCGCCGCATATCATATAAAACGCACGAACGGCGGCGCGGAAATCCTTTCCGTATGCGAATATGTATATATCAAGCTCGTCGTGGCGCTCTTTACATATCATACCGTCCTGTGTAAGGATGGAGGATTTTGTATAATCGAGAACGGCAACGCCGTTTTTGGAAACAACGCCCATATCGAGCTCTATCGGCTCTCGTTTTTCACCGTTTACGAGATATTCACCGTCGCAGCAATCGAGTGTGCAGTACGTGCCGTGCAAATTTTCTTTGTTATCAAGAGCTATCTTTTTGCCGTCGAGAATAATGTGGCTTTTTTCCATATCCTCGCAGAGGACGAGTGTGGCTTTTGAGGTTTTCACAAAAAGCGTATCGTCTTTTTCTTCCGTTTCAAAGGGAACCGGCGGCATATCGCGGAACCAAACGGCTTCCGTTGCGTCGTCGCAGAAGAGCTTTCCTTCGTCCTTTTCAACGCGAAATAGGCGTTCTTCAAGGACGGTTATGCGGAAGTTTTTAAATAATATCACGTTCTCGCTGTTGGCGATGGGACGTGTTTTTGCGATGAGGTGTTGATCTAACATAATTTTCTCCGATCAGGATGATGTTTATGAGTTTATTCTATCATTTTTATCCCCAAAATCAACATCAAAATTCAAAAAATCGTAATTTTATTTAAAGTTTACAAAAACCCTTATTGATTTTTGTTGGATAACATATTATAATATATACAATAACGATATGAAATTACCGAAAGGAGATGTGTTTCGTGGCAGAAGATTTTAACGACTATGGCAGTTACCGAAAATACCTCGAAGACGAAGAATTTAAGTCCAGACCCTTGATACGAAAGATATTCAGCTTCCGCGCACTTAAATTTGCAATAAAATGGTTCGGATACCTTTTGATAATATCTGTTTTTGCGATATTGTTTTGGAGAATGTTTTCCTCCCGCAATCCGAAGCAGACCTCGGAGCTTATTTGGACAAAAAATTCCTACGCGGCATATGAAACACTTGGAAATGACCTTTTGATATATACACAGGACGTTGGAAAAACGTTCGATAAAGACGGCAAATTCTCTATATACGAGCTTCGCTATATTCCCGCAACGGATGAATTGCAGTTTACCATAAGATACAATAAGAGTACGATAGGTCAGCTTGCAGATCATCTTACGAAAGAAGCTCAGGAAGAGCTCGGCGATGAATTTACAAGCTCGGATATAGTTAAGGAAGAAACTTTGCCTCAGTTCCCCTTTGTTTTCGCTCTGCGCGATGACCAAGGAAATGTCTATACGGAAAGCGAATACAATACCTTCACCAAGGGAAGATACAATTACATTCGTATTGCTTTTTCGGGTGTTGACCTTTTCAATGTGGAAAAGAGCACGCCTTCTTCCTATTTCCCCACGCCCGATACGGAAAACTCTTCTTATATATATAAGGGACGTTTTGAACCCGTATATGTTGCGGATTCCGTAGATTATATCTACCTTGATTCCTATTATATTGAGGATGACGTGAGGGAAAAATCTTTCTCCGATCAGATCGTGGTTTACCGTTCCGACAGAAGAACGGAGCTTTATGATTATTCCAAGGAACGCCCCAAGGCGTTCACAGCGGATCTTACCGCGGCTTCTTCCAAGCTTTCGGAAGAAGAATGATCAAAGTTAAATAAGATTGACCGGGCGGAACGATCGCGTAATATGTTGCCGAAAGGTATTATTATGAGGAAAGTCCGGGCTTCATAGGGCAGGATAACGGATAACGTCCGCCGAAGGTGACTTCCGGGAAAGTGCAACAGAAATAAACCGCCGTCCTCGGACGGTAAGGATGGAAAGGCGAGGTAAGAGCTCACCGACCTCCGGGTAACCGGAGGTGCCATGTAAACCCTATCCGAAGCAACGCCCCGCGCTTACACGGTCTGCCCGACCAAAGCGAAAGCTTGGCGCGCGGCGGCAACCTGCAAAAGCAGGTAAGGTGTGTGGCAACACACATCGCAGATAGATGATCGTTCTCGACAGAACCCGGCTTACACGCCCGGTCAATATTGTTTAAAAATTAAAATCATTTTTTAAGTGTAGTTTCTTATATGATAAAAATACCCCGATAGATTTATGAAATCTATCGGGGTAAAATTATTTTATGATAAATCGTATGTGGTGTAACCTAATTTTGAAATTATTTTTTCAAATTGCATAAATCGTTGCGCTTTGTTTCCAAATAGTATTTTATTGCCAAACAGATTAAATACATAAGTTCTTTTAAAGGAAATTTTAGTTTCGATACCGCTTGTGGAAAACAAAAAATATCCTTGTGTAATATTTCTGTCCCCGACACAGTTGCCGTTTGCTGTCCCGTATTGATTTTTGAAATTCGTACAGCAAACGTCGAGGTCTATAATATGACGTTGATTCTTTTTATCTTTATATATAATTTCTTTAGATTCGTTTTCGCCTAAACCTTGATTGATTGCAATAATATTATGATCGCAAACATGAATAAGTCCATACATATCATACACCTCATTTCTTTTTAATTCTTTATCTAACAATCACGCTGTTATTTATCTCATAAAATACCTTGACCATATTTATGAATTTGATAACCGTCCTGCCGTCCTTGGGAAGACAGCGGTATATCGTGTCGTTGCGCTGGATCTCAATAAATACGCCCGGTTTATAGGGAAGCGCGGCAAAGCTTGAAATAGGGATGGAGATATCAACGTCCTCATTGTTTATGTTTCCCAGGATATTGAAGCACTCTTTGCAAAGGGTGAGCTTGCCGCTGCCGACAGGCTCAAAACGGCTTTTGCTGTCCGCTATCATTTGAATTTCCACATCTGCACAAAGCTCGCTTTCTTCTCCGTTGCTTATTTTTTCTTTTACGAAAGAATGAATAAATTCATTCCATTTGGACGGATGGCGTATCTCCTCTCCGTTTTCGCTCGTTTTGTGCAGGAACTGATATTCATCCGCGTGTTCTTCAAAGCCGCAGGCTTCGCAGTATATCACGTTTTTATCTTTTGTTTTAACGGTGAATTCTTTTTTGCAAAGGGGGCATATGTAAAGGATATTTTCAAGCCCCTCTATGTTATCATTATTTTTGTATTTGATAAGATAATTTTCCTGCTCCTCGTAAGCATCAAAAAAGAGCGCTTCGGAAGCTATTCTTTCGACTTCGGCGGGATCCTTTGCGGCGAGCTCTTCCTTGTCAAATAATTTATAAATATCGATATAGGTCGTGCCCGTTCTTGCGCCTCCCTTTCTCCACTTCGGCATAGAGAAATATGTGCCTATATTTTTTGCTATATAAACGTCTGCGTCGAGCCATTTTAAAAATTTATATGTAGCAACGGGAATGGGGGTAGGTGTACCTGCCTCGGACATAAGGCCTGCTGGGTAGATAACGAGTATGCCCCCCTCATCGATAATATTTTTCATTTTTCTCATATCTCCAAGGTTTGTTTGGAATTGTTGCTTGGGGATAAGACCAAGGCGAGGCATAACACCTTGCACCGGTATTGTTTTATAAAAAGCGCTGCTTATAACAAAATTCATAGGGCGGCGGGATGCGCCTATGAGATTTACAAAATCGAGGGCTGCTGCATGATTTGCAATAACTACAAACGGACCTTTTTTATCCTTTATTTCGTTGCGAAGAAATTTACGTTTGAAAACTACGCTTGCATAAACATTTGATGCGAATTTGAATGCAGCGTACAAAATTTTGTTGCGTTTGTTCTTCATAAGACATCACCTCGGATTGTTGAGTATATTATAGCACATTTGTCGAATTTCGTCAATATATAAAATGTGAGGTGTCAACATTGTTTGGCGAAAAATCAAAAATCCTACTCACGGTAGGATTTTTGAAAATACGGGATTATTGTTTATGTGAATTTGTTATGTTATCATATATACAAGAAAAGCTTTTCTATCATTTTGAAAGGAGAATTATATGGAACTTAAAATTTCTGAAAAAATTAAGGAATACCGCCGTGTTTTCGGCATAACGCAGGAAAAATTCGCGCAGGATATCGGAATATCCTCCCAGGCGGTCAGCAAATGGGAGCGCGGTGACGGATACCCGGACATAACTCTTTTGCCGACTATTGCAAATTACTTCGGCATTACGATAGATGAGCTTGTTGGAAACGATAAGAACGTGGATGAGCGTATAAAAAAGCGCTTTTATGAAGAAGCGGGGAATTTAAACCTCAAAGACAGGCTTGAAGTTGCCGAAAAATATTACAAGCAATATCCCGAAAATAACGTGATCGCATATGATTTTGCGCAGAATATCTATATGTACTGCTCCAGAAACAGGGAAGCGATAAGCTCGTATTTGCCAACCTTGAGAAAGATTTGCGAGCATCTTATTGCAAACGGAGCTGATTGGTACGAAAGATACTGCATCAAGGATATGTACGTTCTCTGCGACGAGAGCGAAAAGGAATATTGGGCAAATAAAAATAATGACTATCATTTCCTTTTCGGTTCGGAGTGGGAGGAGGAGCGCTGCTGGGTACACGGTGAGCGCGAAAAGAGCCGTGAGATAAGCGCACTCAACCGCACGGCATCGATGTATGCTGCCCTCGCTCATAACACGCGATATACGGCATCTTCCGCAAGATATGAAAAGGCAATGGCGTCTCGCCTTCGCCTTATGGAAAGTTTTGGCGAGGGAAGCGTACCGCAGGGCTGGATGGGGCTTTACATCTGGACAAGGCTTTGCCGTGCGGCAGCTCTCTTCGATTTGGGCAGAAAGGAAGAGGGGTATTCCGAGGTTGAAGCTTGCATAGAGCTTGAAAAAGAGCGAAGAAGAATACCGAAAGGCACACCTCTTTATTTCGGAGATGAAGGACTTTTTGCAAAGGCATATGCCAAACAAGGGGAGGTAAAGATATATTCAAATGAAAATTTATGCATAAATCACTACGCCAATACCTTTTTTGCAAGGCTTGCCGATATTGATATATATTATTCGCTCACCGCGCCCAAGGGCTGGGAATGGTTCAACAGCGTAAGAGAGGAAGAACGCTTCCGCGAGCTTGTGGAAAAGGCAAAAGAGCTCGGGGAATAAGGTGGTGACGACTGTCGCCGTCGTGTGTCATTTTGTGCGAAAATATAAAATTTGCTTTAAAATTCGCACTTTGGGCGACACCGTTCGCTAAAACAGCCGTTTGGGCTGTTTTAACTTCACTAACATACGGGATCGAACCGCCGTCTGCGACGAGGCTTCGATATGCGAAACAAGTAAGCAAAAAAGAAGACGGATGCCTAAGCATCCGTCTTCTTTTTTGGTGACCCGTACGGGAATCGAACCCATGTTACAGCCGTGAAAGGGCCGTGTCTTAACCGCTTGACCAACGGGCCAATTGTGGTAGCGGAAGTTGGATTTGAACCCACGACCTTTCGGGTATGAACCGAGCGCTCTAGCCA
>JAGATA010000024.1 GCA_017621475.1 Clostridia bacterium
AAAATACTCGCTGTATTTGCCGTCTATAATGGAGTTGATGGTGAGGTTATTAAGACCGCTGAAAATGCTTTCCTTTGCTACGCGGAGAATACCCGTGAGGAATCCGTAGGTGAGATGTTTGTTATCCTTGAGACCGCCGGAGAAAAGGTTGCGCATAAAGCCGATAACTTCATCGTAGAACCCTTTGACGTGTCCTTGCTGAATAGGAGTGTCATATTCGTCTATGATGATAATGGGGGATATGCCGTGATACTCGTGGAGCATACGGGAAAGATCTGCTAACGCACCGGAAAGGTCAACAGCGGAGCTGTTTCCCGATACAAGATTCTCTATACGTTTCTGATCGGCAGCAGCAAGTTGCTTATTATCAATCAGCTCGGTGTGACGGGAGGTTTCCTTGGATAACAATTCCTTGATGGCACTGAATGTTTCTTCCCATGTATTGAATTTTACATCCTTAAAGCTCAGGAAGATTACGGGGTATTTGCCCTGATATTCACGATACTTTTTGCCGCAAGCCCAAATTTTCTTGTCCTTGAAATAGATCGAAGTATCCTCGTCAGCTTTCTCGAAGAAAGTGCGGAACATATCCATATTTAAGGTTTTTCCGAATCGGCGCGGGCGCGTGAAAAGGGATACCATAGGACGTTCATCAAGGAAATCCTTGATCATCATGGTTTTATCTATATAGTAATATTCTGTAGATGCCAAGCGATAATCGGAAATGCCGATAGGGAGAGGAAGATCAGCCTTGCGAATTTGAGTAATGGGTTTAATTCTACCGTCTGTCGGTTTGGGCGTATCGATCGGGATTGCCCAACTCCGTTCTTCTTTCGTTGCTCCTTTGACTTTTCCTTCTCCACAGAGCTTACTTACTTGTCTATCACTGATTCCCCAGAGACTTGCCGCCTCTTTCGTGCTCATCGTTTTATTCATGGATATTCCTCCAAGTATAATTTTACGGATACATTATATCATATTATCGGAACATTGTCAAGAACATTATTCGGAACTATATTCGGAACAATACAGCGATTTTTTTGTCATTGTTCCGATAAAAAATCAAGTTGTCAAAAAGGGTGCCGTTGACAAACTCCAAAAAAGCAAAGACAGATACGCATTTTGAGCGTATCTGCCTACAAAAAGACATATTTTCCGCAATCGTGGCCGCCTTGTGAGCAGCTTCACCATGCGTTTTAGATTTAATGCGGTCGCAGAAAGAAGGCAATGCATAAATGCCTTGCCCAAGCCCCGTGTTCGCACACGTTTCAAATTATGGTTTGCCTTCTGGTGCGATAAATTACCCTCGCACCAAATCTGCCGTAGCCGCATTGCGGCATAATATTCCGGCGTATCGTTCTTTTCGCATTGAGTTTCATACGCGGATTGCGTTTGCTTCCGCAATATCAGTTTGCGCTTTGACTTTTCCGCAGATCAAGCAAAAATATGATGGATATTGGTGGAATTATATAGGTAGCGTGGAAAAGGGTAAATATCCGAGAACAATAATCGGTAGCCAAGTTGGTGCAAATCGTGGAAGTAGTGGAACTTGCTCTCATACTTACCTATTTGGTATGAGATAGTATTAACTTTAGAAAGATGATGCTCGATACTTATATCAATGCTTGTGAGGATATGTTTTCCAACGCGCAGAAAAACGGAAATTTTGAAATGCCGTCGAAAAATTGCTATTGAGATGTGATGATAATGCGATAAAAGTCAGCCGCCGAGAGTGACCCTTATGAAATCGGGGTAAAGAAATTTATTTCTGCGATACGTGAATTGAATAAAAAATGAGCATTCCGGATAAAATTACGGGATTACGGAAAGATCATTAACGAAAAGCTTTTGCACGTTTCCTTGCGGTAATATATTTTGTTTTCTATAAGTAGGGAATGATATTTGAATATATTGCTTTCGGCAGATCGGGAATAAACATCCTGTATCTGCCGATTTTGAGTGCATAAAAAATTGCGGCTCTGCCTAAAATCAGCGATGTAATACAATAATGAAGAAAATTGCGCGCTTACTCTTTTTATCCGCTGAAATCACATTGACAATTTGTTCGTTCTAAAATATAATTAAATATATGATGAAGCATATTACAGTGAAATAAAGTATGCTTGAAAATCTTTTATGGTTTTATAAAACCAAAGGAGGAAACTAAAAAATGGATATTATGCATTCAGAGTGGAAAGTCCGCATAGAGAACTGGATGGCGGTGCTCAAACAGGAATTGTATCAGCCTATCGGCGAAATTTCTTGGTCTGCTCGCAAAACGAAAGAATATCTTACACCCGAACAGGCAATGGAGGGTGATTTTGAACCCGTTGCCCCCGGATATACTTGGGGCGACATATGGGAATATTGCTGGTTCCGCGGCAGCGTTACCGTTCCCGAAGGTGTGGACGGCAAGAGAATAGTTATGAACCTTGCTCCCGGCGGCGAATCCACCCTTTTTGTAAACGGACAGGCTTTCGGTACTTACCGTGCAGACTGGATACTTGAAGACCACCACTTTATGGTCGATAACTACCTCACGCGCGAAGCAAAAGCGGGAGAGAAATACGATATTTTGATGGAAACTTATGCCGGTCATTACTATGCTACGGCGGGATACGGCTGTTATACAGGCCCCGTGCTTCCCGACAAGGATCAGTTTGCAGATCCACTTAAGGATGGTGCGCGCAGAACGCTCGGCAAATGCACCTACGGTATCTGGAACGAAGAAGCTTATCAGCTTTATATGGACGTCGACACGATATACAGACTTCTCGGTGTGCTTGATGACACATCTCTTCGCGCGTCCAAAATATGCGATGCGTTGGAGCAGTTTACGCTTATCGTTGACTTCGAGCAGGATAGGGAAACAAGGAACGCTTCTTATGCGGCGGCACGCGAAGCACTCCGCCCCGTAATGGAAGCGGTAAACGGTTCTTCCGCGCCCGTGTTCTATGCAATAGGCAATGCACATCTTGATCTTGCTTGGTGCTGGCCCCTTGCGGAAACCTACCGCAAAACTGCGCGCACGTTTGCTGCACAGCTTCGCCTTTTGGAAGAATACCCCGATTATAAATTCATTGCAAGCCAGCCTGCATGCTACGAAATGGTGCGCGAGCATTATCCCGAACTCTTTGAGCGCATTAAAAAAGCCGCAAAAGAGGGTCGTTGGATAGCGGACGGCGCAATGTGGGTAGAGCCCGATACAAATATGGCGGGCGGCGAAGCTCTTATTCGCCAGCTTATATACGGCAAACGCTATTACAAAGAAGTTTTCGGCGTTGACAGCGAGCTCCTTTGGCTTCCCGACACGTTCGGCTATACTGCGGCACTTCCGCAGATACTCAACAGTTGCGGCGTTAAATACCTTGTAACGCAGAAGATCTTCTGGTCCTATAACAAGGGCGAGCCGTTCCCCTACCACTACTTTAATTGGCAGGGTATGGACGGTTCCAAGATAACGTCCTTCCTTCCCACAAGATATGAATATTTCACTCATCCTACCGAAGCTAACGAGGTTTGGAAAAACAGAAGCCAGGCAAGAGACCTTGATGCGTTCCTTTACCCGTTCGGCTATGGCGACGGCGGCGGCGGCCCCACAAGAGATCACATTGAATATGCTCTTCGCCAGAAGGACCTTGAGGGCGGCGTTAAGATAAAAATTGCAGATCCCGTGGAATTCTTCGAGGATATGCAGGAGCAGAAGGGTACGCCCAAGAATACTTACGTTGGCGAACTCTACTTCACCGCACACAGAGGCACATATACCGTTCAGGCATCCGTTAAGAAGGGCAACAGAAAGAGCGAAGAAGCACTCCGCGAGCTTGAATTCTGGGCGGTTCCCGCAGCCCTTTGCGGCGGCGAATATCCCGCGGAAAAAGCGGAAGCGCTTTGGAAAGACGTGCTTCTTAACCAGTTCCACGATATTCTCCCCGGTTCTTCCATCGCAAGAGTATATGTGGAAGCGGAAAAGCTCCATAATAAAGTTATAAGCGAAGCGGGCGAGCTTCTCAAAACGGCTCAGAACAAGCTTTTGGAAGGATGCGCGGATGCTGCGGCAGTTACCGTGTTCAACTCCCTCGGCTTTGAAAGAAAAGCGCTTGTATCCCTTCCCGAAGGATTTGAAAACGGCGCACTTACAGCAGACGGCTCTTATATTCCCGTTGAAAACGGCAAAGCTCTTGTAACGCTTCCTGCTTGCGGTGCAGTATCCCTTGTGCCTGCAAGCGAAGCAAAAGCAGCCGATGACGGCGTTGCGGTTACAAAGACGGACGCAGGCTACGTTATGGAAAACGCGCTTGTTAAAGCTTGCGTAAACGACCGCGGCGAAGTAACTTCCTTTATCCTCAAAGAAAGCGGCAGAGAGTTTGCGGCGGGAAAAATGAACCGCTTCCGCCTCTTCAAGGACGTTCCGAGAAGATGGGACTGCTGGGACATCGACTCCAACTACGTATATCAGGAGATTGACGGCGCATACGATATAAGCGTTGAGCTTATGGAGCAGGGAATTGAGGGTGTACTCAAAGTAACGGGTAAGCTCCTTAATTCCACTTATACACAATATATCCGCCTTGCAAAGGATTCAAGAAGACTCGAATTTGAAACGGAAATTGATTGGAAAGAGCTCCACAGACTTCTCAAGGTTGGTTTCCCCGTGGACGTTTATGCGGAAAACGCTATAAACGAAATGCAGTTCGGTTACGTGGAACGCCCCACGCACCGTTCCAGACTTTATGATAAAGAAAGATTTGAGGTTTGCAACCACCGTTACTCCGCGCTTCGCGATGGCTCTCACGGTGCGGCGGTAATGAACGATTGCAAATACGGTATTTCCGTAAACGAAAACAGTATGGAGCTTACACTCCTTCGTTCCGGCGCTTGCCCCGACCTTCGCACGGACAACCGTGTTCATAACTTCACATACGCATTTACTGCTTGGGAAGGCGATTTTGCTTCTTCCGACGTGGTAAAACAGGCTTATGAAGTAAATATCAAGCCTTCTGTTGTCGCGGGCGGCAAGCTTGATGCAAGCTACCTTTCCGTTGATAACGAAAATATCATCATCGATACTGTTAAGATGGCAGAGGACGGAAGCGGCGATATTATCGTTCGTCTTTACGAATCCAAAAAAGCGGCAGTTTGTGCAAAGCTTCACGCGGCGTTTGCAAAAGAATGCAAGGCTTACGTTTGCGATATGCTTGAAAACGTACAGGAAGAGCTCTGCTGTGAAAACGGCATGGTGGATCTTTCCTTCCGCGCTTTCGAGATCAAGACAGTACGTCTTTGCTTGTGATTTAATACAAAAAGCCAATCGATCGGCAGATCGATTGGCTTTTCTGCATCATAAAACGCTTTGTTCCTATGATCATCTGTTTAAAAACCATATTCCTATATTAAGGTAACCTGCGAAAGCGACCCAAACGGCATATGGTATTTGCAGATATGCGGCTAAAGGAGAGATCCTTCTGTAATATATTATTGTGAGTATTATCAGCAAAAGAAGCACGCAAAGCCATATAAAAGAGAACAAAAACAGGCGCATATTAAAGAAAAGTATGCTCCAAACGAAATTGAATGCAAGGCTTGCTGCGTATGCGGCAATGCCGGTATCCGCATTTTTGCGGTCTTTTTCCCTGTTCTTACATACGATAGCACAGCTTATTCCCATTAAAACGTATAATATCGTCCAAACTATGGGGAAGAGTATGGATGGCGGGGAAAGCGGCGGCGTTTGCACCTCATTGTATATCCCCATATTATCCATCGTGATAAAAGCGGAAAGCAAGCCGACAATGACGGGAATTGCGATAGAGATGGCAAACAACTTTATGTTGTTTTTGGTTTTGTTTTGCATAGCGAGGTTCCTTTGTTTCTGTTTTTCTTTATTTATATGCGTTGGTGCGGTATTTTATACTGCCTATTGAAAACGGCAAAAAATTATGTTAAAATAAAAAACAGGAGGATTAGCTATGCAGAAAATTATTGTAATCGGCTCGCCCGGTGTGGGAAAGAGCACTTTTTCGCGAAAGCTGCGCGATGTTTTGCATCTTCCGCTTTTTTATCTTGATATGATATATCACAGACCCGATAGAACGACCATCCCGCGAGAGGAGTTTGACAAAAAGCTTTCAGAAATACTTGCAAAAGATAAATATATAATCGACGGTAACTATCAGCGCACGCTTGAGGTGCGTTTGCGCGAATGCGACACGGTATTTTTGCTCGATTTTCCGCTTGAGGTCTGTCTTGATGGGGCGCTGGCGCGTGTCGGAAAGAAACGGGAGGAGATGCCGTGGGTCGAAGAAGAGCTTGATCCCGAGTTTAAAAAATGGATAGAGGATTTTCCGAACAACACGCTTCCTAAGATCTATGAGCTTCTCGAAAAATATAAACAGGGAAAGAATGTAGTTATTTTTAAGAGCCGCAAAGAAGCGGACGAATATTTGAAAAACATAGAAAAATCCAACGGCTGAGGCGTTGTGTTCTAAAGGACAGTTTTATTGTGCACGGAACGGTTGACATATTTACGGAATTGTTGTATAATAACCTTGATAAAATGAAAGGCGGGCAATAACGTGGACATTAAACTTCTCATTCGCAGATTCTTGGCATTTGTGATAGACTGGAATATTATGTTCGGTGTTGCTATGGTGCTGATGTTCTTCGGTCCCGGAAGTAATCCTGAATTTTTTATCTATCCAAGTATAAAAATGTTTACTTCTGTCGGTTTCCTTTTGGGACTATTATGGTTTTTCCTCTATTGTCTGTTTAAGGATTGCCTATTTGGAAGACGGAGTCTGGGCAAGCTGATATGCAGATTGAAGATTCAAAATTCCGAAACGGGAGAAAAAGCATCTTTCGGTAGTTTGATTTTAAGAAATATCACATATTTAATTGCGCAAATAGAAGGGATTGTTGTTTTAGTTAATAAAGGCAAACGGTTAGGAGATTTTATTGCAAAAACACAAGTAGTAAGACATATCAAAACTATATAGCCCTCGTTTGCAGGTATAGCGTTACCGCGCCATCTACCTTTCACAAGGGAATGTTTGTTTTTTCTGCAAGTGCGCACTTACTCACCACCAGAGGTGGTAATGAAATAGAAAAAGCCGATACGGAAATCAATCCAGATCGGCTTTTTTTCTGTCCTTTAGCACCCGAGGCTGATTCCGTTGGATTTTTTGCTTATTCGATCTCTTCGTCCGTGAATTTTTCTTTTATTTCATAAAAATCGAGGATAGGAATGAGAATGAGCGCGGTAAGACCTGCGGTAAGACCGCCGTTATAGAGGACAAAACCGCCGTGAAGCGCAGAGGTGGATGTACAAATGATAGCGTTTACAATTCCGGCTATTGTTCCGACTCTCCAACCGTATTTGCCTGCAAAAGGGCAAAGACCCGTTGCAAAGGCAAGCCCGTTGATGTACCCTTGGCTTGCAAGCGACCACCCCATTGTAAGACCTGCAAAAGCGCAGATAGAGTACGTCATGGCGTTGAGTATGGAATAGCCGAATACGATGGGCCAAACGTTTCTTGGAGTTTGACCCGATGCAGCAAACGTTATTGCGGCGATGGTGACGCCGGCCGTAGGGCCGGTATAACCGACGCCTATCGGTGATATGAAAATGAAATTGAGGTACAGAAGTATGCAAATGCCGTATATTCCGATATTTACAAAGCAAAGCGGAGTGCCGAAGGATTTCACAAAATCTGCATTATGTCCCGTACTTTTCCAAAGTTTTTCATAGCCGCGGAAGGTAAATCCGTTAAGCAAAAATCCGATAACAATGGAAAGTATAAAGACAATGGCGAAAAACACCGTCATAAAATCGCCGTAGGACGAACCGTTTTTAAGGTATATCGGATTATCTCGCGAAAGCGCATCCGGTGCCTCAATGCCGAGCGTCTTATACATAAACGCATACACGAATATACCGAGAATACCGATGGCAAGACCTGCTTTATAAAGGTTGAAGGCGCGGTGCATTTTCGTCGTTCCGGGAAGCAGTGCAGGAACTATAAATCCCGTTGCAAGACCGAAAAGAAGTGCGAGTATCACACCGAGCACGGTAATCTGTACCTCCCCGAAAACGAAATCATCCCCAATGGTATAGCGGAACAAAAAGTCACTTATAAACGGGGCTAGCGCCGTTGCAAACATTGCTATATGCACATTTTCGGAAAATTTGAGCTTGCGCACCTTGCAGTAAACGTAAACTCCGCAAAACGGAGGCCACATATTTAAAAAGTTGAGTCCGTAAAAACAATGTGCTGTAATAAGAAAATATCCCGCGAGGGTCGTTGCCGTTGGTTTTGTGTGTGAAACGACCATCACAAGGTTGCAGGCAAGGCCGCAGAGCGCGGCGTTGAGAAGCGTGCTTCCAAGACCTCCGATATTGAAATAGTCCGTTACAAGCTTTGACGGGGAAATGAGGATAAGATAAAAATTATGAAAGATCCAACCCATTTCTCCGCTCATAACACCTGCAATTGGCGTTGCGATAAGAAAAGCAACAGACCAGAAAAGCATATAAAGTGTCAAAAGCCGACTGTTCCATTTTTCTTTTTTTTCTTTGTCAATTAAAGCAGTATCTATTGCAATGTCCATTTTTGCTCCTTTTTATTTTACGGAGTATTTGTTTACATCTAAGTAATCCGCTTTGTCGGTTTCTATATAGGAAAGAAGCTCGTCTGCGGAAGAAAACGTCTTGTAAACGTTTTTTGCGTTTTCTGTCATAAATCCTGCGCTTACGGTGTGAGACATAAGCTCTTCAAACTTATCGTAATAGCCGTTTACATTGAAAACGGCTATGGGCTTTCTGTGCTTATCAAGCTGTTTGAGGGTGAGGACTTCGAAAAATTCTTCGTAAGTGCCCGCACCTCCCGGAACCATTATAAAAGCATCTGCGGTATCTTCCATCATCTTTTTGCGCTCCGCCATAGTTTGCGTGAAAATAAGTTCTGTGCAATCTTTAAAAATTATATCGCCTTCGTCGAAAAATGAGGGAACTATACCTATCACGTTGCCGCCCTCGCTTTTCGCACCGCGTGCGACCGCGCCCATAAGACCGTGCGCACCTGCGCCGAAGATTAGCGTGTGGGAGCGTGCGGCAAGCTTTTTTCCAAGCTCCGTTACTTTTTCAAAGTATATTTTATCTATATTATCGCTGGAAGCGCCAAAAACACAAATTTTCATTTTTATTACCTCTGTAAATTATATCTTAATTATTATTTTATCATACCGAATGAGAAATGGCAATTATTTTTTTGACAAATATTTGTAACCGACAGTATTTATTATATAAAATAAAGTTTTATTGAAAACAGATATAAAAAATGATAAAATATTTTTAGAAAAGTACAAGGATTTTTTCATTTTCAATCGTATAATAAGCAGAAGCAGTAAGGAGGAGCCCTATGAACAACGGTGAAAGTAGCTACCGCCGTTTTCTTGATGGTGACGAAAGCGCTTTTGATGATATAATGATGCTCTACCGCGACACGCTTACCCGTTTTATCGACGGATATGTGAAAAATTTTTCTGCGGCAGAGGATATTGCTATCGATGTTTTTACATATATTCTCGTACATAAGAACAGGTATACTTTCAAAACGACCTTGAAAACGTATCTTTTCATGCTTGGCAGAAGCCGTGCGCTCGATTTTCTCAAACGGAACAAGAAGATCGCGACCGTGGATATAACGAACGCGGAAGACGAGCTTTCCTCTCCCTCTCCCGAAGATGACGTGATCACGGACGAGAGAAAGAAAGTTGTGCACGAAGGTCTTTTAAAGCTTCCCGAAGAAATGCGGGAAGCTTTGACTCTCGTATATTTTGAAGGGCTTTCGTATGAGGAATGTGGGCGCATTATGAAAAAGAGTAAAAAGCAGATAGACAATCTTTTATATCGTTCGAAGGAGAAGCTGCGTTCCGTTATCGGAAAGGAAGGTGAGCTTTTATTATGAGAAAAACAAACGAAGAATTTAAGGCGGAGGTTTTCCGCCGACGAGATGAATATTATAAAAAGAGAAACAGGCGTATCCGCATAGCCGCGGTAGCATCCGCGCCGATTGCGTGCTTTACGGCATTTATGATAATGATACTGCCTGCGATGATGCCGGCAAGCTCAGAAGACCCGAATTTTGACCCATATTACAGCGCCACGGAAGAGGGAAGCGAGGAGAGCCGCGTGAACGTGAAAAGTGTTGCTTACATTCGAGTGAATGAGGGAACTTTCACAGGTGAACCGAGCCTTTTGAAAGAAGAAAAAGTGCAGGATTTTACAGAGCTTTTCTCGTTTCTGACAAGAAAAGAAGAAGTGGAGATCGCGGAGAAGTCAACGGCAGGTATAATAACATCTGCCACTACCACAACGCAAGCAACAAGCAGCGCTTCGTATTATTCCATAACCCTGCATTATGAATTCGGAGAGCCGAGAACGTATTTCCTGTATAAAGACTGCATCGTATGCGGCAATGATGAATTCCCCATTACGCAAGGGCAGTTTAAAATACTTACCGATTTTTTGACATAACGGAGGTGTTATTATGAAAAAGAAGATTTTTGCACTTATATTGGCGGCTTTTACGCTCACGCTTTGCGCGTGCGGGGTAAAAAACGTGCCGCCCGAACCCACGGAGAACACTTCAAATACTATCGACCCGAAGCTTTCGGAATATATGCCTCCAAACACGGGTTCTACCAAAACGGCGGACGCAACGGCGGCTACCTATGCAACGGTTAGTATGACGACCGACCCGAACGCGGCTTTTGAAATCCCCGAGCCCGTGAACGGTACATACGCTTGCGGCTGCGATAACCTTTTCCACGGCGATTATATTATCTCCATCGAAAACGGTGTTGGCATTACACGCGGCGGCAAGGAAATTTCCGCAGAGGAGCTTGTGCGCGGAGAGCTTATCGCTATGCACTATAGCGGAATAGATCTGGAAACTTACCCCTGTCAGCCCGTTAAAGTAACGCGCATAGAGGTCCTTCCCGAAGGTGCAAAAGCCGAGGATTACGAAACGGCAACCTGCAAGGTTTTGCGCGTTTCCTGCGTTATGAGCAGCACGGTATTTGCGGATGAAATTAAAAATTAAGGAAGTGGTAATATGAAAAAAATACTTACATCTGTTTTAAGCATAGCGCTTGTTCTTGCGCTGCTTCTTTTGACTGTTTCCTGCGGAAGTGCGAGCGCGGGAAATCTTATGGACGAGATCACGCCCGAAAAGGTAGATGGCAAGGACGGAGACGATAAATTTAAAACGGCGCAGATAGATTTTGCGCTGGAGCTTTTTGAGGGAGTGGCAAAGGATGGGCGCGACGATAATATCCTGCTTTCTCCCGTATCCGCGATGTATGCGCTTGCAATGCTTGCAAACGGGGCAGAGGGCGAAACCCTCTCTCAGATGGAAGAAGCCCTTGGCGGCATTTCCATTGGCGAGCTTAACGAATATCTTTATTCCTATGCAGAAACTCTTTCAAAAACGGATTTTACGGAGCTTTATAACTCCATCTGGCTTCGCTCTGACGGCTCTCTCTCCGTAAACAAAGATTTCTTGCAAAAAAATTCAAATTATTACGGTGCTGATGTGTTCAGCGAAGCGTTTGACGCGAGCACTGCAAAGAAGGTAAACGCTTGGGCGGACGAAAAAACGCGCGGTATGATAAAAGAAGTCGTGAACGAAGATATGCTCAAGGAAGCGGTGCTTCTCCTTGCGAATGCGACCGTTTTCGAAGCAGATTGGCAGAACCCTTTTAACCCCGACCTTGTGAAGGATGGATATTTTACAACGGAGGACGGGGAAAAGCAAAAGGTTTCTATGATGTCCTCTACGGAGAGCACATACCTTGAGGGCGAGAACGCCGTGGGCTTTAAAAAGTATTATTCGGGCGGGAAATACAGCTTTACAGCCCTCCTTCCGAACGATGGCGACGTTTACGCATACCTTGAAAGCCTTGAAGCACAGGAGCTTTCCAGCCTGCTTTCTCAAAACTCGCGCGATGACGTTCGCGTTTCCGTTACGATGCCAAAATTCAAGGGAGAGTATGAGGCGTATCTTAACAGTGCTCTCAAATCTATGGGTATGGAGCGCGCATTCGAGGGAAATGCGGAATTTTTCGGCTTGGGCTCAAGCCCCAAGGGCAACATATACGTTGATTTTGTGAAGCAGAACACCTTTATCGAGCTTGACGAAAAGGGCACAAAAGCCGCCGCCGTGACGGTGATAGGAACAAACACAACCTCTGCCACGACTATTACCAATATTAAAAGATACGAGGTAAAGCTCGACAGACCTTTCGTATATTTTATCGTTGAAGAAGAAACGAACCTTCCCGTGTTTATGGGAATCGTGACAGACCTTGGTGAATGATATGAAAAAGATAATTTCTTTTGCTTGTGCCGCGCTGGCTGTTTTACTTTTGCTTTCCTCCTGTGCAGCGCAGGATAAGAGCGCGGCGAAAAGAATAAACGCCGCCTCGGACTTCGAGTTTGAGCTACTTGAAAACGTGGAAGAGCATGATTTCGGCGGATATGGTGCGGTTTACGGCTTTGGTGTTACGAAATATTATGGTAAGGACTATGAGCTTGCAAAGGATGAGAACGGATATATCATCGAGGAGGGCGAATACGTTTCCTATGAAGTTACCGCGTGGCCCGACTGCTCCGATGGAGGAAAGTTTGTTACCGCGATATATTGCACGGATATGGACGTGCGCGTGCTTGGCTTGACGCTTGAAAACTCGCTTGATGAATTTTCCGCGGCACTTTCCGATATGGGTTTTAAGGTAAAAGAAAGCGAACAATACGGCACTGACGGTACAATAAAAGAGTACGTCACGATAAAAGCGGAAAAGGGCGGTATTTCCGTTTATATTTGCGATTACGGGCAGAGTAAAACCCTTTCGGTGCGCGCCGACGTGTCAAACAAGCTTGGAATAATATATTAACGCAAAAAACAAGACCGAGAGCTCGGTCTTGTTTTTTATATTCGAATATCAACTCTCGTTTGATTCTGCCAATTTCGCCTCCATTGAAATCAATTGCCGTTTGTGATATACTATATACAAAGAAAGTGGCTTTAAAATATTTCAAAGGAGAAAACTTATGAGTATTGAAATTATAGGAACACAGATCGCGGCTATGCGTAAAGAAAAAGGAATAAAACAAGAAGAACTTGCAAATTATGTCGGAGTAAGTACACAAGCTGTTTCTAAGTGGGAAAACGGCGGCGTTCCCGATACGGAGCTTCTTCCTAAAATTGCGGATTTCTTTTCCGTTTCAATAGATTTTCTGTTTGGCAGAAACATTACCGATTACCGTGATATGCAGTCATCCTTGATAGAAAAAGTGAACGGCACCCCGTACGAAGAACGATTTAAACAAGTGTTTAACTACTGTTGGGATATGGAACGAGCACTTATGGATGATGTATGTTTGATTGAAAGAAACAGTATTGAAGACTATGAAAAAGAAATTGCAAAAAACGAACAGCATTATTCCTCCATTATGACAGATTACGGCTTCACACGGATGGGCATTGCAAACCGTTTGCAATACTTTTTGATAGTACCGGAAACCAAGGATACGGAGGATGCGTATTTTAACGGTATAGACTATCCGAAATTTTTTAATGATTTCTCTGATACGGACGTTTTTAATGCTTGCGTTATGCTATACAAACGAGAGAGCAAAAAGGCATTTACTCCTATGTTGCTTGTCAAAAATATGGGAATAACCCTTGAAAAATCGAATGAAATATTGAAACTCCTTTTGAAGTACGGATTGCTTTATTCAACACAGATTGAAATGGACGATGAAATTCAAACGGTCTATCATTTTGTTCCCTCGCCATCGTTTATCGCGTTGTTGATATTTGCAAGAGAAGTTATAGACAAACCGAACGTTTTTGCGTACAACTGTCAGAACCGCGGCAAACCATACCTGAAATGAGGATATTGAAATTACAAACAAATCGTTTAAAAAACACAAAACCGCAGATCGATTTCCGCGGTTTTGTGTTTTTTGATTGTTCACGAAAACCACCAGCAGTGCTGGTGGTTACAAAAAGCTTTAGCTTTGCACAGTTCCCTCCGCAGCGGAGGCTCCTTTGTGCAAAGGGAGCTGTCAGCGAAGCTGACTGAGGGATTGTGCTCGTGTAAAAGAACGATAAAACAATCCTTCCGTCACGGCAAGCCGTGCCACCTCCCTTTACACAAGGGAGGCTTAAAGAT
>JAGATA010000025.1 GCA_017621475.1 Clostridia bacterium
AGCATGAAGTCTATACTTTTGCCCAAATTTGTATTTTTTCGTTCAAGGCTACGCCTTTCTCTCAAAAATACAAATTTATTATTCTATTGTTTTTACTATCTTTTTTACAAGTGTTGCACTTCGTATTATAACATACCCCTCCCCCTCCGGGGGAGGTGGCACGAGAAGCGTGACGGAGAGGGCGGTTACCATAGGAATATCGCCCTCTCACCCGCCTACGGCGGGAGCTCTCCCGAAGGGAGAGCCTTTTCTTTTTGTTAACTTAATAACATTGTGGCAACAAGGCTTTTTTTCTTTTGCTCTTGACAAACACATATGAATGTGTTATCATGTGAATGTAAATAAATATGAATGGCGGTGCATATGTTGCATAATCACGAAGAAATACTACGAAAAGTACGGCATGACCTGCCGACGGATGAACTTCTTTTTGACCTTTCCGATCTTTTCAAGATCTTTGGGGACACAACAAGACTGAAAATTTTATTTGCGCTTTTTGAAAGCGAAATGTGCGTTTGCGCTATAGCAGAGCTTTTGGGTATGACCCAATCGGCAATCTCTCACCAGCTCAAGGTGCTCAAGGACGCAAACCTTGTCGGCAATCGAAGAGAGGGGAAGACCATCTTCTATTTCCTTGCCGACGATCACGTTCGCGCTATAGTTGCGCAGGGCTTTGAACATCTTATCGAAAAAGAACACGACGACAGAATAGGAGTAATAGAACAATGAAAAAAGTATTTAAACTTCAGGATCTTGACTGCGCGCATTGCGCCGCAAAGATGGAGCTTGCAATTTCAAAAATAGAGGGTGTAAACTCCGTTTCCGTAAACTTTTTGTTGCAGAAAATGACGCTCGAAGCAGATGATGGCGTTTTTGACGATGTGCTTAAAAAAGCGATGAAAGCCATTAAAAAGGTAGAACCCGATTGCAGAGTTATTCTTTAAGGAGGAGCATATGAGCAGACGGCAGAAAAAAACTCTTGCGCGCATAATATGTGCCGCCGCACTTTTGATTGCGGCGAACTTTATGCCTCTTGACGGTATATTTAAGCTGATGGTGTTTGCCTTTCCTTACCTTGTTATCGGATATGACGTCCTGTGGTCGGCTTTGAGAAATATACTCCGCGGGCAGATATTTGATGAAAAATTCCTTATGACTATTGCAACGCTCGGCGCGTTTGCCATAGGGGAATATACGGAAGCCTGCGCCGTGATGCTTTTCTATCAAGTAGGCGAGCTTTTCCAAAGCATTGCCGTCGGCAAGAGCAGACGCTCTATCGCTTCGCTTATGGAGATTCGACCGGATTTTGCAACGGTTTTGCGCGAGGGGGAAGAAGTAGTAGTTTCGCCTGAGGAGGTTGCGCTTGGCGAAACTATAATCGTCCGTCCGGGTGAAAAAATACCCCTTGACGGCGAAATAATAAGCGGCGCAACGTCGGTAAACACCGCCGCGCTTACGGGCGAGAGCATTCCGCTTGATAAGAGTGTCGGCGATAAAGTTATAAGCGGCTCGATAAACCTTTCCGGCGTTATAACCGTAAAAACGCAGAGCGTTTTTGAGGAAAGCACAGTTTCCAAGATACTTGAGCTTGTGGAAAACTCCACGGAGAAAAAGGCGAGGGTAGAAAACTTTATAACGCGGTTTGCGCGCTATTACACGCCCTGCGTTGTAATCGGAGCGGTACTTCTTGCTGTTGTTCCATCGCTCATTTTCGGAGAATGGCAGAAGTGGATAGAGCGTGCGCTCATATTCCTTGTTGTATCCTGCCCGTGTGCGCTTGTGGTGTCGGTTCCGCTTTCTTTCTTCGGCGGCATTGGCGGTGCTTCTCGGGAGGGCGTGCTTATCAAGGGGGCAAATTACCTTGAAGCACTTGCAAGTGTTGACACCGTTGTTATGGACAAAACGGGAACCGTTACAAAGGGCAGTTTCTCCGTAAGCGCAGTTGAAACGAACGGTGTTATGAAAGAGGAACTTTTGAAAATTGCCGCGCACGCGGAAAGTTTTTCCCACCATCCCGTGGGGGAATCCATCGTTGCTTCTTTCGGCGAGGAGATAGACAAAAGCCGTGTTTCTGACGTAAAAGAAATTGCGGGAAAGGGAATTGAAGCCTGCGTGGATGGTAAAACATATTACCTTGGAAATGCCGCGCTTATGAAAGATGCGGGGGCAAGCTTTGAAGAAACGAAGCGTATCGGCACGGCTGTTTACGTTTCGTGCGGAGCGCAGTTCCTCGGCTCGATAATAATAAACGACGAAATAAAAGAAGATTCCCGCACGGCTATAAAAGAGATGAAAAATGTTGGCATAAAGAAAACGGTTATGCTTACGGGAGACTCCAATGACGTTGCAATATCCGTTGCAAAAGACGTGGAAATTGACGAGGTTCGCGCAAAGCTTTTGCCGCAGGATAAGGTGGCGCAGGTTGAAAAGCTTATTGAAAAGGGTGCCAAGGTCGCTTTTGTGGGCGATGGTATTAACGATGCGCCCGTGCTTGCGCGCGCGGACGTTAGTATTGCAATGGGCGCCCTCGGCAGTGATGCCGCGATAGAATCTGCGGATATCGTGCTTATGGACGATAAGCTTTCCAAAATACCGCTTGCCGTGAAAATCGCAAGAAAAACTATGTGCATCGTGCAACAAAACATCGTTTTTGCTATTGCGGTAAAGGGCGCTATCCTTATACTCAGCGCATTCGGCATTGGCAATATGTGGACGGCGGTCTTCGGCGACGTCGGCGTTATGGTCATCGCTATTCTAAATGCTATGCGGGCAATGATGAAAGTAAAAAAATAAAAAGTAAGCTTAAAAGACCTCTCAAAAGGACTCTTTTGAAATCCGCAGAACTTGTTTTTCTGCGGATTTTATGATATAATCAAACAGAGAGGTGAAAGTTATGAAAAAGAAGATAGTAAGCATTGTTTTAGTATTTATTTTTATCATGATGGCTTTTGAACTTAATGTTTTTGCTATTGAACCGAATTATTATTTTAAAGTGTGGGTATCTAGGGATGATGTTCCGTCAGGTACAGCTTATATAGATATGCTTTTGCCGATTTCGGAAACTAACGAATGTTACGTTGAATTTAACGAAAACAACGGAGAAAAATTCAGTATTTCTCCCGAAAGCGAAATCGCAAAATATAATGAACAAGGTTTTGTGAGCTATACTTTTCATGTTTCGGATGCAGTTTCTCAAATGCGACCAAGTTATGATTTTAATGTGGAAAAATCAAGGCTTACCGAAGAATTACAAAAAGAATTAGCTTTTTATGATAACGGTTATAAATATTACATAAGAGCGTATTGGAATACGCAAACGGACCTTGACCTGCAAAACAGCATTGAATATCTAAATAAAATATCGAAAATAACAAAAGAAGACTTTTCTTTTGTTTCGTATGTTTATTTTGTTGGGTTGGTAGAAGATGACGACCGGTCTGCGGGTGTAAATCTGAAATACGATTATATGTATATTGCCGAAAAATATAAAACTGCAAAATTTGCGTATTTAGATAATGAGGGCAATATCCTATCGGTTACGGATTTTACCCCTATATGGGAAAAGGGTATGTTTAATCTGTATGTTCATCTTTCGGGGAAAACTGCTGCTTCTGAATTTGGTGAAGGTATAAAAATGGGATTGATGATTCCGTATATTTTTGTCTTTTATTTAATTATCCCTGCCGTTATTGTTACATCCATTGTATTGATAGATAAAAAACGCAAAAGATCGGTTGACGTTGGTTCAAAAAAGAGATAAGGAGCGTTTTTATGGAACAAAAACTTCGCAGAGATATGTTTATAGGTAGGAATTTACGCACTTTACGAGAAAACAACGGTTTTTCGCAAGAAAAACTTTGTGCCGAGCTTCAAAGACGCGGATGCGACATCGGCAGAACAACGTATGCAAAATATGAGAATGGCGAACTTAATATCGCTAAACCAAAAGCACCCGAAAATCGGGTGCTTTCTTAGTGTTCAATATTTTTTTCCAAATACTCAAGCGTTTCCTTGGAAATATCGTTTTCGTCTGCAGCATATCGTGCTTCGGGGTAGGCTTCGAAAAGCGTTTTCCCAACATCGTTACCCGAAAAATCTGCGCTCAGCTCCGCAGGTGTTAATGTGGGGTCAACGCGGTAGCCATGCTCCACTTTGCGAGAAAGAAACACAGTATAAAGATAGCGCACGCGCTCCTTGTCCGTCTCAAGAGTTTCATATTTGGGAAGTTTGGGTTTTGCTTTTTTGCGGTTTTCGCCATTTTCGCGCGAGAGAAACGCGAATTTCAGCTGTATTTCATCCTTGCCCAAAACGTAGCTTTTTTTGTCGTTGCGCTTTTGAGGGAGAAAGCTTTTCAGCTTACTTGCCGCCTTTTGGTAAATGGTGCGGATTTTCTGCAAAAGCGGAGATAAGATTCGTTTTACTGTCTTTTCTCGCTTTGCAACGATAAAAAGCACGAGCAGGAAAACGAGTGAAGAGGCTATAAATAATATCATAAACATTGTACGCAGGATGTTTTTTTCAAAAAATACGGCGTACATCACAGCACTCACCGCCGCGAGAGCAAAGGAGAAAATGCAGGTGAGCTTTTCAATTTTCTTCATCGCGTCTTTCTCCTATCATAATTATTTTAACGGTGTTGTTGAAGCGGGTAAGCGCGGTAAGCTTTTGGCTTATAAGGCTGTCCATATACGTTGTGATAATGATAAACTGCGTGTTATGCGTGTTGAGCGCGATGCAATGGTCTATCATAGCGGCAAAGGACATACCGTCTATGGGCTGCACCTGTGCCATACCGTACAGGATATCGAGGTAATGATGCATACCGCTGTTCATTTTATAAACAAGGAATTTTTCTTTGCCATCGTGTTTGCAGTTTGCGGCAAAGCCCGTGCGTCCGCCCGAACGGATGGCAAGGTTCACAATTCCCGCGCATATGGAAAGACCTTGTTCCATAAGCTCCTCGTAATCCTCGTTGTCAATGCCCGATTTCCATATCGTGTGGAAATTGAGACAGACAAGAAAGTTGCTATTCTGCGAAAAATCGTAGTTGTTGACCTTTATCGGGTTCGGCGAATAAGCGGAACGCGCTGTTGCTTTATAGTTTATCCCGTGCATCGTGTCTCCGAAGCGGTAATCGCGTATGCCCGAAACGGAAAACGGGTCGGATATGAGCGCGTGGTTTGTCACGGTTTCGCCCAGAGAAAGGGAAGCAGGCGGAAGTGCATCGGGTACTTTTGCGGGTTCGGGATAAACGGTTAGCGTGGTGGAGGCTTCAAACGGTATCATATTTCCGTTTGCGAGGATTGAAACGGTGTCGAGCGTGTAAACTCCGCGGTGAAGGCAGGATATTTTGTGCGTGCGCTTTATCTGCATAAACGGAAGGAGAAAATTCACACGGCTTACAAAGAGGCGAAGCCCTTTGCCGCTTTCTGTAAGCTCGTCTATTCCAAGGCCATAGTAGATATATTCCTCTATATCGAGGAAAAACAGCGGGAATGGGGTGGGATTATATATCTCCTCCACCATATCAAGCGTAGCGCCGACAAAGGCGGCTTTTTCGGAAAAATAACGTTTATATGAAAGCTTAGCCACCGCCGCGGCGCGCAAAAAGCGCAAAAGGCGGTAAAGCCCATAGCAAAGTACCGCTATCGGAATAAGCTTTAATATGTCTATAAGAAAATAAAGAAGTTTTTCAAACATAATGTCAAGATAATCCGTCGAAGGTGTTTTCCGTGGGAACGGGAACTTTTTCAAGTATGGCGGCAACGATATTTTCGGCGGCGTTCTTTTTAAGCTGTTCTGCGTTGCCGAGCATAAGCCTGTGGCAAAGGACGGGGGCGGCGGCTTTCTTTACGTCGTCGGGCAAAAGGTATTTTCTGCCTGTAAGCAAGGCATAGCCCTTAGCAACCTTTAAAAGGGCGATGGCGCCGCGGGGGCTTGCGCCGAGTATTACGCCGGGTGCGTACCTCGTTGCTTCCGTAACGGCGCAGATGTAGCCGAGAAGGCTCTTGTGTACGAATATATCCGCAAGCTCTTTTGCGCAAGCGGCAATATCCTCGGCGGAGGCGGCGGGAGCATCACTTTTTACTTTGCTCTCACAGCCGAAGCGGGAGAGTATTTCCACGCTTTCCTCTATATCGGGATATCCAAGGCTCGTTTTTATAAGGAAACGATCAAGCTGTGCTTCGGGAAGTGGGAAGGTTCCCATATTTTCCACGGGGTTTTGCGTTGCAACGACCATAAACGGCGCGGGGAGCGCATAAGTCGTGCCGTCCACCGTCGCCTGTTTTTCCTCCATACATTCAAGAAGGCCCGATTGCGTGCGCGGAGTTGCACGGTTTATTTCATCCGCGAGTAGGATATTTGAAAAAACAGGACCTTTTATAAATTCAAAATCCGATTTTTTCATATTGAAAAAGTTTATGCCCGTGATGTCCGAGGGGAGAAGGTCGGGCGTGAATTGTATTCTTTTAAAATTGCAATTTACGGAAGCGGCAAGAGATTTTACGAGCATCGTTTTTCCCGTACCGGGTACGTCTTCAAGAAGGACGTGTCCGCCTGAGAAGAGTGAGATAAGCAGAAGATCTATAACGTCATCGTTGCCGACGATGGATTGCTGTATATTTGATTTAATGGAGCTTATTATTTTTGTGCTTTCCATTGTTTTTCCTCCGATAAAAATAAACTATATATTATATGATACAATATAAAGAATAAAAAATCAACGAATTTGTTATTTCAAGGTATAAATATGCTTTTTATACACAAAAACTCAAAAAAATTCCACGGAAATTCAAAAAATTTTACTCAAATAATTGACATTTAGGGCAGAATAATTTAAAATTTATTGCAGATATGTTTTATATCCATTGTAAAATATATTTTTCGAAAGGATAAATTAAATGGCAAATTTACGTACATCTGTTACAACAAAAAAACTGGAGATGAAGCCTGTTCCTCTTCTCGTTTTGCTCCTTTCTTTTAAACCCGAAGGCGCAAAAACGAAAGAAGACGGTATTCAGATGATCACTACCGGAAAAGAGTATTGGTACAATGCTTGCTTCGGTGACGAAGGCTATACGCTCAAGAATTTTTACAAAGAGATGTCCGGCGGCAAATTTTATTTTGAACCCGCAAAGGTTATCGGTACGGATACTCCCGGCGTACTTGAGGTTGTTCTCGATATTCCTCATCCTGACCGAATGAACCGGGAAATGCCCGGAAAAAATCACGGCGTTGCGTTCTACTGCATCGCAGAAGCACTCAAAAAAGCGGACCCTTATATAGATTTCGCATATTATGATAATGACGAAGGCGGATATCTTTCCAGTGATGAATTCAACGTTCTTCTTATTCACGCAGGGTATGATATTTCCGGCGGCAAGGATTTCACAGACAAGCTTCGTTGGGGTGTCTTTGCAAACTGCGGCTCTTTGCCCGAAGATGAAAATCAAGACGGTATAAAGGGCGCTATAGCTCCCGAACTCGACGGTGTTAAACTTTGTGCAAAGGGAATCGGTTGCTATACTCTCGTTGGCGAATACCGTCAAATGGGCGGCGAATTTATTCCTCACCCAATCGGTACTATCGCACACGAGCTTGGTCACTCCATCGGTTTCCACGATGTCTATGACTATGATAAAGAAGTGGTAGGTTGGCCTCTTCCTTATATGTTCTCCCTTATGGGACACGGTAACTACGGCAATGCAAATGCGGAAAACGACGTTCTTAAAGGTTCTGTTCCTCAGCATCTTGATCCGTTCCAGAAAATTCGTTCCGGCTTTGCAGTTCCCGAAGAGGTAAACGAAAACGGTGAATATACGGTAAGGTCTCTTTCCGGAGTGGATGCCAATATTCTGAAGATCAATACTCCCGACCCTAAAGAATATTTCCTCTTGGAAAATCGTCAGATGGAAGGCTTTTCCAAAGGCCTTTACAGAAGAAGATGCACCGTTGACGAAAACGGCGAACCCTCCGACGTTTGTGAAAACTACGAACAGGGCGGTATTATAATCTGGCACATCGACGAAGATATTTTCGACAGATATTCCGTTATCAAGCGCACGAACGGTTCCGGCTTCTTCAATCCCGATACGGAAGAAGAAGACGATGCGGCACGGCACGACCCAGGTATAGTCGCTCTTTTCAAAAACGGATTTGACGAAAACGGACTTCTTAAAAACGACGGAAAATTTGTTCTCGGTTATCCCGAAGACCCCTTTTTCCGCGGCGGCGATGTATTCAATTCCAATGAATATATTTCTGCTGCAACACACACAAGATCGCTCAATTCCTTCCCGGAAGGTGTTTCCCCCGATACGTACAACCTCAAGATCGAATTTCTTGAAGACAACGGGGAAGAGATGAAGATCCGTGTGACACAAACAAAGTAATTTTTATTCACAGAGGTGATTCTATATGGCAGGCAATACATATGCTAATATGCTCGCAGTTCTTGATGGTGCTGCGGCAAAACTCGGTCTTCGTGAAGAAGAATACGCATTTTTGCGCAATCCCGAACGCGAAGTAAAGGGTACATTCCCCGTAAAAATGGATGACGGCCGCATCGAAATGTTCGAAGGCTACCGTATCCAGCACTCCAGTATGAGAGGCCCCTGCAAGGGCGGTATCCGTTTCCATCCCGATACAGATGAAGACGAAGTAAAATCTCTTGCAGCTTGGATGAGCTTCAAATGCGCTGTTGCAAACATTCCTTACGGCGGCGGTAAGGGCGGCGTTACGGTTGACCCTGCAAACCTTTCCAAAGGCGAGCTTGAAAGACTTACACGCGCTTATACTGACCTTATCACTCCCGTTATCGGACCTAAAAAAGACATTCCCGCGCCCGACGTAAACACAAACGCACAGATCATGGGTTGGATCGTGGATGAATACAGCAAGCTCGTAGGCGAATTTACACCTGCTGTTGTTACAGGTAAACCCCTTGCTCTCGGCGGCTCTCTCGGCAGACCTGCTGCAACGGGCAGAGGTATCCTCTTTAACACACGTGAGATCTACAAGCGTATGGGCAAATCTTTGAAGGGCGCAACTGTTGCCGTTCAGGGCTTTGGCAACGTAGGCAGCGTTGCGGCGCAGCTTCTTTACCAGGAAGGCTGCAAAGTTGTTGGTATTTCCTATGCTTTCGGCGCTCTTTACTGCGAGAACGGTCTTAACATCGATGAGATCTTGTCCACAGGTTATCAGGCAAAACTCAACGATTATAACGCAGAAGGCGTTAAGCACATCACAAATGACGAGCTCCTCGCTCTCGATGTTGATATTCTCGTTCCTGCGGCTCTTGAAAACGCTATCACAGAAAAGAATGTTCACACACTCAACGCAAAGATCATCGTAGAAGGTGCAAACGGTCCTATCAACCATGCAGCAGATGCTGTTCTTGATGAAAAGGGCATTTACGTTGTTCCCGATATCCTTGCTAACTCCGGCGGTGTTATCGTTTCCTATTTTGAATGGGTTCAGGACCTTCAGAGCTATTTCTGGAGCGAAGAAGAAGTTAACGCAAAACTCGAACGCCAGATTGCGGAAGCTTTCGCGGCTGTTTGGGATACTGCAAAAGCAAACAATGCGTCTCTTCGCGTAGGCGCTTATATGGTTGCTGTTTCCAGAATCGTTGAAGCTGCAAAACTTCGTGGTTATGTTAACTGATTTTTAAAAATTTTGAAAGCTCTCGATAAAAAATCGGGAGCTTTCATTGACAAATCGGAATAAATAGGTTATAATGTTTTAGTAATTCGGGATGTAGGGTAACGGTCACCCGCCAGTTTTGGGAACTGGTTCAAGCAGGTTCGACTCCTGTCATCCCGACCATTTTCGTTAAACTCGAACACGGCGCTGTTTTTTGTTACGGGCGTGTTCGGGATAATAGTAAAAATAGCGGACGAATGAAAATTCGCCCGCTATTTTTATTTCACTCGCTCAGCACAAAATCTTCTGCTACATCGCGCAAGTGCGAGGCAGAGAGCTTTTGTTCGTTGCACAAGTCAGCCAAGTGTTTCGCTTTTGCAAAATCGGACGTTAAGTCAAAAGCAGCGTCCAATATCGCGGGAAAAGCGCCTTGCTCTTCGACGGCGGCGATGCCGTATCTGATGGGCGCGCTTGATTCATAAAAACAGATGGTTCCGATAACTATGTAGTTGTAATTCATCTTTAAGTTCCTTTCTTGTAATGTCTAAATTCAGCCGATGATAAATTCTTCTTTTTCCGTAAAACTGCAATGCTTCAGTATCCCGATATCTATATCCAAAACAGCTGCTATCTTCATAACAGTAGATAATTTAGGGTTGGAATCGCCGAGTTCGATATTTTCAAGAGTTTTGTCACTTATGCCGCACAGTTCCGATGCGGTTTCAAGCGTAAGCCCCTTGTGTTCTCTGCTGTCGCGCACGATTCGACCAAAATTTTGGTTTATATACATATTTCTCACCTCCTTCCAGCGTATTGTAGAAGTAAGGGGAGAAAACTCACAGAAAGCGCACTTCTGATTTGTTAATAAATTGTGAACTTTCGAAAAAATGATCATAAACGCAAAAAAGGCCACCGTTAGGTGGTCTTTTTTGCCGTTTTTAATATGTTGCGGTATCTTCGAATGGAATTATGTCTGTTACGCCTGTAACACCGGAAATAGCATATTCAACATTGCATTTGTAAGTGCCTTTAGAGTCGAGCGTATGTTGGTAAGTTGCCTTAAAGTCTGTATCTGTTGAATTGAAAGTATGCGATGCCACCTCGCTCCAAAAAAACAATGCAACTCTCTTTTTTATGGAAAGTGTTATTGTTGCACTTGTTACCATTCCCTCAATACCCATATAATCAACATACACTATAGACACTCCCGTATCAGATATGTAGAAATTGGTTACCGTTTGAGTGGTGTTAGTATTTCTAGCTTCAGCAGCAACTATGGGTGAGGTGAATGACATTATGCAAATCAATAATGCCATTACATAAGAGATGATTTTTGACTTTTTCATAGTGAAAAGCTCCTTTCTTTTAAAATATATATATAGAGCTGTAAAAAAGTCAAAAAAACGTAATTCTTTTAAAAAAATTTAAAAATTTTTAAAAGATTTTAGCATTTTTAAAAAATCTTCCTCGCTTAGCCCTGTTCCTATTAAGGAATAAGCATAATTTTCTGTATTCCAGAATTCGCATATTTTTCTGTTTTTATTGATATTTCTAATTTTACTATTATACTGACTGTCTAATAATGCATCTTGACTATTCAATGTAAGCTTAGCATTTAGTACGATTTGGGTCAATACTATTTTATTCCCATTAGAATCTTGCCATACCGTACGAATTTTAAAGTCATTTCCTGTCATTGTAGGCGCTTCAACCAATTCATAGCCGTCCGGAATATAGGATAAAGTATGTACTTCTTCAATAAAATCAGGTGCATTCAAATCAGTTTTATCAGCAATACAAAATTCCGTAAAATGTTCATATACGTTTTTGAAAAATTCAACTATTGGCTCTCGTATCGGTGTGCAACTTATAAGAGTTGCCAGCAGAATGGCTGTAATAAGACAAGCTGCGATACATCTCTTGAAAGAGGTGTTAACATATTTGTGCCAACGGCTGTTTTGGCATTTTATAAACCGTTGCATTTTCTTTTCAAGAGCAGGGGAGTAATGTACATCTTCTTTTGGGGCAAGCTCTATATTATTCAAATAATCGTCGCATACTTCTAAAAGGATTTTTTCCAATTTGGCTTTTCCGATTTCAATATCAGTCATTTGTGAGGTCCTCCGGTTTAAAATTTTCAGCTAATATTATTTTTGCTTTTTCGATTCGTTTGCGCACGGTGTTCGTTGTTATGCCTAAAGTATTGGCAATATCTTTGACTTTTAATTTATGAAGATACTTTAATATAAAAACGTCCTTATATTTTTTATTCATACCGTTTATTATATCTCGGACTTTCTTTTGATTGTCTTTTGCGCAAATAGTATATATCACATCATCTGAAATATATTCGGATTTATCAACGATCAAACATTTGGCATTTCTTCGCCAGTTACAATTATCCCTTGCAATGTCAATGGCTTTATATTCCACCGTTATCATTATATATGTTGAAATTGCTTTTTCTTCACGCGCTCTTATATTATCCAAATTACGCGAGATTTGTTCCCAAGCGTTTTGGAAAGCATCTTCCGCGTCTTCGTAATTATAATTTAAAAGTTTCAAAGCTCTCTGAAATGTTGCATCTTTGTATTTACGATATATTTCTTCAAAGTCCAGTTTATCTTGTGGATCTTCAATGTTCATTAGAAGTAGCTGAAGCACTATTTTTATCCTCCAATGTCTTTTTTTCAAGTATATCATAAACAAAAAATATGTAAATAAATTTAACAAAAATATTTTTTGAAAAATTTTCAGAAAAAATTACGTTTTTTGCGCTTTTTTTCAGCTCTATATATAAAACAGAAAAATAACGAATTTTGTTATTTAAGGAGGATTTTATTATGAATCAATTAGTGTATCTTTTCGAGTTGGATTCTAATCAAACCTCAAATGCTGAAATAGAAGTTGGTCAAAAAGCTTTATTTAGGGAGATTGTTGTTAATGGCAATCAAGTAGCGTTAACATTTAATCAGTTGACAGACTCGGAGGCTTTTTTGAAAGTTTTGGAAAATCCCCAACAATATAATTATGTCTTGGAATTATTCAAGGTAGGTGCTATTAAAATATCCTTATACAATAAATATGTTTCTGCATCAAAATATATTATTAATGCAATAGAGCAATGTTTAGATAGTATAAAAAATAACCAACCCAATAATGCCTTTTTATTTGATGCCTTAAAAATCAAAAAAGGTGATAAAGATATGCTGGAAAGAGCACGCGATGCTATTGTAAATAATAATCTTTTAGCTTTTGATGATTTGATAGAAGATAAAGAGTGTGCCTTATCTAATGCGAAATTAAACAATGAAATAAGTCAATATAAACTTAATAGTGAACTTAATGATTTAATTTCCATAAAAAGATATATTAGCTTTATAATAAATATTGATATATATCCGAAATCGGTAATTCGTCCTAATGATGTTGGTACAAAGTCTTTGAGCAAATATTTGCTCTCGTTGTTTGATAAATATCAAAATGATAGACTTGGAGATGTTTCCCAAATTCATATTTCAACCCATATTAATAAATATTTTTGTGATTCGTTAATTTTATTGAAAAATCTGTATGAAGAAAAGTTTTTAAAAAAATCAAAAAAAGATAAAAATATAATCAAATTTTTAAAAAAGTGTTTTTCAAGAGGTGAAGAAAAACTTGATCCAAATAAAAGAAGTGTATGGTTCAATCTTCTAGAAGAACAACAGATAAATAAAAAAACTTATACAATGGCGATAATTATAATTGATTTGTGCTATAATTATGCGGTTGAAGATAGTATAGTGGGTGTTTCAAGAAGATTTTATGAGAATGACAAAAAACAATTTTTTATAGATTTTGAAAAAAGATTAATTGAGTATTGGATTTTACGCTATGAAACTAAAAAGGAAAAAATACATTTTCCTTTATGGGGAGTGGCTGTAAGATTTATAAAATCCAATAAATTCTATACTTCAAAAAAACATTCTGAAACCTTTGACATATTATATAAGAATAACAAATTAAAATGGTTTGTATGTATATTAATGAAATCAATATTTCGCCTAGGTTATGCTTTGCTATGTATGCCGATTTTGGCGATAATTGTCATTGCAATGGATGCTTTTGTTAAGGATGGTTTTAATTATATATTTAAAGATAAAATATGGTGGCATATATTACTATTAGCTATTATATCAAATGTACTTGGAGAAATAGCGGTAAATGGGTTAAAGGCTAAAGGATTTCTTGAATATATTAAGGAATTTTTTTATCTGTTTTTTGACTTTTTTTATTATTTGTATTACTTTTTTGGCACGATTCATTTTGTGAAAAAAATCTGCATTTTCTTTAAAACATTGTTCGGGCGTAACAATTAAATTACAGATATAGTTGCATTGCAACAGAGTTTTTTATACAAAACCCGGGACAGTATTTGTCCCGGGTTTCTGTTACCCACCGATTATTATCTTTACCACAGCGGCGAGGACCGCCGTGCCGATGGCGCCGAGTATGCCTGTTATAATATTCAGCTTTGTTCCAATTTTTGTGACAAAAACGCGCAGCTCGTTAATATGCTCCTCGGTCTTATCCACGGCGCGGGCGCAATCTTTTTTGCGGACGTATCTTCCGTCGAGAATGTCTTGGAGCTGACGGATCTCCTCATTCGTCATTTTTTTCACCCGCTTCCGCTTTGTTTTCCTTCAACTTTTTATATGTTTGATTTGCGCCCGTTGCCGCCCATCCGCTTGCCGCGCCGATAAAAATAGCGGCGAAAGCATTATCCGCAGGAATTATAGCGGGGTAGAGGTAAAAGGCGCAGAAGCCGATGAGCGCGCCGAGCGTGACTGCAAACAGCGGAATAAATTTGCCGATACGTTCTGCTCCGAATGCGGATTTGAAAAGCTCCATCATAGCATAAACGATCGTAACAATTACGGGAACGCTGATTATTTCGAGTGCTTCCATATGTACTCCTCCTTATTTTGTTTTTTCTTCGTTTTTATCCTGCGCTTTTGTGGGCGGTTTGCCGAGCGCATTTTTTGTATCGATGCTCGCTTCTGCGTTCATTTCAACGTATTTTGCCATATGTATTCACCTCCTTATACTGTAAGCTCGTCTTTGTCAATGCCGATGATAAAGCTGTTTTTGCGGAATATAGGAATGTATTCCGCGGGAACCGTTACGGGTGCAGTGAGTGCGCCTGTGTAGAACGGCACGCTTCCTGCAGCGGTCGTATAGAGGGCAAAGTGAGTGATAGTACCCCAAGTTTCCTCTGCTTCCGGGAAGAAGATCGTGCCGCCGCTATTTGAAATTTGACCGTTAGAGGCAGTGCCCATAACGGTGATCTGCATTCTTGTATATCCCGCAGATGCGGGAGGCTCTGTGACCTGCAGACCGTTTTCATCGGGCTCGGTCGTTGAAAGTCCGATGTAGCAGGGGAACATTTCATTTAAAATGCTGTTTGCTTTTGTTCTTGTAAATCCCATTTTAGTTTCTCCTTTGTTATTCGTTAAATTGCGATTTCATAAGTCTTGCACCTACATTTGTGTACACACTTGATGCACTTCCGCAATACATATATGAAATACCTTGATAAGTGGTTTGGCTATCAAATGCCGCACCTACACGTGGTACAGGACAACTGCTATACCGATATATATAGTCGCAAAAATATGTACTGAAACTTGAATTTGATGTTGATAAGTGAGGTACGCATAAGAACGGATGTGAGCTATCCCATCCGAAAGACGTTATGCAATTATTTGAACAGTTGCTGTATGGTAATTTTGTGTGATTAGAAGTAGCTTCTGAATATTTGTCGGGGGTTGCAGTAGCATAGTCATAATATGATGAACCGTTGCTATAACAATAAATTCCATCTAAAAATTCAAAGAAATTACCTACAAAGTCTTCTATATAGTGATAGCGCATTTGTTTTCTGCTTGGTTCATAGCCCGATGGTGTTATTAAGATGTCCGTGCCTCCCGTTGAACAGCTTGATGTACCGCCCGCTGTACCGCTTCCGCTTATAGCACCTGTCATAATGGTTGCACTGTTTTTAGTTGCCCATTCGATCCACCACAAGAAATTAAGAACGGTTTTATGATACAAATCAAGCAAGTGATAGTTGTTACCGTTTGCTCTTGCATATGTTCTGAAATTTGTTCGTGTCAAAGAAGCTTTACGATTAGCCCCTCTTTTGCTTTCCAAAACATTGTTTGTTACTGAGCCACCATAGCGTCCATACCAAAACGGTTTTACTTCATACCATTCACCGCCTTCGTGAGGCGCTCCCGAAACCGCTATTGTTGTAATGTTGTAAGAGCTGTCTGCTGTAACTCTAAAGAACATCTGAGGGAAAGATATAAATTCGTTTCCGTTTTCGTCTGTGATGAGTTCTGTCTTGTTCCAAGGAAATGCATTGTCAAAGTCACTATTGATGCTTCCATCGCTGTTTATTGTATAGCTCATACCAACGGCATCATCCGTGCGAGTGAGAGTCACAGTAGATGAATACATACCACTAACACCATAGATAGGATATTCTCCAATTGGAATGACCCAAGCTGTGATGATATTACTTTGATTTTCGGAAACACCTTCTCCGATGGCTTTTATATAAATATTAGGCTGCGTGCAAATTTCACCGGCATAATCGGAAAGAATGATTGCACGTGGGTTTGTTCCGTCATATTCGATCGTATCTACAAGAGCATCATCGAAATATAACTCAAAAGCCGTAACCTCGCTTGGCACAGTATTCGTTACGGTAAGAATTCCGTTAGAAATATCTATGTACGGAGCATAAATATAGTCAAGTTGCAGCGCATCGCTTTCGGTGAATTTTTCCGCAAGAGCTTTAAGCTCAATAGGGTATTTGCCGTATGAATTAAAGTGGTCCGTTAAACGATACGGCGAAATTTCAGCAGGTTCCGTTAAAATTTTGAATTTGAAATAGTATGAGGATGAACTTGTGGAATATCTTCTGAATTTAAAATATATAAAATGCTCCCCCTCGGGCACATCCATTTCAATCATTTTTTCGGTTGTGCTATTGCTACCTGAAAAAGTTGTATATACATTTGTGTAACTTGTAGTGTGGTCTGTACTATAGCTGGTACTCAACGCACAGTCAACTTTTCCTATAATACCATACGATGTAGTTGAGTAACCATAGTTAACGTACTGTATAGTAATCTTTCCGGCACTTTTCATCGTAAAGTTTACTTTGCATAATGCAACGCAATAAGTATAACTGCTGCTTATCTCTTTGTAGTATCCATCACTTTGAAGCGCAAATCCGTAACTTGAAGAACCTCCCGGATCCGCTTCAACATCATAAGTCAACATACCTTCTCTGTCATCTTCGATTACAAAAAGTTGCTTACTATTATAATAAACAGCTATCTTTTCTGTGTTTGTATCTCCGAACTTTACAAATAACTTTTCATTTTCGGTGATTACAGCACTCGGAAGGCGCAACCAAGGAGTCTGTACTGCTTGAACTTGTATGGTAAAAAACGTACTGTAATCATCAGTTATCGTTGCCATATTGGTATATTTGACAGCCAATTCACCAGTATCGTAATCATATGATACGTTTGCGTTTAATTCGTTTCCGTTTGTATCGAGAACAGCAACTGACTTTGGAAGATAGTAACCATCATCCGTAGTGAGCTGTATATTTAAAGTATCGTTTAAATACGCATAGAGGTGCTCCGGAGAAAGTTGAATTCCCAAAAGATCATATTTTACTAAAGCAAGCGAAGAAAGCAGGCTATTAGTAACTTTTTCAGAGTCAAAAAAGTTCGTACCGGAAATATAGAACGACGGTCTCAAAAAACCAACGCCTCTTTGCGCCGCAAAGTCCTTTGCATAAACATTTACCGAGGTTGCACCGCTGTCTAAAGCTTTATCCAGCACTACCTCATCTCCATAAGTATTCCAAGAAACTTTAAGCCTTAGTTTTTCGGCAAAGCTTCCGTTTGTGCTGGGTAGCGTCACTTTAAAATACTGCAATCCGTCTGATCCTGTAACAAGCGAAGCTACTGCAGTCGGCGCGTGCAGCTGAGGCAGTGATAGTCTTCCGTCAACGCCGGCGATGTTTCTTCCTACAAGAATGTTTTCAGGCTCAAGGTCAGTTGGGCGTGTGATTACTGCTTTAGAAATAAGCGTATTTTTGTCTGGTAAAACGGTTTGCGATGGCTTATATATCCAATAAATATCATCTTCGCCTGCTTCTACAAATATGCCGGGGCGCAGGTTTATAGCAAGCGAACCACAAATCATAGCGTCACCAGTGTTAGTATGCCCGACTGTAAATGTTACCGAAGTATCATCACTAGTATCTATAGCAGACAATAGGCGCGACTGTGTAGCACTTCCGAGCTGTATAAGCCTAGACTCGTTTGAAACACTCCAGACGGGATAGCCGGAACCAGCCCAGTAATCAGTAGTTAAATTCCATAAAATTATACGCCCGGTGTGCCTTACAAACGATTGAGCGCTGTTATTTAAAATTGCATATTGATAGTCGGCTTCATCAAATCCCGCGGCGTGCCTAAATGACACCATATTGATATAGATTCTTCCTGCTGAACCTTGCGTTACACCAATGCTTTCTGTGGTGCTTTCAGCGTACTTATATGCAAGAGATAACCTGTGATCATACGCAGAGGTGCTGCTGGTGCTAACCTCTTGCACACTTTTACTGGAAGAGATTAACGTCCAGCCATCACTTAACGTAAGGGGGGCGTATCTTGTTGCGATTGCTGTTACAATCAAGTCTCCAATGTTGCAGCTAATAGATGATGATAGAGACGTTCCACTCGATGTTTCAAGGGTAGATGCGCCGCAATCAGCGGGGTCAAATAGCTCATACGAGTCATCAACCCTATATACTACCCCATTAGTGTACTTACCTGTTTCACCATCATATTTGACGTATTTTCCTATATTAGAGGCATCTTCGAGAAAACCGAGCATTGCTTGCTCATTCGAGATAACTGCATAAGTATATTCTCTGAAATTAAGCTCAATTTCTTTTTCTGCTGCTGTACCGTATGTAAATGAAAGCTTATCACCATTCGCATTGGGAACGGTGATAACATCGCGCTCATAGGTCGTTTCTTTCCCGTTTCTGTCTTTTAATATAAATTCAGGCATTTGCCACCTCCTTATTCAATGTGTACTCCGTCTTCATCCTGTATAGCTAAATAAACCTGTTGTATAAATACATCTGTTTCCGAAACTATCGGATATATCCAATCAATTTCGGGTGCTTCAAGTTCGAGCGATGCTGTATGCGCCGATACGCTTGCAATAAATGCGCTTGCTTTTGCGCTTTTTCTCGACGCTGGTTGTGCAAGTACTAAACTTGCGGATCTTTCTTCCTCGGTCAAGCGGAAGGGAGGAAGAAGGGCGATTTCTCCCGCTTCTTTTGATGAAGAAAAATCGGTGCTTTCAAATATAATACCTTTGAAAGCATTAGCATCCGAAAGATGCGAGCTTTTACTGATTTGCGCTGTATTCGACAGATGCAATGCAGGAAAACACTCAAAATCCGCCGTGAAATCAGCATAAGAGATAGATTTGTTTTCAAACTTAATTTGCGGCAAAGCGCAAAGATCGGGCGGAGTTTTAAGCGTGCGGGAAATTTCACATACGTCTGTTAATCCGAAAGAGCGTTGCTTATAGATGTTTGCGCTGTGTGCGCCTTTTGATGTGTTTTTCGCTTTAAATCCGAGTGGAATTTGCACATCGAACGTACCTTTAGCTATTGTTTTTGAACTTTGGTACGATGAAAGTCTTGCGCTTTCTTTAAAGGATATTTCCGCTTTGTGTATCGTTCTTTCAATATCGGCGCCGTAAAGCATAGCGTAAACGTGGAACATTAGCGCGGCGGATTCGGAAGAACGTGAGCTTTCTGCTGCTTTCGCGCTTAAAACAGGGACGCTTTTAAGAGATGTGCTATCGCGGCTCTCACTTGTGTTTTTCACGGGTAAATTGAGCGCGGATAGCTTTATAAGGGCGCTTTTTTGCGCGCTTTCGCTTATTTTACGCGCCAATACGGGTTTTATATGTCCAGGTTGCAAAAGTGTATTGCTCGCACTTTCGCTTGCGGTGAACACGCAAAAAGGCTTCGTTTCCACTGGAGCAAAAATGCATTTTTCAAAGCTTTCGCCGGTGCTTTTGACGTTAATCGATTTTGGAAGAGTCGGCAAAAGAGTTGTCTGTCCTTGGCTTTGGCTGTTATATTGCACCCTTTGCGGTATTGTAAGCGTTGGAATAAGGCGAGATATGTTTGCGCTTTGGTCTTTACATATAGCATAGAACGGCTCGGCAGGCAGCGCAAGTGCGAGAATTTCTGCCGTACTTTCACAAATATCTTCAAAACTCAAATACTTCGCGCCCGCAGAGAAAAGAGCTGTTCTTGTTTCACTGTTGCTGTGAATATTAGCTCGCATCAGCCTTGTGTGTGCAAGGCTCGCGATGGCTGTTATGCCGCTTATACTTGAATATTGTATATTGATACTTGCTGTCGGTACGGTAAGCAGCATATCCGAGCTTGCGCTCGTTGCAATATGGCGGATCAAGAGCGGCGCGGTAGGCAAGGGCGCAAATTTATCCGCGCTTGTGCTTTTCGCGCCGTGTTTTACGCCGAATCTTAATGTTTGCAAGGCTTTAAGAGCATCAAGCGAAGACGAACTGGAAATAAAGCTTACGGGCATATTTGCCGTTGCTATCGCGGCGAGCTTGTCTATTGATGAAGAACAAGCCGAATGTGATATAAACAGAGGCGAGGGAATTGCCGCACGAAAACCTGCGGCAGTATTGCTAAATGAATTTACAACAGCGAAATCGAGTGCACGGAATGAGCGAAGGTCGAATTTGCAAAGCGTTTTTGAATTTTGCTTTTGAATAAGATCCGAAAAGTTTGCTGTATTCATCCATATATCGGTGATAAGGTCAAGCTTACGCACAAGTTCAAGTATGTACCAGGCGTAAACTTTGTCCCCACTCAAAAAATCGCGCTTTCCGACGTACCCTTCGCGATTTTTGTTGTATTCCCAGCTCCAATTAGTGTAACCGGGCGGCGCCATTGCATCTATATTGTGTCGCAGAGAATTGAATTTTTTTGCTGTGAGCCTGTTATACGGGTCATATATCGCGGCGTTTCCCGCTTCGTCAAAGCCGATTAAAGTATCGTCTGCTGAAGCGTATATTTCATTCCAAAAATACGGCGATTCACCGCGAATAGCAACGTCTTGATCGAACAGCATTTTGAGCTTTTGGTTGACGTTGTAAACAAGAGCGTTCCACGTATCGCAGGAAAAGTTGATACAGCTTTCTCGATTTATAAGTGCAGTATATGAACGTTCATCCCAAGCGAAATGCCAGCCAAAGCTTTCTCGCGGCAGAAACGGCATTACATAATCGTCAGCCATATATCCTCCTTATCCGAATCTTGCAATAGCTTCGCCCGTATAGACGTTTTGCATTTCTTCTCCCGATACAACGTATGTTTTACCGTCGGTAAATGAAACGAATATGCCTTGATAGCCCGCTTTTGCGGCAAACGTGCCGTATGCTTCCGCGGGTGCATCGTTGCCTATCCAAAGTCCGTCGTCAAAGCGTTTGCAAATGCCGCTTACTCCGTTATCCTCGTTTGAACGAAGGAGTATAAACGGATAGTTGCTTTCTTCCGTCGGATAGCCTATTTTAACGAGCTGAGAACCGTATCTGTTGTAGATGGCAAAGCCGTCAACGGTCGTTTCCGCATAACCGCCTATTTCTCCGTTATCGACAGCATAAATGCGTGAGCCTTTTATTGTGCAGGCTTCAAGCTCGATGGAGCGCAGAACACCCGTAAGAATAAAATCGGCTACTATTTTACCGTCCTGCGTTATGGCGGTTGAATACGGTCCGTTATATCCGTTTGCGGAATGACCCAGCCCTGCGCTGTTCCAACGCCACACGTTCAAAGCTTCTGAAACAGTCGGTTTATCGAGTATCAATATCTCCTGCGGATTTTTCGGAGGATTTAATACAACGTAACCGCCGCTTTGTCCCGTGATGGCGTTTGTTGCGTTTAATATGGCGTTTTGTATTGCCGTGCTTGTTTCCTTTTTGGCGCTTTCCATCTCTTGCTTTGCATTTTGAACGCTCGAGCCGAGCTTCGTAACGGAATTTATAAGCGAGGGCTTGGGAGAGCCGAGCTCTATTTTTTTGTATTTTTCGGCAAGAACGTCATACACGGCCTTTATGACCTTTGCGCGTGCTGTTACACCAAGTTTCTCGATATAAACACCTACCGTGTCGCAAAGATTTATTCGCTCCAAGGGAGCAAATTCTTTATATTCGGGAGTTTGCCAAAGTGCTTCAAAGGAAACGGTAATGTTTATTTTAGGCGCAGAGAGGTCGTGGCTTTTTATGTAGCTTTCCGCTTTTTCACGAAGCGCGTTTTCGGTTATTTCTTCACCCTCTGAAAAATATTGCGTGAGGTCTGCAATATGGGTCTTGGGTCGGAGTTCTTCGCTGTTTATAAGCTCTATCAGCTTTTCGGGAAGAGTGATAACGGTTTCGCTTCCGTCATCTTTCGTGAATACGGCATAGGGGTAAATATGAGTGAAACATTCTTCAATATTTTTTTCTTGCTTTGCATCTGTTATATTCTTGCCGTAGCGCAGGATCACACCCGAATCCGTTCCGCGTGCGCGGTAGAGCTTTACCGTGAAATTGTCAAATTCAAATTCGCCGCCGTATCTGTCAAGGATGCTTCCTTGCGATCCGCCCAGAAAATTTCTGAGGCTTCGCGGCTTTTTGATGCTCACGGGAAGGGCGCTTTCTATATCGCTCCACCCCGTAAATGTGTGAGGCAAAAGGGAAGCGGCAAATCCTTTGTTAATTGCATCTTGCGCGGATTCAGCATCTATTTCGATTGGCGGCAGAGGAATGCCGCTCAGATCATACGAAATATGCCGCGCCGAGAACGTGACAGTGCCGCCGATCGGCTTGCTTGACTTATAAATGCGATAAAGCTGAAGCGTGCGCGTTTCACTCGGCTTGACTTTTATAATGCTTTCTTCAAGAATATTCTCGTAAAAAGCACCGCTTATGGGATAGGTCAAAATAACCTCGTCCGCGCCGTTGCGCTCCTCCGTTGCTTCACAGGAGATGGCATCACGCAAAAATCCGATACCGTTGCTTTCAAAATCAGTTTCGTTCTTTGAATAAAGTATAGGTATCATACGGTACACCACCTCGGTTTTATCTCAACTGACGTGACGTTCCCGTTCCAGGATATGCTGTTTTCCCCGGGCAGAAGCTCGGGGAAGTTTTGCGTGTACATTTTTACGTTTGCCGAAAGCGTGCCTTTATGTGCTATCATCATTTCGCTGTCAATTTCGATGTATTCTTCAACGTCCTTGAAAACGAAAGAAGCGTTATTCACGATCATCGTTATATTTCCGCTTCCCGTGATTTTTATATACGGCTTTGAGGGGAACGCTTCGGGGTTTTCAAGCGTTCCCGCAGAGGTAAATGAGGTGATCTCTTCGCCGTCATCGCGGTAAAGGAATGGCTTGCAATTAAAGCGGATAGTTCCCGAGCCTATAAGCTCCATCTTTCGGGCAAAGCTTACAGAACCGCTTACAGCGGCATAACGGAAGTAACCCGGATGATATGTGTCGCATAGCTTAAAATATCCCGCTTCCGAAAGAAGCATTGCTTTTATGTTGTTTATAAGGGTTGAAAGCGGCGTGCCGTCTTTCCAAAATGCCATCTTATAGGGGACGGTTATATTTTTAAATCTTCCGTTGTCCTTGATAATATCCCCGCTTCTTCCCGGGATGCTGACAAAGTCAACATCCCGTTCGGGAGAGGGAAAAACGGGAGTTTCGGTGATGATCATCCCCATATCCGAATATGAATTGTAACCGTTAAATGTGAAATGGTTTATCACGCGAACACCTCCTCGTTGCTCTTTACGTATTCTTCCGCAACCTCCATAACTTCCTGTGTAAGTTCGCGGATGTCCTGTTTTGTGTTATTGTAGAAATGCTCTATTTTCAGCGTGATACCGCCGAGAATGGTTGATTTTCCGCCGCTTTGTGCGGGAGCAAGCTTTGAGTTTTCAAGCTCTATCTTGCTTTCGATGCCTGCGGTAACCTTGCCGAGCTGATTTTCCACATCCTTTTGGAGATTTGGCGTTTCAAGGTCAACACCTACGGAAATGCCTTTCACAAGGTTTTTACCGATAAGGTCGCGGAATACCGTGGACGGGGAATGTATGCCGAAAAAGTCTTTTATGCTGTCTGTTAAATTGTCGCAGAAGCCTGAAATTTTATCTCCTATCCAAGAGGTGGTACTTTTTATTCCTTCCCATAAGCCGTATATAAGGTCTTTGCCGCAACCGATTATATCGGGTATCTTATCGGTTATTGCCTTTACAATGCCTTCTATTATTTCGGGCACGGAGCCCGCTATTGTAAGCACTATTTCGGGCATTGATTTTATAAGAGCCGTAAACAGTTCCACGCCTGCCGCTATAATAAGAGGCAAGTTTGCAATAACGGTATCATATATACTACTTATTATCTCCGGCAAGACAGCAACTATGGTTTCGATTATTGTCGGAAGATCTTCAACGATAGCGGACAAAAGCTGAACGCCTGCATCGATTATAAGAGGAATGGATGAAAGCAACGCTTCGAGAATTGCCGTTATTACCGTCGGTAACGCTTCAAGGAGCTGCGGTATTGCATCGATAAGCCCGTTTGCCAATGCAAGCAGGAGTGTAATTCCCGCGCTTACCAAAAGCGGTAAATTACTTGTTACAGCTTGTACAAGCTGCGGTATCATAGATACCAACGCTTGGAGGATCTGAGGAATCGCTTCCGATATTCCAATGATTAAAGACGAAATTATTTGCATACCTACCGCTATAAATTGCGGTAGATTTTCACTTATGAATGATATTAGTAGTGCAAGTAATTGTAATATAACGCTTATTATAAGATCGGAATTCGAAGAAAGTGTTTCTATTACCGATGAAACAATAGAAAGTGCCGATTCAGCCAAAAGTGGTGCTGAATCCAAAAGGCAGGTTATTATAACAGCAATCAGCGCGTTTACAACATTTGTTGCTTGCGGTAGGGCAGAATTCAGCTTTGTTAACAAAGTGTTGATAAGTCCATTTATACCGTTTGATAATTGATTGGTTGCGTCTGTGGTTCCTTTAAGAGCTCCTCCGAGTCCTGTACCTATGAGAGAAATATACGGTACAAGGCTTTGTAGAAGTCCCGAAACTGATTTTTTTAAAGATGTCATAATCGGCTCTGCGACGGCACCGATCTCTGCCGTGCTCTGTGCGAGCTCGTTTTGTACTGCATTAGCTTCTATGACATCCGCATTCAGTTCTTTGTATTGCTGTGCTTGTGCGGCGTAAGTTTTATTAAGCGTTTCTGTTATAAGCTGTTGACGTTCTTGAGTATCAGAGCAATTTTGGAGCGCGATGTTAAACTTATCCTCTGCCGTTTTTGCTTCAAGCAGAGCAGTATTATAAGCTTCTATCTCGTCATATTGAGATTTGCGTGCTTCGTATTCTGCCTTTTGGACTTCTGTAAGTTTTGAGATTTCGCTCGCTGATAGTTCGGTGAAATCAATATTTTCTTTAAGCTTCAAACCGAAAGTTTCGCTTGCCGAAATGCTCCAGTTGAGAGCATCGGCAAGAACACCTGTGACTTGCCCTGTTTTGGCTGTTTCGTTTGCAGCTTCCGCAAGACCCTCTATCGGTAAACTGTCTTGGAATTTAGAATAAACTCCAGTGCAGATGTTTGTCCAAGTTGCGAGCCCTGTTTCCGTATCTACAAGCTGTGCGATATGTGTTGCCGCTTCGGAAGCTTTTCCTTCGTCGCCAAGGATGGAATATAATTCTCCGTATGTTTTTTTAGCGTTTTCGGCGCCGAGATTGGCATTTTGAAAGGTTGTTTCCAGAGCCGACATAGAAGTACGCAACTCTCGCGTTCCCTCTGCTGTTGCAAGGAAAGCCGTTCCGGCAGCGCCGCCGACTTCAACGGCGGTTTTAGTTACCGTTGCAATTCCCGCAACGGCGATTTTGCCTGCGGAGGCGGCGAGAGAGCCGAACTTTTCCCAACCGTTTCCGCCCTCGCGCGCTTTATCACCGCTTTCCTTTGCTTTTTTGCCGGCTTTTTCGGAGTTTTCGCCCGCTTCCTTTACCTCTTTGCCGCTTTTCTTGCTTTTGTCGGCGAAGCTGTCGGCTTCATCGCCTGCTTTATCAAGATTTTCTCCGACATCGCCGAGTTTTACAGTGTTTTTTTCACATTCGTCTGTGAAATCGCTTATTGCTTTTTCGGCTTTGCGAAGATTAGCTTCGGCATATGTAACTTCGTTTTGAAAAGCCTTATAAGCGCCGTCGTCGATTTGCTTGTTTTTGAATTTCTCCTCGATCTGCGCTTGCGTTGACTTGAGAAATTCAAGCTTTTCTTTAGCTGTATTGACAGCTTCGGCAAGGAGCGTTTGCTTCCTTGTAAGCGCATCCGTATTCGTCGGATCGAATTTTAAAAGAGTGTTAACTGCTCTTAACTGCGACTGAATTTCCGCGCTTTTGTCGTTAACTCCCTGAAGAGCTTTAGTAAGCGGGGAAACATTGCCGCCTATCTCAATGGTTATGCCTTTGATCGTTTTTGCTACTGCCAACGGCTCACCCCCTTACTCTTCAAAATGATCGCGAAGCGTTTCGCGGTCGGGCTCCGTTTGTTCAAGTATCCAACATTCTTCCAAATACTCGCGCCCCTCTTTTGTTTGCGATTGCTTGTATATAAAAGCATCGCGCAAAAGCATATAATAGACGTCGATCGGGAGTTCTTCGATCTGTGCGAAGTTAAATCCCGTGTATTCGGAAACGAGCTTTTCGGCGAACGTATGTATTTTATATCTGACTTTAACCGTATCATCGTCATCGCGGCTGTCGCTCGGACAATACGGTATGTTCAGTTTGGGTTTTTTAAGAGGTTTTGTGCATAGCGTGAATATTCGATTATGAGCAGGCTCATATCCTCAATATCCATAAGCTCGTCCACCTCTGCGGGGGAAAAGCTTATTTTTGCGCGGTTGTTGGAAAGTATCTGTGATGTGACAAGGAGAATCTCGTCATACGCGGCAAGAGGGTCTTCTGCGTTTTTGAGGTCTTTTTCGATATCGGAAAGACGGGAGAAGAGTGCTTTTTTCGGAGCACCGATAAAAACCGTTCTGCCGTCCGCGAGTGTCACGGTAAGGAATTTTTTCTCTCTTTTTGTATAGTCAAGCATATTGCGCCTCCTTTTTATGTTGTGGTTGTTGCAGCAGTTGTTGTTTTATAAGTTTCTTTATAGATAATGCGAGTGCCTTTTTCGCCGTGGGGTTTTGCTTTGAACTCGGGATTAACAACTGTTTCTTTGTCCTTTGCAAAAGCAAGGGAAAGCCCCGCTTCGTTTTTGCCGATGATGGTTATGCGAATATCGCTGTCAACGGGGTCCGTGTGAACGAAACGTATGATATAATTTTTGCCGTTGTCATTGCCCGCACCGCCTATTTCGATAGTTCTGTGCGTGTCCGTGTCCTCGACAACTCTTGCCGTAGAAACGAGCTTTGCAATGGTCGTTCCGTTGAGGGTACAAACGCCGAGCAGGAGCTTTGCTTCCTCCTCCGTCAAAATCGTTTTTTCAACAAGACCGTGGTCGTCTTTTGCGGTGTAATACGTGGGTGTATAGCTGAGTGTTGCGCCGCCCGATGTGTGCCCCAGGAGGTTATCGTCAGTTTCGATAACGTCATCGGCGGGGATCTCACCCGTGTACTCCACGATATAGCTTTTACCGCTGCCGAGTATCATTCTTTTCTTCTTTTTGCTCATTTTTATCTCCTTAATTTTTCATAAAAAGTAAATTCATATGTAACAACATAGAGGCTCTCTTTTTCAAGCTCATCCTCCGATTTTTCAAATTCATATTCCGAGATTGCGGTTTCGATAAGCAGTTCGAGCGCGGGCGAGGGCAATTGTGTGTAAAGTTCGAGTATAACGTCAACCTGCTTATAGAAAATCTCGTCATCGCCGCCGCGAAAACTCTCATCCGTGACGTATATCATATACGGCGGGTCTGGAAGAGGTTTATTTTTATAAGCCTTAAAGCGGCGGTGCGCGAGTGGAATATTCACGTTCGAGAGAAGTGATTCGAGGTGCTTATTTGCCGGCATTTTCTATTACTCCTTCTACTTTTTGTTCAAAGGACTTTTGAGCCTTTTCTTCGTTTTTCTTTATGTGTGGAAATGCACGTGTGCGGCCGCCGTTCCTTGTTTTATGCGGATTTTCGAGGAGGTGCGGAAGTCTGTAATAAGGCTCTTTTACATACCAACGCTTTTTCAGTTCGTACACATTGTCAACTTCTGTTTTAAGAGCCATAACAGACGTATATTTTTTATGTGTGCTTCCGTTTTTACGTTTCCGTTTGCTTTTACGTTTGCGTTTGGGTGAATCTGACCTAATATTTGCAAGCATTTCTTTTGAAACATCATCCGCCGCTTGTCTTACTCCTTTGGCTATGTCAAGGGTATAATCGGAAAGCTCCTTTGCCAAAGCAGAAGCAAAATCATCAATATCAATTCCCACCGAAAACACCTACCTTGCTTGTAAGATAAAGCTCCGTTTTGCCGTCTGCGCGCTCGTATGTGCGGTACACGGAAAAACGCTTTGCCGTGCCGTGAAAAGGAATTTCCACAAGCTCCTGACCCTCATATTCGCTTTGCCATACTTCGAGCACGCATTCCGATTTGAAGCCTACCTGCGCCGCATCGAAAAATTCTTTCTGTGAAACGCTTTTCTTTGTGGCGAAAACAGAAATTTTTTCTTCCTCCGTTTCGCTTAATTCGGAAATCAAATATGCTATTATGTCTTCATTCAAAGTATTTTCCCCCCTTCACTTTTACAAGAAGCATATTATAACAGCTCATAAGGCGTTCCCGCTCGGGATTTTCGCCGTAGTTTGCATTAACGTAAGTTATAACCGCTTCGCGCAGTATCGGGTCGGTAATGTCCGAAAGATGGCTTTCGGACACACCGATCCTTTTAAGGTCCGCTATGGCAAAGTCGGCAAGCTGTGAAACGTCTTCGTCGAGCGCGTCTGCGTGCTTTTTACGGATACGCAGTTTTGCAAGCTCTATCAGTTTTTCGTTTGCCATACCGCGCTCCTATTAAGTTGCGGATTTCTTAACACGGATAAATGCGTTATATGCCGCCGCGTTACCGCCGCAGAACACATCGCCGCGGTGCGCTATCTGACCCTCTGCGAACTTATATTCCGTGGATTTTTTGATGACCATATCGGAGAACACGGGAAGCTCATAAAGGGAAAGGTGACCGTAAGCCATACAATAAGCATCTGCGGCAGTTTCTTTGTCTGAAATTGCGGCACAGGCGGAGTTTATAATGTAGGGAATACCGTCAATAGTGCCGACGTTGCCGCGGTTGACAACGGTATAAGCCTTATCTCCGTTTGCTTTGCGGCATTTTGCAAAGGCTTTGAGGTCGAGCTTATTAAGAATAAGGGTTGCCGCGTCTTCAACCTCTTCGTTGCTTCCGTAGCTGTAGATAATGTCGTCGAGCGTGTTTTCGTCGATGGCGGAAACGGAAAGGTCTGTATTTCTGTCGATAATATCTTTGCTTTCGTCTGCGGGGTTGTGGAAGATACCGCAAAGGTGGCCCGCTGTTCCGTCGCCGTTCATAATTTCGCGGTTTATCTTTTTGCGAAGCGCAATTTCCGTGGAATTGCTTATCGTGCGGCTGTAGTCTGCGGGGGCGAGCTTGCCGATCTCCTCGGGCTCTTCGCAGTATGCTGTGATCTTGGATTTTGTCATAGGGGCATAGCCGAATGTTGGCTCTGCTGTTTTTGCCTTTTCGCCCTCTGCCGTGTAATCGCCCTCGCCGTAGCTTTTAACAAAGCCGCGCTCATAGCTTTCGCCGCCGGGCAGAGGAATGATCCTTACACGGTCCATAAGGGAAGAGCTTTCGTTCCACGCGGGGTTAAGCGTGGGCGCAGTGTGCTTTTCAAGGAGAACGGAGGAAGATGTAAGTTCGTTTTTAACGGCAAATTTACGGCTTATCTTGCCGCCTGCAAGAAGCGTTTTACCGTTCTTCGCGTGAACGTCTTCCGCGTCCTGTCCCGCTTCGCCGTGGGTGTTGGGCGCGCCTTCTTCAAGTGTTTCTGCTATCTTTCCGAGCTTTTCGCGCTTTTCCGCGGCGGCGATCTTTGCTTCAAGGTCCTGCGCCTCTGCGAGCAGTTCCGTAAGTCTTTCGTTGCTTGCTGTTTTGGCTTCTGCGGAAATTGCCGCAAGACGTGCTTTCATTTCTTTGATGTTCATATTTACACTCCTTTTGCTATTGCCGAAATGGCAATGCGGTTTATTTGGTCTTTGATCTTGTTTGGGTTTATAAGCTGTTCGGGGATCTTTGCATATGCTTTCATCCTGTCCGTTATCTTGGCTGCGTACGTTGCCGCTTCGCCAACCTCAATATTGAAGTATTTTGCGGCTTCTTCGCCGCAGAGCCACGTTTCCTCATCTACCATTCGGCGCACATCGTCAAGGCTTGCACCTTCGGCAAGATGATCTTTATAGACGTTTATAATTCCTTCTTCGATAACGTCCATATCGTCCGCCATTTTACGAAGGTCGTTTGCGTTGCCCTCGCAGAAGTTCCACGGCTTGTGGATCATTATAAAAGCGTTTGCGGGTACGATTATCTTGTCGCCTGCAAGGGCAATGACAGAGGCGATAGATGCCGCCATACCGTCCACGTGAACGGTCTTATATCCCTTGTGACGGCGAAGCATATTGTATATGGCAATTCCCGCAAAAACGGAGCCGCCGCCGCTGTTTATGTAGATGTTAAGGGCTTTGCCGTCCTTGTCTTTGAGAAAATCGCGTATTGCCTCGGGGTATTGGTCCGCGTTATCCCACGCTCCCCACCAGTTCGAAACTATATCTCCGTAGAAATAAAGGTCTGCGCTTGTAAGGGTCTCGTTTTTTACGGTCAAAAACTGCCGCAGGTTATCTTTTGTTTTGCTCACTCTTTTCACCTCCCTTCAAAAGCATTTTTATCTGCTCGGATACGCTGTTTCCGCTTGAGCTTGTACCCGTGCCTACTTGATACTTCGTTTGGTCATCAACTTTGACGTAGTTGAGCGACACCATACGGATGTCACCGCCCTCAATGGGAGGGTAATACATAAGTTCAAGGTACTGATTTATGGTGATAGCGCCGCGGTCAAACATATCTTTCGCTATTTGCGAGCGCTCACGAAGCGTTGCGTATTGCAGGCGGTTTGACGTGAATATAACTTTGTTGCCAAATCCTCGCTGCTTTTCCGAGAAGAGCTTGAACGTGAATTCAAGACAGAGTTGTATAGCAAACGGCTCTATTGCGGATTCATAAAAGCTGTTCCATTCCTGCTCGTTGAAAGAAGAAGTAAGGATCTTTTCGTTGACGTGGTAGTAGTTATAAAAATTTTGCCGCAGGAAAGAAACTTGCTCCGCAGGGATGGATGCGGGCTTCTGCGTTATCTCGCGAAAATCATAGGTGGAGTCAAGACCTGCGATGCCGCCCTCATTTTCTGCGGAAAGGTATGCTTTTTTAAACTCGTTTACTTTGTTTTGAAGCTCTTCTTCGTCTGCAATGTTTGTATATTTGAGGTAACCGCGAAGGGAAGCGGAATTTTTGATAACATTTTTAATTCCGCTGTACGTTGTTTCGAGCAGTTCAAGCGAGCTGCGAAGCTCCGAATCGGGCGAAGTACCGAAAAATCTTTTTTGGTTATACCGAGATTTGATATGGATAACAAAGCTATATGGTACGGTGTATCTTTTTTGGTCGTAGCTCCAAACGAACTCGAAAAACAAGTTTCCGTTATCGTCTTCAAAAATCTTGTGGTCATCCACGCTTATCGGCTGTATTCGCTCTATTTCCGTAAAATCTTTGTTGTAGAATATCACGGCAAATGCGTTGGAGTTGTATATCGCATCGCTTGCAAGGCGATATAAGAAGTCATATGTTGACATCTCGGGGCAAGGACGGATGCATAGCAAGCGCGAAAGACGGTCGTTTTTGACGGTGATGCCGCTTGCATCTTTTCGTATGACCTGCGGGGAAAGCTTTGCTACGTTTGTGGCTATAACGTCGGCTATTGCGCCGACGGTTTCGTTGTCACGAAGTGTGGAGTTGCACGCATCTTCGCTTTTACCGAAAAATATGCCTATTTTGGGAGTGGCAAAGCGGCGTATAAATTTTGTGAATATGTTTATTGTTTTCACCCCTTTTTGGCGTTGGCAAGCTGTTTGCCGATTTCAGAGTAATATTTTGAGCGAACGGTGAACGCGCATATTACGGATATAAAGCCGTCTATGTGTAAGCGGGGTTCTATTTTAACCGGCTTTTTAAGTCCGTTTCCGCTGTTGATCTGCACGGCAACGTTGAGAAGATGTGCGCGCAAAAGTGTATTTTCTCCGATAGCAAGGCGGCGGTCTTTGAGGTTGCCCTCAAATTCATCGAGCAGCGGAGAAAGGTTCGTTCCTTGGTAAACGTCGTCCGTGTGGAATCCCGACAGGTCAAGGTCTTGAACAAGATACTGCGAGGAATAGCGGTCATAGCCGATTTTAAGCGGCTTTATCTTGTACTTCTTAACAAGCATCACTATCCAATCGTAAACGTCGCGGTAATTGACGTAGTTTTCGCCCGATAGCGTGAGGAAGCCTTGCTTTTCGTAAATATCGTACTTAACGCCCTCTTCCTCCATTGCTTTTTGCAGACGGTTCTTCGGCATAAAGAAGCGCGTGAAAATATAGAATTTACCGTTCTTTTCTATGACGATGGAAGCCGCCGTCAAGTCAGTAGTACGTGAAAGGTCTATACCCGCAACACAATAGCAGCCGCGGAAGTCTTCCAAGGTGTATTTTTCACCCGCGATATTTTCCACGTCGGAGTATTCGAGCCACGCAATAGTTGCGTTTTGTTTGATATTGCAATATTTGCAAAGGAATTCTGCTTTTTTGGAAAGGGAAAGCCGCGCTATCTTTATTTCCTCGATATAAAAATCGACGGAAACGGAAACGCCGAGATTCGGGTTTGCCTTTTTTATCTCCTCTATATCGTCCCATTTGGATTGGTCATCGATCATATACAGGAACGGGAGCAGGCGGCATTCGTCGCTCGTGCCTTTAAGAAACGCCGTGGCGCGGCGGATAAGTTCGTCGTAAATTCCGTCGTTTAGATAACCTGCCGTGGAAATGCTCAATATAAGCGGCTGTTTTCTCGCGCCGAGCGCGGATTTCATAACCTCGTACTGCTTCAAACCTTGTACACCGGGCCAAGCTTCTATTTCGTCACAAACGGCGAGATGCGGGTTAAAACCGTCGGACTTTTTGGAGTTGAAAGCAAGACGGCGTATGCTTGTGTTAAGCTGTTCGATGTAAATATCCGAACGGCGCTTTTTGGTAAGTGACGGATCGGAAAGCTCGTCATTGGACTGAACTATCTGATAGAAAGCATCGTAAACAAGGTCTGCTTGGTCGAGCTTAGGCGCAAGGCAATATATCTTTGCACCGTATTCGCCGTCGAGATACGCCATATAAGCGATTATTGCGGCGGCAAAAAGCGTTTTGCCGTTCTTTCTGGCAACAAGAATGAAAACCTCGCGGAATTGCCTGTAACCGTTTTCGCCAACGATGCCGAAAATAGCGGAAACAATGGCTTTTTGCCAAAGCTCCAGCTTCAAAAGGTCGTTGCGACCCTCCGAATGATGGCAGAAATTTTCGATAAATCTTATGGCTTTATTCGCTTTTTTTGCGTCGAAAAACCATCTTTTTTGCTCCAAACCGTCAAGCAGTATTCGATATACCGCCTTTATCCATTTGCCGACGGTAACGCGCCCTGTTTGGATCGCATCCGCGTATTCGTGGATATAACTTGCGTAGGGAATCATTCGTTCATCATTTCGCGAAGCAGGCTCTTTTTGTCTTTGGATGCGGGAGCAAGCTCCGCAAGGGTCTTTATGGCTGTATTGAAGTTTTTCTGCATTGCTATAAGAGTTTTAACTTCGTCCGATTGTTTAGTCCCGAACTGGTTTTCTCCGTTTTGGTATTCGGATGTGTAGCCGTTTTCGTTGATGATCTCTTCAAGCTCCTGCATAGACACGGCGAGGAACGCCGCAGAGCTTATAAGCGAAGAAACAACGGCAAGCTTGTTTTTGTCAAGATCGCGCAAAGCTCGCTTTAATCGCGCTGTTTCGTGCTTTATTTTTTCTTCTTTTGTTAACTCTTTCTTTTTTGCCATAACCCCTCCTTTCTTTTGCTGCTACACCCCCCTCCCGCTTCGTACACCCGTTATGCGCGCCCCTGCGGAGTATTTTTGTACTTCCATACTTCGGTTTCCGTAAGCCTTATCGAGATTTTGATACCGGGGGGAGCATATTGCCGTATTCGTCAAACGAATAACGAGTATTTTTCTTTGCAAGGTGCTCTTTATTGTGACAGTCCATACAAAGAAGCTCCAAATTACGAAAGCTAAGTGTCACTTTCGGATCGTTGATATTGCTTGGCGTAAGATACTTCTTATGGTGGACTATAACGCCCGCGCCGCCGCAGCGCTCGCAAAGACCGCATCTGTACTTGATATAAGACGTGCGTGCGCGCTTCCAGGCATCACTTTGATAAAACTCTTTTGCAAACTCTTTCGCCATCGCTCCCACCCCTCGCTTTTTATGGCGTGTTATCCCTGAAACAAAAACGACCGTCGGAAGTTGCGTTCCGCGGTCGTTCGTTCTCATCGTGTTTATATTACCACAAATTTAGGTTGCACTACTGACAACTTGCAATTTCCAAGGATGTTTTATATCGGCGCTCGTCCGCATCGCTTATGCGTATTCCGCGAAGCGTGGCGCAGAGCAAGCGCGCGTGTTTGAGCCATCTGTAAATGTTTCTTTCGTCATAATGGCTTGTGTAAGCAAAGCGCCTTACTCTGTTTGATATATCTCCTCGGCGTATCGGAGAGTGAGGATCTGTAAAGTACACAGCGAATATTGCGGCGATTATCTCCTTCTTTCCTCCTTCGTGTAAAAGATCAAGCGTTGCATTTACTGCTTCTATATCGAGCAGGAGAGGCGCTTGTGCATCAAGCGCTCTTTCCGCGCTCTCTATTGCCTTTTCGGGAGAAAGGTCTGCGCGCTTTGCAAGCTCTTTTTTGAATATGCTTTCGCGTGCTTGTTCGTATGTGGGCTTTCCCATACGCGCATATACGCGAAAGGCTTCTGTTATGTATGCTTTTGTAAAATCTTTTTCCATATGCTCACCTCTTTAAAATAGTTTTTTCTGTTCGGAGAATATTTCTTGCTTGCGCTTATTATCAAATGCTTTTTCACAGGCAAGAGAAAAGTTGCGAAGCTGTTCTGTAAATTCTTCCGTGATAACGTCAAAAGGAGTTATTATGGCAAGCAATACAAACCCCGATTTTGCCGCAAAATAGAGAGTGCCGTCTTCCTTTACTCGTTCGCATATTGTAAGCTGCGGCGTATCGGCAAGCGGCAGAAGATGTTCGCTGTGAATAAATTTTATGCCCTGCGTTGTGTTATATGGCAAAGTATCGCTTGCTCCTGCGATGAGCTGAAACTGCCTTGCACATTCCTTTTCACCGGGAAAATAATCTTTGAAGTTAAAGTCGGACGGAAGCGCGGGCTTGTGCGAAAAGTGCATTTTGTTTTGTTGCTTTTCGGGTATATCGAACGTGCGGAAGATCGTTTCCTCGCAGAACTGCGGCAAGCCGTAAAGAGGGAAGATTGCCGTGCCGTCGGATAGCCATTGAACTCCGTTTTCATCCTCGCAGAGAACGAAAGTTTTCTTTTTCTTACAGACGTCTATTATTTTCTTGATTATCATTGTTTTTCTCCTATTCTTCAAGCCACTCTGTTTGCCAGGTGGGTATTTCTGTTTTGCTGTCTGCTTTATACATCACGACCGAGATATACCAATGCCCGTTGAATACGTTAAAACGGGCAAAACAGCGGATAAATTTATATCCTTTGTGTCGGCGTTCCCAATACTCGCGGTCATCTACGCGGTCAAGTGCAAGCCTTTCCACACCGCGAGGTGTTATTTTGCCGTCACGCGGCGGCGCGATAATCGGCTTTTTAAGGTTTCGCGAATATACAAATCTTTTTGAGCCTTGCGGGTCTTTGGAGCAATAACGCGCAGCCGCTTCGGGACCGAAGCGCTCAGGCTGAAAGCGGTGCGTATTCACTCGAATACCTTTCGGCCACATATCTTCGAGTATGTCGCGGTCAAGACCGCCCGTTAGGAAGATGTGGAAGTGCCAATTATGACGCCCTTTGTTGATACCTGTTTTATAGGTCTGCTTTTCAATGACGTATATGTAGCGGAACGGCTCGGCAAGCTTGCCGCATCGTTTTGCAAGGTCTTTGTTGTCGGGGGCTGCCGCGAGCTGCTTTTGAGCTTTGCGAAGTTCAGACGTGCGCTTTGTCTTTACTCGGCGCAGATAGTTTACAATATCGCGCCGCGCCTCGGCTTCATTCTGCGGAGCATTTTGCGGCAGATACGTCGGCGACATAAAAAGATCGGTGTTATCAAAATTTGTGTTAACGAGGCGCACAAATTTCTTAATAGCCTGTGTCGTGTTATATTTTTGCTGTTCGGGTGTGGAGCTTTTGGATTTCGGCGTGCGGTTTGGAACTTTGCGTCCGTTTTCAAAGACGGGATAAAATTCAACCTCCAAAAGCTTTCCCGAGCGAATTCTTTTTTCTCGCTCCATCTCTTACCCCTCCAAAGGCGAGAAAAAGGCGTGAAGCTCGTTTTCCCAGGTGCTTTCAAATTCAAAGACTGAGTTGAAGAGCAGCGTGCGAATATACGTTTTCTTGAATTTGATCTCAAAATCGACTTTTTTGAATTTTTCTATAACGAGCGCGATATGCTCGTGTGTCAAGCGTGCATATATTTCCTGCACATATAAAGTGGGTTGTTGAATTCCGTCTATTCTGATATTGGCGGTCGGAGGCAGAAGCGCCACGTCCGCGATTATAAGTGCAAGCTCTTTTGCAAATGGCCTATCACGTTCGGGGAAGCAGGCAAGCTCTATTTGAAGTTCTGTCTTTTCAAGGACTTCACAAAGCCCGACGCGACGCGCTTTTGTTTCACGAGAAAAAGAGGGAATATTTTCGCGGGAAGGGCAGAGGGAATTTTTAACTTTTTCCATATTTGGATTTTTTCCTTTCTTTCAATATTTTTTGTGTTTTTTCCGTTGATGAAATACTATGGAATACAAGGACTTTTGGCGGATAAAATCCGCTGAAAAATATTGACCTTTCGCCGCGTTTGTGCTATAATATTTACATCGGTTGATTGGCGGCTTAAAGTCGTCGGTAAGCGCTGTTTGTGGGTAGCAAACAGCGCTTTTTTCTTTTATTCGGAAAGTATTGCCGAGCTTGATAAAACCATATTGTCAAGCTCTTCGGGAGTTTGCGCGGTATTTACGGCCGCGGCAAGCGTTTTAAGGCTTACAAGGCATATAAGAACGTAAGCTATTATTTTATGTAATCTTTTCATTGTTTTCCTCTATCTCTTTCTTAATTCTTTCACGGCATATGACTATATCGGGCTGAGTACATTTGTTTTTATAATAACGGCAAGGAATGAGCTTCTCCCCATTTGGCGAAAGCGGTGTTCCGTTACAGGTAAAAAGCTTTCCGTAAGCGCATTTCGCGCAAATAACGGCACGGAGACGATTGTATTGCTTATCTGTCATTTCTGCTATCATAAGTTTCCTCCCTGTACGCTTCTTTGAGTGAAGCATTTAGCGCATCGAGCTTCAAAACAAGTTTTGCACTGCTTTGCGGATAACGCACGCTTATGATTATTTCATCGGGCGCACGTCTGTCCGAAAGCAGAAAGTGCGTAAGATTTTTGCTTATGGTTTGTTTGACTTTTTCAGAAAGCGGAGCTTCGCTTTTACCGTAGCATTCGTCGCAGCGGCGGTCTATACATTTATCGCAGAATTTATCCATTGTTTCCTCCTTGGTTGTTTGTATCTGTTCCATTTTTGTTTCCTTTCAGCTTAAAAAGTGAATTACGTCAAGCAACAATGCGGTGCAGTTTTCGCCCGTGACGTCAACGCGCCGCATTGTGCCGTCCAAAAATTCTATGTAACGTATTCTTTGCCGCCGTCCTCGTCATACCAAGTTTCCTTTATTCCTATATTGAGCTTTTGGAGCAGGGCAGACATTTCGTTTTCGACAAAGGCTTCTTTTTCCTGCGCGGGTGTCATACGTTTGTTTCCGCCTCCTTTGCCGCTTGGCGCGCACGATAGCCGACGAGCCATTTTTCATAGTATTCGCGGTTTTCGGGAATGGCGTAGAAACGCTCTACTGCGCGAAGCGTAGCGCGGCAGAGAGAATCAAACTCATTTTCCGGCATCTTTGTGATGTCAAACTTTGCGTTGTTTTCTTTAATAACGCATTTTACATTTTTTCTTTTTGCCATAATATTTCCTCCTTTATGTTTACATTTTTAAACACTGTTGGCATAAAAAATAGCGTCAACGGTTGTATCTAACGCATCTGCTATTCTTTGTAATGTTTTTGTGGTTGTCGTGCGCTTTCTATTGGTTTCTAATGCCCATAAAGTAGCCCTGCAGACACCACTTTTTTCACAAAGTTCAGCTTGCGACATACCTTTTTGTATGCGAAGCTCTTTTATTTTATACCCCATTACTCCTAACCTCCTCAATCGTCGTTTACTTTTGTGAACATAGAATATCACACTTTTTACTGTTTGTCAATGGCTTTTCGAAAATATGTTTATTTTTTTAAACAAATTCTTGACATATTATACGATAAAGTGTATAATATAATAAACGGTATAGGGGGTAAAAATGAAATTAGGTGAATTTATAAAAAGCTATCGCGCTGAACACGGATTGTCACAACGACAATTTGCTGTTCAATGTAAAATGTCAAACGGATATATATCGATGTTAGAAGAAGGGAAACGTCCTAAAAGCGAAGATCCAGTAGTACCGACGATAAATACATTGAAAAAAATTGCTTCCGCTATGGGAATGGGTTTGCACGAGTTAATAAGCCTTGTTGACGATATGCCGATTTCTATATCGCCAAATTCTAATGAAGAGCTTTTTGAAAAACTAGGCATCAAACCTGTTTCCACGCAAAAATTACCTATGCTAGGCAATGTTGCTTGCGGCGAGCCGATATTTGCCGAAGAAACTTTTGAAGGATACGTAACTGTCGGCGCAAATATCAAAGCAGATTTTTGTTTACGCGCTCAGGGTAACAGTATGGTTAACGCCCGTATACACGATGGTGACATTGTTTTTGTTCGCAAACAAGATATGGTTGACGATGGCGAAATAGCCGTTGTCTTGGTTGAAAACGAAGCCACTATAAAACGTGTATATTACGACCGCGAAAACAGCACCCTCACGCTCGTCCCCGAAAACCCCGCATTTAAAATAATGCGTTTTCGTAATGAGGAACTTGAACAAATTCGTATTTTAGGTAAAGTTGTCGCAGGACAATATGACGTGCAATAATTCATTATCTTTTTAAATAATCATTGAATTTAATCTCATACATATGAGATTGGATAAATAAAAACATTTTAATTTTAAAGGAGTAAAAAACTATGAAAAGAAAGCTTTACCGAATTTTATCATTAGCACTTGCAGTTTTAATTTCTGCCTGCATCGTTGGTTGCGTTGATACTTCGACTACTAATGGTACTACCGACAATAGCCAAGCAACTACGGACAGTACCAATGGAAATAATCAATTAACCACAGACTCTCAGCAGACAACCGAGGACAAAACAACCGTAAAAGAAAAGACTGAGTATGAAGTTATATCAAATACTTGTAAATTAGGTGTAAATTCTATTGGTACGGTATGGATAGAGGGAATTGTAGTTGTAGAAAATACGGGTACAACAAACTTGTATTTGAAATCAGGTAAATTTGACATTGAAGATTCAGAAGGTCATCTTGTTGCGACAGAAGATTATATCAGCGTATATCCCACTGTTATAGCTCCCGGAGAAAAGGCGATTTATTATGGAAGTTTCTCTCTTGACAACGGCGACGTAAATGCCGAATATAAAATAGTTCCTAATATAAGTGCTGATAAAGCAAAGGTTCCGATTGAACGCCTTGCGGTATCCGATTTTAGTATTAGTGAAGATAAGTATGGTTATATCAAGGCTATAGGTCGTGTTGAAAATACTACAGAAGAGGAACAATCTCTTTACACGGTAGCGACAATAATGTATGATGCTAATGAAAATGTTATCGGAGTTATGTATACATATCCCGATAAACTTGCACCGGGAGCAAAGACAAGTTTTGAAATGTCTAATATGGTAAACTATAATAAAATATCTTTTTCGGATATTGCGAGATATGAAGTTATAGCTTATACTTACCAGCTCCAGTTTTAAAAGAAAAGGGAAAACGCCGTGTTCATTACACGGCGTTTTGCAAACAATATAAATAGTTCAAAATTCTAACCTTAAATTACCTCAATCGAAAGGATAAAAGTAATGGATAAAAAAAGAGTAGGGCAAATAAAAGAAAGATTCGATCTTGTTATACATAGCGATGAAAGTGCAAATATTGAATTTTGGTTTGCTCGTGAACTTATGTCTTTGCTTGGCTATGAACGTTGGGAAAATTTCGATAAAGCGATTTTGCGAGCAATGGAATCTTGCGAAACAAGCGGCATTGAAATTGCCGACCATTTTCGTGAGGTCACGAAAATGGTCACATTAGGCAGTACGGCAAAAAGAGCTGTAAAAGATTATATGCTCACACGCTATGCTTGTTATCTGATCGCGCAAAACGGAGATCCCAAAAAAGAAGAAATCGCTTTCGCACAAAGCTATTTTGCCGTGCAAACCCGAAAGCAAGAGCTTATTGAAGAGCGTATAGCACTGATAGAACGAACCGAAGCACGCGGAAGATTACGAGAATCGGAAAAACGCCTTTCGCAAAATATTTATGAGCGCGGCGTGGATGATGCAGGCTTTGGCCGTATTCGTTCCAGCGGCGATCAAGCGTTGTTTGGCGGTCACTCTACACAAGATATGAAATATCGCTTGGGAGTGAATGAAAAGCGTCCTCTTGCCGATTTCCTTCCGACGTTAACTATTGCGGCTAAAAATCTTGCTACTGAAATGACTAACTACAATGTAGAAGAAAAGGATCTGCAAGGCGAACAAGCTATCACGGGTGAACACGTGCAGAATAATCTTTCCGTCCGCGAAATGCTCGGACAGCGTGGCATTAAGCCTGAAGATCTTCCTCCATCCGAGGATATAAAAAAATTGGAACGTCGTGTAAAATCCCAAGAGAAAAAGCTTGCCACGCAAGTTGGGAAATTGCCTGAACTTGATGATATATCCGATAAATGATAAAATGTATAAGCACTATATAAAGGCAACCAACCATTTTGCGGACGTCAACAAAATGGTTATGTACTGTAAATGAGGTGAAGTATGAGAGGCGTAATATATGCTAGATACAGCCACGGTCCGCGGCAGACAGAGCAGAGTATAGAGGGACAGCTGCGCGAGTGCAATGCGTACGCCAAAGCGAATAATATCGACATTATAAATGCATACATAGACCGCAAGCAGTCGGGCAGAACGGATAACCGTGAAGATTTTCAGCGTATGCTGCGCGAGAGCAAAAGAAAGCTCTATGACGTGGTTATCGTTTGGAAGATAGACCGCTTCGGCAGAAACCGCGAGGAGATAGCGAAGAATAAAGCCGTTCTCCGTATGAACGGAGTGCGTGTTATCTCTGCGTGTGAAAGCATTCCCGAGGGACCGGAGGGAATTATCCTTGAAAGCGTTCTTGAAGGGCTTGCAGAATATTATTCCGCTAATCTTTCACAAAACATTGTTCGCGGTATGCGCGAAAATGCGATGAAAGGAAAGAGCTGCGGCGCAGGGCTTTCGCTTGGCTATAAAATTGATAAGGATCATAAATTCCAGCTTGATCCCGTCGGCGCGGCAGTCGTGCAGGAGATATTCAAGTTGTGTGACGAGGGCAAAAAGATAGCTCAAATTCAGCGGTATTTAAACGAGAAAGGGTATAAAACATCTCGTGGATGCAAATTTACTATCGACGGTGTTTCGCGCATATTGCGGAATCGCCAATACATCGGAGAGTATCGTTGGAGTGATATTGTTTCTCCGAACGCTATGCCACAGATCATTGATAACGAGCTTTTTGAAAGAGTTCAAAAACGTCTTGAACTTAATAAAAAAGCGCCGGCAGCGCGGCGCTTGGATGTAGATTTTCTTTTGACGGGAAAAGTTTACTGCGGTAAGTGCGGCGATCACGTTGCTGGCGACAGCGGCACAAGCCGTAGCGGAGATAAACATTATTATTATACTTGTCATTCCAAAAAGCAGTTGCACGTTTGCAAGAAAAAATCAGTTAAAAAGGAATGGCTTGAAAGGGAAGTTACAAAAATCGCCGTTATGTACGTCCTTCGCGATGATGTTATACAATACATCGCGCGCCGAGTTGTGGAGATCCAAAAGAAAGAAAATGCCGATAAATCTATGCTGAAATATCTTAACGATAGACTACGTGAGGCAGAAAAATCTATAAAAAATATAATGAAAGCTATTGAGGCAGGAATTATCACAGAAACAACACAGGAAAGGCTATTGGAGCTTGAAGCAACTCGACACGATCTGCAAATCGAAATCGAAAAAGAAAAAATAACGCGGCCCACCTTGGAACGCGAGCAAGTCGTATGTTACCTTGAAAAATTCAAGGGCGGAAACATTGACGACAAAGAATATCAAACCCGAATTATCGAAATGTTTGTAAATAAGGTCATATTGTACGAGGATAAAATAATTATTACGTTTAATTATTCCGGAGAAAACAATGAAATTTCCTTGGAAGTGATCGAAGAAGCCGCAGAAGAAGCTTTTGCGGAACTGCAAATGTGTTCGAATGAGGTTTTGTTAGCTCGACCAAAACTCCAAGAACTTATCGTTCTTGGAGTTTTTACTTCTTATTTCAAAAGTCATATAAATTGTACGGAGGATAAATTATGAAAAGATGCGCACCTGCAGAAGTTTGGCAAAACGGAAAGACCGTTATAACCGCACATTCGGGCTGTGAAAAAACGGAGCCCAACAGCCGCGAACATATCTTGGCTGCCATTGCATCCGGCGCGGAAATGATAGAATTTGACGTTCGTATGGTCGAAGGAGAGCTTGTTCTCTCTCACGACGTTCCCGAAAATGCGGCGTCTTGCGTAACTTTGCGCGATTGTTTCAGCCTTGTTGCTCCCGAAGAAAATCTGCATATGAACATAGACGTAAAGACGGAAGGTCTTATCGAGCCCGTTATGGCGCTTGCAAAAGAGTTTCCTCTTGACGGACGTATTATCTTTACGGGGGCTTGTAACGATGACCGTGAGCTTGCACTTTCTCTTGGCGCCGATATGTGGCGCAGTATGTGGCCCGGACAGGAGATAGAAGACGGTATTGCTGCTAATCAAAAAGACGGCAGCCCTTTCCTTAACGTTGCTTACTGTATGATCACTGAGGAAAATAACAAAGCTCTGTGCGAAAGCGGAAGCGGCTTTTCCGCTTGGACGGTCGATAAAGAATATTTTCTTCGTCTTTTCCTTAAAATGGGCATTTCAAATATTACCACAAGAAATCCTGTTCTTGCAATGAAGCTTCGTAAAGAGATTCAAGGCTTTTGATCTAATGTTTCTTTAAATAGTGAGATGAAAAATAAGGATTCCACTTGAATCTCCGTTTTATATATGATATAGCTGAAGGGAGTCGAACTTATGAGTTCGGCTCCCTTCAGCTATACTTCTTTGCGAATGATATTTACGGATTTATAAGCCGGTGCAAAATGGGAAATAAGTTAAGGTTGAAATATATGTGTTTATATGGTATAATAATTTAAAATGCGATTAGAAGGGAGGTAACTTGTGAAAAAGAAGATAACAATAGGGATACTTGCTCACGTTGATGCGGGAAAAACGACTCTTTCGGAGGCGCTTTTATATTTTTGCGGTAAGATACGCAAGCTTGGGCGTGTAGATCATAAAAATACTTATCTTGATACAAATGTTGTAGAGCGTGAACGCGGAATAACTATTTTTTCAAAGCAAGCGCGTTTTTCAAGCGCGGAATGCGATTTTATACTTCTGGATACTCCCGGACACGTGGATTTTTCAGCAGAAACGGAGCGCACGCTATCGCTTTTGGATTATGCTATCTTGGTTGTAAGCGCGCCCGACGGCGTACAGAATCATACGCGAACGCTTTGGAATCTGTTGGATTTTTACAATGTACCGACGTTTATTTTTATAAATAAAAATGATATTTGTATCAAAAACAAGAGCGATCTTGAAGCGGAGATGGCAAACGCTCTTTCTTCTTGCTGTGTTGCCGTTTACGAAAATCAAACAAAAGCAGAGCTTGACGAAAAGCTCGCGCTTATAAATGAAGGTCTGTTGGATACGGTTCTTTCGGGAGAAGCTGTTCCAGATGAGAAGATCGCGAGACTTATTGCCGCAAGAAAGCTTTTTCCTTGTCTTTTCGGTTCTGCCCTTCATATGACGGGTGTGGAATTTTTGGTGAATATACTTGACAAATACACTCTTGACCCCGTTTATGAGGATGGGAATTTCGGCGCTAAAGTATATAAAATATCGAGGGCGGCAAACGCTCGTCTCACTTATATGAAAATTACAAGCGGAACTCTCTGCGCCCGTGATGAGGTTTGCTACACGTCATCGGACGGAGCTGTAGTCCGTGAAAAGGTTGGTCAGATACGTCTTTATTCGGGAGAAAAATTTGAGCAGGTTGAAAGCGCTTGCGCCGGCGAAATCTGCGCTGTCAGCGGTCTTTTCGCCACTTATGCAGGGCAGGGGCTCGGCGTAGAGGCGGATGCATGCAAGCCGCTTTTGGAGCCTGTCCTATCATATAGAATAAACTTACCTTTGGATTGTGACCCCGTGGCGTATTTTCCGAAGCTCAAGGAACTTGAGGAGGAAGAGCCGTCTTTGCACCTTTATTGGAACGAGGAACTTTCGCAGATAGAAGCAAGGCTTATGGGTGAAATACAGATAGATCTTCTCAAAAGGCTTATTTTTGATCGTTTCGGTATTTCTTGCGAGCTTGACCCCGGAAAGATACTCTATAAAGAAAAAATTGCCCAAAGATCTATTGGTATAGGTCATTTTGAACCGTTGCGCCATTATGCGGAGGTTCAACTTTTGCTTGAACCCACACCGAAAGGAACGGGACTTGTTTTTGACAATAATATTCCCGAAAATACTCTTGAAAAAAGCTGGCAGAATCTCATTTTATCCCATCTTTATGAAAAAGCTCACAGGGGAGTGCTGACGGGTGCGCTTCTTACTGATACTAAGATCACTTTACTTGGAGGTAAAGCGCATCTTAAGCATACGGAAGGCGGAGATTTTCGAGAAGCTGCACTTCGCGCTGTGCGTCAAGGTCTTATGCGCGCAGGATGTGTGCTTCTTGAGCCCTATTATAAATTCCGCTTGGAAGTTCCCGGCATAAACGTGGGCAGAGCTATGTCCGATCTGCAAGCGAGATCTGCAGAGTTTGCAACAGAATCTTCCGACAGCGAAATGACGGTTATAGTTGGCAGAGGACCTGTTTTTACGCTTCACGATTATACTAAAGAAGTCATATCATACACGCGTGGAAAAGGGACTTTCAGCTGCACTTCCGATGGATATGAGCCTTGCCATAACGAAGAGGATATCGTTGCTTTAGCGCAATATGATCCGGAGGCAGATCTGCAAAATACGCCGCACTCTGTTTTTTGTGCGGGCGGCGCAGGATTTGTTGTCCCTTGGAACAAAGTTGATGATTACAAGCATTTGGATATACAACTTTCTGAAGACAGCGCCACGCCCATTATCCCCAAGACAAGTGTTATTTCAAGAAAGTATAACCTGAGCGAAGAAGAGTTGGAATCGATAATGCTTCGTTCTTTCGGCCCCATACGCAGAAAGCGTTACAGCGAGCCCAAGATACTCAGTACAGGTAAGAAGGAAAAACCAAAGAAGAAAACTTCCGTTTCACAGAGAACGATGACTATCATAGATGGCTATAACGTGATATATTCCTGGGATAGCTTAAAAGCACTTGCAGATAAAAATTTTGAAGATGCAAGAGCAGAGCTTATGGATATAGTTGAAAATTACTCCGCCTTTACAAAGATGGAGGTAACGCTTGTTTTTGACGCCTATCTTGTGAAAGACGGAAGGGGTTCGGATTTTTCCCGCAGAGATTTTCGCGTGGTATTTACTAAGCAGGATGAGACCGCGGATACTTATATTGAAAAAATGATGTGCGAGCTTGGACCGAATTACAATATAAGGGTCGTTACGGGGGATAAGCTTTTGCAGTATTCCGCGATACATTCCGGTATTATGCGAATGACGGCAAAGGAATTTGAATCCGAGGTAGCTTCCGTGGGAAATGAAATATACGAATTTGCTAAAAAGCTTTCCGAAAGAAGAATGAACGGCACACCGACAGTTACGGAACGGAAAAAATAAAATTCATATAAATCAAAACAAAGAACTCACATATTGCCAAACGCAATATGTGAGTTCTTTTATCAATTTCAGCTATTGTATTGTGTAATAAATTCCTCCGCAAAATGTGCGGCAACCGCGCCGTCAGCGGCGGCAGTTACTACCTGGCGGAGAGCTTTTGTGCGTATGTCTCCTGCGGCAAATACGCCGGGTATATTTGTCTTTGTGCTTTCGTCAGCCACTATATAGCCTTGTTCGTCAAGCGTAAGTTCATCTTTGAAAAGAGAAGAAACGGGCGAACGTCCGATGCTTATAAATAAACCATCCAACACAAGGTCTTTTTTCTCGCCGTTTTTAACGTTTTCAACGCGCACTCCTGTGAGCTTTTTGTCGAATAAAAGCTCGGCAACTTTGCTGTCCCACAAAAATTCCACGTTTTCCGCTTTCATAAGCGGTTCGTGATAAACTTTTGTCGCACGCAACGTATCGCGTCTGTGTATAAGATAAACTTTTTGGCAAATGCGAGAGAGCAAGAGGGCATCTTGCACGGCGGAGTTACCACCGCCGACAACAGCAACGGTCTTGCCTCTATAAAGCATACCGTCGCAAGCGGCGCAATAACCTACACCTCTGCCGATAAGCTCTTCTTCTTTCTCAATGCCAAGATGTTTGTGTTGCGCGCCTATGGCTATAATAACCGTTTTGGCAAGAACTTCGCCTTTATCTGTTGTGATACGCTTGGGGCTTTCGGAAAAGTTTACGGAAAGGACCTCTGTCATATCACTTACAGCACCAAAGCGTTCTGCTCCGTTCTGCATCTTGAATCCGAGAGTGAAACCGTCCACACCTTCATCAAAGCCGGGATAGTTTTCTATATTTTGTGTTTCCGTCATCTGACCGCCTGCGGAAAGCTTTTCGAGCACAAGAGTATCAAGCCCTGCGCGTGCCGCGTAAAGCGCGGCTGTATAGCCGGCGGGACCGCCGCCGATGATGACTGTATCGTAAATTTTGTTTGCCATATAGCCGCCTTTCTTTTAATCAAGAATAGCAAGGATCTGCGCTTTGGGGCGTGCGCCCATAGCTTTGTTTGTAACCTCGCCGTTTTTAAGAACGAATACCGTGGGTATGCTCATAACATCAAAAGCGGATGCGAGCTCGGGCTGTTCGTCCACGTTAATTTTGCCTACTTTTATTTCGGGATGCTCTTCGGCGATCTCGTCGATAATAGGTGAAAGTATGCGGCAAGGACCGCACCAAACCGCGAAGAAATCGAGAAGAACGGGTTTTTCACTTTTCAATACTTCGTTTTCAAAATTCTCTTTTGTAATGGTTAATACTGACATACTTATATCCTCCTTATATTTTATGTGATTTTAGGGAATTTTATCAACCGAGCAGGAAATCAAACAGTAGCATAAGCGCAAATCCTGCAAGAAGCGCATATGTAGCACCGCGTTCGTTTCCGTGAGCGTGTGTTTCGGGAATCATTTCATCGCTTATAACATACAGCATAGTACCGCCTGCAAAAGAGAGGGCGAAGGGAAGTATCGCCGCAGATATGCTTACCGCAAAATATCCTATAAGTGTTCCGAGAACTTCCACAACACCTGTCATAAGTGCGATGATAAATGTTCTTCTTTGGCTTATGCCCGATGCAAGCATAGGCGCGATTATGACCATACCCTCCGGAATGTTCTGAAGTGCAATACCGCCCGCAACGGTGAATGCCTGAAGATTGTTTCCCGTACCGAAGCTGACGCCTGCGGCAATGCCTTCGGGAATATTGTGAATAGCGATGGCGATAACAAAGAGCAAGACCTTGCTAAGGCGTTCGGTTTTTCCGGGATGCTTTTCAATATCAACGCCTGTCATTCTGTGCAAGTGAGGTACAAGCTTATCTATGAGGTTGAGGCAGAGTGCACCGCATAAAATACCAATTATCGTAATAACGATGGAAAAATTACCGCCGTAATCCAGCGATGGAAGTATGAGCCCGATTACCGCCGCCGAAAGCATTACGCCTGCGGCAAATGAAAGGGTTATATCATTGAATTTTTGAGAAGGGTGCTTGAACAGAAAGCCAAGCAGCGCTCCGATTATTGTAGCGCCGCCAACGCCGAGTGCTGTAAGGAGAACTATCTGCATAGCTGCCTCCGATAATTATTTGCAAAGTTCTTGTGCAAGAGCTTTAATTTGTTCCTTGTTCGCTTCGTTCATCGCAGAGCGGAGAGTTACTGTTGTATCTGTAAACGTAAGGTTTTTAGAGCTTTCAAGCATAGACTTTATTTTCTTTGCGGCAACGGGCGCCCAAGTTCCGTTTTCAATAATGCCGATCGTGCGGTTCTTGTAGCCTCTTTCCGTAAGCTCGTGGATGAACTCACGCATAAAGGGGAAGATATCTCCGTTGTATGTTGTTGTTGCGAGAACGATCTTACCGTAACGGAAGGCATCTTCCACAGCTTCCGCCATATCGCATCTTGCAAGGTCGTTGATCGCTACCTTGGGGCAACCGAGATCTGCAAGCTCTTTTGCAAGAAGTTCGGCGGCTTTCTTCGTATTTCCATAAACAGAGGTGTAGGCAATGACTACGCCATCGCTTTCAACACCGTAGCTTGTCCATGTGTTGTAAAGTCCTATATAATAGGGAAGGTTTTCGGAAAGAACGGGACCGTGCAAGGGGCAGATAATGTTTATTTCGAGTGATGCGGCAGCGGCAAGAAGCTTCTGCGCCTGAACACCGTATTTGCCAACGATGCCGAAGTAATATCTGCGAGCTTCGCAAGCCCAATCTTCTTCAACGTCAAGAGCACCGAATTTTCCGAAAGCATCCGCAGAGAAAAGAACTTTATCCACGGGATCATAAGTTACGATAACTTCGGGCCAATGCACCATAGGTGCGGCAACGAATTTAAGAGTGCGTTTACCGATGCAAAGAGTTTCACTGTCTTTTACCATTATGCGGCGGTCTGCATAGTCGTATCCGAAGAATTGTTTCATCATAACGAAAGCTTTATCGGATGCAACAACCGTTGCGTTCGGGTATTCTTCCATAAATAATGTTATGTTGGAAGAATGGTCGGGCTCCATATGCTGAACGATTAGGTAATCTGGTGCTTTGCCTGCAACAGCATCTTTAATATTGGAAAGCCATTCGTCTCCAAAGCCTGCGCCAACGGTGTCCATAACGGCGATCTTTTCATCGAGAATAACATAGGAGTTGTAAGCCATACCGTTGGGTACTTTGTACTGACCTTCAAAAAGATCTACCTTGTGGTCATTTACACCAATGTATTTAATATTATTAGTTATTTTCATAATAATATCCTTTCTTTAAAAATTACTATTATTTCTTATTATATCATTTTTACTTTGAAACTTCAACAGTATTCTTTAAATTGTGAAAAAAATCCCGTTGTGTACGAGATTTTTACGTTCATGCATCTTTTGCTTTACGAGTACGCTCCAAAGCTTTGTTATAGAGTATTTCCGTGGCAAAAGCCATTTTGGTAACTACGTTTTCCTTTTTGGGGTAACAATAGAAAGAATCTGATTCTGTAGAAATATCCACACAGTCAAACGGTTTTACATAGCACCAATCGTATTCGATATGAAGGCTGTTTGTCTGGAGCGGAGTGCGCTGTATGCGGTAATCCTCTCCACGGTAATGTCCTTCAAGAATAAAGCCCTTCGCGGGGTCGTGTCTTAACTTTGCGTCTCCCAAATGTTCAAATCTCCAGCAGCGGGGCATTGAGTAAACATCTACGTCGTCCTCGAAGTGATATTCGCCGTTTTCAATCTGTTTTTGAACTTGTTCGCGTTCCCAAAGGAACCAATCGGGTACATAGGAAAATTCTGTTTCGCCTTCAAGCGCCGAAAGCGTGCCATCTTCGTTCAAGTTCCAGCGTTTGCCGCACTCGCGGCAGAATATCTCCGTATACTTGGAATCCATTTTGGATTCCGTGTGGCAGTTCGGGCATTGATAAAGTATCTTATGCATACCTTCTGCACGGAAGGGCTCTTTTATAAGTATTCCGTTTTCTCTCTGGTAGCGATAATCGTCGTATGTGAGGGCTTCGCGGATCTTTGCATTTATTTCCTCAACGGACATTGTTTCTATATCCTCGGTGGTGAGTATCTGCGTTGCCGTTGTGTGAAGCGGAACTTTGCGTTTTTTGCGAAAGTTCCAGAATGGTGAGTGCAGATAATTGCCTCTGTGAACGATGGCTACAACGGGAACTTTATTGCGCTTTACAAGCATACCGACAGATTCGGGAATGTAGGATGTTATTCCGCAGGGGGAGTAGCGCGCTTCGGGATACATACAGAGAATATCTCCGCGTGAAAGTACCTTTCGGATAGATTTTACAAGGTGAAGATCCATTGTGAATTTTCTTGTACATATAGCGCCGATAAGCTCCAAAAGCCAAGGGCGCCTGTAATATCCGTCAATATTAACAACATTGTTTACTCTGTGGGGGAAAGTTACCATCGCGCCAAGCTCAAAATCTATAAAATACATATGGTTTGAAAGCACCATATAAGGAGGTTTGAGCCCATCCATATTTATTTTTTCCACCTTATATTTTTTGCCCATCAATACTATTTTTGAAAGTAACCATATCAAGTAGGTAAAAAATAGCGGTTGACGGATAGGGTATTTTGCAGTAACGTATTTTTTCTTGTTTTTGTAGTTGACTTCATTATTCATAGGGTCAGCTCCTTTCAACAAATTTATTGTATCTTATTTTTTAATTAAAATCAACAATTTTTGCTTTTTTACCAAAAAAAGTTGAATTGTTCACATTTTAGTGATAAAATTTAACTGAGTATTATAGAAAAGTTAGGTGCTTTTATGTTGGCTTTATGGATAGCTCTCGGTGTGGTCGTTTTTTTGATGCTTGCCGCGCTTGTGACCGCTTTTATTTGTTTTCGTATGGTGTTTTATTCTTCACCAAAAACGCGTTTCCGCGATAAAGAGGAAATAACCATACCGGAAGGCAGAATATACGAAGAATTTCGCGAACCCATCATTAAATGGGTGAAAGCTTCGCGTGAGCTTCCGCATGAAAATATCTGCATTAAATCTTACGATGGGCTTCGCCTTTACGGGCGCTATTACGAATGTAAAAAGGGAGCTCCGATAGAACTTTTGCTTCACGGTTATCGCGGAACAGCCGAAAGAGACGTAAGCGGCGGCATTGCACGCTGTTTCGCTCTTGGCAGAAATGCGCTTATTGCCGATCACAGGGCAAGCGGCGAATGCGATGGTACGGTAATAACTTTCGGCATTAAAGAAAGCGACGATTGCCTTGCTTGGGTAAATTATATAATCAACAATATAGACAAGGATGCAAAAATAATCATCACCGGCGTTTCTATGGGGGCTGCAACTGTTATGATAACAGCGGCAAGGGAAGATCTTCCCGCAAACGTTGTGGGCGCTCTTGCGGATTGCGGCTATACTTCTGCAAAGGCGATAATAAAAAAGGTTATTCACGATATGAAGCTCCCCAAAGACCTGCTTTATCCGTTTGTAAAGCTCGGTGCGCGTATATACGGCAGATTTGACCCCGATTCGCTCTCTCCGATAGAGGCTATGAAAAAAAGCCGCATTCCCGTGTTTTTTATCCACGGGGACACGGACAATTTTGTTCCGTATGAGATGAGCGTGGAAAATTACAACGCTTGCACCGCGCACAAAACGCTTGTTACCATTGAAGGCGCGGGGCACGGTCTTTGCTTCCCGAAGGATCAGGAAAAATATATCCGCGAGCTTCGCGATTTCTTCGATCCCATACTTAAAAAATGAGGTATAATATGATAAAAACAGTATTGTTTGACCTTGACGGAACACTTCTTCCGTTTGAGCAAAAAGAGTTTGTAAAGATATATTTCGGCGGACTTGCAAAAAAACTTGCGCCGTACGGATATGACCCCCAAAAAGTTATTGACGGTATTTGGGCAGGTGCTGCGGCTATGGTGAAAAACGATGGCTCACGCAAAAATGAGGAAGTTTGGTGGGATGCTTTTGTTAAAATTTTCGGAGAGAAAGTACTTTCCGACATTCCCGTATTCGAGGAATATTACAAAGTTGATTTTGACGAGGTTAAAAGCATCTGCGGCTTTGAACCGATGGCAAAACAGATAATAGATATGCTCCATAGCCGAGGTGTACGCACCGTTCTTGCTACGAACCCGATGTTTCCGTCTATTGCAACGGAAAAGAGAATGAGCTGGGCAGGGCTTTCGCCGAGCGATTTTGAGATATTTACAACTTACGAAAATTTCTCCTCCTGTAAGCCCAATCTTGCCTACTACAAGGAAATTCTCGAAAAGATAGATTGCCGCCCCGAGGAATGCGTTATGGTCGGAAACGACGTGCGTGAGGATATGGTGGCGGAAAAACTCGGTATGAAAGTATTTCTTCTTACGGACTGCCTTCTCAACCCCGACGGCAAGGATATTTCCGTATATCCGAACGGCGGTTTTCCCGAACTTCGCGTCTTTCTTGAAGAGATTACTGCTTAAATATATTTTGCCCTCCGAAAGCGGAGGGCATTTTCGTAAAAATTTTTTCAAAAGCTCCAACCTTTTTCTCTTTTTTATTGTCTATAAGATGTAGCTACGAAAAAATCGATTTTAAGGAGAATTGCAGACAGAATGATTTATATGGATAAAGACACGCAGACATTGGTTGCGCTTACTCTTGCGGGAGATCAAAGTGCTTATGAGGAGCTTGTGCTTCGTTATCAGAATGCGGTCATCGCTTCCGCCTGTGCTGTGACGCACAACGAATATATGGCGGAGGACGCGGCACAGGACGCCTTTGTTTCCGCTTGGCTAAAGCTCTCCTCGCTTCGCGAGGCTGAAAAGTTCGGCGCGTGGGTCTGCCGTATTGCGAAAAACTGCGCGAAAAATATTATGGTGCGATACCGTGAATATATCAGCTATGACGATATAGCGAATTTTGAATATGAAACGGGAGAATGCCCGGAAGTGCTTCTTCTGCAAGATTCCGAAGAAGAAAGCCTTGTGGGGCAAAGTATGAACAAGCTTCCGGAAAAGGTAAGGAAAATCATAAAGCTTCACTATTTTGACGGATATTCCGTGTCCGAGATAGCGGGTATGCTTACCATACCCGTTGGTACGGTCAAATATCAGCTCCACGAGGGACGAAAGAAGATGAGAAAGGAGCTTTGTGCGATGAACGAAAATATGAACGATACGTTGGTACAAAAGGTTATGAAAAAGGTGGAAGAGTTCAAACTCTGGGGACTTCGCAATAACAAAGAGGGCGTTGAAAAGCTATACGAGAAAATTCTTACCGAGATTGAAGGGCTTCCCGATTCCAAGGAGAAGCAGGGTATGCTTGCGGACGTGCTTATGTGCGGCTGCTGGTGGATACCCGGCAAGAAAAACGAGGAGATGCTCTCCCGCATAAAAACTGCGGCGCTGGAAAGCCATAACGAGGATGTTATGCAGTTTATATGCGCCAACGAAAACGACAAGTTTTACGGAAAAAAATGATAGAATTTATGCGCGACGTGGAAATACCGTTCCTTGAAGAAAACGGATTTGTAAAAGCGCGCGGATATGAATGGTTTTGGCTCGCACGTGAATATTTTGAAAAGAAGGACTATGAAAACGGCTTTGCCGCGCTTGAAGAAGTGCTTGCTTTGCTTGAACCGAGCGACGTTTACTATGCAAACGCAATTTCTGCGAGAGAAATGGAAAGATTTGTTATGGGCAAGCCGAAAAAGGAATGTGGTATGCTCACAATGGGAGAGGTTTACCGCAAGATAGGAGACAGACTCTATTTTTGGAAACAGCCGGGTTATGGCAGAGGAGATTACGGTCACCGTTCAAAATACGTTTTCTCCAATGCCGCCGCGTGTGACAGCTTGTTATATGATGAGAGCATGAAGGTCGGTGATGTTTACCGCAGCACGGACGGTAAGTCAACGCTTACTTTCCTTGAAACTGGTGTTACGGTGGAAACTCCTTGCGGAATTTTCGAGGGATGTGAGGTCTGGCTCACCGACTCAAAGAAAAGAGATAGTTACACCAAGACATATTATAAAGACGGTATTGGCATTGTGAAAAGCGAACATAACTGCGAAGATGACACTGAAACAAGAACGCTGAAATCTTATAAAATCGTGGGAGGAATCGGCAAAATTCCGTTTGCCGCGGGCAACAGATGGGAATACGACGCGTCAAACTTTGACTCAAGGTTTTATGACCATAAGAACGTATTCGAGATAACGTCTTTTGACGGCAAGGAAGCTGTGGCAAGCGTTTCCTTCTGTTTCTTACGCAAAGCATACGACGAAAGAAATTTTGCGAATATGATGTCCGGTGTGCGAAACTGCTATTGGGATACGGATGAAAATGGAAATGAATATCTTTGTGATGTTTCACCTTTCCTTGAAAAAGCGGAAAAGGCGGCGAAGACTCCGTTCCAAAAAACGTATTACGCCGCCGCTTCAAGCGTTGCGCGCAGAATCATGGAAACGGACGAAACTCTCAACCCCGACAGAACCGCGTCGGGGCATTGGAACTTTTTCCAGTATATAAAAGTGAAAAACGAAGGTGGCAAAATAACGGGAAAAGAGGTTTTCGACAAGGATTTTGAGTGTAAATCTATGAATAACGATAAAATGGGCAACTCCTTGCGGTATAATTTCATTCACGATATTATCAAAAACGTTACTGGCGCTTTGTGGAACGACGAATGGCGCGACGGCTTTTACCTCAAAGAAACACGCAATGCGTACGGGCGAAAGATAGAAACTGAAATATCATGCAGTGATGAGAGAACAGTCACGACCGCGGCGGGAGAATTCCAAAACTGTTTGCTTGTAGATATTAAAGTAAGCGGACTTGAAAAAACAGGCTGGGCATATCAAGGCGGACATAAGGAATATTACTTCGCGCCCGGCGTGGGCATTGTGCGTATGGTGGCTCACAGATACAATTACACCATAAAAACCGTTTACGACCTTGTGAAGTATGTCGGCACGGGAGAAGGCTATATGCCGCTTGAAGAGGGATTTTTGCGCCGATACGAGGCGCAGGACCTTGCGGACGGATACGTTGCCTCCACGGAATACACCTTTGCGAAAAACGAAAACGGAGAGCTTATAATGTTTAGCAATCAAGAGGGCATAAGAATGCTTGAAGTGTAAAAATTTTCACTTTAATTTTGTTAACAATTACCGACTTGACCGAGTTTTGTTTTTATGATAATATTGAAGTATAAAGATTTCTCTCTTGGGAAATAATAGGTAAAAACAAAAATTACGGAGGTATATTATGGCAAACAAATATGCAGGTACAAAAACAGAACAGAATCTTCGCGCGGCTTTTTCCGGCGAATCCGAGGCTCGTAACAAATATACTTACTTTGCGTCGGTAGCAAAGAAAGAGGGATATGAGCAGATCTCCGCGCTCTTCCTCAAAACAGCGGATAACGAAAAGGAACACGCAAAGTTGTGGTTTAAAGAGCTTGAAGGTCTTGGCGATACAGCGCAGAACCTTCTTGCCGCTGCAGAAGGCGAAAACTATGAATGGACAGATATGTACGAAGGCTTTGCAAAAGACGCGGAAGAAGAAGGATTTAAGGCTCTTGCCGCTAAATTCAGAATGGTTGCTCAGATCGAAAAGCACCACGAAGAACGCTACCGCGCTCTCCTTCGCAACGTAGAACTCAAAGAAGTTTTCGAAAAGAGCGAAGTTAAGATCTGGGAATGCCGCAACTGCGGTCATATTATGGTCGGCACAAAAGCTCCCGAAATGTGCCCCGTATGCGCTCATCCCAAGGCTTATTTTGAGATCAACGCAGCTAACTATTGATGAATAAATAAAAAGCACTCGCAAGAGTGCTTTTTATTTATATCCAAATTATTTTGCATATTGCTTCAAGGTGTTTATAATATCAACAAACCGTTTATCGGCACGGATACCGTCGTAGCGTTTGTTTTGCAATTTTTCAAGCATATCTTTTCAAGTTTACTTCAATAAATGCAAAGCACCGCTTTATGCAAGGATCAATTATTTTTCATCTTTTTAGTGAAAACAAAAACGGATATGGAAAGCATTAACGCGGTATATACCGCTACATAAAGGAAGTCTTCCCAAAATCCCGAAAAATCGGCTGTCAAAGCGGCTTTTTCCATTTCTACTGCGTGAACGAAGGGAAGTGCATACGCTATTTTTTTGAATGCACCGCCGACAAGGGAAAGGTCGAACCAAGTTCCCGAAAGCCAAGCAGAAAGATTTGTGATAAGGGCACCGCAGATGCCGCCCACCTGCTTATCGGAAAGAAGCGTTCCGCACAGGAGTCCGAGCGAAATATAGAAAAGTGAGATGGGAATGATAAGCGCAAGGCAGAGAAGAATATTTGCGCTTATCGGAAGTTTCAGAAAGAATGCCGCAACAAAGCAGATCACACTCTGCATAATGCTTATCGGAACAAGCGGAAGAATATATCCGAGGATAAAATCGTGCGCCTTCATAGGGGTCGTATAGAGCCTTTGAAGGAACGCAGAGGTGCGGTCCTTTGATATAAGAGTTGCGGAAAAGAGCGTGACGAACGAAAGACCGAAAACTATTATGCCGGGAGTGAGGTTCTGTATCTCAAAAAGGCTTACCGGTATGTTCGCCTGTATTGCGGAGAGGAGAAAAATAAGCACGAGAGGAAATCCCAAGCCGAAAGAAAGGGTCAGTGGGTCTCGCAAGATCTCTTTTGCGGTGCGAACGGAAAACGTAAATGTTTTCATATTTTTGCCTCCTTTACAAGAGCTATAAATGCATCTTCGAATTTATCCGTGCCGGCCTGCTTTTTTAATTCATCGGCATTTCCGAGCGCTATAAGCTTGCCGCTTTTCATAATTGCGATATTATCCGAAAGAGCTTCCGCTTCCTCCATATAGTGCGTGGTGAGGATAACGGTTATCTTTCCTTTCAAAGAGCGTATCATATCCCAAAGCTCTGCACGGGCAAGAACGTCGAGCCCGAGAGTTGGTTCATCAAGAAAAAGTATCTTCGGCTCGCAGATAAGCGCCATAGCTATACTGAGCCTGCGTTTCCAACCGCCCGAAAGCGTTTTAGCTTTTTTAGCGCAGATCTCGGAAAGCCCGAAAGATGTGATAAGGGCTTCCGTTTTCTCTTTTATTTTTTCTTTGGAAAAACCATGCGCTCCTGCCATAAGAACGAGGTTTTCGCGTACTGTTAAATTCGGCGCAACTGCGCTTTCCTGCGGAGAAACGGCAATAAGCTTTTTGACTTCGTTTTCTTCTGCAACGATGCTTTTGCCGAGCAAAAGTGCGTCTCCCGATGTTGGTTTTGCAAGGCAGGAAAGCATTTTTATCGTGGTGCTTTTTCCCGCACCGTTTACGCCGAGCAATGAAAAAAGCTCGCCATCTTTAACGGACAGTGAAAGGGAAGATACGGCGCAGGTCTTGCCGTAATTTTTTGTAAGACCGCGTATTTCTATAGCGTTCATTTTTGTTCCTCCGAAAGGTAATGTTTCTTTAAACCGAGATATGAATCCGAAAGCATTTGACTTATGAGCTCCTTGTCAAATTCAAGATACGATGTTGCTATCATCGCCCCTATGCCGTGAACGCACACCCACATCTCAAGATGGAATATAAGTGCTTTTTCACGCGAGATGCCCAGGTTCTTTTGCACGATGGAAACGATTTCTTCAAAATCGTCCGTGCGCTTATTTTGGTCTTCATCCGTGCGGTCGCGCATAAAAAGCAGCTTGAACAGCTCTTTTTCTTCTTTTGCAAAATGGATATACGCCATACCGCTTGCTTTATACGTAGGATATTCGTTTTTGGCCATATCATCTTTAAGGTAGTTTAGATATGTGGTATTGGCAAAGCTTAAAATATCTTCCTTCAAAGCATCCATTGTAGGATAGTTTGAGAATATAGGCTGAGTGGAGCAACCAAGCTCCTTTGCAAGAATGCGCGCGTTTACGGAAGAAAAGCCGTTTTTTCTCACCATATCAAGTGCACATTCAAGTATCTTTTCTTTTGTTATTTTTACTTTTGGCGGCATAATTACTCCTTTAAATAACTTTAGTTATATAACATTTGCTATTTTATCTTATCAAGTGACTTTTGTCAAGTACGTTTTTTGAATTTTTTCATATACTGTGTCGAAGGGGAAGACCTTCAAGCAAAAAAGATTTATTTTCGGAGGATATGTATGGCAACATTTTACAACCAGGCTGTGCTTTCGTACAACGGCAACACAACCACTTCCAACATTACAACAGGCGAACTTTTAGAGGTGCTTTCCGCCACGAAGACCGCCGTTGTTGACGAATATACGGCAAATGACGCTGTAACCTACGTTATCAGCATCATAAATTCCGGTGCGACCGCATTTACGGGACTCACGGTTACGGATAACCTCGGCGCATACGAGTTCGGCACAATTACGCTCGTTCCGCTTACTTATTCGGAAGGCTCCGTTCTCTATTATGAAAACGGCGTGCTCCAACCCACCCCTACGGTAACTGCGACAACACCGCTTACTATTACGGGCATCAATGTTCCCGCAGGCGGCAATGCAACCATCATTTATGAAGCAAGAGTAAACGGCACGGCTCCCCTTGACGTAGCGGGAACGATAACAAATACAGCAGTTATTTCCGGAAACGGCATTACGCCTGTTACGGTAGAAGAAACCATAAATGCGGATATTGCTCCCACTCTTACGATAAGTAAGGCTATCTCTCCCTCTACGGTGACGGAAAACGGAAGAATAACCTATACCTTTGTTATCCAGAACTCTGGCAACGCAGAAGCGACGGCAACGGATAACGTTGTGGTAACGGATACGTTTAATCCCGTTCTTACGGGTCTTACGGTGATGTTTGACGGCGCTGCTTGGACCGAAGGTGAAAACTACACATATGACGAAGCTACGGGCAATTTTGCAACCGTTGCCGGTCAAATAACGGTTCCTGCAGCAACTTATACGCAGGACCCCACCACGGGCAACCGCATCACAACTCCCGGTGTAAGCGTTCTCACCGTAAGCGGAACGATATAATAATGCAAAAAAGACTTCTCTGCGCGAGAAGTCTTTTTTGCATTATCCTTTATAATTTTTGTAAGGTGTGTTTACAATCCCTATTTCTCCGAAATCATCGAAGTTATGGCGTATGATATAATCAATATATGACGTTACCATTTTTGCCGTAAGAGCGTATCCGCAGGCATTGAGGTGACCGTTAAGGTAGAATTTTTCTTTAAACGCTTCATCGTAAACGGGTGCGTATTTTTTGAAGTCCAGTACATAAGAATTTGTGAAAAAATCAGCAAGCTTGTACATAAGCTCTGCGTGCCGGTCTTTGAGGTCTTCTATCTCTTTTCTGTTATGTTCTTCGGGCATAGTCATAAAGAAAAATTTTGCATCGGGGCTTATTTCTTTAAGGCGTTGTATTATTGCGGCATAATAGCCTGCAAATGTAGGTTTGTTTTTTGAAGGATCGTTAACGCAGATGTCGTCAATAGAGCCCACTTCTTGTTTATCATTGAGAAGGTCGTTCACACCGAGGGCAATAATATAAGCTTTACATTTAAGCTCGGGGTTCCAAAATCCCTTTTCGTCTGCAAATGTTTCTATATACTGTTTTGCGCTCATACCTCCGCGGGAGAAATTGTAAACTGTCGCTCCCGTTGCTCTTGCGATAAACTGTCCCCAGGAATATTCATATAGGTCGTAATAATGGCGTTTTCCATTTTGATCGAGCGTTTCAAACTCGCCGGAGGAAAGGCTGTCTCCAACACAACCGATAGTGCGAAGTATTCCGCAAAATCCGCAATCCGTAAGGGTGTCCAAGGGTTTTTCGTTACGATCGTCTATATTTTTAATAAAATTTTCGATATTCATATTTATACTCCGAAAAAAGTAGTTTTATAAATTATAAAACTATGCGGGCTTTCGGTCAAGTCTTCTTTTGAAATATGCCCGAAAAATGTTGATTTTTCGCTTCTTTAAGGTATAATATTTATATTGATATTTCTTTTTGCTCCGAGGTGGAATATGAAACTTTTTGAATGCAAAGATGCTCCCATAAAGGTTTTTGGACTTATGCACTTTTACGACAGAGGCTCCTTGCGCCGCCTTCCCGAAGAAGTGATGGAAAAACTTCCGCAGCTTCGCCAATTCGGAAACCGTGCAACAGGCGGCAGAATATGCTTCCGCACAAATTCTAAAAAACTGTATGTAAAGCTTTCTTCCAAAACTTTTATACGCGATTATGCGGCTACGCAGATCGCTTCATCGGGTCTTAATATTTTCGTCGGAGACAGAAGGGAAGGACGCTTTTTGGGAAACGTTTTCCCTTTGGGGTATGCGCGAACGGATAATTTCAACTCCGAAGGCACGTTTGAACTTGATGGAAAAATGACGGATATAACGATGTTTATGCCGAAAAACGAAGAGGTTGAAAACGTATTTATCGGTATAGATGATGACGCAGAAATAGAAGCCCCTACTCCTTATGAAAATGAAAAGCCTGTTGTTTTTTACGGCTCTTCTGTAACGGAGGGCGGATGCGCGAGCAGAACGGGGAACGCATATAACGCGGTTCTTTCGCGCTGGCTTAATATGGATTATATAAATTTCGGATTTTCAGGCAGCGCGAAAGGCGAACCGGAGCTTGCCCAATTTTTTGCCACGCTTCCTATGAGCGTGTTTGTTTACGATTACGATTTCAATGCGCCGGATACAGAGCATCTTGAAAAAACACACGAGCCTTTCTTTAAGATAATACGAGGAAAAAATCCCGAACTGCCTGTTATTATGCTTTCACGCCCCAACTATGCCAATAATCCCGAAGAAAGCGAAGGGAGGATCGCCGTTATCAGAAAAACTTACGAAAATGCGATAGCGGCAGGGGATAAGAATGTTTATTTTATAAGCGGAAATACGTTTTTCGATATAGATGATGTTTTTGCCTGCACGGTTGACAAAACACATCCCAACGACCTCGGCTTTTATCTTATGGCAAAAGCGATACGTCCCACTCTTGAGGCGGTATTAAAAAAAGCGGTTGAAAAAGAACGCATGGGAAAGTGAGATTTAAATTTTATGAAATATTTAATTTTTCTTGATATAGACGGTACTGTGCTTTCGGACGGAAAGATACATCCGCGCACCGTAAACGGCATAAGAGAAGCGCAAAAAAGGGGACATTTGGTGTTTATAAACACAGGGCGCTCTATGAACATTATTCCGAAGATAGTTCTTGACGAGGTAAGACCGGACGGAATCGTTGGCGGTCTTGGCGCTTATATAAGGCTCGGTGATGAAGTTTTCCTTTCGGAAAGTGTTCCGAAAGAGCTTATAAAGCTTTCTATGGATGTTGCGGAGAAGTTTGGCAATACCGTGATATTGGAAGGGGAGAATGCAAGCGTCAGCTTCCTTGAAGAAACATACCTTGGGAAGGAGAACGAAATAAAAAGTGTTGATGATCTTTACCTGCGTTTCCCCAATATAAACGTTTCAAAAATGACGTATGTCCGCCCTCTTACCGAGGAGGGCACAAAAATGCTTGAACCGTATTTTGCTGTTTTCAATCACCCTACCTATTCTGAGATAGGCTTAAAGGGATACAGCAAGGCGACGGGGATGGAGTTTTTGAGAGAGCGCTTTGGCATTGACAAAGACCACGTTATCGCTATGGGAGACAGCGATAACGACACGTTTATGCTTGATGCGGCAGGCATTGCCGTTGTTATGGGCAACGGTCACCCGGATGTTAAAAAAATAGCGGATTTTATATCTATTGATTGTGCCGACGGCGGTGTCGGATACGCGATAGAAAAGCTGATACTTGAAAAAGAGTGAAAAAAGCCCTGTTCACACAGCAATGTTATTAAGTTAACAAAAAGAAAAGGCTCTCCCTTCGGGAGAGCTCCCGCCGTAGGCGGGTGAGAGGGCGATATCCTATGGTAACCGCTCTCTCCGTCACGCTTCTCGTGCCACGGCAAATTGTCAAGCAAGTGCAACACCAAAAAATGCTTCAAAAGGCGAAAGCCAGCCCAAACATTTTTTTGGTCTCAAGTTAATAGATAAAACAATATTTTGCAAGGTTTCATTATCC
>JAGATA010000026.1 GCA_017621475.1 Clostridia bacterium
ACTTTATATATAGCAAAATCGCCAAAATGTTCGCCAATGTTTACAAATTGTTTACAATTAAGCCGATTTTTACTCCTCTATATAGTAATAGTCAAATTTCAAGAAAAATTCGACAAATTTTCGAAAATTTTTTAAAAAATTTTTATTTTTGCCCTTTTACTATATAGAGCCGAGATTTTTTCAAAAAGCGCCGTTTTTGCAAAAATATCCTTTGTGCTCTTTGATAGTTTCTATTTCTTTAAAATATTACTGTATTTCCATATTTTTATTATACATATTTTACTCTTTTTGAAAATTGATTTCCGTGCTTCCTCCACACCTCCTCTTGACAAAACGTGCAAAATGAAGCATAATATTTTATTATAGAGATAAGAAATGGGGCGATTTTTTGAACAAAACTTCATATATATCCTCTTTCGGGAAAACGGAAAGCGGAGCAGATTTTGTCACGCTTTCGGGCGTGCCGTATTTTTCCGCGGAGCAGACGTTCGATTGCGGTCAATGCTTCCGTTTTGACGTTGCGGAAAACAGCGTTTCGGGCATTGCCTTCGGCAAGCTTATAAAAATAGAGCAGGACGGCAAAAACATCACCATTATCGGCATTTCCGCAGACGAATACGAAGAAAAATTCGCCGCATACCTCGGTCTTGACGAGGATTACGGCGAAATAAGAGATAACATCGGCGCGCATTTCGGCGCGTACGGCGACGTTATATATAAAGCTATGGAATGTGCAGAGGGAATACGCATACTGCGCCAGGAACCGTGGGAAGCGCTCGCTTCTTTCATCATTTCCCAGAACAACAACATTCCGCGCATAAAAAAGATAATCGAAAATATGTCTGCGGGGCTTGGCGAGCCCTTCGTTGGCTTCGACGGCGCGACTTATTACTCCTTCCCCACGGCGCGTGCCGTGCTTGATGCGGGTGTAGAGGGGCTTGCCCCCTTTAAAATGGGATTTCGTGCGCGCTACCTTATAGATGCGGCGCAAAAATACCTTTCGGGCGAAGTGGATTTCAGTAAAGTCTTCGCCTCAACTGCGGAAGACGCGGAAAGTACACTTTTATCTATCTGCGGTGTCGGCAAAAAGGTTGCCGCCTGCACGCTGCTTTTCGGCTTTCATAAGCTGGAGTTTTTCCCCGTTGACGTTTGGATAAAGCGCGTGCTGGAAAAATATTATCCCGATGGCATAGACCTTTGTGCGCTCGGTGCATACGCCGGCGTAGCACAGCAATATTTATTTTATTATGAAAGATACATAGCCGCAAAAAGCGGCGGAGAGGAGGATATAAAATGATCCTTAAACCCAAGGAAACAACTATCGCATACCGTTGCCCGGCCTGCGGCAAATCCGTCATCAGCGTAACGGGTGTTTTTGCCCTTTCCGGCGACCTCATCAAGCTCAAATGCGGCTGCGGCGCAAGCGAACTTACAATTAAAAACGAAGATGCGGGCAAGGTGCGCATAACGGTTCCTTGCCTTTTCTGTGCGCGCCCGCACGCCTACGTTGTGTCCAAAGACGTGCTCCTTGGCAGAGAAAGCTTCTCTTTCTCCTGCAAATATGCGGGGGCGGACATATGCTTCTCCGGCACGAAAGGCGCTGTCCTTAAAGCGCTTGAGGATTCCAACGAGGAAATAGCTTCGCTCATCGATGATACGGAGCTTGCCCACATTTACGAGGGCAACGAAACGGAAAACGAGCACCTCTACAACGACGAGCACGTTCGCGATATGATACTTTTCGTTCTCGGCGACCTTTGCGAAGAGAAAAAGATAGAGTGCGATTGCGGTATGGGGGAGGGCGATTTTCTTGTTGAAAACGACATCGGCACGGTTCGCATATCCTGCAAAAAGTGCGGTTGCGAGCTCACGTTCTTCTGCCGCGAATGTATGGAAACGCGACTGCTTCTCGATGCGGCGCAAATTAAGCTTATAAAAGAGTGAAAAAACGTGCAAAAAGGACGAAGAATTGTAAAAATTCCTCGTCCTTTTTTGTGTTATAAAATCAATATATCAATTTGTCTGTTCTTTCGTTATATTTCCGTCAACGCAGTACACGGTGTATTTTCCCGTATTTACGTCCCAATCTTTGCCCTTTTGTATAGCTTCCCATTCCGCTTTTGTGCCATCAAAATTGATAGCCGAAAGAGCTGTACAGCCGCTGAACGCACCCGAGCATATCTCCCTTAAGCTTTTAGGTATATCAACGCTTACAAGGCTTTCGCACCCGTGAAAAGCACAGCTTCTAATACTTATAAGTCCGTAAGGTATCTCTATTTTTTCAAGATTTACACAATATTCAAATGCACGCTCCATCATAAGAGACAAGCCTTCGGGAATAACTACTCTTTCAAGACTGTCGCAATATTGAAACGCCATCTCCCCTATTTTTCTGGCACTTGACGGAATGATCACACTTTCAAGCTTTGTGCATTTTAAGAATGCCGAATCGCCTATGCTTCTTACTCCTTCGGGAATAACAACGCAGGTTATGGTATCGCAATTTTTGAAAGCTCCGTTATTTATTCCCGTTACGGGCAGACCGTGATAATAGCGCGGGATAATTATTTTCGGGTCCGTACAGCTTCCGGTACCGCCAACCCAATAGTCTTCTTCGTTTTTATATGTGTATACCAAGCCGGAGGAGTCGGGATACAGAGTTTTTGTCTCCAGCACTTCTCCGCAGAATCCGCACAGTTGATGAAGCACCCCTTTTGCCGTTTCGGCGGCTCCCTCTGCGGCTACCCAATCGCCGTTCCTGTGTCCCGTGGCTTCGATGGGAAAAATCTCAAATTCGCCGCATTCGCAAGCAACAGACCGATATCCATCCTGCGTACATCTCGGAGTAAGCGTCAGCCAATCTTTCCATTCGTGCGTATGGGCTTCCGTCGTATTCGCCGTTGTACCGCCCGCCGTATTCGCCGCACAAGAGGAAAACATCATCGCGCAAGCGGCGAAAATCGCACACGATAAAATTATATTTCTGAATATATTTTTCACGGTAAAATTCTCCTTGTAAAGGTTCGATGAAATTATTTTATCACAAACGCAGAATATTGTAAATATTCTCCCAAAAGAAAAAACACCGTTTCACGGCGCTTTTTCTTTTGCCTTTCGGCAACTATATTATGGAGAAAGAAAAAATTGGAAAAGCTTTTGAAAAATCATGCGTTGGGGTTGAACTCCACGAACGTGAGCGTTACCTTAAGTTCTTCGCAGTTGCGAAGGTAGAAATTGAGGTTGGAGGTCTTCCCCGCATTTTCGTTGGGGCGGTAAACGGTAAACTCTACCGTGTCCCCCACGGAGTATGCCGTAAGCATCTTTTTGAGCGTGCTGAAAGTATCCACCGTCTGACCGTTGATAGCATAGATTATATCGCCCGCTTTAAGACCTGCAAGCTGTGCGCTGCCGCCTTCCGTAACAGCGGCAATTACGTTCACACCGCTGTATTTGTAGCCTCCGAGCTCGATATAATTCTGAACCTGAACGCCAAGGCGCGCAACGCCCGTAACGTAGCCGTATTCGCGAAGATCGTTTACACAGCGAAGCACCGTGGACATAGGAATCGCAAAACCGATATTGTCTATGGAAGCGCCCGCGGAGGTCGTGCCGGAAAGCTTCGCATTAACGATGCCGACAAGCTGACCCGCCGTATTGAAAAGACCGCCGCCGGAGTTACCGTTGTTTACAGCCGCGTCTATCTGCACAAGCGTCATAGTTTCATATGTGTTCGAGAATGTAACCTCTCTTTCGGGCGCGCTGACGTAACCGCTGGTAAGCGTAAAGCCGTTGCCAAGCGCATTGCCCACAACGATGATCTGCTCTCCGTAATTGAGTCCATCCTCGCAGATCTCAACGGGGGAGCAATCGTCTTTTTCTATCTTTATAACAGAAACGTCAAGGCTTTCGTCGCCGTAGATATATTTCGCGGGAAGCTCCTCACCGGAGAAAAGCGTCACCGTCACGCTCTGCGCGTCGTCACCCACAACGTGGTAGTTTGTAAGGATATAGCCGTCCTTCGTATATATAACACCGGAGCCGGAGCCCGAACCCGTGCTTGTCGTTACCTTGATAAGAACGCTTGCGTTAAGGCATTTCTCGGCAACGGATTCTATTTTTCCCTCTGTTGCAGAGGATATCGCACCCGTAACCGCGGGAGCTGTAACTGTTGTAGCCGCCGTTGTTTCTTTCTGCTCAGTTGTTGTATCCATTTGGTACGTGCTTGTATCGGAAACTGTCGTACCGGCAGAATCCGTCGTCGTTGTTTGTGCGCCGTAGCCCCCGAGCGCTATTTTGCCGCCGCCTAAGGTATAGCCGATAAGAAGTGTGCCGAGCACCACAACGGCGCAGAGCAAAAGCGCGGGGATAAGCCCGCTTTTTTTGTTATTGTTGTTATTTTTGTTGCCGCCGTTTGAAGACCCGTACGGGTTGTTGTAACCGCCGCCATAGGGGTTGTTTCCGTTATAGCCATAGTTATCTCCGCCGTAGCCGTTATTGTTTTCTCCCGTGCCGCCGTTTTCGGAAGGGGATTCGTTCTTATTTTCTTCGTCAAAAGACCACATAAAATATCTCTCCTTTATTCGTTTTTCTACACTATTCATATCATACCGCCATTTTGTTACAAATATATGAATTCAAAGTTTATTTCGTGTAAACATCTCTCTAGAATTCGCTTGAATCTAACAAAAAATTGAAGTATAATATAACCAAAGACGCATTTTGCGCACTATGTAACTATTATATACTTTATTTTCAAAAAATAAAAGGGGGTTTTATGAATAAATCCAAACTTTCCGTTTTTAAAAAGATACCTACGGTAACAACACCCCGTCTGGTGATGAGAAAAATGCTGCCCTCTGATGATGAGGATATGTTTGAATACGCAAAAAACCCCGCCGTCACGCGCTATCTGCTGTGGGAAGAGCACGTGAGCAGAAAATTTACGCACAGCTATCTTAAATTTATACAGTCACAATATGCCGCGGGCAATTTTTACGATTGGGCGCTCACACTCGCCGAAAGCGGAAAGATGATAGGCACCTGCGGCTTTTCCTCGTTTGATACGGACAATAACGCGGCGGAGGTGGGATACGTTCTCTCCCCGGATCATTGGCGCAAAGGTATTGCAACGGAGGCGCTTCTTCGCGTTATGCGCTTCGGGTTTGAGGAGCTTGAACTTCACAGGATATATGCGCGCATTATGGATGGCAATACCGCAAGCGAGGCGGTCGCACGCAAGTGCGGAATGAAGCACGAAGCGACCTTTCGCAAAGCTCTGCTTGTAAAAGGGGAGTACAGGACAATAAAGATATACGCCGTGCTCCGAGAGGAGTTTCAGAAGCTTTCATTTTCTTTTGAAACTGAAAGCTAAAACGCAAAGTGTTTTGAATTCTCTTTTCTACACCTCATCCACCGCAAAGCGGTCCCCCTTCCCCTCAAGGGGAAGGCTCCGAGGTGCTAAAACACGATGTGTTTTAACACCTTTTTCATCTTTTTGGGCGAATAAAGTTGACAATCGCGCGCGAAATAATATATAATATAATTATTAACTATATCCTTTTGAGAATAATTCAAAAAACAGTCGGTGCAAAAGCGCCGCAGGCGAAAGGAAAAATTATGATAAGAAGTATGACAGCATTCGGTCGCGCAACCGGAAAAGCTCCGGGGCGCGATATTATTGTAGAAATAAAATCCGTAAACAACCGCTTTTTCGATTGTTCGGTAAAGCTCCCCCGCATCTTTGCTTTTCTTGAAGAAAAGGTAAAAAAACGCCTTGGTGAACGCGGTATCTCCCGCGGCAAGGTTGACGTTTTCATCACCATCGACGTAACTGATACGGCAGGGCTTGAAGTCGCAATAGATAAAACATACGCAAAAAGCTACATAGAAGCCCTCAAGAACCTTTCCGAAGAGTTCGGCCTTCCCTGCGACATCACGACAATGCGCGTTGCGCAAAACCGCGACATCTTCGCCGTAAAACGCGCAGAAGAGGACGCGGAAGCGGAATGGCAGGCGCTTCTTCCCACGCTTGATGAAGCGCTGGACGCATTCCTCTCGGCAAGAAACTGCGAAGGCGAAAATATGCGCCGCGACATATGTGCAAAGAAAGCGCGCGTTATGGAGCTTGCGGCAATGATACCGCCCCTTTCCAAAGCGGACAAGGAAAACCAATACGCAAAAATGAAAGAGCGTATCCTTGAGCTTGTGGGTGATGCGGCAACGCTAGACGAAAGCAAGCTTATAACGGAATGTGCCGTTTTTGCAGACAAGATCGCCGTGGACGAAGAAACGGTGCGCCTTGCCTCCCATTTTGAAGCTTTCGACAATATTCTTGAAGCAAACGAGCCCGTTGGCAGAAAGCTGGACTTCTTGCTCCAGGAAATAAACCGCGAAACGAACACCATCGGCTCCAAGGCTTGCGACCTTGAGATCGCCCGCATAGTTGTCGAAATGAAATCCGAGCTTGAAAAAATACGCGAACAGATACAGAACATCGAATAAGGCTTCAAAGAAAGGTTTATTATGAAATTTATAAATATCGGTTTTGGCAATATGGTCGCTTCCCACAGGGTCGTAACGCTTGCAAGCCCCGATTCCGCGCCCATTAAAAGACTTATACAGGACGCAAAGGACGCGGGCAGAGTTATCGACGTTTCCTGCGGCAGACGCACAAGATCCGTCATCGTTACGGATTCCGAACACGTTATCCTTTCCGCAATACAGCCCGAAACCATCGCTGTACGCCTTAACGGTCAGAGCGACGACGGCGACGATGAAGCGGAATCTACGGAGGAATAAATATTAATGACTGACAAAGGTTTGCTTTTTGTAATTTCCGGCCCTGCGGGCACGGGCAAAGGCACGGTGGTAAAGCACCTGCTTGAAACGGGAGAGTTCTTTTTCTCCGTTTCCGCCACAACGCGCTCGCCGCGCCCCGGCGAAGTTCACGGTGTGAACTACTATTTCATCACAAAAGAAGAATTTGAACAAAAAATTGCCGCAGGCGAAATGCTTGAATACGCAGAATACGTGGGCAACTACTACGGTACGCCCAAAAGTGCCGTGGAAGAAGCGCTTGCCGCAGGCAAAAACGTTATTCTCGAAATAGAAACCCAAGGCGCTTTGCAGATACGCGAAATTATGCCCGAAGCCGTTCTTATCCTCATTCTCGCGCCCGATATAGAAACGCTTGAAGCCCGCCTTGTGGGCAGAGGAACGGAAAGCGCAGACGTCGTTGCAAAACGTATGGCGCAGGCGCGCCGCGAGGTAACGCTTATCAATAAATACGATTACGTCGTTATCAACGAGGACGGAAAGAGCGAAGAAGCCGCAAAAGACATCCTCGGCATTGCAAGATCTGAAAAAATGCGCGCTTTCCGCAATATAGGGCTTAAAAAAAATTTTATTTAATAAGCGGGAGGATATAATTCTCTTCCTCGAATAAAAATAACAAACACCAACTATTTAACATATACACATTTACTTATCGGAGGTACACCACTATGATGATAAAACCGTCTATCGACCAGCTCACACACGGCGGAGAGATCAACCGCTACGAACTCGTTATCGCAACATCCAAGGTTGCGCGCGCTATTACGGATGAATACTGCGAACAGCGCGAAAAAGCAGAAAATATGATCCGCGACGGACAGACGGACAAGAGCCTTGCTTCCCTTATCAAGGGCAATATCCGCGACAGAAAAGCTGTTGAAAACGCAGTTCAGGCCCTTGCCGCAGGCGAATATGAAATTATCGTTCCCGAAGACACGGAAGAAGATGCAAAGGCAGAGGAAACAGCCGAAGCCGATGCAAACGCTCCCGCTTCCGAAGAAGCTGCAAGCGAAGAAAACAACTGATAATGGAAGCCTATGTAAAAACGGTGGGTGTGCGCCTTCTTGACGTACCGTACCACCTTGACATAGAGTACACCTATTACCTTCCCGAGGGCACGCCCGAGGTTTGCCGAGGAGACTTCCTCGTCGTTCCTTTCGGCGCAGGCAACAAAAAGTTTTGCGCCGTGGCGGTAACGCTTTCGGCAACGGACAATATCGAAAATTTAAAACCCGTATTCAGGGTATATGGGAAGGAAAGCCACCTTACCGAAAAAATGATGCGCCTTGCCGATTTTCTCTGCGGGCGCACATTCTGTTCTTTCGGGGATGCCACACGCCGCCTTATTCCGCAGGATCTTATCCCGCATACGAGCGAATATTTCGCCGTTTGCGAAAATTACGAGAACACAGCTTACGCAAAACGCCACGCCGCAACTATAGCTTATATAGAAGAACACGGCGCGGTCATGCGCGATAAGCTGCTTGCGGACACGGGCATATCCCCCGAAACGCTCTCTCGGCTTTGCCGCGAGGGTGTGATTATGAAAACGACACGCGCGCACGTTTCCGACGGCGCGAGCATCACGCTCGTTATGCCCGTCGAGGGCGCGGACACCTCCGTGCTGGAAAAACCGCGCACGCCTATTTCTCATATCGACCTTTACGCATTTGTTGCGGAATGCGGCGTTATAGAGAAAAAAACGCTGCTTGCGGAGGGGTTCAAGCCCTCGCAGATAGCGGCCCTGGAGAAAAAACGCCTCATCCGCCTTGAAAAGCAAGAGATACTGCGCGACCCATATAAAAACATGGACGTGCAGGAAACCAAAATAGAGCTTTCGTGCGAACAAGAGGCAGCTAAGGAGAAGCTTCTCTCCCTCTGCGACGGAACGCCGCACGCAGCGCTTCTTCACGGGGTCACGGGCTCCGGCAAAACGAGCGTTATAATCTCCGTTTGTGAAGAGCTTGTGAAACGAGGCAAAAGCGCGATCGTCCTCGTTCCCGAAATTGCGCTGACTTGGCAATCCGTCTGCGTTTTTGCGGGGAAATTCAAGGACAGGCTTGCGGTTATCCACTCCGCGCTCTCCGAGGGAGAGAAAGCGGATACGTACAAAAGAATACTCCGCGGCGGTGTTGACGTTGTGCTCGGCACGCGCTCCGCGCTTTTCGCGCCGCTTGAAAACCTCGGCGCCGTCATCATCGACGAGGAGCAGGAGCATACCTATAAATCCGAAATGTCGCCGAAATATCACGCACGCGACGTTGCACGCTTCCTGTGCAAGGAGCACGGCGCGCTTATGCTGCTTGCAAGTGCCACGCCGAGCGTGGAAACGTACTACAAAGCAAAAAGCGGCGTTTATTCGCTCGTTACGCTCTCCTCCCGCTACGGAAAGGCAAAGATACCGCCCGTTTTTATCTCCGATATGCGAAGCAATATGAGCATTTCGGGAGAGGAGAACATCGGCAACGAGCTTGCCTGTGAGATCGAGGCAAACCTTGAACACGGCTTTCAATCCATCCTATTCCTTAACAGGAGAGGGTATAACAGCTATTATTCGTGCCGTTCCTGCGGCAAAGCCGTGCTCTGTCCCAACTGCTCCGTAACGCTCACCTACCATTTATATAAAAAAAGCGAAAAAAGCTACCTGCAATGCCACTACTGCGGACACAGGCAGACCGCCCCGCTTCTCTGCCCCTCATGCGGCAGCGAACATATTTCCGGCGGCGGATTTGGCACGCAGAAGATAGAGGAAGAACTTGCAATGCGCTTCCCCGAGGCAAGGGTGCTTCGCCTTGATGCAGACTCCACGAAAACGAAATTTGCGCAGGACAGGATACTTTCCGATTTCCGCGAGGGAAAAGCAGATATACTCATCGGCACACAGATGGTTACAAAGGGGCATAACTTTCCGCGCGTCACGCTCGTCGGCGTTGTGAACGCGGACGGCTCGCTCTTTATGAACGATTTCCGTTCGGGAGAGAGGACCTTCTCCGTTATCACGCAGGTCGTCGGCAGAGCCGGCAGAGGGGACTTTCCCGGAAGAGCCCTTATCCAGACGTTCAACCCGGATAACGAAACGCTTGCTCTTTCCGCCGCACAAAACTTTGAAAAGTTTTACGAAAGCGAAATTGCAATACGCAAAAATTTCGTTTTTCCGCCGTTTTGCGACATTGCGCTGTTTCTTTTCTCCTGCACAGAGGAAACCGCTCTTTCAGATTTTGCCGCGGATTTTGCCGCAGAGCTGCGTAAGCTTCAAAAAACGGAATTTTCCGATATACCGCTTATAGTTTTCGGCCCGTTTGACGCGCCAATATATAAAATATGCGGCAAATTCCGCAAACAGGTTATTGTAAAGCACAAAAATACCGTTCGCACGCGAGAGCTTTTTGCGCGCCTGCTCCGTCAGTACGGAAAGGTCGCAAAAGGAAAATTGACAATTTCGGTGGATATAAATCCCGGGAATATGTGATTTCCCCGCGCCACTTCTTATAGATATGTTTTATTAAATTTATTATATTCAACTTTTTCTTGTTTAAAGAAAAAGTTGCAAAAAGATAAAAAACCTTGCAGGTTTATCGCTGCTGCAAATTTTGAATCATATCAATTTCAGCTCCCCGAGCAGTTTTCACTCGCAAACTCGCAAAAAATGCACGGAATTTGCCCTTCGAACGAAGTGAGAATTAAAATAAAGTAAAGATTAGCACAAAGCAAAAGGGGGTATAGATATGTTCGTACCAACCACGCTGAAGGGTACCGATTTCAAAATTTAAGCTTAAAACGCGAGATAAATTATATCAAAATCTTCGATTTATCATCACGCGCTTTCATTTAAAATAGAACTTGCTTCCCGACGTTCGAGTTGAGCGTGCTTGCACGCGATTGTTTGAGATTTGCCCTTCGAGCTATTTATAGCGAGAATTTAACTGAATAATAATTTAGAACTCGGTTTAAAAGGGTATAGATACATTCTCTTTTAAGCTTATACGCAATATGTGATTCAAGTCAGCACAAGCGAGTAAAGGGAAGGACTTTTTGCTTCTTTTTGTCACTTTTTCTTTCAAAAAGAAAAAGTGAGTATAATCATTTCGTTAAAACTCTGCGAGTTTTAACACCTTTTTCTTCAAAAAAATGAACATTACAAACCTCTTTTGAGGAAAGCTTTTGCGTCGCTTTTCTCGAAAAGCGACAAAAGGAGAATTTTTATGGCAAAACTCAGAATCTTAAAAGATACAGATCCCACCTTGCGCAAAAAGAGCCGCGCGGTGGACAATATAACAAAAAGAACCCTCACGCTTCTTGACGATATGGTAGAAACTATGAGAAAAGCAAACGGTGTAGGTCTTGCAGGCCCACAAGTCGGCGTGCTCCGCAAGATAGTCGTTATCGAGGTCGTAGAGGGCGAAGTGCTTGAGCTCATCAACCCCGAAATAATCGAAAGAAGCGGAAGCCAGACAGGCTACGAAGGCTGCCTTTCCCTCCCCGGCAGAACAGGCATCGTTACGCGCCCCGATTATGTTAAGGTAAAGGCGCTCGACAGAAACGGAGAAGAAAAAATTTACGAAGGCACAGGTCTTCTTGCCCGTTGCTTCTGCCACGAGCTTGATCATCTTGACGGCACGCTCTACCCCGATGTGGCAGACAGAATGCTTTCCGATGAAGAATACGAAGAATATATGGAGAGCGACGACTGATGAAGATACTTTTTATGGGAACGCCCGATTTCGCCGTAACGGCGCTTCGCGCGCTCAACGCTAAATACGGCGCAGACATCGTCGGCGTTGTAACAAGAATAGATATGCCCAAAAACCGCGGCCACGCGCTCACTCCCCCGCCCGTAAAGGTGGCGGCTCTTGAGCTTGGTTTGCCCGTTTACCAGCCGCAGAACCTAAAAGCCGAAAACTTTAAAGAGACTCTTGAAACTCTTGACCCCGATATAATCGTGGTTGCGGCATACGGCAAAATTTTGCCCCAATACGTGCTCTCCTATCCCAAGCACGAATGCCTTTGCATCCACGCATCTTACCTTCCCGAATACCGCGGGGCGGCTCCCATAGCAAGAGCTATAATGGACGGCAAAAAAGAGCTTGGCATCACTATTATGTATATGGACAAGGGCATCGACACGGGCGATATGCTCGTGCGCGAAAAGCTCGCGTTTGAAAGCGAAAACAAGGGTGAGATAGAAAACACGCTTTCCGAGCTCGGCGCAAAGATGATAATCGAAACGCTTGAAAAGATAGAAAACGGCGAGCCCCTCCCCCGTGAGAAGCAGGACGACGCACTTTCCTGCTACGCCGAAAAGATAGAAAAAGAAGACTGCAAAATAGATTTTTCGGCGAGCGCGGAAGCTATCCGCAACAAGATCCGCGCCCTTGCCCCCGCGCCTTACGCTTTTTCCCGTATCAACGGCAAAAGCGTTAAGATAACTCTTGCAAGCCTTACGGGCGAGCAGACGGACAAGGAACCGGGCACCGTTGTTGACGTTTCGGCAAAAGGCACAGGCAAGCTCCTTGTTGCAACGGGAAACGGTGTGCTTTCCATTGACCGCCTTATCCCCGAGGGTAAAAAGGAAATGTCCGCAGGCGATTTTGTCCGCGGGCGCGGTGCTGCCGAGGGCGATAAATTTGAGTTTTAAACCTCTCCCGTCACGGCAAAAAGCCGTGACACCCTCCCCAAAGGGGAAGGCAGATATGCACTAACAACCTAAGACAAATTAAGAGGAATACTATGAACGCACGCGAAGCGGCTTACAACGCCCTGCTACGGCACGAAAACAACGCATCCTACTCCAACATAGAGCTTGATGCAACAATAAAAAAATACGGTCTTGAGGGCGTGGAACGCTCCTTTTGCACGGCTCTCTTTTACGGCGTTATCGAGCGAGCCATCACTCTTGACTATTACATTTCTCTTCTCTCCGACCGAGATGATATAGACACGAACGTGCGCGTTATCCTGCGTATGGGGCTTTACCAGATAATTTATATGGATAAAGTTCCAGATTCCGCCGCAGTAAACGAAAGCGTTGGTCTTGCCCGCAGATTTTGGGCGAGAAAAAACAGCGAAGGCTTTATAAACGCCATTCTGCGCTCATATCTTCGTGAAAAGGACAAGCTTTCGCTCCCTAACAAGAAAAAAGACCCTATAAAGCACATCAGCGTTAAATATTCCATGCCCGAATGGCTCTGTGCTATGTTCTGCGAAAATTACGGCGCGGACACAGCAGAAAAGATATTTGACGAATTTAATAAAGTTCCTACGCTCACCTTACGAGTGAACACGCTCAAAACAACGCGCGAAAGTCTTATGGAAAGGCTTTGGGCGGCAGGAATAAAGGCAACACCCACAAAAAACGCGCCGAACGGGCTCTTGCTCGCAGGCGGCACGCCGTACTCCGCGCTTGAAGCGTTCGAGGGCGAATTTTTCGTGCAGAACGAGGCTTCCCAGATATGCGTGGAGGTCCTGGGTGCAAAAGCGGGCGAAACGATTCTCGATGCCTGCGCTTGCCCCGGCGGAAAGAGCTTCGGCATTTCAATAAATATGAAAAATGAGGGTGCGGTTAACTCCTGCGACCTTCACAAAAACAAGCTATCCCTTATCGAGCGCGGCGCTAAGAACCTCGGCATATCCATTATAGAAACGATGGAGCGCAATGCCGCGAAAGAGGACACACGCGGCGTGAAGTATGACCGCATACTTTGCGATGTTCCCTGTTCGGGTCTTGGCGTTATCGCGCAGAAGCCCGACATCAAGCGCAAGAACCCCGACGATATAGAAAGACTTCCCACGGTGCAGGCAGCGATCCTTCGCGAGAGTGCAAAGCATCTTAAAAACGGCGGTGTGCTCGTTTATTCCACCTGCACGCTCAATCCGCGTGAAAACTCAGACGTTGTAGATGCTTTCCTTGCAGAGAACAAGGATTTCTCTCTCGTTCCGTTTGAGGTGGGCGGGATAAAATCAGACGGAAAAGCAGAGCTTTTCCCCCATATACACAAGACTAACGGGTTCTTTATCGCAAAGATGAAGAAGGCTTAAAAGCCTTCCGCGAAATAAGGAGATAAAACGCTATGCGTTTTATCGAATTATTTATTATACTAACTTTTTCTTGTTTAAAGAAAAAGTTACAAAAAGATAAAAAACCCTGCAGGTTTATCGGCTATCGAAAATAAGAGCGGTTCGTTGTCCGCTACCGCACGTTTTTCACTTGCAAGCTCGCAAAAAACGCACGGAATCCCGCGGAGTTCACTCAAGTTCAGCTTTTTACTGAAAGAGCGTGCATATTAAAATTATAATTTTGATGAAAATAGCCCGCGTTTTAAACTTAAACTTTGAAATCGGCACTCTTCAGCGTGGTTCCGAGTAGTTTTTACGAGCTTGCGAGTGAAAAATGCTCGGGGAGCTGAAAGAAGCTTTAGTTCAAGTCAGCACAAGCGAGTAAAGGGAAGGACTTTTTGCTTCTTTTTGTCACTTTTTCTTTCAAAAAGAAAAAGTGAGTTTAATATTTTTCGTTAAAACGCAAAGCGTTTTAACACCTATAAAATTCCACACTCTATCAATATAAACGTAATTATGGAAAACAGAACAGATATTTTAAGCCTTTCCCACAAGGAAATGCAGGATTTCATCGTTTCGCTCTGCGAGCCGCGCTACCGTGCGGACCAGATCTATACTTTTCTTATGCGCGGCGCTTCCTCCTTTGAGGAAATGAACAACATTCCCAAAAAGCTTATAGAAAAGCTGAACGAACACGCCTTTATTGCCACGGCAAAGCAGATAGAAAAGCTCACCTCCAAGGACGGCACTGCAAAATACCTCTACGAAATGTACGACGGAGAAAAAATCGAAAGCGTTATTATGCGCTACCATTACGGCAACACGATCTGCATATCCTCGGAGGCAGGCTGTGCTATGGGTTGCGCGTTCTGCGCCTCCACGCTGAACGGAATTTCAAGAAAGCTTCTGCCCTCCGAGCTTCTTTCCCAAGTAATACAAACACAGAAAGACATCGGGGAACGTATTGACGGCATCGTTCTTATGGGTATAGGCGAGCCACTTGACAATTACGACAACGTAATAAAATTTTTGCACCTTGTAAATGAGGAAAAAGGACTTAACATCGGGCTTCGCCATATTTCTCTTTCCACCTGCGGCATCGTTCCGCGCATTTACGATCTTGCCAAAGAGGAGCTTCCCATCACTCTTTCCATTTCGCTGCACGCGGCGAACGACGAAACGCGCTCTGCGCTTATGCCCATCAACAAAAGATGGAACGTGGAAGCGCTTCTCACCGCCTGCGCGGATTATTTTGCCGCAACGGGCAGAAGGATCTCCTTTGAATATACGCTTATAAACGGCAAAAATGATAACGAAGATACCGCGCGCGAGCTTGCATCGGTTCTTCGCAAATATTGCAAAAATATGCCGCTCCACGTCAATCTCATTCCCGTAAATGCCGTAAAGGAAAGCGGCTTTGCCCCCAGCAATAAAGAGGGTATCAAAAAATTTGTTGCGGTGTTTGAAAAAAATCACATCGTCGCAACGGTCCGCCGCCATCTTGGCTCGGATATAAACGCCTCTTGCGGGCAGCTTCGCGCAAAAAAAGCGGAATGAAAAGACATGCCAATCCCCCGGAACGCAAAACATCCGGCGTTGCCGGTTGTTTCAAAGCAATTTCTATATTATAAAAACTACTCCTATGCACACACAAACTTCACGAAAGGACAAAACATATGTTGCTTCATTATGGAAAAAGCGACGTTGGTATGCGGCGCAAAATAAATCAGGATTCGTTCAAAGCCGTTCCTATCTGGAATGACGATGCGCTTCTGCTTATCGTTTGCGACGGTATGGGCGGTCATAAGGCAGGCGAAATAGCTTCTCAAACAGCTGTGGAAAGATTTTGCGCTGTGGTTGCTTCGCGCCCTTGCAAAGCCGAAGATCCTCTTATGCGTGCCGATAACATAAAAAACACGCTTGTTGCCGCCGTTAAGGAGGCAAACGAAACTGTATATCGTCTTTCCCTCTCCGCAGAAGAATACCACGGTATGGGCACAACGCTCGTTGCCGCGATAGTTTCGCGAGGTATGCTTTATGCTGTCAACATAGGGGATAGCCGACTCTACCTCGTTACGCGTCATGAAGCAAAACAGATCACGCGCGACCATTCTTTCGTGCAGTTCCTTATCCAGACAGGGCAGATCACTCCGGAGGAAGCGCGCAAAAACCCGCGCAAAAACGTTATAACGCGCGCCGTTGGCGTTGCCTCCAAGACAGAGGTGGATTTCTTCAACCTTAACCTGCGCAAATGGGGCAGCGGTTACATACTCCTTTGCACGGACGGTCTTACAAATTACCTTGATGATAATATGCTTTTTGAGCTTATCTTCAACAGCCGCGAAAAGGTTCGCCCCACACCGGAGCAGGAGCTTTCAAGAAAAGCAGACTCTCTCGTTTCATTCGCAAACAAATCAGGCGGCAGCGACAATATCACTGTCCTGCTTGCTAAATTTTAAGTAAACGAAAGGAAGGCACTATGGACGATTCCAAAAAGTATATAGGCGCGGTTTTCGACGGCCGATATAAATTAGAACGTGTTGTAGGCATAGGCGGTATGGCTTTCGTTTACGAGGCAACCGACCTGACTCATAACAGAAAAGTTGCCATAAAGCTTTTGAAAGATAAATTCTCAGACGACACAAGAGCTGTTAAACGCTTTATAAACGAATCCAAATCCCTTGAGCTTTTAAACCACCCCAACATTGTAAAAATCTACGATATATCTGTAAACACCCCCAGAAAATATATCGTAATGGAATATATAAACGGTATCACTCTTCGTAAATATATGAACTACAAGCTTCCGCTGGAATGGCGCGAAGCCGTGGAATTTACGGAACAGATACTCCTCGCCCTTGACCACGCACACACAAAAGGTGTCATTCACCGCGATATAAAACCGCAGAACATTATGATAATGCAGGGCGGCAAGATAAGAGTTACTGACTTCGGTATTGCAAAGATACCGAAATCCGAGTCACTCACGCTTGTTGACAAAGCCATCGGTACTGTCTATTACATATCCCCCGAGCAGGCAAGCAGCCGCAAGATAGACGCGAGAAGCGATATATATTCGCTCGGCGTTATGCTTTATGAAATGGTTACGGGCAAGCTCCCCTTCACGGCGGATACACCCATCGCCGTCATCTTCAAGCATATCAACGACGGCGCCGTTGCGCCCTCCAAGCTTAATCCCGCGATACCGCGAGGATTGGAACAGATAATCGTTTGCGCTATGGAGAAAAATCCGCAGAACCGTTATCAAAGCGCGGCACAAATGCTGCGCCATCTGCGCAGGCTCAAGCTCGACCCCAACACGGTCTTCCTCCAGCCGAAGCCCGCACCGCGCACGCCCACAAGCGAAACCGTGCTCAAGCGCACGGCACGCGCACACCGCGACACCTCTGAATTCGATTTTGTTTTGAACGAGGGAGAGCGCGCACAAGCGCATTCCCATCAAACGGCGAAACCCCAGAGCGCACAAGCGCAACCTGCGCCGCAGGCACAACCTCAAAGAATGCAACAGGTATCCTCTGCACCGCAACAAACGCGCACACAGCCGCAGAAGCCGCCGCCTGCTTCCACGCAAAGACCTTTGCCGCAGCAGGCGCAAAAGGTGCAGTCCCCCTCCGCCCCACAATCGCGTCCGCAAAATATGGGCGATTATTACAGATACCAAAACCCATCCCAGCGCGTTTCCAACAGGACCATACCACTTTCCCAAATGTACAAGCCAACGTCTAATCAAGCGCTGATGGAGGAAGAATACGCACGCCGCAGACAAGCGCAGGAAGCACAGCGCCGCGCGACCGCCTCCCAGCCGCAAAGAACGCAAGCAGGAGTCCAAAACCAGCGCCCCGCTTCCCCCTCGCAGAGTGGGAAACGTCAAAATCCGCAGCAAAATCGCGCGACAGCGCGTCCTCAAAGCACACCCAAGCAAGCGCAAAAGCAGCAAAGCAGCTCTTCCGCGCTTCTCTTTATAATAATGATATTGCTCATAGCTCTTGTATGCGTACTGCTTCTCTTTGTAACGCTTTCCAACACGGATACAGCCCCCATACTTCCCGAATTTATGAAAACGGCAGATAAAGCGGACACGGCCCTGCTATATCTGAAACAGGTTATTTTATGACAGAAAAAAACGATCTTTACGGAACGATAATCTCCTGCGTAGGCGGTCTTTACACCGTTATTAACGCAAGCGGCGAGCGCATATCCGCCCGCGCACGCGGTTCATTCCGATATGAAAAGACATCTCCCCTTGCGGGCGACAGCGTATTTTTGCACAAGGAAAAGGATTCCTTTGCAATAGACAAGATAGCCGCGCGGAAAAGCTCCCTTTTGCGTCCGCCCATTGCAAATCTTGATACGCTTTTCGTTTCCTTTGCCGCAACAGACCCGGAACCGAACCTTCTTTGCGTGGACAAGCTCATTTGCGTGGCACAGGCGGCAGGTGTCGGCGTTGCTGTTGTTATCACAAAGAGCGACCTTTCCGAACAGCTTACGGAAAAATACAAGTCCATATACGAAAAGGCGGGTTATCCCGTTTTCGTGACCTCCTCCGAAAAGGGCGAGGGGCTTGAAAAGGTAAAGGAATTTATTGTGAACGGCGGCGATGGAAAGATATATGCGTTTGCAGGTGCTTCCGGCATAGGAAAATCTTCCATTATGAACGCGCTCTTTCCCGATCTTTCGCTTAAAACAGGCTCTCTTTCAGAAAAGATAAGCCGCGGCAAGCAAACCACGCGCACCGTAGAGCTCTTCCCCGTTCCCCTTTGCGATGGCGGCGAAACCGTATTCGTTGCAGATACACCCGGTTTTTCCGTTTTGGAATTTACGGCTCTTTCGGGTTTTCACAAAGAAGACCTCGCCGCAACATTCCCGGAGTTTGAACGCTTCAAGGGAAATTGCCGCTGGCGCGACTGCACCCATACAAAAGACGGTGATTGCGCCATTATCGAAGCTGTAAACCGCGGCGATATTGCCAAAGAACGCCACGAAAGCTTTCTGCTTATGTACGAGGAGCTTGCAAAGATTCCTAATTGGAAGTCATGACCACCAGCCGTGCCGGTGGCTTGCATAAGCCCCCTTGGGGCATTCCACACGCAGAGCCTTTAGGCTAGTCGAACAACCCGCCACTTGCGGTAGTCGCCCTACCGCCACAGATGTGGCAACTATCTTTAAGCCTCCCTTGTGTAAAGGGAGGTGGCACGGCTTGCCGTGAC
>JAGATA010000027.1 GCA_017621475.1 Clostridia bacterium
AAAGATCGTGGTTCACGAAGCCACGAAAGACAAGGACGGCAAGAGAATCCAAAAGATCGAGATCTACTACCGCTTTGTCGGGAAAATCGATGATTGATTAAATTTTACACCTGCGGATTCAAAAATCCGAGGAATCCGCAGGTGTGTTTCCTTAATTATGGGAATACGGGGAAGGATATCCCGATATAACACTTCTTCCTGATATTGCTTCTTTTTACAACGTAAGCGTTGATGTTTTGCTCGGCGTGGACGAAGAACGTAAGAATAAGATCATCAATGAATACAAGAAAAAGGATATGGAGCTTTTTGCCGAAGGAAAGAGCAAGGAAAGAGTTGAGCTTTTGCGAAAAGCAAAAGAAGAATTTCCGAACGAAATGACGATTCTTTACGATCTTATGTACGCCTTGAGCGCAGAAAACGAAAAAGAAAATGCGGAAGAAATAATTTCATTTGGGGAGAGGATACTTGACGAATCGACAGACGATTCTTTGCGTTCGGGTGCTATTCAATGTCTTTGCTATACAAACGATGCGATAAAAAACAAAGAGCAAGCGTTAAAGTATGCGAATATGGGTGGAAACTACCATACAACAAGATACTCTCTTCTTTGCCGAGTTCTTGATGGGGAGGAAGCCGTAAAATATTGCAAGGATATGTTGCTGATCTCTTTCGACGGTATTTTTCGCTACGTAAGAATAATGACTTGGCAAGGAAAGTTTTCCGCAAGTGACGAAATAAGAGCAAGAAACTTTATATGCAAGCTTTCAGAACTCCTTTTCGAGGGTGGCAATTGCGGATTTTATACTTGCAGAATGTCCGAAAATTACCGTATGATGGCAAGAGCGTATAAAACGCTCGGTGATACGGAGAAAATGTTTGAATGCCTTGAAAAAGCGGCAGACTTATCTATAAAATTCGATACGATGGATGCCGAAGGCGAATACACGGCTTTTATGATAAAAGGCGTAAAATTTGGAGGTTGCTACAAGGATCATACAGCCAATGATTCGGGGCTTCTTGCAAAAGAGCTTAAAGGTAAGCGTTATTCGGATTTTGAGGACGATCCTCGTTTGAATGCGATAATAGAAAAGCTTGCTCCCATAGCGACATTATGATAAAAAAATAGCTCTGCAAAAAAAGCAGAGCTATTTTTTATCATATTTTGTTTTTAAGGCGAAGATTATCAGCTATCATTGCGATAAATTCGCTGTTGGTGGGTTTGCCTCGTTCATTTTGAATTGTATATCCAAAATAAGCATTCAAAGTATCAAGGTCACCTCTATCCCAAGCCACTTCGATTGCGTGACGTATAGCGCGTTCAACTCGTGATGCCGTTGTTTGGTAACGCTTTGCAACTGTAGGATAAAGTATCTTTGTAACGGAATTTATAAGATCACAATCTTCGACTGTCATCATAATTGCCGTTCGTAGATATTGATAGCCTTTAATATGTGCAGGAACGCCGATCTTATGGATGATGGAAGTAACCTGTTCTTCAAGATCTTTAGGTTCCATCATATATTTATGTTCGCCGCCAAGCTGGGATTTATATGCGCTTTGGCGGTTTTTGTATATTCTCATAATCCTGTCTTGAAGCACATTGTATTCAAAAGGCTTTTGCATACAGTAAGACGCTCCGGCATCAATAGCTTCCATAAATAAATTTTGGTTAAGGCAATAGGAGAATACTATAAAATCCGGGGCCATAGTTGGATTTTGGAAAAGCGTCTTTGATTTTTTGATTATTTGAATGGTATCCATTTTAGGAAGCCAAACGTCGATAAGTACGATATCTGGGGTAGAACGTTTTATTTTTGTGAGAACGTCAAGACCTGATGCGGTCTCATCCACGATCTCAATACCCATATGAATAAGATTTTCTTTTACGGCTATTCTGAAGTCAGTATTTTCGTCGGCAATTAAAATTTTTATTTTCTGTTCCATATTTTTTCTCCGATTTCGTTAAATTAATTCTGTCGTTTTTTGAATATTCAAAATTATTGTACAATCATATTACCATATTATGGAATAAAATGCAATATCAAAGTGGAAAATATTGTCACAAAAAATGGCAAAACTATTTTGTTGAGAATAACAAAATTACTCGCAGAAATCGTCAATCCTATTTGTCTTTCTCAAAAAAAGAATTATATTTTGTATCTCCTTAATGAATTTTGACGATATAAAAAGATTTTTAATCATTGACAAGACATACAGCGTGAGCGGAAATACCTTCGCCACTTCCCGTAAAGCCGAGTTTTTCTTCTGTTGTGGCCTTGATATTTACATTTTCTGCGGAAGTTTCCAATGCTTTGGCTATATTATTTCTCATTTCGTCGATAAAAGGAGAAAGCTTGGGCTTTTGTGCAATAATAGTAGCATCGATATTGGAAATTTCATATCCGTTCGAAGACAAAATTTCGCTGCATTTTTTTAAAATAAGTAAACTGGAGATGTCTTTAATACTGGGGTCATTATCCGGAAAATGAAAACCAATATCTCTCGCGCCGCAAGAGCCAAGTAGGGCATCCGCTATTGCGTGGCACAGAACATCTGCATCCGAATGACCAAGCAATCCTTTTTCATAATTTATCTTTACTCCTCCCAGGATAAGATCTCTTCCTTCAACGAGTCGATGAACATCATATCCGTGACCTATTCTGAATTTCATTTTCCTTCTCCTTTTTCTTCGGCTTCTATAATATGGCGGACTCTTTCAAAATCTTCTTTATACGTTATCTTGATGTTGTTTTCTCCACATTCAACAAGCTTTACTTTAAATCCCGATGCTTCTGCAAGGGAAGCGTCGTCTGTAGCGTAAACATAGGCATCACCTGCTTTGGCAAGAGCAACTTCATAAAGTTTTTTCAAAAAAACTTGCGGTGTCTGTGCTCTCCAAATGTACCGCCTGTCAATCGTTTTTGAAACAAATCCTTCTTTGTCCGCTCTTTTTATTGTATCTGTGGAACGTGCTGCTGCAATAGCGGCACCGTGTTTATATGCGGCACGAGCTACCTTTTCTATCTGTTCTTCCGTGACTGCGCAACGCGCACCGTCATGGATAACAACAAATTTGCTTTTTTTGTCTACTGCCAAAAATCCGTTTTTGGCAGACTCTGCACGGCAGTCTCCGCCTTTAACTATTCTTGCAACTTTAGAAAGTTTGTATTTTTCTATATATTCATCATAGAAAGAAAGCTCATTTTCTGCCGCTACTACTATAATTTCGTCTATAACTTCGCAATGTTGAAATTTTATGATGCTTCTTATGGCAACGGGTATGCCGTTGATTTCTGTAAGCTGTTTTGAAATACTTCCACCCACGCGCGTGCCTTTTCCGGCAACGAGAATGATAGCACTTGTTTTTTCATGTGAGTAATTTTTCGCAAGAGCATTTACTATTCGCTCTGCTTTAAAAAGAACATTTTTCATAATTGAGATTCCTTAATTTTAAATTTGGCTGATGGTTAGCTGATGGTTAAGTAAATTATAGCATATTTTTATATATTATATCAATACAAATCGATTAAAAAGGAAATAAATTGAAACTTTTTTTAAAAAAGTCTCCAAAAACTATTTATTTATTTGAAAATGTATTATATAATATAATATATATTTAGGTTCTCTGTATCTGCGGAGGTATGGTAATGAATAATTTTAACGATTTCTTCTCTTATGTTATCAATCAGTTCCTTACAATAAGGCTTGTGGATTGTATAGATATATTTTTGGTATCTTGTATAATTTATTATGTTATAAAGTTCATAAGTGATAAGCGAGCAAGTAAGCTTGCCCTTGGCATTTGCATGATGTTGTTTTTGCTTTTGGCAAGTGAAATATTCAATATGAATGCGATAAACTTCCTTTTCTCCAATATATTGCAGGTAGGATTGATCTCACTTGTTATTTTGTTCCAACCGGAGCTTCGCAGTGCACTTGAGAAGATAGGCGCAGCAAGCAAAGGAATAAAAATACTTTCTTCTTCCAAGGAACATAAGGTTTCCAAAGTTACTGCCGCTATTGAGAACATAAGTGAGACCGCGCAGGAACTTGCAAAAGATTATACAGGCGCACTTATTGTTATAGAACGCAACACACCTCTCGGTGACATTATAAAATCGGGTACAATAATAAATGCGGATATTGATGTATCGCTTCTTAAAAACATATTTTTCAATAAAGCGCCTCTTCACGATGGTGCTGTCGTAATACGTAACCAAAGAGTTTATGCTGCAGGATGTTTCCTTCCTCTTTCCACTAAGGACGATATCATCAAAGATCTTGGAACAAGGCATAGAGCTGCTATTGGTATGAGTGAAAACAGCGATGCAGTTGTAATAGTCGTTTCAGAAGAAACGGGAACAATATCCATTGCTGTGGACGGACAGTTGCGCAGAAACTACGATTATAATTCGCTCAAGATAGAACTTTCCAATTTGTTGGCTGACGATAGTACTGAAAGTGCTAACGCTTCATCCACTTGAAAGGAGACTGAAAAATGAAAGAATTTATCTCTTCTTTGAAAAATCTTTTTTCGTCCAGAAAAGCACAAGGAACGGACAGAAATGAATCCGAAGATTATATGATTCGTAAAAGCAGAAAGTTTGATATTGTTATAAGAATAATCTCTGTTGTAGGAGCTGTAATAATTTGGCTTTGTGCTGTAACGACAGGCACCGGAGTCAACCAGAGAATGTTTACTTATAATAATTTCGAAATAAGAGATGTTGGGTCTTTTTTCAGTGCTGCTGAAAGATCCGGATTTAAGACGGTTATCAATTTTGAAAATAGTGTAAGCTTTACATTGAAAGGAAGAAAGAGACTTATAGATAGTCTTAACGAAAACGAAGTTACTGTTTATGTTGAACTTTCTGATTATATAGAAACGGTAAACACTATCCCAAATGATGTAGAGCAAACAATAGAAGCTGTTGTGAAAATAGAGGCTCCCGGATATTTTCAAGTATCTAATGTTTCTCTTGAAACAATAACGATTCAATTGGTTCCTATAAATTAAAGATATGCAGAAATATATAGTAAATAATATAAAATTATCATACAGGACTTCAAAAGATGCGGCGCTTAAAATCGCAGAAAAGGCTCTTTTGAAGTTCTTTTCAAAAAACAACATAAAATCTCTTGTAATAAGCAAAAGGTCTTTGGATGCAAGAAAAAAAGACAGCATAAGTTTTGTTTATTCTGTTACCGCAGAGGTGGAGAACGATAAGCATATCCCCGAAAAAAGATTGCTTTCAGAGAATATGGTTCTTGTTAAAGAAGAATCTATAAGTCCTGTTTTCGGAACGGAACGAATGGAATCTCGTCCTATAGTTGTTGGATTTGGACCTTGCGGCATGTTTTGCGCCTTGTTGCTTGCTGAATACGGTTATCGTCCCATAGTGATAGAACGCGGTGATGATATAGAACCGAGGGAAAGGACCGTGGAAAAATTTTTGCGCGAGCAAATATTGGATACTGATTCTAACATACAATTTGGTGCAGGCGGAGCCGGTACTTTCTCTGACGGAAAATTAGTAACGAGAATAAATGATAAAAAGTGTGCGTACGTTTTAAAAACTATGGTTGAGCTTGGAGCTCCTGCACAAATTTTGTATGAAGCAAAACCACACATAGGTACGGATATATTGAAAACCGTTGTTACCAATATGAGAATTAAACTCGAATCATTGGGCGCGGAAATTCATTTTAACACACAGTTTACCGGTTTTTCGTCCTCTTTGGGAAAGGTTACAAAAATAGCTACCGATAAAGGAGAATTTGAGTGTTCAGCGTTGATTTTGGCATTAGGACATAGTGCAAGAGATACGTTCTCAATGCTCATGGATAAGGAACTTCCTTTTGAAGCTAAAGCTTTTTCAGTCGGCGTGCGAATAGAGCATTTACAGAGCGAAATAGATAAAGGTTTGTACGGAGATAATGCCGGAGATCCGCTTCTTCCGAAAGGAGAATATAATCTTTCACACAGAGAAGGTGATCGCGGCGTATACACGTTCTGTATGTGTCCCGGTGGTACTGTTATGGCTGCCGCCAGTGAACAAGGCGGAGTTGTTACAAACGGAATGAGCCGATATGCGCGTGATGGAAAAAATGCTAATGCAGCCGTTGCAGTAAGCGTTCTTCCTTCGGATTTCGGCGGTTCTGCTAAAGGAGCCATAAATTTTCAACGAGAGCTAGAAAAAAGAGCTTTTATATGCGGCGGAAGCAATTATTATGCACCTTCTGAAAGCGTTGGAGATTTTCTCGGAACGTTTAAAGGAACGGATCCTTCCGATGTTTTGCCGACATATATGAACGGTAGAGTGAAAATAACGGATTTGAACGGCTTTTTGCCTCCGTTTGTTTCTGAATTTTTAAAGATGGGTCTTCGTAATTTTGGAAAGAAGCTTCCGGGATTTGATGCTCCTTATGCAATGCTTACAGGTATTGAATCGCGTACATCTTCTCCTATAAGAATAACAAGAAACAACGATTATACTGCAATAGGATACGATAATATTTATCCTTGCGGAGAGGGCGCGGGATATGCCGGCGGAATAACAAGCGCTGCGGTTGACGGAATCAACTGCGCACTTGCAATAATGGGAAAATACAGGCACGGATAAAGGTCAAATAATGAACGGTTCAAAAAAATGGGTTATAAAAACACAAGATGAATCTCTTGTAAAAGAGCTTTCTTCAAAACTGAATATTACGGAAATAACAGCACGTTTGCTTATAAACAGGGGATATTGCGATGTTGATAGTGCAGCGGCTTTTCTTTCCAAGGCGGATTCTTTTTTGTATGATCCTTTTCTTATGAAAGATATGGACAAGGCTGTTGAAAGAATTAGTAAAGCGATAAACAAACACGAAAAAATTACGATATATGGTGACTATGATGTTGACGGTATCACATCAGTTTCCATAATGTATATGTACCTTGATAATCAAGGAGCTAACATAGAGTATTTTATACCGCTACGCGACACAGATGGATACGGTCTTAATAATACCGCAATCAAAAACATTGCTGATAACGGAACCAAGCTTATAATAACCGTTGATACCGGTATTACAGCTATAGAAGAAACGGAATATATAAAATCTTTGGGGATGGATATAGTTATAACGGATCACCATCATTGCCGCCCCGAACTTCCGGGAGCGTATGCTGTTGTTAATCCTCAAAGGGAAGATTGTACATATCCTTTCAAGGAATTGGCCGGAGTTGGTGTAGCATTTAAACTTCTTTGTGCTTTGGAGCTTTATACAAGAAATGAAGGATTATATGATATTTCTATAATCAAGGATATGTGCAAACGTTATATTGAGCTGGTTACTATAGGAACGATAGCAGACGTTATGCCTCTTGTTGATGAGAATCGCATAATTGTATATATGGGGCTTTCACTTCTTGAAAATACGAAGAACTTAGGAATAAAATCTCTTTTTGAATCGGCAGGCGTTTTTTCTTCTGCCAGGGATAAACGAAAAATAACGTCCTCTGTTATTGGTTATACTATAGCCCCCAGAATCAATGCCACGGGAAGAATCAGCAGTGCGGACAGAGCGGTTAAGCTTTTTTTATCATCTTCTAAGGAAGAAGCAGAGTATCTCTCAGAGGAATTTTGTCAGATAAATAAAGAGCGTCAGGATACCGAAACTGCAATATTCCTTGAGGCTGTCCGTCAAATCGAAGAAAATAAAATGAATGAGCGCGATGTCATCCTTGTGCTTTCGAGTGATACTTGGCATCATGGTGTTATAGGCATAGTTTGTTCAAGAATAACAGAGAAGTATAATCTTCCTTCTGTGCTCATTTCTTTCGATGCTTGCAAAGATGCTTCTGTTAATGAAGATAATATTGGTAAAGGGTCTGCAAGAAGTATAAAAGGACTTAATATGGCAGAGCTTTTTGCAGCGAATGCAGAGCTTCTTGAAAAATACGGCGGACATGAGCTTGCAGCAGGACTTTCGCTTAAACGAGGAAATATTGATGCTTTTAGAAAAAATATCAATAAATGCGCACGTGAGATATTGGGAGATAAAAAACCGGAGGTCACTCTTGATATCGAAGCCAAACTTGCACTTTCGGATGTCACTATTACGAATATTGACGATACGATGTTGCTTGAGCCGTTTGGCGCTGCAAATCCTCAGCCTTTATTTGCTGTTGAAAATGTCAAAATTGCAGATATGGTATTGCTTAGCGGCGGCAAACACACGAAGATGATACTTTCTTCTGACGATGGCAATGTTTCCGCTCTTTTCTTTGGTGCCAATCTTGAAAACATTGGGGTCAACGTTGGAGATGTTGTCAATGTTGCGGCTTCTATGAACTTAAATGAATTTCGAGGAGAACGCACTCCGCAACTTATTTGCAGAGATATTGATCTCGTTTCGCACTATGAGGACGATATTAAGGAGTCCAGAATGTATTTTGAATCTGTTATGAGAGGTGATATTCTTATAAACAGAGAGGATATTCCCATTCGCGCAGATTTTGCCAAAGTTTATACGTATTTAAAAAAGATTTTTCCTTATGGGACAGGAACAGTATCTATAAAACGTGTTTCCACGGAATGCGATATGCCATACATAAAATTATTTTGCATAATACACGCTTTATTTGAGGGTGACATAATAAAATACGACAGAACATCTGAATTTGACTTCAGAATTACAATACTTCCTACGGAAGGAAAATCTGATCTTACCAAAACCGGAATTATGAAAAAGATATTAAATAATTATAGATAAAATTCTATAAGCAAGGAGCGACACTATGCCTGATATCGAATTTAATAAATTGCTTGATGCTTTGCAGAAATCGGGAAAAAATTACGATTTTGATAAAATACATCGCGCCTATGAATATGCTCGTGAAATGCATAAAGGGCAATTTCGTAAAAGCGGGGAAGAATATATTATTCATCCCATCGCTGTTGCGCAGATAGTTTCTACGCTTGGACTTGATACCGATTCTATATGTGCCGCTTTTTTGCACGATACGCTTGAAGATTGCTTTGAAAAAGTTGATCTTGCAAAAATGAAGAAGGAATTCGGGCAGGATGTTATTGAAATTGTTGATGGACTTACAAAGCTTGTTCGAATCCATTTTGATGATAAAGATGAGGAACATATGGAAAACCTACGCAAGATGTTTCTTGCGATGGCGAAAGATATACGAGTTCTCATCATAAAACTTGCGGACAGACTCCATAATATGCGTACTCTCGGTGCACAACCCGAGGAAAAAAGACGTCGTATTGCTTTGGAGACTATGCACGTTTACGCCCCTCTTGCACACCGTCTCGGTATGCAGAGAGTGAAACAAGAGCTTGAAAACCTCTCACTTTCTTATCTTGATCCTATAGGTTACGAAGAAGTAAGTAACGACATTGAGCGTAAATATGGTTTTAATAAAGATTTTATTGAAAATACCAAAGCACAGATAAAAGAAAAAATGCTTGAATCCGGTATTTCCTGTGAAGTTACCGGAAGAGTAAAATCTGTATATAGCGTTTACAGAAAAATGTATAATCAAAACAAAAGTTTTGATGAAATATATGATTTTTACGCTGTAAGAATAATTGTTAATACTGAACTTGAATGCTATACAGCGCTTGGCATCATACACGAAATATATAACTCTATACCGGGAAGATTCAAGGATTATATTTCTATTCCGAAACCTAATATGTACCGTTCATTGCATACAACCGTTATTGGACGCGGAGGAATCCCTTTTGAAGTTCAAATAAGAACTTGGGAAATGCACCATGTTGCAGAATACGGTATCGCCGCTCATTGGAAATATAAATCCGGTGACAAAGCAAGCGATGATATAAGCCAAAAGCTTGAATGGATATCCAAACTTGTTGAAAGCGAATCCAGTGTCAAAGATCCGGATGAGTTTTTGGATGCTCTTAAAATTGATATTTTCCAGGATGAAACTTTCGTATTTACACCGAAGGGTGATGTTATTCCGTTGCCGCAAGGTTCAAACTGCATAGACTTTGCTTACCATATTCATAGCGCGGTAGGTAACCGAATGGTTGGTGCAAAGGTAAACGGCATTATAGTTCCGATAGACAGGGTTCTTGAAAACGGCGAGATTGTGGAAGTTCTCACTTCTTCTGCCGCAAAAGGACCCAGCCGAGATTGGCTCAAGATCGCGAAGACGAGTGATGCCAAATCTAAAATACGTCAATGGTTCAAAAAAGAAAAGTATGCTGAAAATGTTGTCGAAGGAAAATCACAGATACTCAGCGAATTGAGACGCTTTGGGAGAGCGTTTACAGAGGATCAGTATGAACATATAGTAAAAACGACTGCCGCACGCATTGGTATGAGTACGGTGGAGGATCTTTATAATATGCTTGGTTATGGTGGACTTTTGATATCCAAGGTCTTGCCTAAACTTCGCGATGAATTCGACAAAACAGTTACAGAGCCTGTAGCTCCTATTACAAGTGTAGATCAGATAAAAGTAAACAAAAACAAGACTACAAAAAATAACGGTGGCGTTATTGTTGACGATCTTGACGGTTGCCAGGTAAAATTTGCAAAATGCTGTAATCCTTTGCCGGGTGATAATATTGTTGGGTTTATTACAAAGGGATTTGGAATTTCAATCCATAAAAACGACTGCCCCAATACTTTGCGCGAAATGAAAGAAAACTCCGACAGATTTGTAAGGGTTACTTGGTGTTCTGATGCGGCAGATTCACGAGAAGATAAATTTGAAGCTATGATGAGGATATATGCACAGGATAGAATATCCATGCTTGCGGATATAAGCGTAGCTCTTGCAGATATGCGTGTGTTTATTCAGCAGATAAATACGCAAAAGATAAGCGCCGATATTTCCATAATAAATATTACGATTGCTTGCAAAAATCTTTCTCATTTTAATAGCATCGTTTCACGAATAAAAACAATAAAAGGCGTAGAAGACGTCCAGAGAGGAAATTTATAATATATGTTAGCAGTTATTCAAAGAGTAAAAAACGCATCCGTTATTTCTGATGGCGTACCTACGGGTAGCATTGGAATGGGACTAATGCTTTTGTTGGGAGTTAGAAAAAATGATACTGAAAATGATGCGATGATACTTGCAGAAAAAATCTCAAAACTTCGTATTTTTTCAGATGAAAACGGAAAAATGAATTTGAGTGTAAAAGATATAGGCGGCGGAGCACTTATTGTTTCCAATTTTACTCTTTGTGCAAATTATGCTCACGGAAACCGCCCCGATTATCTTGATGCTGAAAAACCGCCGCGTGCAAATGAACTTTATGAATATTTTGTTTCTCTTATGCGTGAACGTTTAATGTCTGTTGGCACAGGCGTTTTCGGTGCAGATATGGAAATAACGATGAAGGCAGATGGCCCTGTTACCATTGTTATGGATAGCGAAATACTAAAAAATAAAGGAAAATAAAAATATGCGTCTTAAAATAAATGGCGGTATAAGTGAATATTACGCTCAAACACTTTGCTTGCTCTTTTTTCCGGGATCTAAATTTTCTGCTAAAAACGAAAAACATCCCGACGAGCCTTTTGCGGAAATAACTTTGACAGAAGATTCTGAAAATTCAATTGTTACTGTATATTTATCTCATTTGGGCAAAGAGGCCACTTCAACATACGCTGAACCTAAAAGTAAATATTCCTCTATGGAGAGAGGCGCTAACATTGCTTGCGGAAAGGCATTTTTTGAAGCAGGCAAGAGCTTGCGCGGGATATCTCCACAGTGGGGAATACTTACGGGTATAAGACCTTCAAAATTCATAATGGATCTTATGAATCTTGGAAATACACGTTCTCAGGCGGTAAAGATCCTTAAAGAAGATTTTTTAGTAAATCCGAAAAAGGCGAACATTGCGGCTGATATTGCTTGCGCAGAACAGCATCTTATAGAAAATATGGATAAGGATAGCTGTAGCTTATATATTTCCATTCCTTTTTGTCCTTCAAGATGTCACTATTGTTCTTTTGTATCTTATTCTTCGCCCAAGCTCCTCTCTCTTATAGATGATTATTTGGAAAAGCTGTGTTTTGACATTTCTGAAACTGTTGATATGATAAATGCGCTTGGCCTTAAATTATCTACGATATATATTGGTGGAGGAACCCCAACTACGCTTAGTGAAAAGCAACTCAACAAGTTGTTTTCTACAATTTTGCAAAAAATAGATGTAACAGAAATAGATGAATTTACCCTTGAAGCGGGAAGACCGGATACCATTACCCCAGCAAAACTTGCCGAAGCAAAGAATGCGGGCGTTACACGAGTAAGCATAAATACGCAAACGTTCAATGATGAAGTGCTTGAGATGATAGGAAGAAAGCACACATCCAAAGATTTTTATAATGCTTTCGAAATCGCAAGAAATTCCGGTATACCAAACATAAATACGGATTTGATTGCAGGGCTTCCGGGGGAAGGATTCCAAAGCTTTTCTTATTCTATCGATAAACTCATCAAGCTTCGTCCTGAAAATATAACGATACATACGCTTTGTATTAAAAATGCTGCTGATTTTTCAAAAATAAAGAGTGAAATATACAAAAAGAATGTTCGTGATGTTACAAAATGCGTAGATTATTCTCAAATCGCTGCAAAAAATGCAGGGTATCTCCCATACTATATTTATCGACAGAAAAATTCCGTTGGAAATTTAGAGAATGTTGGTTTTGCACTCCCCGGTACTATCGGGAAATACAATATATATATGATGGATGAGATACAAAGTATATTTTCCGTTGGCGCAGGAGCTGTTTCTAAGCTTGTTTCTTCGGATAAATCCAAAATACAAAGAATATTTGAATACAAATATCCATATGAATATTTATCAGACACCGAAGGTCAAAAACGCGCTGAAAAGCGCGCTACAATAGAGAAATTCTATTCAGAAATAAGAGGGACATAATGGTAGTTTATGATAAGAAATTTGAAAATCAAAATGCTATGAAAAGTTTTATAGCGGAACGAGAGCTTGCATATTGTTCTCAGGTTGAAACTATAGCAAAGCTTATTGCTCAAGATGAGAAAATAAAAATAATTACGCTGTGCGGCCCTTCCTGTGCAGGTAAAACGACTTCGTCATATATACTTGAAAAAACATTGGAAGCTATTTCGGGAATAGATTTGAAAATAATATCTATCGATGATTTTTTTAAAAACCGAAATGAAGTGGAAAATCAAGAAAATCCGGATTATGAAACGATAGCATCCATCGATTTTGACTATTTTAAAATATGTGTAAATAACATTTTAGAGGGTAAGGAAACCAAACTTCCAAAGTTCGATTTTGTAAGTGGGAACAGACAAGAAGAATATGACATATATATGCCACATAAAAAGGGTATTGTTGTTTTTGAAGGAATTCAGGCTATGTATCCTGAAATAACAGCTATTTTGCCCGCGGAATCTTCTGTATCTATTTTTATAGATATTTTGGAAGATGTATATGCATATGGAAATCTTTTTACAAGAAGAGATGTTAGATTTTTCAGACGTCTTGTGAGAGATTTTCAATTTAGAGATGCATCCGTTAAAAAAACACGTTACCTTTGGAAAAATGTTTCACTTAACGAGAAAAATAATATATATCCGTATTCTTTCGAAGCAAAATACACGATAAATTCTTCGCTTTTATATGAGTTTAACGTTATTAAGAAATATCTTTTGGATATGCTTGAGTACGATGAAAACGATAAATTCCTGTATGATGAAATAAAACAAAAATTTGAAAATATTCCTGATATACCTGCAGAATTTGTTCCGGAAACATCGGTATTTAAGGAGTTTATAGGTTAAAATAATAAAGAGGTAGAAATGAAAATACTGTTTGATAAAGCAAATATACTGTTTCAAAACGGTAAATCTATAAAAAACGGATATCTTGTTGTTGATGGTAAAAAAATAACTTATATATCCAATATAAAACCCGAAGGCCATTTTGACAGAGTTATAGATTGCAGCAAAAAAATGCTCTGTCCCGGTCTTTACAATTGCCACGCTCACTCTCCAATGTCTATTTTCAGAGGCTATGGTGAAAACCTTCCTCTTGACCGTTGGCTTTCCGAAAAAATATGGCCGGCGGAAGATAAGCTCACCGAAGCGGATGTATATTTGAGTTCGATGCTATCTATCGCGGAAATGCTTAAAAATGGTATAATTTCATTCTCCGATATGTATTTTTTCTCCGAAACCACCGCAAAAACCATCATTGAAAGCGGAATAAAAGCTAATATAGGTCGTTGTATAACAGCATTTGATGATACAATAACCGCAGAAACTGATACTCGCTTTAAAGAAGGGGTTGAACTTCATAAAACGTATCATAACGCTGCTGATGGAAGACTTAAGATAGATATGTCCATTCATGCGGAATATACCACGGTTGAAAACACCTGCCGTTACGTATCGGATTATGCCTTAGAAAACGGTATCGGTATGCAGATACATCTTTCCGAAACTGCTAAAGAGCATGCTGAGGGGATCGCACGCAGAAACGGGCTTACTCCCGCGGAATTTTTCCTTAAAACAGGCGTTTTCAGAGCTAATACTACTGCAGCACATTGCGTTCATTTATCCGATAATGACATAAAGATATTGTCGGAAAATGGTGTTACCGCGGCGCATAACCCCGCAAGTAACCTCAAACTCGGTTCAGGAGTAATGCCACTTGCCAAGCTTATAGATGCAGGAGTAAATGTAACGCTCGGTACTGATGGTTCTGCATCTAATAATACACTAGATATACTTAAAGAAGCATATATAGCTTCCTTGCTACAAAAAGGAACTACCGGAGATACCTCTAAATTTAGAGCGGATGTTTTTGTTTCTATGGCAACGGAAAACGGCGCTAAAGCGCAGGGAAGAGTTGGTGCAGGCATACTTAAAGAAGGCGCTCCTGCGGATATTATACTTATAGATCTTAATGCAATAAATACAATTCCGTATTTTGATCTTGCTGATACTTTTTTATTTTCGGCTAATTCATCTAATGTATATATGACTATGGTCGATGGAAAGATTCTTTATGAAAATGGTGAATTTACTACTATTGATGAGGAAAAACTTAAATTTGACTTTTCAAATATGATAGAAAATTTTTACGGAAGATAATTTTTGAAATGGCGGTGTAATCGTGACGACCGAAAAAAGAAAAGAACCGAGAATGTTTACGGGTGTCTTGCTTCTTACCATAGCGGGAATGGCAGAAAAAATCCTTGGGGTTCTTCTCAAAATACCTCTTTCAGGGTATCTCGGTGAGGAAGGTATGGGATATTTTAATTCCGCGTACAATATTTTCAGCACTTTTTATACTGTATCAATTACGGGGCTTCCCATCGCAACATCTATAATGATATCCAGAAGCCGAATGAAAGGAAGAAAGCTGGAAATAAGCCATATTTTCAGAGTTTCTTTGTTTTTATTTGTCTTAATAGGCATTATAGGTTCTTCAATAATGTTTTTTGGCGGTGGAGCTATTGCAAATTTGATAGATAAAAACAATAATTCGCCTTATTGCATACAAGCCATATCGCCAATACTTCTTTTTATCTGTATATCAAGTTCGATAAGAGGTTTTTACCAGGGACATCAGAATATGATGCCTTCTGCTGTATCTGAATTATTGGATGCTATAGGAAAGACGGCTCTCGGCATTTGTTTTGGGGGGTATGCCATAACGCACGGATATTCCGTTGAGGTGGCATCGGCAGCCGCTATTGCGGGAATAACAATAGCTCATTTATTTGGTATGGGATATCTTATAATCACAAAGTGTATATCAAAACCCGATTATTCGTATTTGGATATCGATATTGATAATAGAAATACGGATTCTTATATTACAATATTCAAAAAAATGATGGGTATTGCCATTCCTATCACATTAAGTTCACTTGCACTGGGTCTTACATCAACAATAGATACGTTTACTATAAACAACATTTTGAATAACGATCGTGCAATGGCGATATACGGAACATATACGACCTTAGCAGTAACACTTTATAGGCTTCCTCAAGCTTTTATAACACCTATAGCCTCTTCATTGACTCCAACGCTAACCGCTGCTATAGCGGCTAAAAACGAGCAAAAAACAAGGATTACTTTATACTCGTCCTTGAAAATAACGGCTGTTATATCTATTCCTTGTGCTGTTGGAATGGGAGTTTTGGCACGACCGATACTTTCTTTTTTATTCGGCGGAAGCTATAGCCTCGAAACAATAAAAAGTAATGCGCCGCTTCTTTCTATACTGTCCATTGCTATATTTTTGATGGCTATGCTTACAATAACTTCCTCCATACTCCAATCTTACGGAAAGCAAAGCAGGCCGGTTATATCTATGTCTGTAGGAACCGTTATCAAGCTTATTTTTAATATTGCTTTAATACATCATTTTGGTATTTACGGGGCACCAATTGCTACTGTAGCAAGCTTTTTTGTTATGGCATTTATCAATTTTATATTTGTATTCAAATACGCTGATATAAAAGCTTCGATATTTAAATCATTTTTATCTCCTGCACTTATAATGATAGTTTGTGTACCTATAACGCTCGCCTCGTTCTTTTTGTGTTCAAAAATATTTCCCATAACGCGAATAGCTACTATTGTATCTATTTTGATAACGGTAATATTTTATATAGTTGCGTTATTTGTGACAAAAACAATAGGCAAGGAAGAAATTTTGATGTTGCCAAAAGGCAAAAAAATTTACGGAAAACTTCTAAAGATGAAATTAGTAAAGTAAAGGAGTATATTATGAAATTAAAGTTTAACGTATCGGGAAAAACACAACCGGATCCTTTTATTTTCAGAGATGATGATGGAAAGTTATATATTTACGCAACAGGCATTGATGGAATTCACGCATATTCATCGGATTCGCTCGACGGTGAATGGAACTATGAGGGAATTATTCTTACAGTTCCTCGCGGCGATGAATATTGGGCTCCGAGTATGATAAAGTTGGATGGCAGATATTACCTTTATTTTTCTTATCATATTCCCGGTATGTTTGAGCATATGCACGTTGCAGTTTCTGATAAACCGTTAGGTCCGTTCGAAAAGCCTGTGAGATTATATAAACGTTTTACAATAGATTCTCACGTAGTGAAAACAGAAGCCGGACTTTTCCTGTGGTATGCTGAAGATAACGAAAATTGCGATCGAATCGGTACAAGAATTTTTGTTGATAAGTTGCTTGATCCGTTCACTCCGGCAAATATATGTAAAGAGGTTATAATTCCAACTTGCGATGAAGAGATTACAGGACAACGAGAAAAAGGTCCTTGGCATACTGTAGAAGGTCCGTTTTGGTTCCACGAAGGTGAATGGCAATACGTTATGTACAGCGCAGGAGCTTTTACAGACGATACATATCATATTGGATATGCTTGCGCAAAATCCGATGAGGAAGATCTGACTAAAGTAGATTTTGTGAAGCAAACAAATGATGGACCCTTTAATCCTGTAATGTTTAGAAATGATGTAGAGGAAGGCGTTGGACATAATAGCGTTATAAAAATCGGTGATGAATATTATGCCGTATATCATGCGCGTGATATAAAGAGTAAAAATTCTCAAAGTGAAGAGTATATCGAAGAAAGAACAGCTCGTTTTTGCAAACTTAACATAAAAGATGGTGTTATAACAGCAGAACAAAAATAAAAGTTAAAAGCTTCCAGGGCAATGCGCTAGGAAGCTTTTTAATTTATTCAGAAATATGATAATATAAAAATATTACTTCTATGCCCTGAATTATACAAAATTTTCATTTTGTATAATTAGCTATATCAAAAACCAGAGAAGGGATACCCCCCTCCCTTTGATTATTTATATTTTATAATTTTTGGCTTTTTGGCATCTAATATTATTGAAACCATTCCCAAGGATTCGTTTGAGTTTCTGGTATCAAATCTAAAAGATCTTCCAATTTTGCCATCTTCTTTGTTCCAGTATTTATAATGGAAATTTCCACTTTCATCATAATATTCAAGAAGTTCCACCTCAAATCCTGCCTTTTCAAAAACCTTGGAAATCGTTTTATAATCATAAAGTATTTTGTGTGAATACGAGGGATGACTTGGCTCTCCGTTACCTCCTACCTTTACCATATTTTGATACCATTCGTTACGAAAATTTTTATCAGGTACTGCTATTCTCATATATCCACCATCGCAGAGATATTTATAACAGTTTTTTGAAGCTGTAACCCCTTCTTCAATAGTCATGTGTTCCCAAACGTGTTCTGCCAAAAAGGCAGTTGCTTTTTCCCCCATTAATATTGTCTCAAAATCTTTTTCATATAGCAAATTTAATTTTGTTTCTTGTGTACTTATCTAACCATCAATTTTTGTTTTTCCCGCGCCGATTATTATTTTCATCTTATGACTCTTTAAAATAAAAGCTCAAACCAAAGTTTGAGCTTTTAAAATTTATTTCGCAGCAAGAGCGCGTTCAAGCCATACCATACCAATATCAAGAGCATCGTAAAGACCTGACTTTTCTCCTTGCTTTATTATTTTATTCTTTTCCTGCGTTGAAAGAATTTGTACAAGAATTCTATCGGGAACTTCAAACCCATTTTCTTTTTTGTTTGTAAGTATCATAAGGAAAAGATAACATTTATCATCCATATTTCCGTAACAGATAATATTGTTCTCTCTTACAAGAGGTTTTCCTTTATACATAATGTATTTGCCTTCAAACGGAATTTTATTTTCCATATTTTTTTCCAAACCTTTCTTTATTATTTTTGTTTATATTATAGCCGTAGCGTGTCGCATAACGTGACAGTTTATATTGACTGCCACGGGAAGTCCGGCTATATGTGTAGGATAATATTCCACATTTACCGCCAGCGCTGTTGTTTTTCCTCCAAAGCCTTGAGGACCTATGCCAAGTTCATTTATTTTTTCAAGAAGTTCTTTTTCGAGCTCGGCGTAAGCAGGATTGGAGTTTTGAGTTTTGCCGTTTCTTGCAAGAGCTTTTTTTGCAAGAAACGGTGCATAATCAAAAGAACCACCTATTCCAACGCCTACCATTATAGGAGGACATGGGTTAGAACCTGCTTTTTTTACGGACTCAACCACAAAATTTATAATATCTTCTTTGGAAGATGTAGGTACCATCATTTTTAGTGTTCCCATATTTTCGCTTCCAAATCCTTTTGGGAGTGCCGTGAGGGTTATTTTATCTCCCGGTACAATAGATGTATGTATTATTGCAGGAGTATTATCTTTGGTATTAACTCTATCAAAGAGTGGATCGTGCACTACAGATGCACGCATACGTCCTTCGGTATAAGCTTCAGAGACACCTTTGTTAACAGCATCAACAAAATTCTCCCCTGTGATATGTACATCTTGCCCAATTTCAGCAAACAATATTGCCATGCCTGTATCTTGGCATATAGGCACGCAAATCTCTTCTGCAGCAGAGAGATTATCTTTTATTGTTTGCATAACTGCTTTTCCGGTGTCGCTGATTTCGTTTTTCAAAGCTTCATTTATAAGTGAATGTTCTGTTTCGCCTAATCTGTAATTGGCAGAAATAAACAACTCTTTAACTGTTGACGTTATCTTTTCGGACAATATTTCTCTTATCATTTTAGATCACCTTAGTTTCCGTTGCTGTTTTTAAAAACTATTTCGCCGGTTTTGTGGAATCCGAGCACTTCCCTTGCGTATTTTTCAATATATTCGCGTTCGCTGAGCTCGCCCTCGTATTTTAGTTCATCGACTCTGTCGCTATATTCCTTGACTGAGCTGTATAACTCATCGCGAGCTTTTTCAAGCTCCTTTATTTGAGAATTCAAAATAGCGATAGTTATACCTAAGAACAGTATTACTACTGCAAAGACAACTTTAGGTAGTATATTTTTTTTCTTTTTTACCATTTGGTGTACTCCGATATATCAAAAATCCGCTTTTAGAATCTGCTAGAATTCGAGCAATGCGTTTTTCAGAATATTTTAATTCGTTTTGGCTTTTTATTTTAGTTATAGCCGGTTGTATGGCTTTATTATTTATAAAACGCATAAATTTTATAAAAACCGACAATGTTTGCCTTATAGGATATATTATAATATAAAATGACCAATAAAGCAAGCACCGAATTAAAAATATAATCCTTATTGAAAAATACATTACAATTTTTCCGGCTGTAAAGAAGTATATCATAGCTCCAAATAATGAAAAGACAAAAAAATACAGTCTTATTTCACCATCGTTTACGTGATATATGAACAATATATGGGATAACAAAGTTATTATCCAAAATATTATGTCTTCCAACAAAACAAGAATATTGGAGGATATTCTTAATGCATTTTTTAACACTTGAATTCTTGCAAGGCTTCTTTTGGGGATTTTTATCGCGTTATAGAATTTTCCTTGCGGAGCCAGGTGAGGGGTTCGGGCAATCCTTAAAATTCTGAATATGTCATAAATTGCGCCTGTGAATATTCCTAATAATGAAGACATAATAAATGAAGCGTATGATCCGTAAAAATCGCCTATCATTTAAACATTCTCGCAAAAAAACCATTTTTTGATACTTGGGTTTTATCGTGATAAGTGATTGAATCAACTTTTCCTTCTATGGTTATCTCTCCGCTTTCCACGTTCATACTTATGATATGAAGTTCAGACCCTTCCACCATAAGACCACCGTCCAATGTATCGAGGCATACAGAGTTTTCATCGGAGCTAACAATATCGGAAATTCCCGTTAAAATAAGAGTTGTTCTGTTTTTTAAATATAATGTTGTTGTAGTTTTTTCTTTTTGTTGTTCCATATCATTCTCCTGTAACTTGAATTTTACTCTTAAATGATATGATAAAAAATCTTCAAATATTACTGATCTAACACCTCAAAAAGGTTGGAGGCATCATTTTTCAGAGTATGCTCTTTTATGTCTGTAACGCGAACTTTAAGTGTTTTTTCTCCAAAAGTAACTTCTATTATATCGCCTATTTTTACATTGTAAGAAGCTTTTGCATCTCTTCCGTTTACTTTTACATGTTCGGAATCGCAGGCATTGTTTGCAACGGTGCGCCGTTTTATTATACGCGCAACTTTAAGGTATTTATCAAGTCTCATATATATCTCCTTTCGGCAAAAAAACAGAGCCGCAAATAATTATGCGGTCTCTGTTTTCCACAATTATTTATTAACTGCCTCTTTAAGTGCTTTGCTTGCGGAAAATGCGGGATATTTTGCTGCCGGAATAATAATTTTTTCCTTTGTCTTAGGGTTTCTGCCGGATCTCTCTGATCTTTTCTTAACATCAAAAGAGCCAAGACCGGAAATTTGTACTTTTTCGCCATCTATAAGAGCTTGCTCTATCGAATTGATAAAAGAGATTACAACAGTTTCGACGTCTTTCTTTTTCATTCCCGTCATTTTGGCAACATTTTCTATCAAATCTGTCTTATTCATAATAAATTCCTTTCTTTATAATATTAAAAATTCAGAATTTCATATAGGTAAACATCACAAAAATATTATATCATTAAAATATCATTTTGGCAATACTTTCTATGTAAAATTTATCAAAAACACAAATTTCTATTTAAATTTTTACAAGTAATTATTTAGAAAAGAGAGATTTGGCTTGTTTCTGATAATCCGTCGAGTGCACCGTTATTTTGAAGTATCTCTATAACAGCTTTGGATATTCCGGTACGCTCTCTAAGGTCTTCTATAGACAAATATTCCCCGTCAGATCTGGATTCAACAATATTTTGCGCAGCCGCTTCGCCAAGACCGGGTAGCGAGGAAAAAGGCAGGCGAATTTTTCCGTCTTCTGGAAGATAATATTTCGAGTCAGATTTGTATATATCCACAGGCAAGAATTTAAAGCCGCGCGCAAGAAACTCATAAGCCATAAGCATAGAGGAATATGTTTCGTTATCCTTTTGCGTTGCTTCTTTGCCTTTGCTTTTAATATCGTTTAAGGTCTGTAATATAGCTTCCTTACCTTTGGTTGCAAGTTCACCGTCGAATCCACCTGGAGCAGCACTCCAATAACCTGCATAAAATGCAAGAGGCATATGGACTTTATACCAGCCTATTCTTATTGCACTCATTACATAAGCTGCAGCGTGAGCCTTGGGGAACATATATTTTATCTTTTTACAAGATGCGATATACCAATCTGGTACGTTTGCTTCTCTCATTTCCGCCTCAAATTCCGGGGTAAGACCTTTACCTTTACGAACCATTTCCATGATCTTAAAGGCGTGGCTTTTTTCAACCCCATAGCGAATAAGCGCGAGCATAATATCGTCACGAGTACCGATAACGCTGGAAATAGTGCATATCCCTTTTGCTATAAGTTCGCTTGCATTTCCAAGCCAAACGTCTGTACCGTGTGAAAGACCGGAAATCTGCAAAAGATCTGCAAAATTTTTCGGTTTTGTATCTTCAAGCATCTGCATAACAAATTTTGTGCCGAATTCCGGTATTCCGAGCGTTCCGAGTTTTACTCCTATTGCGGAAAGATCGCAACCAAGTATTTCAGTTGAATAGAACATCTTGTATGTGTCCGGATCGTTCATTGGAACATCCAAAACACTCGTATTGGAAAAACGCTCTATAAGTTTATACTTGGTCGGAATATCATGACCGAGTTCATCGAGTTTAAGGAGTGTATCGTGTAGATATTCAAAAGTAAAATGTGTTGTAACAATATCGGAAGTAGGGTCATCAGCAGGATGTTGTACAGGGCAAAAATCGTATATTTCATACTCTTTAGGAACAACAACGATGCCACCGGGGTGCTGACCTGTGGTTCTTTTAACACCAACACAGCCGGCAATAACTCTGTTTATTTCAGATTTATTTACCGTTATCCCTTTGTCTTCCATATATTTAACGACAAATCCGTATGCTGTTTTATCAGCAAGAGTGCCTATCGTTCCTGCGCGGAATACGTTTTCTGCACCGAAAAGATCTTCAGTATATTTGTGAACTTTACCCTGCACGTCGCCGGAAAAATTAAGGTCGATATCAGGGGATTTGTCTCCATAGAAACCGAGAAAGGTTTCAAACGGTATATCGTGACCGTCATTTATCATTTTTTCTCCGCAATGTGGGCAATTTTTATCGGGTAAATCAAATCCGGAACCAACAGATCCGTCTGTAAAAAACTCAGAATGTTGGCATTTAGGGCAATAATAGTGAGGGGGCAAGGGGTTTACTTCCGAAATACCTGCCATAGAAGCAACAAAAGATGAACCAACAGAACCGCGTGAGCCAACAAGATATCCATTATCCTCGCTGAATTTAACGAGTTTTTGAGCTATCATATAAAGAACGGCAAAACCGTTTTTTATAATAGATGTAAGTTCGCTGGAAAGCCTGTTTTCAACAAGTTCAGGAAGCGGATCTCCATACATACTATGTGCTCTTTCGTAGCACATACGGTGAAGATCTTCCTCCGCTCCTTCCATTTTAGGAGTAAAAGTACCATCCGGGAAAGGGCGGATATTGTCATCTATCATATCAGCAATCTTATTAGTGTTTGTTACAACTACCTCATAAGCCTTTTCTTTTCCGAGATACTCGAATTCTGCAAGCATTTCTTCCGTTGTACGGAAATAAAGATGTATATCTCTGTCTGCATCCGAAAATTTTTGACCTGCCAGCAATACTTTGCGATAGATTTCATCTTCATAATTCAAAAAGTGAGCATCGCAGGTAGCAACAACGGGTTTGCCGAGTTCATCACCAAGTTTGATTATTTTTCGGTTTATATCTTTGATAGCGTCCTCGTTTGCAACCGTTCCGTTTCCTATTAAAAATGAGTTATTACATAGAGGTTGTATTTCAAGATAATCATAAAAATCAGCCAAGGCAAGAAGATCATCCCAAGGTTTGTTTTCTAAAACCGCGGTATAAAGCTGACCTGCTTCGCAAGCCGAGCCTATAAGAATTCCCTCTCTGTGAGATTCAAGGAGCGTTCGCGGAACTCTCGGAACTCTTTTGTAATAATCCAAATATCCGTGAGAAATAATTTTATACAGATTTTTAAGACCCACTGCGTTACGTGCATATAGGATTATATGGTACGTTTTGAGCGAAAGAGGGTCTGTTTTTTTATTCATTGCAAGCGACATTTGTGCAGGAGTATAGATACCCTCTTCCTTTAGTTTGGCTACCATACGATAGAATATTTTAGCACACATTTCTGCGTCATCGCTTGCTCTATGGTGGTTAAAATCGCCTATATTAAAATATTCGGCAAGAATATTAAGTTTATGCTTTTTAAGATCAGGGTTTACAAATCTGGACATAGATACAGTGTCCAGATAAGAGCTTGCAAAAGGAATATCGTTATCTGTTGCAACCTTGCGGATAAAGCTCATATCGAATGAAGCATTATGTGCAATAAGCATTCTTCCACCGACAAATTTTATAAACTCTGAAACTGCGTCTTTGTCCTTTGGCGCGCCTTTGACCATCTCATCTGTAATGCCGGTAAGATTTACAATTTCTTGAGGAATGGGCGTTTCGGGATCTACAAAGGTCTGGAACGTATCTATGACCGTATCGTTTTTTACAAGAACTGCACCTATTTCCGTTATCTTGCAATTAAGCGGAGAAAGACCTGTTGTTTCAATATCAAATACAACAAATTCATCGTCAAAGCTTATGTGATCGCTTCCAAAAATAGCTTTAGCTGTATCGTCAACAAAGTATGCCTCTACCCCGTATAGAACTTTCATGCCTAGTTTCTCTGAGGCAAGCATGGCTTTTTGATAGCCTTGCACGTTTGCGTGGTCGGTGATTCCTATCGCCCTATGACCGAATCTGGCAGCTGTTTTTACCGCTACATCGGGAGGGATGGTTGCATCCATAGATGACATATTTGTGTGCAAATGAAGTTCAACTCGCTTTTCAGGAGCGTTATCGAGGCGATCCATTTTCTTTATCTCCATTACGGAGAAAGGCGTAAGTATGTTTTCATTTTCAAATTCATCATAAGCAAATTTGCCCTCTATCGCGAGAAAAGCCCCGTCTTTCAATTTTAAAAATTCATCCTCACCACGATCTTCCGAAACCATTTTTTTTACGGTTATAGAGCCGTTTTTATCGGTAATGCCAAAAGAAAGAGAATAACTTCCCTTCTTCTTGAGTTCACGAAGGTTTACGCCGAATATTTCCCCGGCAACAGTTACGTTATTCATTTGGCGTGAAAGTGCGGCAATTGTTACAGGAACTATATTAAAACTTCTTCCGTAAATAACCTTGGGTTCTGAAATATCGAAAACCATATATCCAACATGAAGAAGCCCTTGCTCGTCTATATAAGCGTTTTTGACTTCATTTAAAAGCGTGTTCTTCATCGGGGATGAGGAGGATACAACCGGGGAACCCGATGCAGACGCAACAGCAGATACTGATTTTGGTTGATTTGGAGCCGGTTGCTGCACGGAATTCTTTGGTGGAGGCACATCTGCATCTGTAAATGTTCTTGCACAGGAAGCTCGTATTTGCTTCTGTATTGCCTCGTCAAATTCAACATCCGCTGTGTCAGAATGCGTAAACTCAATAGTGCATTGAACACCATACGCATTCATTATTATTGAAGAAAGTTTTTTCTCCATCTGTGCGTATTTCATAAAATCGACAGATCCCTCGCCAACATTTAGATGAATGGTTATTTTGTTATCCGTTCGGTCAAAAGTTGCGTTGGGAAGAAAACTTCTGGATATTGCATCCGTTTTACGAGCTTCATTTAAAATTTCTTTAACGCTTTCATCACAAAACATTGAAGGATCATACTTTGGATATATCTTAGCATAATTAAGCATATATGCTTTCATTATTTCTCTTTCTGCGTTATATATCTTTCTGTATGGTACGATGAAGTGAAACTTAACATCTGCTTCAACGGCTCTTTCTGCTTTGGCAACGCGCAAATTCCCTGTTATGAGTCCAATGTCGGTTATCTCGCGACTTTCCGCACTAAAATGACAACGTGGAAAAGCGGCGGAAAGAGTCTTTTTTGTCTCCATTTTTTATCCCTCCTTTTTTGTCAATTTTTTTATCTCTGAAATAAGCTCGTCCACAACGGAATCCTCTGGAATTTTTCTAATTATTTTTCCGTGAGAAAATAGTAATGCCTCTCTGTCGCCTCCGGCAACACCGATATCCGCTTCCCTTGCCTCCCCGAGACCGTTTACTGCGCATCCCATTACAGCAACCGTCAGCTTCTTATCGGGTGTGCCTATTTCACAAAGCCTGTTTTCGAGTTCTTTGCAGATATTTATAAGGTCTATTCTTGTGCGCCCGCACGTCGGACAGGATATTATATTTATATAATTATCGTTTGTAAGTTCAAGCGCGCGAAGAAGTTTCTTTTCATAATAAACTTCTTTAACAGGATCGTCCGTAAGAGATATACGTATGGTATCTCCGATGCCTGATAAGAGAAGAGAGCCGATACCTGCCGCTGATTTTATAAGACCATCTTCTCCTCTGCCGGATTCTGTAACGCCTATATGCAAAGGATAGTCACATCTTTCTGCAACAAGTTCGGATGCTTTTTTCATACTCAAAACATGACTTGATTTTATGGATATTACAATATCGTTAAAATCATATTTTTCAAGCAAACTTGCATGATAAAGAGCGCTTTCGGCGAGAGCTTCCGGTGTAGGAGCACCATATTTTTTTAAAATATGATTTTCAAGAGAACCGGAATTTACCCCTATGCGTATGGGGATTTTTTTATTGCGGCACATATTGGCAACGGCTTTTACCTTTTCATCCGAGCCGATATTTCCGGGATTTATGCGAATTTTGTCCACGCTGCATTCCGCAGCCGCAAGAGCTATTTTGTAATCAAAATGTATGTCAGCAACCAAAGGAACAGATATTCCTCTATCTTTAAGCTTAGATATAGTCTTTGCGGACTCGATATCCGGCAAAGCAAGACGCACAATATCGACCCCCGCTTTTTCGAGGGCCGACACTTGCATATATGTTGCTTCAATATCGTGAGAATCTGTATTGGTCATTGATTGTATGGAAATGGGTGAATCTGCACCAATAGTAATATTTCCAACTTGAATTTTTCTTGTTTTTCGTCTGATATTATTATAATTCATATTTTTACTTCTTTATAATATAATTTGAAATACGTCTTTTACGGTTATGAATATCATGAGTCCGAAAAGTAGGATCATACCGATAAGGTTTATATAACCTTCGACAGTTTTGTTAACAGGACGTTTTATTATTGCCTCTATAAGCAACATAAGCATTCTTCCTCCGTCAAGTGCCGGAATGGGAAGAAGATTCATAATTCCAAGGTTCATAGCCAGTAAAACGAAAATGCTCCAAAGCTGATAGGCATCCGTTTTTGCTGTGGTGGAAATAACATTAACAACGCCTACAGGACCGGAAAGATCTTCTACACCGTAAGTTCCGGTGATGAGATCCCAAATAGAATCAAAAACCGTTCGTATTGTCAGGGTTGCCTGAAAAAATCCGTTTTTTAATATAGTCGGAAAATTTTTTTCCGCAACGTGAACGTAAAAATCTCTGAGACCGAAAATATGTCCTGATTGAACGGTTGTGGGAAAAACGACGTTTTCAAGAGTTATTTCGTTTCCTGCGCGTTGAACGGTTATCTGTACGGGTTCTGAACCGTATCTGTTTATAAAATAGTTCAGTTCTCCCAAAGTGTGAACATTGTGTCCATCTACCTCTTTTATGATGTCATCAACCTTAATGAGCGCAGATGAGGTCGCTCCTTCCGGAAAGCTTGCAACTTGTACAGTTCCTATTTGCGGTGTAGATATAACAAGTATAAACATAACCACAAATCCGAGAAGAACGTTAGAAACAGAGCCCGCCGCGCAAACGATCAATCTTTGCCATATCGGTTTTTTATGAAATGCGTTTTCATTATCGCTTTCCTCGTCTTCTCCGACCATACTAACAAATCCGCCTATTGGCAAAGCTCTTATCGAATAAGCGATGCCCGTCTTTTTGGATGTTTTTGAAATTAGTTTAGGTCCCATTCCTATAGAAAACTCTGTTATTGCAACATTAAAAATCCTTGCTGTAATATAATGTCCTAATTCGTGAATGAAGATCAAAAGTCCAAACAGAAGAATTGCCAAGATAATATACATTAAAAACCTCTTGTTTACTTTTTTTAATTATTATTCGCTTTAATACGATATTATTCTATATTCAGCCAATAAGTTTTACTCCCCAAATAGCAACAACACCGAAAATAACGGGAGCAACCGCAATAATAGAATCAAATCTATCCATAATTCCACCGTGTCCGGGCAACACTACGCCGTAGTCTTTAATGCCCTGTTCCCTTTTTATGTAGGAGGCTATAAGATCGCCTATCTGCGAAATAACGGCAACGAATACAGCTGTGCAGGCAAGCGCAATATAATTTGCTTCTCTGCCGTAAAAATGTTCCACGCATATTCCGAATATCAAATATCCGATAACGCAACCAAGTATTCCGCCCAATGCACCTTCGATCGTCTTTTTGGGGCTTACAGAAGGAATAAGCTTATGCTTTCCAAAAATGACACCTACAAAATAAGCACCTGTATCTGTCGCCCACGCACCTATGAAAACAAGAAGAAAGAGATTATTTCCGAATTCAGTGTAGCGCAATCCGATAATGGAGAGAAATCCGCAAACCACATAGAAACAGGTGGCGACAAAAGAAGCCACTTGGGTGTATTTTATCTTTCCGATGTTGAACATGGCTATGGCAAATACTATGAAAAGGAACAAAAAGCCTGTTGAGATCAAATATGCGGAATATTTATCACTTTCTCGCAAGAATACCGTTAATGCTGTTATGATAATACCAAAAAGGTAAGTTATAGCCATTATTACATAATTTTTTCTTACTCTAAAACATCCTGTAAGTTCATGCATTGCAATGGTAGCGAGGATCCCCAAGACGATAACAAAACCATAAGATCCTATTGGATGCCCGGAAAAGAGCAACACCGGAAAAAATAATAAAAAGGCAACAACGCCGGTGATTACACGTTTTAACATAATCAAACGCCCCCGAATCTTCTTTTTCTCTTACCGAATTGTTCTATAATATCGTCAATTTCGGATTTTCTCAGATCTGGCCATAATGTATCCGTAAAAAAAAGTTCGGAATATGCGGATTGCCACATGAGAAAATTGGAAAGACGCATCTCACCACCCGTCCTGATGATCATATCAGGAGGTGGACAAATTCCGGAATAGATATTATTGGTAATATCTTCTTCGGTTATCTCTGTTTTGCCTTCTGAAAAGAGTTTGTTTACGGCATCAACTATTTCTGCACGACCACCGTAATTTATAGCAATACAAAGCTTTTTATGGCAAGCACTTGTAGCATTCTCTAAAAACTTCATTTTGGAACGCATTTCTTCCGAAAATCGCATTTTTTCGCCGAGAAAAGCAATACCTACATCTTTGTCACGTGATTTTTGCGCTTCGTCAAGATATTCCATAAACAACTTCATTATAGCATTTACTTCACTTACGGGACGTTTCCAATTTTCTGTGGAAAAAGCGTAAAAAGTAACGTATGGCACACCTATATCGTAGCAGTAAGAAGCAACTTCTCTGAACTTTTTAGCTCCGAAATTATGACCGTATTCGCGTGGCATCATCCGTTTTTTTGCCCATCTGCCGTTTCCGTCCATTATAAATGCAATATGTTTTATATCGTTTTGCACTTCCATCTTAACCTTTCCTTTAATCGCAATAACCGCCGTGTGAAGCGGCGGTTACCTGAAGTCCTATTTTTCTTAGATAGACATAACGTCTTTGTTTTTCTGCTCTGTAATTTTGTCGATCTTTGCAATATAGTTATCTGTAAGAGTCTGAACATCTTTTTCGGAAAGCTTCTGTTCATCTTCGGTCATTTCAGAGCTTTTCTTCATTGCTTTGATTTTATCGTTAGCATCGCGGCGAACATTTCTGATGGCAACTTTAGCATCTTCACCCATACGCATAACCTGTTTTGCAATCTCTTTTCTCTTTTCTTCTGTAAGAGCCGGGAACGAAAGTCTGATGCATTTACCGTCATTCTGGGGAGGAATGCCGAGATCGCTTTCGTTGATTGCTTTTTCAACTACCTTAAGCATATTGTTTTCCCAAGGTGTGATAATGATTGTTCTTGCATCTGCCACTTTAACTTCACCAACCTGATTTACGGGTGTGGGAGTTCCCCAGTAGTCAACTCTGATCTTAGAAAGAACATTGGGGTTAGCGCGTCCAACGCGAATTGTGTCAAGTTCGGATTCATATCCTGCGATAAGTTTATCCATTTTTGTTGCAAATGATTTTGTGTCGAGTTTCATAATTATTTTTCTCCTCCTACAATAGTTCCTATTTTTTCTCCGCAAACTGCTTTTATAATGTTGTTGGGATCATCAAGGCCAAACAACAAGATCGGAATTTTGTTTTCCATACTGAATGAAGTTGCCGTAAAGTCAAGTACTTTAAGCTCATTTTTAAGTATATCGATATAATCGATGCTGGGTATTTTTTTAGCGTTGGGATCTTTTTTGGGATCCGCAGTATAAACACCGTCAACGTTTTTGGCAAGAAGAACGATCTCTGCTCCTATTTCCGCACCGCGAAGAACCGCAGCTGTGTCCGTGGAAAAGAAAGGGCTTCCAATTCCGCAACCAAATATAACCACTCTGCCGTGTTCAAGATGAGATATTGCTTTATTGCGAATATAAGGTTCTGCGAAAGCTTTCATTTCTATCGCCGTCATAACACGTGCAGGCGCGCCGAGATTTTCGAGCATATCTTGTATTGCAAGGCAGTTGATGACTGTAGCAAGCATGCCCATATGGTCTGCTCGTGTACGATCCATTCCTTCACCCTGTCTGCCGCGCCAAATATTTCCCGCGCCGACAACAACGGCAACCTGAGTTCCCATATCCACGCATTCTTTTATAACACCGCAAATGGTTTTAAGAAAATTTTTATCTATTATCTCGTTTCCGCCCGCCATAAGAGCTTCGCCGGATAATTTGACCAAAACTCTTTTATATTTTGGTTTCTCCATTTCATTCACCTCCGATTGAAATTTGCGTTTCTATACAAATATAATTCTACCCTAAAAATTCCACTTTGTAAATATATTTTTTGTAAAAAGATAAAAAACAGACCTAAAATTTTTAGGCCTGTTTTTGTGTATTTATATTCAAAGAAATTAAAATCAGAAAATTACTGCGGGGGTATTCACAAGCGCAGAGTTATACATAAACAATACGTCGCAATTATCTGAAAATGTTGTTATAAAACCGATGAAGTCGGATTTGACGTATCTAAGGTCGAGAATAGTGATCTTGGAATATTCAGAAGCAAGAAGCGGGGCGAGGCTGCTTCCAAAAGAATCTCTGAATATAACAAGCTCTTTTCCATTATCACAGTTGGGATTTTCAATTTGGATAAGCGAGCGTGCGCCCCAAAGGAAAACGTCATAGGAATCCACACCGCCAAGCTTCTCTTCTGCATACATAGGTACATCGATAAAAGATACTTTGCCTGTCTTTCCGAATTCGCCTTCGTCAAGATAGGAAACCTTGCAATTTTCAAGCATTTCGTTTGTAAGATATATCAAAGTGTCTTTTTTGAGAGGAAGAGCTGCCTGACCGTAATAAGATCCCTCAAAACCTTCGAATTTCTTCTGTTCAAAGTCTTCAAGAGAAACGTTGCCTTCATTGCCCATAGAAGCGAGAATTTTGTTAGCAACATCTATTATCTTTGTCTGATCCCAATGAAGGTCGGTTTTGTAATAATCATTTATATCAAGAAGATCTCTTATTTCGATATAAGTATGATCGGAAAGTTTATTCTGCATTGTGGAATAAAGCTTATCATAGTTTATTGAGAGATAACCGTTTGCTTCGGAAGCGTAATAGCTCTTGTCGGGAACTATGGTATAGTAAATATTCGCTCCGTTTTTGGAAAAATATCTGGAAATTACTTTATTGTAAACGCCGGCAAACTGCTCCACTGCTTTTTCGTTGAATTGGTAATACATACTGAATATATTGCCCTTAAGAACGAAAATATCATTCACGTCTTTCTGCATAAAGGCGTAGCGTCTTGTTGCGGAGTTGATTGTTCTGAAGCCGTCTCTCCAAACAAACTGGTCGAGCAAATATTCTTCGAGATTATCGAAATATCTGTCACCGTCAATATCTTTATTTACAACGGCATCCCAGGAAAGTTCGGGAAGCTGCAAAAGAGTTCTGCGTTCAGAATTGGATATATCTATATCAGGTGCGATTATGCTTGCCACCATAAGGAAAAGCAAAGCACCGAGAAAGCTGAAAGAAATAATAATATTTTTAATTTTAGTTTTCATATTAGCACCTCCTTAGAATCTGAAGTAAATAAAGGGATTAAAAGAGCCGTTGATAAGGCTTGCTGTGCAGATAAGAAGAATAGCAATGTAGCATACAGGCTGAAGAACGGAAACGATGCTGTTGCCGATTTTCTTAGAGCAGATATATTCCCCAAGTTTTTTGAGAAGAGGCGTAGAAAGTATTGCGGCAACGATTATTACAGCAATATAGCTTCTGAGGTAATAAATTGTTTCGCTATTACTGAATGCGAGCCCTTCCCCACCAAACATAGCGGAAAGAGTTTTGCCAACACCTGCAAGGCTTGTCTCGTTGAATATAACAAATCCTATAACTGTGAGGAAAAGCGTGTAAGTATGGCTTATAATGCTACCGAGAACTTTGGGAAGTTTATCAAAAAATTTGAGTATGAAGAATTTTTCAAGAATAAGAATAACACCAAAATAAAGACCCCAAATTATAAAGTTCCATTCGGCGCCGTGCCAAAAGCCGGTAAACATCCATACTACCATAGTGTTGAATATCCAACGACCGAGTGGAACTCTGTTACCTCCAAGCGGGATGTAAACATAATCTTTAAACCAAGTTCCGAGCGACATATGCCATCTGCGCCAGAATTCGGAAATGCTCTTGGAAATATAGGGATAATTAAAGTTTTCGAGGAAGTGGAAGCCGAACACTCTGCCAAGACCGATAGCCATATCGGAATAACCGGAAAAGTCGAAGTATATCTGTAGAGTGAAAGCTATTGCATACACCCAGTAAGAAAGAACGGTCTTTTCGGAAAGTCCTGCAAGAACCGCACCAAACTCTGCGAGAGTGTTGGAAAGAATGATTTTTTTGCCAAGACCAATGGCGAATCTGCCAACACCATAAGCAATATCTTCGAAAGAATGTGTGCGGTGTTCAAGCTCATCCTGAACAGTGGTATAACGAACGATAGGTCCTGCTATAAGCTGAGGGAAAAGAGCAACGTACGTTGCAAAATCAAAAGGATTTTTTTGAACTTTAGCTCTGCCCCAGTAAAGGTCTATGGTATAACTGAGTATCTGGAAAGTATAGAAGCTGATACCAATGGGAAGCGCTATGGAAAGAAGACCGATGGACGCATCTCCCTTAAGACCGAAAAGGTTATTTATGTTTGTTATAAAGAAGTTGCTGTATTTGAAAAATCCGAGAAGTCCGAACCCGACTACAAGAGAAGATATGAGTGCCACTTTAGACCATTTAGTTCCGCGGAACTTCTCAATAAGAAGACCGTGCGCCCAACCGGAAAACGCGGAGCAGATCATTAAGATGGAGTATATAGGTTCACCTACGAAATAGAAGAACAAGCTTGCAATAAGCAAAACAAAGTTTTTTAACTTTTTGGGAACAAGAAAATAAATAACTATAACGATAGGCAAAAAGTAATAAAGAAAAGTTATACTGGAGAAAAGCAGAACAATGCACCTCACTTCATAAAATTTTGTCTTTTATTGAAAGCGGTTTGGAATTTTATCGTTCCAAACCGCTTTGTGTAACCTAATAGTTTTTGATTTTTAATTATTTTACAGCAGCTTCAAATGCGCCTTTGAGGTCTGCTTCGCAGTTAGCACCGAGGTTTTCTGTGTTGCAGAGAACATAGAGAACGAGGTCGCCATGGATGGAAACAACTTTTGTATCTGCAGATGTGCAGAGGTTCCATCTCATATTTGTATTATCTTCAAGAGTTTTAACGAAAGCGTCTGCCTGAGATGCATCGGAAACGCGGAAAACATAACCAACGAAAGGAATTGTACCGATCATAGGCATAAAGCAGAAGCATTCGGAGAAGCCTGTGATCTCATTATCGAAACCTGTAAGGTATCCGGGTTCCATCATCATACCCATAGGAACCATCATATTTTCCGTGAGTTCTGCAACTTTAGCGATAACTGCGTTACCTGCTTCTTCAACGGATACTGTGGATGTTACGGGAGCCTGTGTTGTTGTAGCTTCTGTTGTGCCTGCTGTTGTTGTGTTATCAGCTGTTGTTGTGTTGTCACCTGCTGTTGTAGCTGTTGTTTCTGTAGTAACTGTTGTCTCTGTTGTTGTTTCGTTATTGCCGCCGCAAGCTACGATGGAAATTACCATTGTGAGAGCGAGCAAAAGTGCTGCGATTTTTTTCATTGTTTTGATCTCCTTGAATTTTTTTATTTTTTCGTTATTTTGTGCATTTGGCAGAAATATTATTTAGAAAAACCGTGTTATTTGAATATTACAAAAGCATTGTCTATGCCGAGCATTTTGGAGGTATTGTCGATAGGCGCAAGGTCTTTTCCGCTGTATGCGTAAAGGCTTGCAAAAGAGCCTTCATCGGCAATGGCCTCCATTTCCTCATCGGAAGATATATATTTTATGAACGAAACGGTATCTCCGTTCTTTATTCCAAAAAACGGTTCGTTTTCGGAAAAGAACATATCGGATATCTTAACATTTAGTATGGCAAAACCGTATATTCCATATTCATTTTCATCATTACAGATAAAAGTTTCCTTGGAAACGATCTCACCATCCACGCCGATCGCTCTGTAATCTTCCGTAAGTTCTGCAAGAAAATCGCAAAAATCGGATTCTCTTGTCTGCACAGTAAATGTTGAAGGCTGTTCGGCTAAACGAGAAGGAACATTTTCTTCACAAACCATCGTAAGACCTGCAGTATCGTTTATTTCAGCAACATAGCTGTTCGGTACAAATTTTTGAACTCCGAACGTTGTTATGCATACAAGCGCAACAGCGGCGGTACATACCGCGCCGGATACTCTCTTAAAGAAGTTCGGACTTTTTTCTTTTTCAAGTTCTTGTGCCATAACTGCATTCATCATTTTCAGTTTGGTCTGCTCTTTGAGTTCACGGTTTGGCTCTATTTTAGAGAGCACATACACTAACTCTTCCCTTTTCACTTATCTTCACCACCCTCCAGATCAAGCTTCAAAGCTTTTCTTGCACGCATCAAGCGCATCTTGACCGATGCTTCTGTTGTGCGCATTGCTTTGGCAATTTCGGAAATAGACATATTTTCGAAATAAAACAAAATAACAGTGTTTTTCAATTTGTCGGGCAGGCTCATAACCGCTTCGTGGATCTCTTGGTGTCTGTCATCCTCGAAAACGAGGTCTTCTTCTTTCACATCATCTTCCAAAGACATCGTCTTCTTTTTCCAAGACGAGGTGAAAAAGGAGTTACAGCAATTTATTGTTACTCTTATAAACCAAGCTTTTCGGTGTTCTTCGCTTTCAAACGTTCTGGGTTTGGATATGTAGCGAAGGAAAACATCTTGGTATATATCGTCCGCATCGTGTACATCGCGCAAATTGCTTCTTGCGATCTTGTAAACAAGCGGAGAATAAGTTTCAACGACATCGTTTATACTGTCCGCGCCATTGGTAAGAAGACTGCTGTGCCTGTCCATCATCTGCCCTCCTGTAAGTAATACTTTTAAAACTCAAAAAGGTAACAAAGTTTTTTTAAAATTTTTTATTTTTTTTGAATATGATCGAAAACGTCCATCGGCGTATCCAAAATCACCTGTGCGCCCGCTTCGGAAAGCACAGTTCTATCTCTGAATCCCCAAGAAACCGATATGCAATCTATACCCGCATTGCGTGCCGTTAAAATATCGACCTCGGAATCGCCCACATACACGGAAGATTCTTTTGATGTTTCCAATGCGGTTATCGCCGCATAAACTTCATCAGGTCCGGGCTTTCTCTTTATCTTTTCTGTTTCACCGATTGCTATTTTGATAGTATCTTTGAAATATTGCTCACAAAGCTCTTTTACAGCGCTGTCTACTTTGTTTGATACAACAGCAATTTTATAACCTGCTTCGTTTAGACGCTCCAAAAGTTCCTTTATTCCTTCATAAGCGTGTGTTTTGTTATTGCAGTTAAGAGTATAATGCGCTTTAAATGTTTCAAGAACTTGTCCGTAAAGCGGGTCTGCTTTACCTTGAGGTAAAGCCTTTTCTATAAGCACTCCTATGCCGTTTCCGACAAAAGAACGAACCTCTTGGAGCGAACGCTTCGGGTATCCGAATTCGGCAAGAGCAAAATTTGTGCTGTCACAAAGATCTTCGAGTGTGTCAAGAAGTGTACCGTCTAAATCGAAAATGACTGTATCGTATTTTTGCATATTAGAAATCCCAAACCTTTTTGTCGTCTTCTTTTGTACCTTTTGGCATTTCCAAAATATGCTCCGGTGTTTTTATCATTACTTTTGCGTAAGGCGGAATGGATTTGGTAATAAATGAGTTACCGCCGATAATCGCACCTTTTCCTATTACCGTATCGCCTCCAAGGATAGAAGAACCGGAGTATATGGTAACGCCGTCTTCTATCGCAGGATGGCGTTTTGTTCCCGCAAGAGCCTGCCCCTTTCTTGTGGAAAGCGCGCCGAGTGTTACACCTTGATATATTTTTACGTTATTGCCTATCGTTGTAGTTTCGCCGATAACAACACCTGTACCGTGGTCTATAAAGAAATATTCTCCTATAGTGGCACCTGAGTTTATATCTATGCCTGTTTTGCCGTGAGCGTATTCAGTCATCATTCGAGGTAACATAGGTACATTTTGTTTGTATAAAATGTTTGCTATTCTATATACGAAAATAGCAAATAAGCCGGGATATGAAACAATGATCTCACCTTTTGATTTAGCGGCAGGGTCACCGGCAAATCCCGCTTCAACGTCTTTAAACATCATCTGCTGTATATTGGGCAAAGATTCGATGAATTCTTTGGCTATATCTGCGGAAAGCTCTTCTGCTTCTTGTGTATTATTACATTGGCAACGATACAATAGAGCAAGCTTTATTTGCTTTTTCAAAGAAGAATATATATTTATAAGAAGACCCTCTTCAAAAACACCTGTTGAAGTTTCTGAAAAGTTTTCATCTCCAAAATATCCCGGAAAAATAACGCGGCGTGTATCATTTATTATTTTTTCTATAGTTTTCTCATCAGGCATAACTTTATCCTGATTTTTGGGGAGAAAATCACAGTTCATATAATTTTCAGTCATTTGACCGGCAGCTTTTTTAATAAAATCGTTCATAACAAACTCCTGTTTCAAAACAATATTCATTTTGTTGATACATACTGTTATATAATATCACAAAAAAGATGTTTTGTCTATAATAAAAATAATTATTTGTATATTCTAAAATAATAAGATGAAAACAGAAACCATACTTCTACTTTGTGAACAAGCTCTCTATATAATAGAATTGATATTACAAACTGCAACATCTTGAATTTTCAACAAAAAATTATAATATACGTTGATTTTGACGAATTATTGTGATAAAATATATAAATTAGAGGGGGGAATTTATATGCTATTTGCAATAGACATCGGAAATTCAAATATCCATGTAGGTTTTTTTGAAGATGACAAATTGGTGCATACCTTTAGACTTGGAACGGACAAAAACAGAACGTCTGATGAATACGTCCTTCTTTTAAAGTCTATTTCCGAGTTTAACAGCTATAAGATGAGCTTTTTTGATAGTGCGATAATAGGCTCCGTTGTTCCTGCTGTGACTCCCATACTTCAAAGAGCTGTGGAAGCTGTTTTGAATGTTACCCCGATTATCGTAGGTCCCGGAGTAAAAACGGGATTTCCAATAAAAATAGATGACCCTTCTGAACTTGGAGCGGACCTTGCTGCCAATACTGCAGGTGCTATTTATAAAGTTGGATTTCCTTCCATAGTAATAGATTTTGGAACTGCTACTACCGTTTCCGTTATAGACGAAACAAAAGCATACATTGGTGGGGCAATTATGCCCGGTATACAGATGAGTTTGGATGCTCTTCAAAATACCGGTCTTTTGCCCGGCATGGCTGCGGATAAAGCGGTGCCTCTTATCGGAAAAACGACAAAGGACTGTATGTCTGCCGGTGTTATCCGAGGGCAAGCGTTCTCTGTTCAAAGTTTGATTGATTCATATAATAAAACATTTTTAAATAACAAATGTATAAATACGGTTATATCCGGAGGTTTTGCTCCTGCAATACTTCCCTATCTTCCCGACACAGTGGAATACGTTCCCCATTTGACACTGGAAGGGCTCAACGCTATTTATAAACATAATAAGGTAAATTCGCGCCGAAAGTGAAGATACCCCAAGCGGGATCTTACGCTATATGCGTGCGCGTTTTACATATAAAATTTTCGCCGTATCCGCAAAACGGAACGACAGTTAAGGAGGCTTGTATGTTAGCAAGCAAAAAACATTTTTCAATATCGAGAATGGTGTATCTTGCCATCCTCACGGCACTCGTAATAATTTTACAACTTACGGGTATAGGCATTAGACTTCCCTTTTTGGCAACGCCCATAAGCCTTGTACTGATACCGATAGCTCTTGGCGCTATGCTTCTAGGTCCTGCCGCAGGCGCATTCCTCGGATTTTTGTTCGGTATGATAGTATTTATAACTTGTGGTGTTATGGGAATGGATCCCCTTTTTACAGGAATTTTGTTCGCAAATAACCCTATTATGACGGCTCTTATTTGTCTTGTAAAATCTACAGCTGCAGGTTTTGCTGCCGGATGGATATACAAAATTCTTAAAAAGTTCAATTCCATTCTGGCAACATTTGCAGCCGCTGCTATTGTTCCGATTCTTAATACGGGACTTTTTATACTTGGTTGCCTTATGATTTCCGATACCATAGCAGCAAACTTTGTTGCGGAAGGCTCAACTGTAATCTATTTTCTCGTAATAGGTTGCGCAGGCTTTAACTTTATTTTTGAATTTTTGATAAATATCATTTTCTCTCCCGCGCTTCACAGAATAATGGAAGTGGTTTCTAAAAGATTGAAGTTTTGAAATACATATGGAGGTATTATTATGTCTTATAATCCAAAGGATTTAAAAGAGGAGTTGCGTTCATACAAATTCGAATTTGATGTATTGCAAAAAATTCCTTGTTCGGTAAAAGAAAATAAAGAATACAGAAAGATTTTGAAAGACGGCGGACAGCTTCCCGAAGGTGTTTATCCTTATATTGGGGCGGATGGAACAGATACTTCGGACTTCTATACGATATGCGAAAGTAATCTTTCGAAAGATGAGATGGACGAATATCTTACATACAGAAAATTAAAATTCTTAAAAACTATTAAAAACTGTGTTGTTTTCTTTATGGTTTTACAGATTATCACTATCATTGGCGCTATATTGATCTCGTCTCTTTGAATAATAAAAAGGTGCAACGCCGCGTGCGGCATTGCACCTTTTTAGTTATTTACCTATAGCGCCTATATCGTAAGGAGTGGATTGATATACGAAATAATTGAGCCAGTTGGAGAAAAGCATATGTGCGCTGGATCTCCAAGTGCAAAGAGGCTCTTTTGTGTCATCATCGTTCGGGAAATAGTTGTACGGAACTTTTATGGGCAAGCCTTTGCCTTTATCGCGGAGATATTCCTGGCGGAGCGTACCTGCATCATATTCGGAATGACCTGTAATAAATATCTGCTTGCCGCGTGCTGTAGAAACGGCATAAACACCCGCAATATCGCTCTGAGCGAGTATTTTTAATTCTGGGCACGCAAGAATATTGCTTTTATCTACCGTAGTATGACGAGAGTGAGGAACAAGGAATATATCATCAAATCCGCGGAAAAGCATAGATCCTTTTCTTGAAACGTAGTGCGGAAACACACCAAAAAGTTTTTCGTCAAGCTGTTTTTTGGGAACACCGTAATGATAGTAAAGACCTGCCTGAGAAGCCCAGCACACGTGAAGGGTGCTTGTAACGTGAGTTTTGCTCCATTCCATTATCTCGCAAAGCTCTTCCCAATATTCAACTTCCTCAAAGGGCAAATGTTCAACAGGGGCCCCTGTTATAACCATACCGTCATAGTTATTTTCGCGAACCTCTTCGAAAGTTTTATAAAAAGCTATAAGATGGCTTTCGGGGGTGTTTTTTGAAACGTGGTTTTTCATTTTCAAAAGCTCAAGTTCTACCTGTATGGCAGAGTTGCTTAAAAGACGTGCAAACTGTGTTTCCGTTTGAATTTTAGTTGGCATAAGGTTGAGAAGAAGTATTCGAAGTGGGCGAATATCCTGCATATCCGCACGTATATTATTGATGGTAAAAATATTTTCTTCTTCTAATGTTTTTTCTGCGGGAAGTCCGCTCGGAATTTTAATCGGCATAAAAGCTCCTCTCTCAAAAAAATTAAAGCCGCATTTGTACGGCTTTAAAAAGTTACATTCGTTTTCGGTATGTATTATACACACCGCAAAACAGATGATACAGTCTTCTCAAGCCGTGTCACCTTACACATATAAATATTATTGAAAAATAATAAACATATTTTACATACCGCATCAAGAAAATTATATGATTATATTAACATAGCTTTTTTTACCTGTCAATATTATTTTGATTTTTTGCTTGAAAATAAACGCAAAATATGATATTATATAATGTAATATAGTGTAATATGAAGAATTTTGCAGAAATATGCAATCTTCACAAACTATGTGATATTCGTTAATCGTTTGTTAAAAAACAACATATAATATATATCATATCAAGATAATATATTTACAATAAGCAAAGGATTTTTATCAAAAGAAGGTGTGAGATCATTGGCTAATAATAGTTACTCTTTGGGCATAGATATCGGTTCTACCACAGCAAAGCTTGTTTTGATGGATGGCGAAAATAATATTATATATCGTAAATATCAGCGACACCGTTCCAAGGTTCGCGCAACTACGATAGAAATGCTTCGCGAAATGAAAAGTGAACACGATATACAAAATGTAAAGGTTACTGTTTCCGGGTCTGCCGGAATGGGTATGGCAGAGCAATCAGGAATTGAATTTATTCAAGAAGTTTACGCAACGGGCGAAGTTGTGTATAAACTTGCGCCTGATACGGGCGTAGTTATCGAGCTTGGCGGCGAAGATGCAAAGGTTATTTTCTATAAAGGCGGAGTTGACCAGCGAATGAACGGTTCTTGCGCTGGCGGTACAGGCGCTTTTATAGATCAGATGGCCGTGCTTCTAAATATGACCGTTGACGAAATGGACAAGGCAAGCCTTAAAGCAAACAGAATATACCCCATTGCTTCCCGCTGCGGCGTATTTGCAAAAACGGATATACAGCCCCTCCTTAATCAGGGCGCGGACAAAGCCAATGTTGCCGCAAGTATTTTTCAGGCGGTTGTAAACCAAACTATTACAGGCCTTATTCAAGGCAGAAAAATAGAAGGTAAGGTAATGTTTCTCGGCGGTCCTCTCTACTATTGCGAAGGACTAAAAAAACGTTTTTATGAAACGCTCAAGCTCACTGAAGAGACAGCGGTATTCCCCGAATATGCGCTTTATTCAGTTGCAATGGGCGCTTGTATGTATGCGCAGAACGCCAAGGAGATAACATTTGACGAGCTTCTTTTAAAGCTTGAAGAAAGCGAAAAAAACGAAACTACGGGTATAGACAGGCTCTCTCCTTTATTCGCTAATAAAGAAGAATACGATTATTTTAAAGCACGTCACAGTAAAGCCACCGTTCCTGAAACGGATATAAAAACATACCGCGGTAAAGCCTGGCTTGGTATTGACAGCGGCAGTACCACAACAAAGCTTGCGCTTGTTGCGGAAGACAAATCTATACTCTACTCTTTTTACAGCTCCAATAAAGGAAACCCCGTTAAGATAATCCGCGAACAGCTTGATATAATTTACGGACTTTGCGAAGATCGCATTACAATTTGCGGAAGCTCCGTTACAGGTTACGGTGAAGATCTTATCCGCCACGCATTTCATATAGATGAAGGTGTTGTTGAAACTATCGCGCACTATACGGCGGCACGCTATTTCCGCCCCGACGTTGATTTTATACTCGATATCGGCGGTCAGGATATCAAATGTTTTAAGATAAGAAACGGTGCAATAGATACAATTATGCTTAATGAAGCATGCTCTTCCGGTTGCGGCTCTTTCGTTGAAACATTTGCGCGTGCTATGGGGTACACTATTGCTGATTTTGCCAACCTCGGTATTTTCGCAAAAGCGCCCGTGAATCTTGGTTCTCGTTGTACGGTATTTATGAACTCATCCGTAAAACAATCCCAGAAGGATGGCGCTTCTGTTGAGGACATTTCGGCTGGTCTTTCCGTAAGCGTTGTTAAAAATGCTATTTACAAGGTTATAAGAGCAAACTCCGCAAAAGAACTTGGTGAATGTGTCGTTGTTCAGGGAGGTACTTTCTATAACGATGCGGTTTTGCGTGCGTTCGAAAAAGAACTTAAAAATAACGTTATCCGTCCCTCCATTGCAGGTCTTATGGGCGCTTACGGTGCGGCGCTTCACATAATGCATTCAGAAAAGAGCACCATTATTTCTCCCAAAGACCTTAAAACATTCAAGCACGATTCCACTTCCGCAATATGCAACGGATGTGCAAACCATTGCCATCTCACAATAAATAAATTCTCCGACGGTCAGCACTTTATTTCGGGCAACCAATGCCAAAAAGCGCTCGGCATAAAAGAAATAGAGGAGATTCCAAATCTCCACGCTTGGAAACGCAAATATTTCGAAAGCTTGGAGCCTGTCAGCGGTACAAGAGGAAAAATAGGTATTCCTATGGCGCTCGGTATGTACGAGCTTGCGCCTTTTTGGCACGCCTTTTTCACGGAGCTTGGCTTTGAGGTCAACTTCTCTGCTCAGTCCAACAGAAAAACTTACGAAAAAGGTCAGTTTACTATTCCCTCTGATACGGCTTGTTACCCTGCAAAGATAATGCACGGACATATAATAGAGCTTATCGAAAAAGGTCACAAAAATATTTTCTATCCCAGTGTAACGTACAACGTAAACGAGCACGCGGGCGATAACCATTTCAACTGTCCCGTTGTAGCGTATTATTCTGAATTGCTTCACGGAAATATGGAGGAACTTAAAGAAGTAAATTTCCTTTATCCGTACATAGGCATAGAAACTCCCGCAGAGCTTACAACAACGATTTTCGATGCAGTAAAAGCGCTTGATCCCGAAATTCGCAAATCAGAGGTAAAAAAAGCCTCAAAAGCCGCCTTTGAAGCATACAAAAAATTCAAAGACGAACTTCGCGCGGAAGGCGATCGTGCGCTCGCTTATGCTCGCTCGAAAGGCAAGCGCATTATGATACTCGCGGGGCGCCCTTACCATATAGACCCTGAAATAGGTCACGGTATTGACAAGCTTGCCGCTTCCCTTGGGTTTGTTATTATCAGCGAGGACAGCGTTTCCGACCTTGCACCTGTTCAATACGTACAGGTTCTTGACCAATGGACGTTCCATTCAAGACTTTACCGCGCCGCACGCTACGCTACGGAGCACGATGACACAGAGCTTGTTCAGCTCGTTTCCTTCGGTTGCGGTGTTGACGCGATAACAACGGACGAGGTTCGCCGAATACTTGAAGAAAAACATAAGCATTACACACAGATAAAGATCGATGAGATAACGAACCTCGGTGCTGTAAAGATCAGACTTCGCAGTTTGATAGGTGCGCTTGAAGAAAAGGAGGCTAAACGCAATGCATGATACGACTTTTGTTCCTTTTACGGAGGAAATGAAAAAAGATTATACTATTCTTGTCCCCAATATGCTTCCAAGGCATTTTAAGTTTATCGTGAGCGTTTTGAGAACTTACGGATACAACGTAGAACTTCTTGAAACAGAAGGACCCGAAATAGCCGAAACAGGTCTTAAATATACACACAACGACACCTGCTACCCTGCAATACTTGTTATAGGACAATTTATGCAGGCGCTTCAATCAGGCAAATATGACCCGCATAAGGTGTCGCTTATAATGTTCCAGACAGGCGGTGGCTGCCGTGCCTCCAACTATATTTCCCTTATACGCAAAGCGCTTGCGAAAGCGGAAATGGAGTTTGTGCCGGTTATATCTTTCAGTGTTTTAGGGCTTGAAAAGCACCCGGGGTTCAAGCTAGGTGTAAAGCATCTGCACGCTATGATGTATGGCATTCTTTACGGCGATCTTCTTATGAGCCTTGTAAATCAGGTACGTCCTTATGAGCTTAACAAAGGAGAAGCCGAAAAACTTGCGGATAAGTTTACCGAGGAGTTGGCGCAGGAAGTCGGCAAGGGACACAAGATAAAATACCCTAAAATAAAAGAAAACTACAAACGCATCATAGAAGAATTCGCAAAGATACCTATGCAGAAGCGCAAAGCGGTAAAGGTTGGCGTTGTTGGAGAGATATTTGTAAAATACTCGCCGCTTGGCAACAATAACCTTGAAGCTTTTATCGTTGGAGAGGGTGCGGAAGTTGTTGTTCCCGGTCTTTTCGATTTCTGCCTTTACTACGTTTATAATCTTCTTTCGGAATATGAGATATATAAAAAAGGCAAAGCAAAATACCCCTTTTTCAAATTCGCGTATAAATTCCTTCTCAAGAAAAAAGAGGATATAAGCGAAGCGCTTCGTCAAAACGGAACTTTTGAGCCCTGGACAGATTTTAATCATGTTGCAGAGCTTGGGAAAAGCGTTATAAGCACAGCCGTTAAAATGGGCGAAGGATGGCTTCTTACGGCGGAAATGCTTGAACTTGCGGAATCGGGTGCAAAAAATATCGTTTGCACACAGCCTTTCGGTTGCCTTCCCAATCATATCGTAGGCAAAGGTATGATGAAACCGCTTAAAGAGATCAATCCTGAGATCAATATCGTTGCGGTTGACTATGATGCCGGTGCCAGCCGAGTAAACCAGGAAAACAGACTTAAACTTATGCTTGCAAACGCAAAGCGAAACCTTGATGTTGCTGAAAATAAGGTTGAGGAAAAAGAGCCTGTTACTGTGTGATGCTCCCATTAAAGAAAAATACACAAAAACATCCTCCATCGCGCGATGGAGGATGTTTTTGTCAAAATTTCATTTTTTCCAAGTCAACAAAAAGCTTTGATATTCATTTTCCAATTTTATTCTTCAACTGCTTCTTCTTCAGAATCTTCCTTGGGGTTTTTAGGTCCTTTTTTGGGAGGAGCTATAACCTTTACATCTTCTGCAAGATATGAACGGAAAGTAACAGTATCGCGATCAACATATTTGACCTTTACAAATCCCGTAAGAGGAGAAACCTCGGAAACGGTTCCCTTTCCGTCTTTCGTTGTAACAAGGCTATCTACCTTGGGGAGCTTTTTGAGTTCTTCCTCGTAAAATTCGTGCTCATAACGCAAGCAACACATAAGTCTGCCGCAAGCACCTGAAATTTTTTGAGAGTTGAGAGAAAGGTTTTGTTCTTTCGCCATTTTGATGGAAACCTGAACAAAATCCGAAAGGAACTTTTTGCAACAGAAAGGAAGGCCGCAAACACCCAAACCACCGATAAGCTTGGTTTCGTCGCGGATGCCTATCTGACGAAGCTCTATTCTCGTTCTGAATACGGAAGCAAGGTCTTTAACGAGCTCTCGGAAGTCAACTCTTCCGTCTGCTGTAAAATAGAACATCAATTTTGAATTGTCAAACGTATATTCCACGTCAACAAGCTTCATTCCGAGTTTGTAATCTTTTATTTTTTGCAAACAAACTTCTTCTGCGATCTTTTCTTTTTCTTTATTTTGATTATATTTTTCTTTATCATCAGCCGTAGCTTTACGTATAACGGGGCGAAGCGGAAGAACAACATCTTTTGCGGGAACAATTTTGTTGGGCGTAAAAACAACACCGTATTCAAGACCGCGGGCGGTTTCTACGATAACAGCTTCGCTTGAGTTTGATTTTAATCCGTTGGGATCAAAAAAATAGGTTTTTCCGTTTTCTTTGAAACGAACACCGATTATTTCGTATTCGTTTTTTTCTTCGGCCGCAGGAGCGGCATTTTCAATATTTATATCCATAATAAATCACATCTTTCTTTAAGTTCTGTGCCAAAGATTTTCAGCAAGGTAGGCGGAAGCCAACCCTAAATTAGAATTAAAAGCCATATTCCCTGTAACTTCCGTAATGAGATCAAGTATATCCAAAACGGAGGAAATTGGGAATACGGAAGAAAATTTTATTGCCTCGTCCTCCGTAAGAGTTAATATTTCCAATTCATCGGAGTTTTGCGCCGCTAAAATATCACGGTAAAAAAGAGACAAGTATTTCAGCAGAAGTACAAGCTTTTCGGAATTATCCGCAAACAGAAGAATGATTGAAATGAAATCAAAGTAAGAAACACCTCTGTTTTTTCTTGAAAGCGCGGTAATTATTTCTCGTGCGGTGGAGAATGCTTCGAATTCTCCGTTTTCGGGATCCAAAAGTCGTTTTACTGCCCCAAGCGCACCACAGGAGGTTTTCAGAGCAAAAGCCATTCTTTCTTCCGAGGTGGATAAAGCGAGCTCCGGAGCGGATTTTTCGATGTATTCCCTTACTTGCGTTTCTGAAAAAGTTTGCATATTTACGGCTATAACGCGAGAACGAACCGTTTGCAAAAGTGAAGCGGGATTTGCACAAATCAGAAAAATGTACACTCGTTTTGGCGGCTCTTCTATAATTTTTAAAAGTGCGTTTTGAGCTTGCGGTGTCATCTTATCGGCTTTATCGAAAATATACATTTTGAAATCAAGCTCATTAGGCGTAAGATAGACTGTTGACACGAATGAACGCACCGTATCAATACCGATCCTTTTGTCCTCGGTTGATATGGAAAGCACGTCCGGAGAATGTCCTGTAGCTATTCTGGCTATAGCCTCTTCTTCGGAACCATCGTGTCGAGCAAGATTTTGAGCGATGGCTTTTACAAAAGTTTTTTTGCCGCAACCTTCGGGTCCGACAAGCATATATGCGTGAGAAAGCTTGTTGTCTTTTATGCACTGTGAAAAAAGCGTTTTGACTTCGGAATTTCCGAACAAAGCGTCAAATGCATTTGCCATAATATATACTTTCTGTGTTCATTTTTTGATAACAGTTCTTCATAAAAAACCTCACGCATTTCATTTACTTTATATTATAACAAAGTAATGTGATACTGTCAAATAAAAAATGATATTTTACAAATAAAAACCTATGGTGGGGATAAAATCCTTTACCATAGGTTTTCTGCTTAGTCTCTTGGTCTTGATCTGAATATAAGCGCAAAGAGATATCCGAAAAATATTGCCGCTGTAATACCGCCCGCGCTTCCCGTAAGCCCGCCTGTGAGAGCTCCGATAAGACCTTTTTCATCTACAGCCTTTCTAACTCCCTCTGCAAGAGTATATCCGAAACCTGTAAGAGGAGTGGATGCGCCGCAACCTGCAAACTCTATAAAAGGTTTGTAAACTCCCAAAGCTCCGAGAATAACACCAAGCGTTACCAGGCAAACAAGAATCCTTGCCGGGGTAAGGGCAGTTTTATCTATAACTATCTGTACGATAGAACAGATAGCGCCGCCCACAAGAAAAGCTTTTAATATATCCCAAAATAAATTCATTCTTTGTCCCTCGAATCACATATTCTTACAAGATGTGCAATTCCGGGGATGCTTCTGCCCTGTTGAAGGCTGGATGGACTCATAAGCGCACCTGTTGCAATATAAAGAATATCGGAGAGTGTCTTTTTCTCAAAGCGTTTCATAATATGACCTGCAATAACCGAAGCACTGCATCCGCAACCCGAACCTCCTGCGTGCATATCTTGTGTGTCTGCATTATAGAGCATAAGACCGCAGTCATTATACGATTTATACATATCATACCCTGCGTTTTTCATAAAATCGCAAATTATAGAATGTCCTTCTTTGCCGAGATCTCCTGTGAGTATCAGATCAAAATCCGAAGGGCTTTTTCCGCTTTCTGCAAAATATTTTGTAAGTGTATCATAAGCTGCAGGAGCCATAGCAGCTCCCATATTATTTATATCGGTTATACCGAAATCAACGATAGTTCCTGGCAAAACTTCTCGGATATAGGGACCGTTTCCCTCGCAGGAAATAATAAGCGATCCTGCCGCCGTGGCGGTGCGTTGAGAGGTCGGCGTTCTTTGCCCGCCATATTCAAGCGGATAGCGAAACTGGCGTTCTGCTGTACAAAAGTGCGATGACGCAATAACTCCACATCGCGAAAATGAGCCGCTATCAACGAGTAAGGATGCGAGAATACATCCTTCGGCAAATGTTGAACATGCGCCGTAGAGCCCGAAAAACGGTCTGTTAAAGCATTCCGCACCGTATGAAGAACCAACACATTGATTCATAAGATCTCCTGCAAAAACGGCATCAAGATCATTGCTTCGAATATTGGATTTAGCGAGAGCAAGGTTTACTGCAAGGCGTTGCATCTCACTTTCTGCTTTTTCCCACGTATTCATACCGAATTTTTCCTTTTGATCGTGCAAGTCAAAATCATCGTGTAAAGGCCCTTCGTGTTCTCGCCGCCCGACGACGGCGGCATATCCGATAATTGAAGGCGCGTTTTTTAGGCGAATAACACTCAACTTATCACCCCCGATATCCAATATATAACGCCATATATTACGGATGCTATAACACCGTAAACAATAACAGGTCCTGCAATAGTAAACATTTTGGCACCAACACCCATAACAAGCCCTTCGCTTTTATCGTCAAGTGCGGGAGCGACCACCGCATTTGCAAAGCCTGTTATCGGAACAAGAGTTCCGGCTCCCGCATATTTTGCAATTGAATCAAAGACTCCGATTCCTGTAAGAAGAGTTGCTATAAAGACAAGGGTTACGGGAACCAGAGTTCTTACTGTTGTTTCATCTATTTTGAGATATAGATAAAGGTTGTATATTCCTTCGGCAAATGCGCAAATAAGACCGCCTATCAGAAAGGCAAAAAACATATCTTTGAAAAGCGGAGAGGAAGGCGCTCTTTGCTTTGCATATTTTTGGTATGTCTGTTTATTTATTTTCATAAAAATCTCCCTTCGAAAATAGTTTTTTCCGCGAAAAAATTTTTATTCATAAAATCTTTTTTGATTTATTATAATTATATGTTTGACTTTTTCAAAAAATATGTTAGAATATATGTGTAAAGGTATTCAACGACGGCTGAGTACCCTGTTAACATATTTCAGCGCCGTCGAGAACGGAGTTTCTATTATGGCATACAAGATCGACAAAGAAAAATGCATTGCTTGCGGTGCTTGCGCAGATGCTTGCCCCGTTGGTGCTATCTCTGAAAAAGACGGAGTTTATGTAATCGATGCAGACGCTTGCCTTGATTGCGGCGCTTGCGAAGGTACTTGCCCTGTTGGCGCTCCCGAAGCAGAATAATCTTTTTCGTTACATCGAAAAAACGGTTCCTTGCAGGAACCGTTTTTTTCGTATTGTGCATTCTTGAAAAGTATGTGTAAATCTTTTCTTTTTTGGAATACTAAAACCATATTCTTTTAAAAAGGAAGAAACAAAATGAAAAAGATAACTCCCGTTCTCCTTGGGGCTGACCTGAATTGCTATAGTGTAGCACGAGCTTTTCACGAAGCTTTCGGCGTAATTTCTTATGCTTTTGGGAAATATCCGATAGGAGAAACAGAATACAGCAAAATAATAATATTTAAAAAGATTGAAGATCTTTCGGATGAAGATGTTATGTTGGAAACACTTATTGCATTTGCGAAGGAGCACAGTTCCGACGAGCTTTATTTGCTGGGATGTACGGATGAATATCAAGAAGAAATAATAAAAAATCAAGATATATTAAGCAGATTTTACTTCTTTTCTTGCCCGACTCCCGAACTTTCAAGGATTCTTATGTCAAAAGAATATTTTGCACAGATTTGCAAGGAGTACGCTCTTCCACACCCCAAAACACAAATATTTCGCTTGGAAAGTGATTTTTCACTTTTGAAATCATCTTTGTTGGGTTTTGATTACCCGATAATAATAAAACCCTCCAGTTCCGTTGAGTATTGGAAAAATCCTTTTGAGAATATGAAGAAGGTATATCTTGCAGAAAGTGAGAGTGAAGCAAAGAATATAATATCGCGTATATATTCTTCAGGTTATGGAAATTCATTGGTGCTGCAGGAGTATATAGACGGAGCAGAAGATAATATGTACGTTTTGACAGCATACTCAGATAAAAATGCCAAAGTTCGTATGATGTGTATGGGTCATGTATTGCTCGGTGAGCATACTCCGAAAGGATTGGGAAATCACGTTGCAATACTGACGGAATATCACGAAGATATTATGAAAAAAATATCGGATTTTCTTGAACACATCTCTTATAAGGGCTTTTCGAATTTTGACATTAAGTTTGATGCGCGCAAAGGAACTTTTTATATCTTTGAGATAAATCTTCGACAAGGCAGAAGTAATTATTACGTTACCGCTTCCGGAGAAAATATTGCAAAACTTATTGTAGCAGATAATAGAAATTCTTTTGAAACCGAAAAAAGTATATGTTGCAGAGAAACCTTTTGGCATACAGTTCCCAAAAAGATCATATATAATTATATCTCTAACGAAGAAACAAAACAGAAAGTAAAATCTCTTGTTTCGCAAGGAAAATCTATTTCTACGCTTTTTTATCCTTACGATATGTTTTTTAACCCGTTACGTTCTTGTTTTGTCTATATACACAATCTTCGCTATTTTAAAAAATATAAAATATACGAATAGGGCTCTGTATGATAAAAAAAGTTCTTGGGGTGCTTGGCGGCATGGGACCTGCTGCCAGCGCCCGATTTTATTCAATGCTTACAAACTTTACAAAAGCGGAATGTGATCAAAATCATATGGAGATATTGCTCCATAGTTTGCCATCCATTCCTGATAGAACAGCATTTATTTTAAAACAGAGTGCAGATGACCCGTTTGAGCGTATCAAGACGGCGCTGGAAAAACTTGAAAACGCGGGAGCTGAAATTATAGCTGTTCCCTGCAATACGGCAGAATATTTTTATAGTAAATTGCAAAGTATAATTTCCGTACCGATATTGTCTATTACAAAAGCGGCAGTGCTTTCCGCTTATGAAGCGGGCTTTTCCAAGGTTGGAATACTTGCAACCGAAGGAACGATATATGCAGGAACTTATCAAAAGGCTTGCAATATTTACGGTTTACAATATGATTTGCCGTCAGATTCGGAGCAAGATCTATTGAATGATATGATCTATAAATATATAAAAAGATCTCTGCCGGTTCCGTATTTATGCGTTTTAAGATTGTTACAAGAATTTGGCGAACATGGTTGTGATGCATATATTCTCGGATGTACGGAGCTCTCGTTTATTTCTAATGCTTTAAAACAGAAAAATTATAAATTTATAGATTCACTTGAAGCGCTTGCGCTTCAAAGTATAAAAGCTTGCGGCTATGAGGTTAATCCTCTGGCCGTAAATACATAAATAATATAAAACAGGAATTAAAATGAAATTATTATCTTCGGTTATAAAACTAACAGAATATTCTCTTTTTTACAATAAAGATATTTATACACAAAAAGAAGTCCTTGATCTGCCTGTGGAGGATATAGTTTATAATTCTGAATTAGCCCTTCACAACAGAATGTTTTTTTGTATAGTCGGTTCCAAAGCAGACGGCCATAATTTTGCAGAAAGTGCTTACCAAAAAGGCGCAAAAATATTTGTTTGTGAACGTGTTTTGACCTTACCTGAGGATGCGGTTCAGCTTGTTGTGGAAGACAGCAGAAAAGCGCTTGCAAAGATGTCTGCCAATTTTTTTAATCATCCGGAAAAGAAACTAAAAATTATCGGAATAACAGGAACAAAAGGCAAATCTTCCGTATGCGAAATGATAGCGCATATTTTCGATTCTGTAAATATTCCTATAGCCACAATAGGTACAATAGGAATAAAATACGCGGGAAAAACATATACCACAGAAAATTCAACGCCCGAAAGCTATATACTTTATCGGCATTTTTCAAAAATAGTCGATTTGGGGATAGAATACGTTGCTATGGAGGTATCTTCGCAGGCAGTGTATCTGGATCGTATATACGGAGTTCATTTTGAAGCAGCTATTGTAACCAATATATATGAGGATCATATAGGTCCTTCGGAGCATCCGAATTTTGAACATTACAAATCTTGCAAAAAAAGAATACTCCATTCTTCGGAACGAATATTTTTAAATGCCGACGATGCATATTACCCCGAATTTACAAAGTCTTCAAAGCGTGATATAAAGAGCTTCGGAATAGAAAAAAATGCGGATATATCTGCTCAAAATATTGAAGTTTTTAAAGCGGGAAACATTTTTGGTGTATCATTCGAGTGTATATTTTATGATAAAAACATAAATGTAACTCTTCCCATCCCCGGCAACTTTTCCGTATATAATGCTCTGGCTGCAATTTCAGTATGTAATTCTTTTGGTATAAGTGTTTTTGATTGTGTGCATGCCCTTGAAACCGTAAGAATCAGAGGAAGGTTTGAGATCGTTCCGATATCTCTTACAGATATAACCTGTATTATAGATTATGCGCACAATGGAAAAAGCCTTATGAGAGTTTTGGAAACTATAAAAAATTACAGACCCAAACGTATAATTTGTGTTTTTGGCTCTGTTGGAGGAAGAACGAAGAGCCGTCGTAAAGAAATGGCTCTTGCCGCAAATGCACTTGCAGATATTTGTATTGTAACAAGCGATAATCCCGACAGCGAAGATCCGTCCGAGATAATTGGAGATATTGCGCAATATATATATCCCGAAAAATGTTATTGCGAGATAGACCGCGAAAAAGCAATATATTACGCTTTAAGAACCGCAGAACCGGGAGATTTTGTTTTATTTGCTGGAAAGGGTCACGAGGAATATCAACTTATAAATGGAGAAAAAACATTTTTTTCTGAAAAAGAGATCATAAGACAAGCTTCATTGCAAATTGAAAGCGAAGTTCTGATCTGATTAAAAAGAATGCGGTATATCTTTTTTGAGATATACCGCATTCTTTTTACATAACAATGAATAATTTTAAATTATACTAAACTGGATTTTCTCAAAACTATGTTGCTTATTGCACCAAGTCCGAAAGCGAATAAAAGACCTCCGCCAAGACATAAAAGAACATTGATGGCAGTGGATGCCAAAGGTGTAATCATTGAAACAGTCATAAAGAGGAGCATTCCTCCACCAAGAGACCCGCAAACAGCAAGCCAAGTCTTTTGTTTTGCCGCAACGCTTATCAATGTAAAGACCGACACGAAAACCGGCATCAAAAATATTTTTGCAAGTATGCACATTACGATATTTGCCGCTGTCAAGCCGCCTACCAATTCAAATGATAATCCGGATACTGCGCCGCCAAGCAATGCACCTATAAGGTAGGCAAGCAGCATAAGCGCTCCGCATATAAAGCCTGAAAGTGTCTTTGAAATAACGTAATCGCTCTTTTTTACACGGACTGTAAAGAGATTTTTTGCATACCCGCTTCTGAATTCATCCGAGATGAACAGGCATACAAATACCGCTATTCCCATAAACGCCATATTTATGTTACACATCGACATAACATCCATACCGCCCATAGCTTCCCCGCCGGGCAGAGTGCCTATAGATTGCCAAGTGTTTTCAGGACCTTGCATTACGGTTTCCTTCCCTGTTTGAGGATCTACGGAAACGGAGCCGTCCATCATAGTCATCATAACCGTCATAACAATGGGTATTAGGAGCGAGCAAGCAATAAGAATATAAAAAAGACGAGATTTAAACATTCTTCTGAAATCTACTTTAAGCATGCTTTTAATGCGTTTTCCGCTGCTGTTATGCTCAAATTTTACTGTTTTTTCCATATTACTTGACCTCTTTCATCAGATCGATATAATATTCTTCAAGTCCTATCTTATCTGTTTTGATCTCAGTAACGCAGATGGCGTTTTGATAAAGATATTCAACAATCTGTTCCGGAGTGGTCTTATCGTAAATGTGAATATAACCCGCTTCATCTTCTTCCAAGCGAGAATATTTAGAGGAAAGAAGCATTTTGCTTTTGCTCATTTTTTCTGCTTTGAGTGCAATATATGTGCGGCAACTTGCATCAAGTTCCTCTGCGGTCATTTCGCATATCATTTTTCCGTGGCGGATAATACCGTAAAGGGTTGCAACTTTTTGAAGCTCGCCGAGCAAATGTGATGATACCAATATGCTACGCTTTCCGTCACTGATGATGTCATTAAAAACTTCGCGCATAATTCTCATTCCGTCGGCATCCAGCCCATTCAGTGGCTCGTCAAGTACCAGTAATGTAGGATTTCCGAGCAAAGCCATCGCAATACCTACTCTCTGTTTCATTCCGAGTGAGCAATTTTTGTACTTGTTTCCGGCGGCACCTTCCATACGAACCATTTTTAGAATCTTGATAACCTCTTTTTCAGCATTAGGAATACTCAAATTTGCCGCTTGAAGCAACATATTATCCCAAACTGTAAGACCGGGAAAACACCCGGGAGATTCGATCAGTACTCCTACCTTTGCTCGTACATCTATATCCGAATGATCTTTACCGTAAAGCTTTATAGAACCGCCGCTTGTAGGAATAAGACCGCATATCATTTTTTCTGTGGTTGATTTTCCCGACCCGTTTTCACCGATAAATCCATATATAGAACCCATCGGCACAGTCATATTCAAGCCGCACACCGCTTGCTTAGAACCAAAATTTTTTGACAGATTTTTGATTTCTATTGCATTCATTTTTACTGTCTCCCTTCAATATACATCACTCTTAGAAAGTATTTTTGTCCCGAGAAAGTTGTAGAACACCGTCCACGCTACAGAAACAACAATACAAACAATCAACGTGCCAATGTTACTTGTAAGGCAAGCATTGACGGACGAGCCGTACAGGAAAATATTCAAAAATCCTGTCGGGAGGAACAAGCTTTCAACAATTGCCGCAGCACCGATAATGAGAATACCCGTTCCGAAAAAGAAAGAGGAGGCAATGGAGATTCCGAAATACTTTCTGAAAATCACGTTGAGGAACGTGTAAAGGCTTGCCCATCCAAGACTCATAATCATTTTTCCAAGAACCGCAATGATCAAAGAACCGATTTTTACATCTGTTTCATAACCGGCAAGCAAACCGCCGACAGTTCCCCCGATAAAGTATGTTATGCACATACAAGCCATAGCAAAAGCACATACCAGGCTTTTGGAAATCATATAGTCCTGCTTTTTTGCGTGTGTAGTAAAGAGTTGTTTTACATAACCGCTCTTATAATCGTGGCCGATAAAGATAGACACCATAATGCCGCCAAATATGAAGACCATATTCATATTAGCATAGTCCCCGATAGTACGAATAACATATAGCGCTTCGGATGCGGCAATGATCTGCCATACGTTAGAGTACAGAGGCTCCATCGTGTCGCCGCTTTGGTCGGGCATCATCGTCATAGCAGATACCATCGCGGGAATAATTGCCGCAATAGCAAGGAATATATAAAACAGCGGGGTATGGAAAAGGCGATAAAAATCCACACCAAGCATCCCTTTGATTCTCTTTGCAAATGTTGGTGATTCAAATGTTAATTCTTCTTTTCTTGTCATTTTACTCTTCCCCTTTTTGCGACATCAGCTCGATATAATATTCCTCAAGCCCTATCTTATTTTTCTTGATTTCGCTTATAATATGGCCGTTTTTCATTAAGAAATCTACAATTTCAGCGGTGTTATCGATGTCATAAATTCGGATATATTCATCCTCTTCCGTTACCGTATTATATTTTCTTTTTAAGGCGGCTTTTGCTCCATTCATATCTTTGGTTTTAAGCGATATGAAAACTTGTGAACGGTTGTCCATTTCCTCTGCCGAAAGCTCCATGATCATTTTGCCCTGACGGATTATTCCATAATGCGTTGCGATTTTTTCAAGTTCGCCAAGAATGTGTGAAGAAATCAGAACGGTACAGCCGTATTTCTGCGTAATATCGATCAAAATCTCGCGCATAATTCTCATCCCATCTGTATCAAGACCGTTGATTGGCTCATCAAGTATCAAGAGCGCAGGATCCCCAAGCAAAGCCATCGCTATACCGATGCGTTGCTTCATACCGAGCGAGCAATTTTTGAATTTAAGGTGAGCATTTTCTGACATACGCACTATTTCAAGAACTCGTTTTATTTCCTCGTCCGGATTTTTAAGACCTAAGTTTATAGTTTGCATACGAAGATTTTGATATACGCTTGAATTCGGGAAGCATCCTGCATTTTCTATAAGCGCACCCACCCTTATACGAACACCGGGATCGGTGTAATCTTTACCAAAAAGCTTTATCTCTCCTGCATCGGGAACAAGGTGTCCGCAGATGAGCTTTTCCGTGGTCGATTTTCCTGAACCGTTTTCTCCGATAAAGCCGTATATTGCGCCTCTGGGTACTGTCATATTGAGGTGATCTACCGCATACATTCCGCGAAAGCTTTTTGAAAGGTTTTTTATTTCAATAGCGTTTATTTGCATCCCCATTGTATTTTCTCCTAAACTTTTATATTGAATATCTTCGCTAAACTGATTTTATTTTACTTGTTTTCACTATCTTTGCCGGAAAGTCTCTTTTTTGCGTTCTCTACGGATTCGCCTTCTTTTGCAAAAAGAACTTCAACACACTTATCGGATACTTTATTAAAGCCCTCAACAACACCTTCTTCAATTTTTTTGTAGCCTTCAACTACGCCTGTTTCTATCTTTTTGTAACCCTCTGTAACTTTCTGTGCGATTTTTTCATTTGTTTCTGCTATTTTAGACATTTTTATAATCTCCTTTTTATTTTTATGAGTATATTATACATACTATATGTTTTTAATTTTTTAGTAAAATGTTTGTGTTTTGTTAATCCTTGTTTTTAACGGTTCATAATTTCATCTGACAATCGCAAAATTTCCGGAACAAGTTCTGCCTTTGTCTTTTTTGAAATGCGTTTGTATATGGGATAAGCTGTAATCATAATGATCGCACCTAACATACAAAACAGAACCGAAAATAGATCTGTTCCGCTGAACACATCAAGTCCAAAGCACATTCCGATTCCGAATATAAGGCATCCGAATATACCTATGCAAAGACTTTCCGTTACCCCGGAATTTTGCACACGGGAATCAAGTCTTTTGAGTTTTTCAAATTTACTCTCCTCACGAGGCATATATTTTTTTCTTATGTTTTCGACTTCCTTATTTCTGGCAGCCGAATAATTATAGGTGAAATTTTCGTTTTCCATGTTTTCCTGCTTTCCTGATCTTTTTATGATGTTATTTTATGAATTAAATTTTTGTGTTTTGCTTATAAAATGTTTAAGAAATGTTATAAAAGTGTTTTTTATAGCATTGGCGCAAAAATTCTGATTACCGAACGGATAAATCGTGTAATAAATCCGGTTTTCAACATATCGGTTGTGATTTCTGTTGATTTTGACAAGGTGTTATCAATATCGGATTTGATGCTTTGAATTGAATCACATTTATACATCCATACGCCATTTTCAAAATGATGTACAAGACTGCGATAATCAAGATTTATTGTGCCTATCATAGCATACTCATCGTCTGAAATATAACTCTTGGCGTGAATGAATCCCGGAGTATATTCGTATATTTTAACTCCGGCTTTTATTAAACGTTCATAAAAGCTTTTTGTCATCTGAAACACAAGCTTTTTGTCGGGAATATGTGGAACAATAATACGCACGTCCACTCCGCGCAAAGCTGCATTTTCAATGCTTTGACAGAGATCGTTATCTATGATAAGATAAGGAGTTGTCATATACATATAACGTGTTGCACTGTTCAACATATTTTGGATCACACTTTTTCCGACTCTTCTGTCGTAAAGGGGGTATGGTCCGTCTCCAAAAGGAATTATGTAGCCGTTATCTTTTATTTCGTTAAATGTTGGATAAAATTCTAACAGTTCTTTAGGTAATTGTTTTACATTGATGCCATAATCGCAAAGGAATAGCCTTGTCAGCTCCCATACTGCCTCGCCTTCCAATCGGATGGCGGTATCTTTCCAATGACCGAAGCGTATGGTCTCATTTATATATTCATCGGCTATATTAACGCCGCCTGTATAGCCTATCTTTCCGTCGATCACCAAAATCTTGCGATGACTGCGATTATTGAATTCGCTGTCCGCGTTACCTTTCAGACGTGAAAAAGGCGTTGCTTCTATTCCGTAACTTTTAAGGGTCTTGTGATAATTTCCCGGTAGTGTACTCATACATCCTATATCATCATAAAGGACACGGACAGTAACGCCGGAGGATGCTTTTTTCTTTAAAACGTTCAAAATCGAGTTCCAAAACTTGCCGTCTTCGATGATAAAATATTCCATAAAAATGAACTTTTCGGCATTTTCAAGATCCGGTATCATTTGCTCGAACATCTCTTCTCCAAGCGAAAAATATTTTTGTTTAGTGTTTGTGAAAAGGCGCGAGCCTGAAATTTTGCTAAGAAGCTTTGCTTGAGAAGCTACAGTCGGATTTTCATTTATTAGATTTTCTTCCGCTTTTGAGCTTTCTTTATTGTAATTATAGCATTTCAATTCACTTAAACGGCGAATAAATTTTTTTTGCAGTTTTCGAGAATAGAACATAAAGTACAGCATAAATCCTGCTATCGGAATTATTAAAACAAAAAGAAGCCACGGTACTTTATAATCCGGATTATCGTCGGAGGCTATGATTTTTATCACGCAGAAAATTTCGGTTAACCAGGCCGCAATGTAAAAATACGGTATATAATAACAACAGGCTATAACAATGCCTATTACCGCCAAAACTTCAAGAATAGTTATAAATATAGCTGTGATGTATCTAAAGGGAATGTAGTTATATTCACGTTCTACCATTTCTTTGCCGGTATGCACTTTATATGTTTTTTTCATAAATACCTCCAAAAGAAGCTTTCAATCTTATATTAAATTTTATTATCCTTTTGTTTTAGGATAATTTGTATTTTGTTTATATTTTGTTAAAGTTAAACCAAAAAAGTACGAGAAACACAATAAAGTGCTCTCGTACTTGAAAATTTTATATTATTGTTTTTTCTTTTTTGCAGCTTTTTTAGCTTCTTTGGCTTTTGTTTTTTCACTTTTAAATCTTTCGGAAAGCCCCTCGAACTCATAATCTACTTTGAGTGTTTCGGGAGAGCTTTCCAAAAGAACAGGATTTTTGAGATATGCCTGGAATTTTGCAAAAGCTTTTGCAAAATAGGAACCGGAAGCAATTCTTTCGTCCATAACTATGCCGAAAGGAATTTCTTTTTGCAAATAAAGTGTGCCGTCCTTTTTTGATTTGGTTGTTTCAATATTGTTTCCCATAGCGACAAGCATTCCTGTAGTTCCAAAAGAATATACGTGATGGTAAATATGGTTGGTTCTTATGCTCGCTAAGTTAGTAATGACTAAAGTGTTATGAAAAGGGCTTGCATTTATGATAGCTTTAGGGAGAAAACCCATTTTGTCAAGCCAGCGGAACAATCCCATAAGACCTCTCAAAAGAAATGAAGGTATAGAAAGGAATGCGTTTAAAAGTTTATCCAACGAATTGGAGCTTTCTTCCTTATTGTTTGCTTCTATGTAATCCGTTATTTTATCATTTGCTTCAAAAATATTATCTGCCAAATCAAATTTTATTTTACTCATGGAAGCGTTGGCGTCACCGGGACGAAGAACGACCATGCCAACACTTAATTCATTGCGTGCATAAATCTTGCTATTTACAATAAAACGGTTGAGTTCGGGATATTCAGAAATAGTTCTGACAAGCGCTGACAAGACTACCGCCATATGGCTTATCTTATGCCCTTTTTTTCTTGTTTCCATAACGTATTCGTGGACATTTTCGTAGGGTACCGTTACAGTTATCATATTTTGCGCATCGCTTCTGTCGCGCATAAAATACGGTGCTATTTTATACATAGGGTCAATGTTTTTAACAATTTTTCCGTCAGCTCTCATAAAAACCTATCTTTCCGACATAATTCGTCATATTTTGTTAATATAAATATTATATATTATTTATCAAAACATATCAAGAATTTATTGATAAAATATATTCAAAGATTTTTTAAAAAAGTGCTTGACAAATCAAACCAAATGTGATATACTCTTATACGTTGCGAAACGGGCCTTTAGCTCAGTTGGTTAGAGCAACCGGCTCATAACCGGTTGGTCTGGGGTTCGAGTCCCTAAAGGCCCACCAATTAAATAGGGGTATAGTTCAGCTGGTAGAGCAGCGGTCTCCAAAACCGTTTGTCGTGGGTTCGAATCCTTCTGCCCCTGCCAAGTGAAATAGTAGTAGACTTTCGAACCGTATGGTTTAGACATCTACTACTATTTCTATTTTTTGCCTTGTTTTTCAAGGATTTTCGGCTAATTATCCTGTATCTTCATTTGGACACAATTTGAAGATCCGCAAAAAACAAAGCAAAAAACTCGGAAAGCCTTACAAAATCAAACCTAAGTGTCCAATATTATTTAGACATTTCCTCCTCATACTGAGACGGACTTCTGTATTTTAGACGCGAGTGAGGTCGTTCGTTATTGTAATAATCGATATATTTTCCAATCGATTCCTTAAAATTCTTTTCAGAACTGTATTCTCTGCGATACAGTTCTTCTTTTTTTAGAGTAGAATAGAAACTTTCTTGAGGTGAATTGTCATACGGCGTTCCCTTTTGCGAAAAAGACTGTTTGACACCCAATGACAATAGATGTTTTCGAAATGTATTTGATGTATATGCAGTTCCTTGATCACTATGGAAGATCAAGCCCGATTTAGGATGCCTTGCTAAATAAGCTTGTTCAAATGTTGATTTGATTAGGCGCGTATTAGGCGTAGAAGAAATTTTGAATCCAACAATTTTTCTGGAATACAAATCCATAACCGTGCAGATGCTGTAATTCCGATGGTTGAATCTAAAAAACGTGACATCCCCCACCCATACTTCATTTGGGGCTTGAGGATTAAACTCTCGCTTGACAAAATTTTCCTTTTTTCGAAGTTCGCGCTTTTCTTGGTCGTACCACTCTTTAGAGTTTCGCCTGATGCTTTGTAGCCCCAATTCTGCCATCAGTTCTGAGACCATTTCTTTTGATGTTCGATAGCCTCTTTGTTTTAAAATAGAATTAAGTGTTTTCGCACCGAAATTTTGCCGGTGATCATGATAGGCTTCCAATATCGCTTGCTTGATTTCCGCGCGGTGTTGTGTATAATAATTATTCTCTCCCTTATTACGTACAATGTGATCGTAAAAGGTAGCTTTGGATACCTTCAAGGTCTCACAGATATATTTAGCTGGATATTTATCGGCAATTTTCTTGATCTCGCGCAATTTTTCTGATAATGGTGAATGTGGAGTACAACTTACAGATTGTAGAATTTCCAGTTCGATTTGAATTTTTTCGGTTTTTCGTTGCAAAGCACGATAATCCTGTAAAGGAACTGAACTGTTTTCTTTTTCGGCAATTGCTTGGCGATTCTGTTTGACCCAGTAATAAACTGTACTACGTGGGACACTATATTCCCGAGAGAGGATGGTGGCTGATTTTCCGTTAAGATACGCTTGAACAACGATTTGTTTTTCTTCTGTTGTGTAATTCTTCTTCATAGAGATTCCTCCATATCTTTCTATAATGTTAAAGCCGCAACTTGCTATTGCAATTTGCAAAGCTTAACTATTATAACATGTACAGAATATTTTTTTACAGAAACCTATTGCAAATTTTTGCAAAAAGGTGTATAATGTACTCACAACTGAACAAACGGGAGCTTGTATACAGGCTGAGAGGAAGGTGTGACCTTCGACCGAGAACCTGATTTGGATAATGCCAACGTAGGGATGCCTGATACAAGGATATTGGGAGGAACAACAGATTTTTTTGGAGTTACCGAATCGGTAGCTCCTTTTTTGTTGCAATTTTTGTGGAGGTGTGAAATGGTAAAGGTAAACGGAGAACCCTTGGATATTGCAGGTAAGACCATTGCCGAGTATCTTGCGACAACCAACTACGATATGAAGCGGATCGCGACCGAGCTGAACGGCGACATCATTCCGAAAGCTACTTACGCTGATACCGTATTGAAGGACGGCGATAGCATTGAGATCGTCAGCTTTGTGGGAGGTGGCTAAGTGATCCCAACAAAAGAAGAATGGAATAATGCTTTGGAAGAACGCCACGGTAAAGAGTTGCATCGGGCGTTTTCATCGGCAACGGTTGCCGTATGTGGTCTTGGCGGTCTTGGATCGAATATCGCCATAGCTCTCGCGAGAGCGGGGGTCGGACGGCTGATACTCATTGACTTTGACCGAGTGGACATAACAAATCTCCACCGTCAGCAGTATAAGGCAACACAGATCGGTATGTATAAGACGGTCGCACTTGCGGAAAATCTCAAAGAAATAGCTCCGTATATTTCACTTGAAATACATACAGAGCGCATTACGGAAGATAACGTATTAACCCTTCTGAAAGATGCGGATATAATATGCGAAGCCTTTGACGACGCGGAATGTAAAGCGATGCTTATGGAGATCGTTCTCACAGAAATGCGGGATAAGTACCTCGTGGCGGCATCGGGTATGGCGGGACTTTATGACGCCAATCGCATCAAAACAAGGAAAGTAACGAGCAGATTTTATCTGTGCGGTGATGAAGAAAGCGACGTTGCGGACGGAATTGGGCTTGTATCGTCGCGTGTTATGATTTGCGCCGCGCACGAGGCACATACGGTACTCAGAATTTTAGCAAGTAATTTTGAAGAATTAAGAGGTAAAGACAATGAATAACGACAAACTTATTATCGGCGGTCACGAATTTAACTCCCGTTTCATTCTCGGATCGGGCAAGTATTCGATGAAGCTCATTGAAGCGGCAGTAAAGGATGCCGGAGCTGAGATCATCACCTTGGCAGTCCGTCGTGCCAACACCAAAGAACACGAAAACATTCTCGATTATATTCCCGAAGGAATCACGCTTCTTCCCAACACCTCGGGGGCGAGAAACGCTGAGGAAGCCGTTCGCATCGCTCGCCTTGCCCGTGAGCTTGGATGCGGTAATTTCGTAAAGATCGAGATCATGCGTGATTCCAAATATCTCCTTCCCGATAACGTGGAAACCATCAAGGCAACCGAGATACTCGCAAACGAGGGATTTGTGGTAATGCCGTATATGTACCCCGATCTGAACACCGCACGTGACCTTGTGAACGCAGGTGCGGCAAGCGTGATGCCCTTGGCTTCTCCCATCGGCTCAAACAAAGGTCTTGCAACCCGTGAATTTATTCAGATACTCATTGACGAGATCGACCTGCCCATCATCGTGGATGCAGGCATTGGCAGACCTTCGCAGGCTTGTGAAGCAATGGAGATGGGTGCGGCGGCAATCATGGCGAATACCGCCCTTGCAACCGCAGGTGATCTTCCTATGATGGCTTCTGCTTTCAAGCAGGCGATCGAAGCGGGTCGCAAGGCATACCTTTCGGGACTTGGCAGGGTGCTGACCCGTGGAGCATCCGCATCCGATCCCTTGACAGGATTCCTGCGTGACTGAGGTGAATACAATGGAAAACCAATTTTTTGTGGATTCGGAGCATCTGTCGCCCGAGGCGCTTGAAAAAAAGCACCGTATTGAAAATGATCCCACAAGCCGTAAGAACCACATGGAATACTTGCCCGGTATGGAGATCATCGAGTCGGATGTGTGTTCGCAAGTAATGGCGCAAATGAACTCTTATGATTACAGCAAATATACGGCAAGAGATGTCCGTGCGGCTCTTGAGCATACCAACTGTTCGATTGAGGACTTCAAGGCGCTTCTGTCACCTGCGGCAGAGCCCTTCCTTGAGGTGATGGCAGAGAGAGCAAGACTTGAAACAAGTAAGCATTTCGGCAATACGGTGTATTTGTTCACGCCTCTGTATATCGCAAACTATTGCGAGAACTACTGTGTGTATTGCGGCTTTAATTGCTATAACCACATCAATCGAATGAAGCTCTCTATGGAGCAGATCGAAAAGGAAATGAAGGTTATCGCCGATAGCGGAATGGAAGAAATTCTGATTCTGACCGGTGAGAGCCGTGCGCAGAGCAACGTGGAGTACATAGGTGAGGCTTGTAAGCTGGCAAGAAAGTATTTCCGTATGGTCGGGCTTGAGATCTATCCCGTCAACACCGATGAATATAGGTATCTTCACGAATGCGGAGCAGACTATGTAACCGTATTCCAAGAAACCTATGATACTGACAAATACGAACAGCTTCATTTGCTCGGACACAAGCGTGTGTGGCCCTACCGTTTTGATGCACAGGAAAGAGCCTTGCGCGGCGGTATGAGAGGTGTGGCGTTCTCGGCATTGCTCGGTCTCTCGGACTTCCGAAAGGATGCCTTGGCAAGCGCGTTGCATGTCTATTATTTGCAGAGAAAGTATCCTCACGCAGAAATGTCGCTCTCCTGTCCCCGACTTCGTCCTATCATCAACAATGACAAGATAAATCCCCTTGACGTTCACGAAAAGCAACTCTGTCAGATCATCTGCGCCTACCGTATTTTCCTTCCGTTCGTCGGTATCACCGTATCCTCCCGTGAGAGTGCGGAATTCCGCAACGGCATCGTAAAGATCGCCGCTACCAAGGTATCTGCAGGTGTATCCACGGGTATCGGAGATCACGAAAGCAAATACAACGGAAAAGAAACCGATGAGGTTCAGGGCGACGAGCAGTTTGAAATTGACGACAACCGCAGTCTTGACAAGATGTATCGTGATATTGAGGGAGAAGGACTTCAGCCCGTGCTGAACGATTATCTGTACGTATAAGGAGAAGAATATGAAAAACTTTGATACAACACTTTATTTTATAACCGATTCCACGGGATTTGAAGAAGCAGAGTTTCTTCACCGTGTGGAAGAAGCACTTGAAGGTGGTGCGACCATTCTTCAGCTCCGTGAGAAGAACAAATCCACAATGGAGTACATCGAGCTTGCGGAAAAGGTTCACGAGCTGACGAAAAAATACAATGTTCCGCTGATCATCGACGACCGCATCGACGTGGCTTTGGCAGTAGGTGCGGAAGGTGTTCACCTCGGAAAAGAGGATATGCCGATTGCAACCGCAAGGAGAATCCTCGGTGATGAATTTATCATCGGAGCGACCGCTAAAACTGTTCCGTGGGCACTTGAAGCATACGAAGGAGGTGCAGACTATCTCGGTGTCGGCGCAATCTATCCGACCACAACAAAGGTGAAAACCGTTCTCACATCTACCGAAACCTTGGCTGACATCTGCAAGGCTGTTCCGATCCCCGTCAATGCCATCGGAGGTCTGAACAAAAACAACATCGACGTTCTCGCAGGCATTCCCATCGCAGGCATCTGCGTCGTATCCGCCATTATGAAAGCCGAAAGTCCCAAAACCGCAACCATAGAGCTTAAAGAGAGAGCAAAGAAACTCGGAATCATATGATCAAGGGAGCAATATTTGATTTTGACGGAACGCTCGTTGATTCCATGTTCATATGGGATACCTTCGGAGAGGATTATCTGCGGATTCTCGGAAAAGAGCCGAGAGAAAACCTCACCGAAACCTTCAAGACCTTTACACTTGAACAAGTGGCTGAATATTACAGAGAGCATTACGGCGTGACACTTTCTGTCGGTGAGATCGTCGATGGCGTGAACGAAATGGTAGCCAAGCTTTACAGAACCAAGGTCACGCTAAAAGACGGTGTTCGTGAATTTCTCGAAGCTCTCAAATCACAGGGTGTAAAAATGTGCGTGGCGACCGTTACGGACAGACCGATCGTAGAGGATGTACTTTGCAACCTTGGAATCCGTGATTTCTTCACCGAGATATTCACCTGTGCCGAGGTTGGCTATAACAAGGAAACACCGCATATTTACAGGACAGCCCTTGAAGTACTCGGCACAAAAAAAGATGAAACCGTTGTGTTTGAAGATGCGCTTCACGCTTTGATGACGGCAAAGAACGACGGTTTTCCCGTCGCGGCGGTCTATGACAAGCACGAGCTAAGGCAGACAGAAATGAAAGAAAACAGTGATTATTATATTACCAATTACGAAACAGTAAAAATATAAAATACAGCGGCAGATTGGGGGCACCACCTTATGTCGCTACATAAAACGATGCTGAAAAAGCGAAAGGAGTATTCTATGAAAATGAAAACAGCATTGACCATTGCAGGAAGCGACTGCAGTGGAGGCGCCGGTATTCAAGCAGATTTGAAAACAATGACGATGAATGGTGTTTTTGCCATGAGTGCGATCACAGCGCTGACGGCACAGGACACAACCGGCGTCCGAGCCATTCAGGAGGCAACTCCCGAATTTTTGAGAGATCAGATCGATGCGGTATTCGAGGATATCCGTCCCGATGCCGTAAAAATAGGAATGGTCAGCTCGGCAGAGCTTATCCGAGTAATTGCCGAAAGACTTGCCTATTACAAAGCGGAGAACATTGTAGTCGATCCCGTGATGGTCGCCACAAGCGGTTCTAAATTGATGAAAACCGATGCGGTATCGGTACTGACAAGAGAGCTTCTTCCTCTCGCTACTCTTGTGACACCCAATATCCCCGAAGCAGAAGTTTTATCAGAACAGACCGTTCACACGAAGGAAGATATGGAACGTGTGGCGAAGATGATAGGCGATGCCTACGGATGTGCCGTGCTTCTAAAGGGCGGTCATAGCGTAAGTGATGCAAACGATCTTCTGT
>JAGATA010000028.1 GCA_017621475.1 Clostridia bacterium
AAGCACGGGCATTATATCAAACGAATTTGTGGCTCAGTATATTGATAAAATCTTCGTCACATTAACCGATGATGATACGGCGAAGCTTGAAATCAAGATATTTACGGGCAAAAGCACTGAAAAATGGCTCAAAAAGCTCAATGCACGGAGTAGAGGTCGTACGGGTGTCACGTCTAAGAAGATGATCGAATCCTACGAACAGGGCATGAAATAAAAACAGAGCAAAAATCACATTTGCGCGGTAATATAAATTATTTTATTCACAAGTAAATTAAGATGATAAAAGTGTGTTGACGCACACTTCATCCACCGCCACGGCGGTCCCCCTTCCCCTTGCGGGGAAGGCTCTATCAGCGTAATTTCCTACGTTATAAAAACACACCCATCCTCTCTTTCGGGATGGGTGTGTTGCGTTCAGGAAAAAATTTTTGCGGGGATTTTTGCAAATGCTTTATACTCTGTTACACCTAAAATAGTTTCGCCGTCTATCTGAAGCGCGGTTGGGCTGTCAAATTTAACGTGAATATTTTTTCCTTTATGGATGGTTACCATATTGGTGTATTTTCCCATGCCTGCCGGGTAGTAAAGAACATCGCATTTTATATTCATTTCGGATGTTTCGTTTATGAATCTGTTGAGTGTTCCGTCGCCGCCGCACAAAATTACGGCATCATCTTTTCCAAGACCGCCCAAAAACTCTGCATAGTTTATTCTTGTCAAATCATAGTAAGTCACGTTATCTTTGTATATGGCTGAGAGAGAAGATAAATTTTCTTTGGTGGTGTTTTTACCGGCTAACGGATTGAAAAGTACACAGTAGTTCAAGTTAACATCTCCCTTATAAACAGGCATTTTTACAATAATATTTTACAATTTATAATAAAATTTTACAATAGAATTTAAAATTTTGTAGAATTTTGTCGCATTGATCTTTATACTGAGGTGTGATAAAATAAAAATATTTTATGTAACGTATATTCGATAGGAAAATATGCATTAGCGCTTGCAGGGGCAGATGAAAAATATTGCATATGATAATATAAAGTGTGCGCAAGGCACAAAAATGCTTTTGGATGAGCGCATTACTTGACAACGGTATTTTTAGCGTGATATACTTTATATGAAAAGATGCTTCAAGGAGGCTTTTATGATCAGATTTAAACAGACAGGCGAAGAATTTTCGGATATTTATTCTGCAAGGGATGCCGTTTTGCGCTTTGCGCGCAAGGCGGACGGAAAAACACGCCAAAAAGCGGAGATTGTATTTGAAAAAGGCAAGTACAAGCTTTCAAAAAGTGTTGTGTTTTCCGCAAAGGAAGATCCGGAGCTTTCCCATATAGAACTTTCTCTTTCCTGCGAAGAGGGAAAGGCCGTCTTTACCTCCGAGAAGGTATTGCTTCCCGATGGTTTTAAAAAGCAGGGCAATTATTATACATATCGCTTTAAAAGGATGAAAACGGAAAATATCCGTCCCTGCGTGATCTTTATGTAAACGGAAAACGCATTCCCATTTGCAAAGGAGAAATGTTTGCATATCCTTTTGAGCTTCCCATTGATGGAAGCGAAGTCTCTGTCGGCTTCTATATTCCCGAAGAGATGGTGGATCTTTTGCAGGAAGAAGAGCTTTCTCCTGCGGAGCTTACGCTTTACGCAGAGTGGGAGTTTATGGTCTTTCCTCTTATTCGTGTTGAGAAAAAACGTGTAAGATTCGATGAAAACGGCAAAAAGCATATTTTTGTCAGCGCAGAAAAATCTGTTTTCGATTTTTATCTTAAAAAGCTCGTTACTTATCTTCAGCCGAAAAGCAGGGGCGAGATGTTCCTTTGCAATCACCCGAATCTTATAAAAGAGGGAACTTGGTGCTATGATAACAATACCGGTGTGATCTGCTATCACGGAAATATCGGTATTGGATCTGAAATAAGCGCGCCGACGCTTGAAAAGCTTTTTGTGTTTGAGGGAATGGACGGTATCCTGCTTGAAAACCTTGAATTTACCGGAGTTACGGACAAGTTTATATGCGAAAACGGTTATATTTCGGGACAGGCAAATGTGGAAAAGCGTTTAAACCATAAGGTTGAGGAAGCGGCAGTGTTTGCACGCGATGTTTCGGGATTTACCGTGGAAAAATGCCGTTTTTGGGAGCTTGGAACGAACGCTTTGCTTATGAAGGGAAACCTTGCGAGAATATACGTAAGAAATTCCCGATTTGAAAATATTGCTATGAGCGCAGTCTCTATAGGAAACCCTGTTGGTATTCTTACGGATAAGCGAAACTGCAGTTTCGATATCCGTGTGGAAAACAATTTTATTTCAAATATCGGATATGATTTTCCGTCCTCTCCTGCGGTGAATCTTTTCCGTGTGGACGGGCTTTCCGTATGCCGCAATACTATTGAATACTGCGCATATTCAGGTGTTTCTGTCGGATGGAACTGGGCAAAGCTTGATTATGCGCTTGGCGAAATGGTAAATATCCGCGATGCAAATATTGCTTATAACAGAATATCGCACCATATGCAGGTGTTGCGTGACGGCGGCGCTATCTACGCCGTGGGCTGTAACTGCACGAAGGAGCATGCTCCATATTTTAATTTTATGCACGATAATTTTGCATACCGCGATTCTGTAAAGAGGACCGTGCGCGGCTTCTACCTTGATGGAGCTGCCTCCAACTGGCACGTATATAACAGCGTTGCCTCCGGCGCTCAAAGACCGATGTTTGCGCAGTTTGTGGCAGAAGGTGAGTTTACGCACAATATTCTTGTTCAGAATATTTACGTAACGGAGGGCGTTGAACCTGAAAATAACGCTCCCGAACGAAATACCATATACAAAAACATATACTTTGCACCGACGATCGAGGAGCTTTTGCAGAAATACCCCAAAGCCCGCGAGATCTACGAAAATTCGGGTTGCAAGGATATTTGAGAAAAAGTGAAAATAACTAAAAAAGTGTGCGAAAGCACACTTTTTTAGTTATTTATAGACTCTTGCGTTTATGCAGAGCCTGCCTTTTTTCGTTGTTTTGGCGATACCGCAATATATAAATCTGCCGTAGCCGCGTATGGAAATGATGCTGTTTTCGGGAATGAGTCTGTCTGCGTTTTCGCAGAGCTTGCTGTCGCAGAAAACGAGCTTTTGACCGAAAAGCTTTGCGCTTTCGCTTCTGGAAAGCCCGAAAACGGCGGATATTACTCCGTCCAGTCTTTCGGAAGCAACAAAGAATGCTTGTTCATCGGGAAGCGCGAGCGTTTCCACGGGAGGTGCGGCAACGACCTGGCACTTTACCTGGGTTTTGCGTACTTTCGTAAGGTTTTCTGTGATGAACAGTGATATGGAATCAAGGCAGAACATATATCCTACGTTTTCGTGGATGATTATATCTCCCGTTACGTCACGTTCAAGCCCCAAGCCCACAACAGAACCGAGAAAATCTCTGTGTGAAAGTTTCTCCGCATATTTTTGCATACGCGGCTCTATCTTTATGCAAACAATGGGCGCGTCTTCGGTATAACCGAAATCGTCCTCGCTTCCGAAAACGGCAAGCTTTCGCTCCGCATTTTCGTATCCGCCGAAAAGAGAGAAACGAATATCCGTTTTCATTTTAAGAAGCATATCCTGCTCTGCAAGAGAAAGAAAGTTTGAATAAGTGTAATACGAGCCATCGCGCGCACGGCGTGCAAGGTCCGAAAGGTGGTCTTTTAAAATTTTGTCGTTTTCCATAGTATGTCCTGAAAATAGGTTTTCTTTTAAATTATGCATTTGAGAAGAGAACGGTCGCTTTTCTCGGCGGCAAACAAGAGGATATTGATGTTTGCCACCAAGATTTTACCGAGATAAAGAGGGGAATGAGGCAAAGTTCTTTTTGCCTGATTTTTCTCCGAAAAAGGTAATTTATTCTTTACTTCCAAAATTTTATCAACGATAAAGTATGGAATGGAGCAAAGTTCTTTTTGCCTACTTTTTCTCCGAAAGAAAAAGTAGGTTATTCTGTGCGAAGCGCTTCTACAGGGTCCTTCTTTGCCGCAATGCGGGAGGGAATAAGACCTGCGATAAGTGTGAGAGCAATGCTTATAAGCACCAGTATCACGGCGCCGCCGACGGGAAGTTTGGCAATACCGCCGATGCCGGAGAGCGCTTCTATTATCATATTTATCGGAATGTTAAGAAGAAGGGTTATAATGATACCGAACATACCGGAAGCAAAGCCAACAAGCATTGTTTCCGCGTTGAACACTCTGCCAACATCGCGCTTGGAGGCACCGATGGCACGCAAAACGCCGATCTCTTTCGTGCGTTCAAGAACAGAGATGTATGTTATAATACCTATCATTATAGAAGAAACAACGAGGGAGATAGAGACAAACGCTATAAGAATATAGCTTATTGCGTTGATTATCGTTGTGATGGATGACATCATAAGAGCTATATAATCCGTATATGTTATCTCGTCCTCAAGTGCAACGCCTGCATTATACTCATCAATAAGTGCGGCGATCTCGTCCTTTGCTTCGAAGCTGGAGGAGTAGATGCTGACATTTGCAGGGTTATCTATATCGAAAACACCGAGCTTTGAAATGTTAGCATCATAAGTGCTTTCGGAGAAAGATGCGGGAAGGTATGCATCGTATATGGGCGCGAGAGTTGCATCGGAGGCTGCGGCAACATACATATCAAGCATAGCGGCAAGCTCTGCAACGCTCATAGAGGAGAGTGCGGCGGAAACTTTTTCTTTATATTGAGCTTTTACCTGCATTTCTATCATCTGAACGATAGCGTCTTTTATTTGCTCATCGCTCATATCTGCAAGATAGGAGCGCACGGTCTCTTCCGGCATGCCCATTTCTGCGGCATATGCACCTACGATGACCTCTTCCATAGCTTCTCTTGTGGGGAAGTTTGCAAGGGAGGCGTTGACAGCCGCTTCAAGGTCGGAAGCGGGCATTTCCACAGCGATAGCTTCGTAAAGTACAGCTTTCTTACTTTCTGAAAGGGAAGCGATGTATTCTTTTGCTGCGGCAGCTTTTTCCGCATCCGTAGGTTCAACGTAATCATCCGTCTTGAAGGGGAGAGCTGTGAAAATATCCGTGGAGGGATCTGCCTTTTGTGCTTTCAAGATCTCACTCGCGTTTATCTTTTCGGCAATGTGATCTGTCAGCGCGTATGTGTATCCGACAGAACCTGTGATCGATGCGGCAACGGCATCTTCATTCGGGCGAACTATACCGACGATCTCTATATCCTCGGCTCTGGAAAGGATATAAGACATATACTTATCGTTTTCGCTCATATCGACCCAAGCACCTGTCTGCTCGTTGTATTGGTAATAGTCTGTGGGAAGAACGAGCTTGAATTTTGTGGAAAGTATTTCGGAGTATTCCCAAGATTCCTGCTTGGACACGATCTCTTTTCCTGCAAGCGCGGAGTTTATGATATCGTTCATTTCTTCCTCACTCTTGAATCCGAGCATACAGAGGACAAGGTCGCTTATTTCGTTGTTCTTATCTGCAACAAGGACAACTTCGTTGTATTTTTCCGGCCATCTGCCGTCAACTACGTCGTACTGCTCTTTAACGAGGTCGTTTACAAGCTCGCCGTTCTTGCCGGAGAGCATCTCGCTCCAAATCTTGAAAGAGCCCATACTCATCATAGGATTTGAGGCAGCAGAGTTGCCGTATATGCTGTTCATAAGAGTCGAAGGGTTGAGCTTACGAATATTCTCCGTATCGGAAGAATATATATGGAGTTCCGTATTGTAGCCGTAAATTATGGACGTTATAGCGTCGTTTTCAAGGTGGGAATCGAGGAATACCTTGAAATCCTTGAGATTGTTTTTCTTTGTTTCCGCGTTGATCATAGAGTTCATCATATCATACATAATGATGTTTGAGTAGATCTTATCGAGCTCATGCGCGGAGTTTGCCTCTGTTTTTTCAGAAAGGGATGCGATAATTGCGGATATATCGGGCGTTTCCGCCTGTATGGTTATGGGGTAGGAGGAAAGCGTATCCTCTTGAACGCGGTTAATGTAAAGCTGCAAGCCGCTTGATATCGAAAGTATGAGCGCGATGCCGATGATACCTATAGAGCCTGCGAAGCTCGTAAGTATTGTGCGCGCTTTTTTTGTCATAAGATTGTTAAGCGAGAGAGAAAGCGCGGTGAAAAACGACATAGACGTTTTCTTTTCTTCTTTTTTGAGAGCTTTTTTCTGCGTGCGCGTAAGAACCTTTTCCTCAGCTTTCTTGGGCGGGTCGTATTTGAAGGGGGATGTGTCGTCCGTCATCTTGCCGTCGAGGAAGCGCACGATGCGCGTGGAATACTGCTCTGCAAGCTCCGGGTTATGGGTTACCATAATAACGAGCCTATCGCGCGCGATCTCTTTGAGAAGATCCATTATCTGAACGCTTGTTGCGGAATCAAGCGCGCCTGTCGGCTCGTCCGCAAGCAGAATCTGCGGATCGTTCACAAGTGCGCGGGCGATGGCAACTCTCTGCATCTGACCGCCGGACATCTGGTTGGGTTTTTTGTGTATCTGGTCTTTAAGTCCTACTTTTTCAAGGGCTTCCACCGCTCTCTTTCTTCGCTCCGATTTGGAAACGCCGGAGAGCGTGAGCGCAAGCTCCACGTTTGAAAGAACGCTTTGGTGCGCGATAAGGTTGTAGCTTTGGAATACGAAGCCTACTTTATGGTTTCTGTAAGTATCCCAATCTCTGTCTGTAAATTCCTTTGTTGATCTGCCGTCGATGATAAGGTCACCCTCTGTATATCCGTCAAGACCGCCGATGATATTGAGAAGAGTTGTCTTGCCGCAGCCGGAGGGACCGAGGACGGAAACAAATTCGTTTTCGCGAAAGTCAATATTGACCCCGCGCAACGCATCTACCGTTTCGTCTCCCGTGCGGTATTGCTTTACGATATTTTTCAGTTGAAGCATCTTTTACTCCTTAAATAAAAATATAATTTATACAATTATAAATATAAACTCATATTATTAACAAAGTATAAACAGAATACAATTTTTTTGAAAAAAGTTCAAGGTTTTTATAAAAATATCTTTTTGTTGACATTTCAGGTGTATAGTGATACAATAAAATATAATATAATTTATTGAAAGAGGCTTTTTATGAGCAAGGTAATTGTTCCGAAGGGCTATAAATCCCTTCTTGGTATGTACGAAACGCAGACCGCTATCGGTATGCTTAAAAAAATATTTGAAAGAAAACTTTGTAATTCGCTTAATCTCAAGCGTGTTTCCGCCCCTCTTTTCGTTGACCCTGATACGGGTCTTAACGATGACCTCAACGGTGTGGAACGCCCCGTAAGATTTGATATAAAAGAAACGGGCACGGATGCGGTCGTTGTTCACTCTCTTGCAAAATGGAAGCGTATGGCGCTCCATACATATAAATTTTCCGCAGGCGAAGGTCTTTATACGGATATGAACGCTATCCGCCGCGATGAGGAAATGGACAACCTCCATTCCATTTACACGGACCAGTGGGACTGGGAAAAGATAATTACAAAAGAAGACAGAAACCTCGAATACCTCAAAGCGACGGTTCAAAGCGAGGTTGATGCTATATGCGATACTCTCGATTCACTTAAAACGCATTTTCCGGAGCTTACGCTTAACCTCGAACGCAACGTAAAATTCGTGACCACTCAGGAGCTTGAGGATATGTACCCCGGTAAAACGGGAAAGGAACGTGAAAATCTTCTTTTAAAAGAATACAAGACCGCGTTTATTATGCAGATAGGCTGCAAGCTTCGCTCCGGTGAAAAGCACGACGGCAGAGCGCCCGACTACGACGACTGGATGCTCAACGGCGACATTATGTTCTGGAACGATGTGCTTGGTTGCGCTTTTGAAATATCCTCTATGGGTATCCGCGTTGACAAAGAATCTCTTGAACGCCAGCTCAAGGAGGCAGGCTGTGAGGACAGAAAAACTCTTCCTTTCCACAGCGCACTTCTTGCGGACGAGCTTCCTCTTACAATGGGCGGCGGTATAGGTCAGTCACGTCTTTCTATGCTCCTTTTGCAGAAGGCGCATATCGGCGAGGTTCAGGTATCCATCTGGGATGAAGAAACAAAGCGTATCTGCAAGGAAAATAACATTATACTTCTTTGATAAACTAAAAAAGTGTGCTTCACAGCACACTTTTTTGCTTTATATAAGGTATATCGCGGATTCGTAGGGAGCGAATTTGCTTCCTTTATGAACCGGATAATTTCCGAGAATGCGGCGCGCGCTTTCGGGCACGGTAATATCGGACTCTTTTTCAAAATTACATACGATGAGCATCTTTTTGCCCTCGTGCTCGCGTTCGTACATAAAGTAGTTTTTCGCATCTCCCGTAATGTCGCGGAAGGTGCCTCGGCGAAGAATGTCGCTTTCTTTGCGAAGCGCTATAATTTCTTTAAAGTAGCGCAAAACGCTCTTTTCTCTTGCCGCCTCCGCTTCCGCGTTTATGTCCTTATAATCGGGGTAGAGAGGAAGCCACGTTTTTGCCCCGGTATTAAAACCGCTGTTTACGGAAGCATTCCAAGGCATAGGATGGCGGGCATTGTCTCGCGAGCCGAAATTGAGCTTGTCGAAAAGCTCTTTTTCACTCATCGTATCTTTATACGCGCGGTAATATGCCGTCGTTTCCATATCGTCAAAATCTTCTATGCGGTCAAAACGGGAGTTTGTAACGCCGAGCTCCTGCCCTTGGTATATAAACGGTATACCGCGCATAGCGTAGAGCATGGTTGCAAGCATCGTGGCGCTTTCGTAGCGAAGCTCGCGGTCGTTTGCAAAGCGGGAAACGCATCTGCCCTGATCGTGGTTTTCTATAAAGAGGGTATAGAGCAGATCGTTTTCCTGCGCTATATTCTGCCATTTTGAAAATACGTCGCGGAACGCGGAAAGGGAGAATTCTTTTGGCTCGAATCTTCCATTGCAGTTGATATTGATGTGTTCAAACTGAAATACGGTGGAAAGCTCGCCCCTGTCCTCATCCGTAAGATTTTTTATGTTGTCAACGTTTGCTCCCCAACATTCACCGACGGTGAAGAGGTGGGCGACGTTATCTCTTCCGAAAATTTCGTTTATGTATTCGTGAAGGTGCGGCCCTTTGTTAACTTTGTTGTTTTCCCAGTCCTTGGAAATCATATCCATAACGTCGCAACGGAAACCGTCAACTCCAAGCTCCGTCCAAAAATCCACAACGTCTTTCATCTCCTCGCGCACGCGCGGATTTTCCCAGTTGAGGTCCGCCTGTGTTACGTCGAAGCAATGCAGGTAATATTGACCTGCGACCGCGTCATATTTCCACGCGGACTCACAGCACGCCTTCCAATCGTTGAGAGGTTCATCTGCCCAAAAATAAAAATCTCTGTAAGGACTTGTGCGGGAGCTTCTTGCTTCCTTGAACCAAAAATGTTCTGTTGATGTGTGATTGGGAACAAAGTCCACTATGACTTTTATGCCGTTTTTATGAAATTCGGCAAGCATTTCCTTGAAATCTTCCATAGTGCCGAACTCTTTTTGAACCGCGCGGTAATCCGAAATATCGTAGCCGCCGTCGTTATTGGGGCTTTGATAGTGAGGGGAGAGCCAAACCGCGTTTATACCCAGATCTACAAGATAAGGAATCTTTTCCGTTATACCGCGAAGGTCGCCCGTGCCGTCATTATTGGAATCGTAAAAGGAACGGGGATATATCTGGTAAAAAATAAGATCCGAAAATTTTTTATATTTTTCTGTCATCGCGCACTCCTTTTTAAGGACTTTTTTCTAATTATATAGCAATAGCCACATTTTGTCAACATAGTATCTTTCCGATATAAATGTGTAAACTTTTTGTTGAAATATCGGATTTTATGTTGACAAAAGGGTCGTTATGTGGTAGAAAATAAGCAGGGTAAAAACCCTTTTCAAAAACCAAAAACCTTGATGTGATAAGGAATTTTTTACTATGGATATTAAATATCAAAATGAAGCTGAAAGAATCCGCCTTGCAAGACAGATAGCGGGAGAGGGTATAATACTGCTTAAAAACGAGGGTGGTATGCTTCCTTTCGGTAAAGAAAAAATCGCCGTGTTCGGCAGAACACAGGTAAATACGATAAAATGCGGAACCGGTTCCGCTTTTTGCGAAAGCGAATACTGCGTAAGTGTTCTTGAAGGTATGGAAAACGCAGGAATTGACGTGGATGCACCTCTTGCGGAAAAGTACCGCGCTTGGTGCGAAGTAAACTCCGTTTCCGGTTTTGGCGTTTGGGGTACGGGTTCTCACATTAACCCTGAAATGCCGATTTCCGAAGAAGAAGTGCGCGATGTTTCTACACGTACGGAAAAAGCTGTTTTTGTTATAGGCAGAACGGCGGGCGAAAATGACGACAGCTCCGCTATGGATGGAGACTTCCGTCTTTCCCCCGCTGAAAGCGAGCTTCTTGAAAATATTAAAAAATATTACGATGATATACTTGTTGTAGTTAACTCCGGTAATCTTATAAATATTACCTTTACGGAATGTGAACAGGTTAAGGCGGTTATAATGCTCAACCTTCCCGGTATGGAGGGCGGTAACGCCCTTGGCGATATACTCGTTGGCAAGATAAGCCCCAGCGCAAAGCTTACGGACACTATAGCGAGAAGATATAAGCACTATCCCGCTTCCGAATATTTCGGAAGAAAAGCAGGTCTTGTACAGAACTATTACGAAGATATTTTTGTAGGATACAGATATTTTGAAACATTTCCCGAAGCAAAGCAGAACGTGCTTTATCCTTTCGGCTTCGGTCTTTCTTATACAACCTTTGAAAAAAAGGTGCTTTCATTTGACTGTGAAGGCGTTGGTGCACAGGTACGCGCAAAGATACTTGTTAAAAACACAGGCGAAAAATATTCGGGGAAGGAAGTTGTTATGCTTTACAGCTCTTCTCCCAAAACGGCGCTGGGCGCTCCAAAATACGAGCTTCGCGCTTTTGAAAAAACGCGCCTTCTCGCCCCCGGCGAAGAAGAAACCGTTGAGATCTCTTTCCGCGTAAACGATATGGCGTCTTTCGACGACACAGGCGTTCTCGGAAGAAAGGATACGTGGACTCTTGCGGCGGGAAAATACGAAATTTATTTTGGAAATAACGTGGAAGAACTCGAGCTTGCAGGCGAATGGACGAACGAAAGCACAGCTTATCTCAAAGAATGCACGCATATTCCCACGGAGCTTGAAAAAAGACTTACCGCAAGCGGCGAATACGAAGAACTTGACGCAATAGAGCAGAATACGTCTGCCGGAATTCAGGTAGGTCCTCTTTCCCGTCTTGAAATCGAAGAAGAGGAATATGCGGAAATTTGCGGCAATACATCTCTCTATCGCTTGAATGTTACCGCGGCGGGATTTTATACGCTTCGCCTTCACGCGGATGTTTTGCCCGAAAGCGTAATGCTTAACGAGCATCCGCTTGCTGCTTTTGAAAACTATTTTGTAAACGGAGGCTCCGCAATCATTCTTTCACCCGGAACAAACAATTTCTTATTCGAGGGTAAAAACGGCGCACCGAAGGTTTCGTTTAAATTTGAAAAAGAAGATGAAACCGTTTGTGTTAAAGCCCAGGGAAGCTCTATTCTCGAATGCGGCAAGTTTACGGAGTGCGCACTTTACGTTATTGCACGCCAGTTCGAGGATGAAGAAGGGCTTATGAAGCACGGAAGAGGGCTTTTCCGTATGCACACTCCCGGTAGATACGCTATGTATAAGCTTGAGGTGGAAAAAGCCGGATTCTATGATTTCACGATCCGCTACAGCACTTACCACGACGACCGCGCGCTTGAAGATACATACAACTTTATGGTCTCCAATGTTACGCAGAACATAGAGCATGTTATTCTTGAAAAAACAGCGGAAGAAGACGAACCTTTCTCCTTCAGAACGGCAAAGCCGATCCGCTTGGCGCTTCCCGCAGGTGAAGCTTACCTCAAGATAGTTTCAAAAACGAAGCACACGCCTCACCTTGCGTATATGGAAATAACTCCCAGCACGCGCGACGTTTATATAGAACCCAAGAAAGAAGAGATCGCCTGTGAGGGAGAGATAGTTCTTGACGAGGCAACGCCCAAGGGCACTTGCTTCCAAAGAAAGCCGCTTCCCGAAATGACATCCAAGTACGATTTCAGAAACGTGATCGCCGGCACTTTGACGATGGATGAATTTGTAGCCAATCTTTCGGACAGCGAGCTTGCGCTTCTTTCCTGCGGCAACAAGATCGGTCAGATCGGACGTATCTCCGAAAGAGGTATTCCGGAGGCATATTGGTCTGACGGTCCCGTTGGTTACAGACAAAACTTCACTGTTACGGTTTACCCCTCCAGCACGATGCTTGCTTCCTCGTTTAACAAGGAACTTGCTTATGAGTTCGGTAAGAGCATCGGTTGCGAAGGCAACCTTTACAACATTGACGTTTGGCTTGCTCCCGCAATCAATATCCACCGCGACCCTTGCTGCGGCAGAAACTTTGAATATATGTCCGAAGACCCATACGTTTCGGGAATTATATCGGCTTATGTTGTGAACGGTGTTGAGGAGTTCGATGTCTCCACGACGGTAAAACATTTTGCCGCAAACAACACGGAATATCAGCGAATGAAATCCAACAGCCGTGTTTCCGCGAGAGCTTTGCGCGAAATATATATGAAAGCCTTTGAAATAGCGATAGAGCTTTCACAACCTATGGCGATCATGACGTCTTATAATCACATCAACGGTATAAAGGTCAGCGAAAACCCCATATTCTGCAATGAGATACTCCGCAAAGAGTTCGGATTTGAGGGACTTATAATGTCCGACTTTTCCAATGATTCCATTCACGTAAAAGAGCTTGCGGCAACACAGGACCTTAAAATGAACTTTGGTGACCCTAAGAGCGTTTGCGAAGCTCTTGCAAACGGAACGCTTTCAAGACAAACCGTTCGTGATTGCATAAAGCGTGTTCTTAATCTTATTATGCTCACGACGGTTAAAAACGAAAAGAAAAAATAAACGGACTTTTCGGACGGCGAACACGATTCCGCCCTTGTAAGGGAAGAAGGATTTTCTTCGCAGAGCTTTTCGCTTCACCTTAACGTAAAGTTGTTCGATGCGTATCTTTTGAAGATACGGGCATTGTAAACAAATACATTTTGCAATAAATAAAAAACATTCCCGACGCGATCTGTCGGGAATGTTTTTTATGCAAGAGGGGTTATGATATATGTACTTTTTGTTGCATCCATAGTGATCTCAAAATTCCAATACTTATGCTTTTCGTATATGTTAAAAAACAAAGTTAAGGTATTAAAACTATCAACGGAATATTTTAATGATGTGCATTTAATATTATTTGTTAATTTATAAAATATGTCTGTTTCATCAGGTAAATCAACAAATTTGACTTTATTCTTTTTGAAAAATTTAGCTTCACAAAATGAATCAAATTCATATTCTATAGTTACTTTTTTGTTTTCAGATGTCAATGTGTTGCGCCATGCCATTCCTTGGTCGAGATTATTGTATTCGACGATCAGCGTGTTGTCTTTAAATGAAAATTTAGTGGCAACAGCGTCGTGCATTGGATCCATTTCCATAAAATTATCTTTAGAATAGATTAGTTTATTCATATTTCACCACTTATGATATCCTTCCGAAAAGTCTGTTCCTTGGTGCATTTGCGGATAATAGCTGCGGAAGATGTGGCGCGGAGCGTTTTCAAATTCCATTTTCAAAGCGGTGACACCTGTAATTTTATCAGGAACTTCGGCGGGGAGGTCTTCGAGGATTATTCTGTGACCGTCAACTCTGAATTTTATCTCCTCTCCCGTTGCAAGGAAAGATATTTTCTTGGGGAAATCCAGATAGCCGCCGAAAATGAGTTTGCCGTTTTTTGGCCATACCCAGTTCCAAAGGTAGAATGTTTTAAGGTCTTTGTCGGCAGAAACTGCGGTGAGCGTGTTCGCGCTGTAAACGGGGCCCGTGCGGAATTTCTGACCGTAGGTTGCAACCCCGTTTATTTTAAGCCATTCTCCGACGGGGAGAAGGCGATCTACCGTGTCCTTCGGAATGCTTCCGTCGGGCGCGGGAGCAATGTTGAGAAGCAGGTTGCCGCCGCCGCAGGTGCAAAGGTGCAGGTCGCGGAGTATCTGCTTTGATGAAATGGCAAACGGCGCGGATTGTTCTTCGTCAATATAGCCCCAGCCGAGGCGAGTGAGCGTATTGCAGGTTTCCCAATCGCGATCGCTTGCGTGGATATGTCCTTCGGGCGTGTCGAAATCCTCCGGCATTGCGCTTCTGTTGTTTATGATAATATGCGGCTGAAGCTTACGCAGACGTGCGTTTCTGTTTACGGAATCCCAGCTTTCGCAGTTTTCCATCGGGCAGGAAACGTCGTACCAGAGAATATCTATTTTACCGTAATTTGTGAGAAGCTCGGTGTTAAGATCTTCGATGTATTTCAAAAAACGTGCTCTTGCTTCGGGGTCATTTGCACATTTCCAGCTATCGGGGTGGTGCCAATCCATAAGGGAAGTGTAAAGACCTATTTTAAGGTCAAATTCACGGCAGGCATCAACAAATTCGCGCACGATGTCTCGCCCACAGGCGTTGTATGAGTTATATGGGTTTACTTTGGAATCCCAAAGGGAAAAACCCTCGTGATGGCGCGTTGTAAGAACTGCGTATTTTGCGCCCGATTTTTTTGCAAGCTCGCACCATTCGCGCGCACAACCTTCTTTGGGGGAGAAGTCCTTTGCAAGCTGTTCGTATTCTTCGCGAGTGTAATTCTCATTTGCCTGCGACCATTCGCCCGTGCCGAGCTGTGCGTAAAGTCCGTAATGTATGAAGATGCCGAAGCGTGCTTCGCGGAACCAAGCCATACGCTCGTCCCTTGTTTCGGCTGTCATCTGTTCGTAATCATATCTGCTGATGTATTCCATAAATTCCTCCGCTTTTTTAGTATGGAAGTATATTTAAGAATATAGCATAATGCATATAAAAAGTCAAGCGCGGAGCGCATTTTTTGGCTATTGCCGATAATATTCAAAAAAACGAACGGCGCATTGTGCGAGAACGGCGCTTCCGTAGGGAAGTGCATCCTCATTGAAGATCACGCGCGGATGGTGCGCAGTAAACTCCCCTCTTTCATCATTAAATCCTGCGCCAAGATATAGAAAGGCGGAGGGGATGTTTTTTGCGATATATGCAAAATCCTCGCTTGCGCAGGCGCTCATATTCGTGATAGCGCTAAAATTCGGCAAGTTCATATTTTCGATGATTTTTACTGTAAATTCGGTGAGCTTCTTGTCGCAAACGAGCGCGGGAGACTCGAAAAGACGTGTTATCTGCGCGTGGCAACCCGTGTCTTCTGCAATGTTTTGCGCGGCCGTTTTAATTTCCCCAAAAAGGAGGTTGAGTTCTTCTTCGCTCTGCGAGCGAAGGGAGCCCTCCATTATAGCGGTATCGGGTATTATATTCGGGGCGCTTCCGCTGTGTATTTTGCCAATGGTAAGGATAACCCCTTCTTTTTTATGCACAATATCCGTGACCTCGTTGTATATGCGAAATGCTGTTTTTATCGGGTCTTGGGCAAGCCCGGGATAAGCCGCGTGACCGCCCTTGCCGTGGATTGTTATCATGATACCGATCGTGCAGTACATCATAACACTTTCGCTGTTATACATAAAAGTGCCGGGCATCATCTTTCCTGCTGCCATGTGCAGAGCGAGCGCGGTGTTGGGTGTGGGATCGCGCAAAATTCCGTGCTCTATCATATCCTTTGCGCCGGTGAGCGTTTCTTCCGCAGGCTGAAACATAAATTTCACCGTACCGCGAAGAAGATGTTCATTCTCTTTGAGCATTTTTGCGCTTGTAAGTAGCATTGCGGCATGCATATCGTGACCGCAGGTGTGCGCGGCGTTTCCGTTTTCGCAGGAGAAAATCTCCCCACTTTCTTCGCGCATAGGCAGAGCATCCATATCCGCGCGCAGAAGCAGGCAGGGTGCACCGCTGCCGAGCGTTGCACAAATGCCGTATCCGCAATCTTTGGCATAAACGCCGTATTCCGCAAGTTTTTTTAATATGAATTTTTTTGTAATGGGCGTATTTAAGCCTACCTCGGCGTTTTGGTGAAGATAGCGGCGGTTTTGAACTGTTTCACTTTTTAATTCAAGTGCGCGTTTAAAAAAATCCACGTTTGTTCCTCCGATATAAATAATATTTAAGTTATTTTGGGTTATGCTGTGTGAAAATATTCTTGCTGCTATCAAAAATCAAAAAGAAAAAATATTGACATATCGCAATCTGAGTGATATAATTACAACATAAACCGTTGAAGCGGAGATAACGTCAGGTAAGACTACACAGAGAGCCCGAGAGGATGAGAGTCGGGTTAGAAACTGCTTGGCAAATGGACCGCGGAGGGCGCAGCCAAAAGAGATACATTCTCCCAGTATTCTGCGACGTTTTGGCATACGTTATTTGCCGAGGATATGTTTGTATCCTTATAAGCGCACATTTTGGGTGTTTCCAAAATGTGAATCAAGGTGGTACCGCGGATAATCTTATGTTATTCGTCCTTGACAGAGGATATAGTTCTGTCGAGGGCGTTTTTTGTTTTCCTCCGGCAGAACGCGAATTTTGCAAGGAGGAACATATGGTATTACTTACAAAACGATGGCGGCTCTCGTAATGATTATTGAAAAAAATTCTTCTTTGGAGTAGAAAAATGAAAAATACAACTCGTAAGATCGTTATGGCGGCAATGTTTGCCGCTCTTGCCTGTGTGGCAACGATAATAATTAAGATTCCGTCCCCGCTTAACGGGTATATCAACCTCGGAGATTGCATAGTTCTGCTTTCGGGATGGATGCTTTCGCCGCTGTACGGCTTTTTGGCGGCGGGTATGGGCTCTGCTCTTGCGGATGTGCTTTCCGGGTACGCGATATATGCGCCCGCCACGTTCGTTATCAAGGGATTGATGGCTCTTGCGGCGCGCTTTTTGCTCAGGGCACTTTCCAAAAAGGCAGCAAGCTTTTTATCTTATGCGGTAAGCGGTGCTTCGGCGGAATGTGTTATGGTGCTTGGTTATTTCTTGTTTGAAGGTGTTCTGTACGGCTTTGCGCCGTCCGCGGTGAACCTTCCCGCGAATATTATTCAGGGCGTTGCGGGGCTTGCGCTCGGCATCCCTCTTATGAAGGTTTTTGAAAAAAGCAAAATAATGTTTTAAACGTAATTAAAAATATTTTATTGTTCGGAGGAAATGAAAATGAAAGTTAACGGAATCGATTTCGATACATATTTTAAAAATTATCCCGATAAGGACGGCTATTTCGGCAAATACGGCGGTGTTTACGTAGATGACAAGCTCAAAGCCGCTATGGCGGAAATTACACAGGCTTACTATTCCATATGCCAGTCCAGAAAATTTATTGCGGAGCTTCGCAGAATACGCAAGGAGTTCCAGGGCAGACCCACACCCATATCCCATCTCGAAAGACTTTCCGATGCTCTCGGTGGCAAAGTACAGCTTTATGCAAAGAGAGAGGACCTTAACCATTCCGGCGCGCACAAGCTCAATCACTGTATGGGCGAAGCTCTTCTTGCAAAATACATGGGCAAGAAGAAGGTTATCGCCGAAACAGGTGCAGGTCAGCACGGCGTGGCTCTTGCAACGGCGGCGGCTTATTTCGGTCTTGAGTGTGATATTTATATGGGAAGCGTTGATATAAAGAAGCAGGCCCCCAATGTTGCCAGAATGAAAATACTCGGCGCAAACGTAGTTGAAGTTACTCACGGTTTGCAGACGCTTAAAGAAGCGGTTGACGCGGCTTTTGAAGCATACAGCAAGGAATATAACGATGCTATCTACTGCATCGGCTCTGTTGTTGGCCCTCATCCGTTCCCGATGATGGTGCGCGATTTCCAGAGCGTTGTTGGTGAAGAGGCAAGAGAACAGTTTATTGAAATGACGGGTCATTTGCCGAACGCTATCGTTGCTTGCGTGGGCGGCGGCTCTAACGCGGCAGGTCTTTTTGCGGGCTTCCTCAACGACCCCGTTGATATTTACGGCATTGAACCTCTTGGCAGAGGCGAAAAGCTCGGCGACCATGCCGCAAGCCTTAAATACGGTACGGAGGGCATTATGCACGGCTTCAACAGCATTATGCTCAAGGGCGAAAACGGCGAACCCGCGCCCGTTTACTCCGTTGCAAGCGGACTTGACTATCCGTCCAGCGGCCCTGAACACGCATTCCTTCAGGAGATCGGCAGAGTTAAGTACGACGTTATCAATGACGATGAAACTATCGACGCTTTCTTCAAGCTTTCCCGTATGGAAGGTATCATCCCTGCTATCGAAAGCTCCCATGCGGTTGCATACGGTATGAAACTTGCGAAGATAATGGAACACGGATCCGTTCTTATCAATCTCTCCGGCAGAGGCGATAAGGATATGGACTACATCATCGAAAGATACGGCATAAGATAAAATCTGTCGGAGGTTAACTTTAACGGTCCGTTTTTGATTGGATATAATACAGCACTGTTAAAATGGTGAGGTTTATTTTACGCAATTTTATATAGCAAAAAACGCTTACGGAAAATTTCGCCGTAAGCGTTTATTTCTTTATTTGTTCACGAAAACCACCAGCAGTGCCGTTGGTTGCAAAAAGCTTTAGCTTTGCACAGTTCCCGCCGCAGCGGAGGCTCCCTTGTGTAAAGGGAGCTGTCAGCGAAGCTGACTGAGGGATTGTGCTCGTGTAAAAGAACGATAAAACAATCCTTCCGTCACGGCAAGCCGTGCCACCTCCCTTTACACAAGGGAGGCTTAAAGATAGTTGCCACATCTGTGGCGGTAG
>JAGATA010000029.1 GCA_017621475.1 Clostridia bacterium
GACAATATTCTTACCTCCGTGTAGTTGTTTGTTGTGGTGACTACATTTTACACCTTGGTGAGAATATTGTCTATACTTTTTTCGGGTGTTGCACTTATTATTATAATCTGCCGAGGTGGCACGGCTTGCCGTGACGGAAGGATTGTTTTATCGTTCTTTTACACGAGCACAATCCCTCAGTCCGCTTCGCTGACAGCTCCCTTTGCACAAGGGAGCCTCCGCTGCGGCGGGAACTGCGCAAAGCTAAAGCTTTTTGTAACCACCAGCACTGCTGGTGGTTTTTGTGAATAAAATAAAGCAAAAAATCCACCGTGAGGTGGATTTTTTGCGCTTTAATTAGCCTTCCCCTATGGGAAGGTGTCGTCCGAGGACGACGGAAGAGGCATCACACGTTCATTTCGTATTTAAACGTAAATTCTCTTTCCTTGAATTTATACATTTCGGGAAGGCGCGGACCGCATGAGTTCGTGCCGATGCCGTTGTTCTTGTACGCAATGATGACGATGGAGTTTTCGCTGGGAACAAGTTCGTGAATATGCTTTGCATCCGTGAGCATTTCGGGTGTGAAATGAAGTGCGGAGAAATCGAAGCTGCTTCCCGTGAAAGTAACGGTTCTGCCGTCGCCGATAAGCGTAAGCATATCCGCACCGATATGGTTGCCGCATTCCTGCGGCATTATCATAGAATATTCATATTCGTCCGTAACCGTGGAATCGTAAATGCCGTAGAACGTGTGCGCTTTCATATCAACATAGCAGGAGCCGGGGCCGTATGCCGCGTACTTGATGTCTTCAAATTCTTTTGCAAACTCAAAGAGCATACCGAAGCGCGGAACCTGATCCATATAGTTGTTTTTATGTTTTACACCGTGGAATTTCGTTTTGATATTGCCGCCGTTTACTGTAATTTCAATGTCAAGGTAGAAGAGAGGCGTTCTTGCTTTAGGACCTATAATGCCTTTTATATCAATGATAACGGAACCGTTTTCTTCGCGGATATCGAAGCTGTTTGTCGCATATGAGGAGTAGCGAATGAACTGACCGTCCCAACGGCGAACCTGGTTCATATCGTTGTCCGTGGGGGCACGCCAAACGGTTATGCGTGAGGGAGCGCCGAGCATTTCCTTGCCGTCCTTAACAATTGATGTAAAGGATGCTTTTGCAAGGTCGAGCGTGATGCTTGCGTTTTCGGATGTGATATACGCGAATCTGCCCTCTACCTTGGCGCTTGTGGGAACGAGCGCGGGGGATTCCTCTGCTTTTTCGATGATGGTATTAACGGGAAGCTGGATCTGCGTTGCGGAATAACCTTCCTCCGCAAAAGCAGTTTCGTTTTTATAGTAAACATCGAAGTTGATGAAGCATTTATCACTTGTCTTTTCGGGAAGTGCGCCGATGGATATGTCAACAGTTTCGTGTGCGGGAACGCAAACGTCGAGCTTGCCTGCGGCAAGAACATCTTCGCCGCAAACCACTTCGTAAGTTATATCAAAAAGGTCTTCCGTGGAAACGAAATCGAGCGTATTACGAACGGCAAGCACGCCTGCTTTTTCGTCCTTCCAAGTGATCTTAACGGGTTCTTGTGCTTTTTTGAGAATTTCAAATGCAAGGTGCGGCGTTCTGTCGGGAGCGACAACGCCATCGCAACAGAAGTTTTTATCGTTGGGAATGTCTCCGAAATCGCCGCCGTAACCATAGTTTCCGTCGGGGAGGAGTGCTGCATGGTCTGCCCATTCCCAAACACAACCTCCGATAAGACGGGGGTAACGGTAGAATATATCCCAATAGTCTTCAAGACCGCCGGGGCCCATACCCATCATATGGGAGTATTCGCAAAGGAAGTAGGGGCGGGGGTCGTTATGCACGTTTTCGCCTTCGTCATAGAGGGGGTTGATGTATGAGGACTTGTACATATCTTTCTTGATATAGCTGTACATTTCACTGCATATATCAACGCATTCGTGGTGGTAAAGCTCAAGCTTTTTGACTGGGTCGTCCTCGAACCACATAACGGACGCCGTTCCCTGATAGTGAACAAATCGTTCGGGGTCTCGCGCTTTTGTCCATTTTGCCATTTCAATATGATTTTCACCGAAGTGAGATTCATTGCCGAGCGACCACATAATAACGCAGGGGCTGTTCTTGTCTCTTTCAAGCGTACGCTCCATTCTGTCCATATACGCAGGGAGCCAATCGGGGTTGCCCGATATAACGTAGCTCATATCCATTCTGTCGCCGTCGGGCTTGCGGATGGCAAGTTCAACGCCGTGCGTTTCAAGGTCGCATTCGTCAACAACGTAGAAGCCGAGCTCATCGCACATTTCGTAGAAGGAGGGGATGCTGGGGTAGTGGGAGGTACGCACACAGTTTGCGTTTACCGCCTTCATCATAAGAAGATCGTGGAGGTTTTCGTCCTGCGTAATGGCGTAACCTTTTGCGGGGTGGGTATCGTGGTGGTTGATACCCTTGAGCTTAACGGGAACACCGTTTACAAGAAGCTCGAATTTGTCGGAAACGGAAAGCTCACGGAAACCGAATTTTTTGAAGATAAATTCGCCGCTGTATTCGATAAGAAGACCGTAGAGGTTGGGCGTTTCCGCGTTCCAGAGCTTGGGGTTCTTAACGCTTGCGCCGTAAACCACGTCGCCGTCCGCGCTCATAACCGTGATCTTTGCTTCTTTATCGATGTCAACGGTAACGGTACCGTCGTTTTTCGTGTGGATAAAGAAATCGACAACGTGATCTGCGGGGCGGTCGAGCAGGTAAACATCGCGGAAGATACCGTTGTAACGGAAGCAGTCCTGGTCTTCAAGGTATGTTGCGTCGCTGTATGTATAAAGCTTCACGGCAATATCGTTTTCACCGTTTGCAAGGAAGTCCGAAACGTCGAATTCTGCCATAAGGCGGGAGCCCTTGGACATGCCTACGAATTTGCCGTTTACGTAAACTTCAAACATAGAGCAAGCGCCGTCGAACATAAGATACTGCTTTTCGTGCTTTTTCGCATAGTTGAACTTCCTATGGTAAACGCCAACGGGATTTTCAAACGTAACGTGGGGCGGGTCAAAGGGAATGGGGTAGTTTACGTTCGTGTACTGTATCTGACCGTAGCCGAAGCACTGCCAGCAGGAGGGAACGGGAAGTGTATCTTTATATGAAATATCGGAAATATTTTCAGGAAGCTCAAGCTCTGTTTCAAAATATGCAAAATCCCAAGTTCCATTTAGAAGCATATAATTTTCGTTTTCTGTAAGATCGCCCTCTATCGCTTTTTCTGCGGAGGAATAGGGGAAATAATATGCTCTGGGAGCCAGGCGGTTCACGCCTACTTCGTGCATATCGAATTTAGCGGTCTTGTTCATATTTCGGGTACTCCTTTATTTTTTATCTTTATATTAACGCCGTTTACTTCAACGTCGTTATCTGCGCGGATAAGAATATATTTTGTGCCGTCTATAACACGTGTTTCCACAACGTCGCTCTTTGAGGGATCGACTTTTACCACAACGTCGGGCGTGCGGAGCCGGAAACTGTTTTTATCGATGATATTTTGAGGGGAAAGCTCTGCATTTTCACCGAAGGCTTCGTCGTATTTTTTGTCAAATTCCGTGACGTGCTCCTCTGCAACACCGCAGGAGGTGAGAATATCTTTAACGGTGCCTTTGTTTATGACAAGGGGTTCTTCCTCGCGGTTTTCCTTGTGCGTTTCTATGATGTTTGAAAGCTCAACGTGAACGGATTCCACAACGTCATAGCTACAATCATCCGCAACGGTTTCGGCAAGAAGGGAATTGAATGTTTCCTTTTGCTCTGCAGCGGGCATGGGAAGCTCCGTGCCGAATACGGCATCAACAAAATCCTTGTGGCTGTCTGCCGTGCTCTTTGAATAGTAGAGCGCTTTGTATATATTAGCGGCTCTGTCGTCAAAAGCGGGGAACATAAAGCCAAACTCAGGCGCACATACCACGGCGTCCTCGCACACATTGCGAAGCTTGCTTTCGTGGATGTAATAAGTAAGGGAATATTTTGACGTTTTTATGGGGCAAACGGAGCAGAGTATGTAGGAGAAGGAGGATGAGGAATCACTGTCCTCGCCGTCCTTACCCTTGGAAAATACGTCGTAGCAATCGTAAGCCAGCATAAGAAGATAGTTGCCCTCCATCTGTATTGCGGAAATGGCTTTATCGTAAAAAGCGTGAAGCTTTTCTTCGTCTTTGAGCTCGCAGGAGCGAAGCTCGGAAAGGAGTTTGTGCTCCTCTCCCTCAAGCACCTGTTGGTTGGAGAAGGAGATGTCTATGAGGTTTTTGCCGATAGAGCCGGAAAGCGTCTTTTTTATAACGGAGAGTATTGCGCCGGATTCTTCCTCGGAAAGCATACCGAGGGACTGGCTGAATTCAGAAACGATCTCCTTTTTCTCATTTACAAAAATGCCGCGCACGTGGTTTATATTTGTTCTGTCTGCGCGAAAACGGCGGCGTATTTCGGCGACTTCTTTTTCGTTCATTTATGCGGTACTCCTTTGGAAAAATGCGTTTACTTAATTTTACTACAAAAATGTGATTATTTCAATAAATAATATGTAACAAAATAAATTACTTTTTCTATTCAAAAAGTCATTTTATTGTGTTAAAATATAACTATAAAAGAAAAGGATGTGATGATATGCAAAAAATAGTTTCCTCTAGCGTTATGCGCGAAAGCGACGCATATACCTGCGAAAACGTAACGGATTCAAAGACTCTTATGCTCCGTGCAGGGGAGGGGATAGTTGAAAGCTTCCCGTTTGACGGCAGGATAGCGGTCGTTTGCGGAAGCGGAAACAACGCGGGCGACGGTTACGTTGCCGCAAAGCTTCTTTCCCAAAAGGGCTTGGATGTAACCATCTTTCTTATCGGTGATAAATTTTCGCCCGATGGAAAATATTATTTTGATATGTGCGCGGAAGCGGGCGTGAAAACGGAAGCCTTTTCGCCGGAAACGGATCTTTCTTCCTTTAATATAATACTAGATTGCCTTCTCGGTACAGGATTTAAGGGTGAGGCACGCGGAAATATCGCCCTTGCAATAGATAAAATAAACGAAAGCGGCGCGCGCGTTATAAGCGCGGATATAAACAGCGGTCTTTGCGCGGACAGCGGAATTAGCAAAAAATGCGTTATCTCTGACCTTACAGTATCTATCGGAACGTACAAGTATGGTCACTTTCTCGGCGCGGCGAAGGATATGATGCGCGAAAAAGTTAATATCGACATCGGCATTGGTATTCGCGGCAAATATGCCGTTCTTGCAGAGAGGGAGAATTTCCTTCCGCTTCTCTTGCCGCGCAAAAACGCTTCAAACAAGGGAACGTACGGCTACGTTGGAATTATGGGCGGTTGCACGGAATATTCGGGCTCAGTAAAGCTTGCAAACCTCGGCGCATCGGCGCTTCGCGCAGGCTGCGGCGTGGCAAAGCTCATAATTCCGGAAAGCATCGCGCCAAGCGTTGCTCCGTTTCTTTTGGAAAGCACGATCTGTCCTTTGCCTGATGAGCGCGGACACATAATGTTCGATAAAAATTCGATAGACGCGGCAACGGCTCGCCTTGCTTGCCTTGCTGTCGGTATGGGCTGGGGAGTTTCCGAAGAAAACGAAAAGATTCTTTCCTATCTTCTTTCGGAAAAGGATTTTCCGATTATAATTGATGCGGACGGGCTAAACACCCTTGCAAAAATGGATAAGGAGATATTGAAGCGCACGAAATGCCGCGTGGTGCTTACGCCGCATCCGAAGGAATTCGAACGTCTTTCGGGCATCAGCGTTTGCGAAGTGCAGAAAGACCCTGTGATGTGCGCAGAAAATTTCGCGCGCGAATACGGCGTTATCTTGCTTCTTAAAGGGGCTTCCACCGTTGTGACGGATGGGGAGCACACATATATAGTTGATCGCGGCTGTGCCGGAATGGCAACGGCAGGCAGCGGAGATGTGCTTTCGGGCGTTCTTACGGGTCTTTTTGGCTATATGCCGTATTCACCGCTCACCGTTTCTCTGGGCGCATACGTTGCAGGACGTGCCGGGGAGCTTGCCTCAGAGGAGAATACAAACATATCTATGACAGCCGGCGACACCGTGGCGATGCTTCCGCGCGCTTGGAAAGAGCTCGTTTAATAGCTTTTTGTTTATCTTTTACGAAAATTTACACCTATATTTCAGCATATTGCCAAGAAAACATCGCTTTAATTTGTTAAAATCGCCCTTGGACAAAATCCATTTTTTATGGTAAAATATATATCAGATTTAATATATTTTGGAAGGATACATAGTATGTTTGAAAAAGGCGAAACAGTTTATTACGGAACAGCGGGTGTCTGCAAAGTAAATGATATATGCCGCTCTCCTTTCGATCCTCGTGACGAAAGAATGTATTATGTGCTTGAACCAAGCGATTTTAATACCGGCACTATAATATACGCTCCCGCAGATAACGACAAAGTTCTGCTCCGTTCCCTTATGACCAAAGGGGAAGCAGAAGCTCTTATTTCCTCCATATCGGCATTGCCCGCGCTTGAAATAGCAAACGAAAAACAGCGACGCGAGGAATACAGAAACGCGATGAAGAACGGTACTCCCGAATCTCTTGTAAGGGTCATAAAGACCATATATACAAGAAAAAGCACGGGAAACAAGGATAAAAAACGTATGTCGGACACGGATACGGAGTTTGACAAGGTTGCCCGCCGCGCGCTTTTGGGTGAGCTTTGCGCAGTGCTCGGCACACCCGCAAATGAAATTGAATCTCTTATAAATTCGGAAATGAAAAAAGCTTGAATACAACAAAAATCCACCGAAAGGTGGATTTTTGTTGTATATTATTGTGCTAAAATTACATCAAGCTCTTGTAAAGTGCTTTGATCTCTTCTACGCTTGTTTCTCTGGGGTTACCGGGACAGCAAGCGTCGTTGTAAGCATCGAGTGCGAGCTGGTCGAGGTCCTCTTCTTTAACTATGCCTTTAAGCGTTGTGGGAATGCCAACGTCCTCTGCAAGCTTGCGAACGGCTTCAACAGCGGCAGCACGGTATTCTTCCTGTGTCATAGCCTCTACGCCTTCAACGCCCATAGCGATGGCGATATCGCGGTATTTTGTGCCTGTATATTCGGCATTGTACGCCATAATTGTGGGAAGGAGTATAGCGCAAGCCTTGCCGTGGGGTGTGTCATAGTAAGCGGAGAGCGTGTGTGCCATAGAGTGGTCAACGCCAAGACCTACGTTTGAAAAGCCCATTCCCGCAACGTACTGACCGAGCGCCATACCTTCTCTGCCTTCCGCCGTGTTTGCAACAGCGCCGCGGAGATTCTTTGCGATTATTTCGATAGCCTTGATGTGGAACATATCGGAAAGCGCCCATGCGCCCTTTGTAATATAACCTTCAATCGCGTGTGTAAGAGCATCCATGCCTGTTGCGGCTGTGAGAGCAGCGGGCATAGAAGCCATCATATCGGGATCGACTACGGCAACAACGGGGATATCGTGAACATCAACGCAAACGAATTTACGCTTCTTTTCAACGTCAGTGATAACGTAGTTGATGGTAACCTCCGCAGCGGTTCCCGCAGTTGTGGGAACTGCAATGATCGGAACGCAAGGGTTCTTTGTGGGTGCAACGCCTTCGAGAGAGCGAACGTCGGAAAATTCAGGATTGGTGATTATGATACCGATAGCCTTTGCCGTATCCATAGCGGAGCCGCCGCCGACAGCCACGATGCAGTCTGCAACGCATTCCTTGAAGGCTTTAACGCCGTTCTGCACGTTTTCGATTGTGGGGTTTGCTTTGATATCCGTGTAGAGATAGTAGGGAAGATTAGCCTTTGCGATAAGATCCGTTACTTTCTGCACGATGCCAAATTTAACAAGATCGGGGTCTGTTGCAACGAAAGCTTTTTTGAAGCCTCTTGCTTTGATTTCTTCTGGTATAGCAGAGATAGCGCCCGCGCCGTGGTAGGATGTTTCGTTGAGTACAAATTTGTTCATAGTGTTCACTCTTCTTTCCGTATTCTATAGTAATGCTATTCTATAGGAATACTATATTTTGTAATTATATTATACACCATTGAAAAAACTTTTTCAATATGAAGATATGACTAAATATCGAAGACTTTTTTCTCTCTGATTTATTGCGGATAATGTACGCTTTTTGGGTGGAAAATTTGCAACACAAAAAATTCCAATAGGTTATGCCTGAAGGGTTTGGCTTGTGATAATAAAAATACAAAAAGTTTGTCAAATAAACACATTTTTTTATGGCAAAGTATTGATTTTTTAACATCCAAATGTTAAAATAAATTATCAAATTACGTCGTCCGAAAAACGGCGCGTTTTTTGCCGGGAGACCCTCAAAAAACAGCTTAAAAAATAAACCTTTTTAGGTTTCATACAGGCGTTTTGTCCGTATCTGTTCGGGCAGAGTCTTTCCGAGTCCTATAGTTTGTTTGCTATAGGATTTTTGTATGATTTTTATAATACCCTAAATTTTGCATAAAAACTCATAAAGGGGGAATTAAATGAAAATTTCTTCATACGCAAACCGTGTCGGCGGTTTTGCGTCGATAAATACCGGTGTCATTAACGATTGCTATACGGACGCTGTTGTGAATTTCAAAGTAAATGCTGCCGGCTTCGTCTTTGAAAATACGGGGATGATAAGCAACTCCGTAGCGCAAAAAAAGACCGTTGGCAAAGAAAACATCGGCGGTTTTTGCTTCAGAAACAAAGGCATTGTTCTTGAAAGCGGTTGGCTTCGCAAGGATGCCAAGGAAAAGAAATACCACAAAAAATATTCCGACCTTGATTTTGCCGTAGATTACGAAAAGTTTGAAGAGCTTAAAGAAAAGCTTGGTCTTGGCGTAAGGTGGAAAACTCCTGCCGAAGGTGATAGACGCCTTGAGTTTTCCGAGGAGCTGCACGGCAATGCCCTTGCAACTGAGGGAAAGGACATTGTGGAAATATCATCCGCAGATGAGCTTTTCAAAATAGCGCAGGAGATAGCAAGCGGAGATGCTTATGCCGCTTCTTGTGCGTATAAGCTTACGAAGGATATAAACCTGAAGGGCAAAAAATGGTTGCCAATAGGTCTTTCCGAAACAATGGCGTTTTCAGGCGTATTCGACGGAAACGGTTTTAAGGTATATAACTTCAAGATAGATGCCAAAAACCTTAATTATGCAGGCTTCTTCGGTTACGTTAAGGATGCGAAGATCATGAACCTCACGCTAGACTGCGTGGTAAAAGCCGCAGGCGGCAATACCACGGGCAGTATGTGCGGCACTAATAACGGCGGCAAGTTTTCGTGCTGCCGCGTGCTTGCAAGAGTCAATGCGGAAAAATGCTGCGGCGGCTTTGTCGGCAACAATATGGGTACTATCGAAAAATGCTGCTTTATCGGCAAGATAACTCCCGTAGTTCCGCTTCTTCTTTGGCTTTTGCCTTTGCTCGGCGGTATATTTTTATTGCTGATAATAGGTGTGATAATCCTTATCATAAACCTAAACAAATCTCCATATAATCCTACTATAATCGACCCGAACGGCAAGCCTATAGTGGACAATACCCCTGTTACACCTCCGCCTGCGGGCTCCAGCCGTATCAGCTTTGAGTGTAACCAAGAGGTTTATGTGGATGCAAACTCTCAGATAGGTATCATCCAGTACGTAAACCCCAAGCGAAGCACACAGGATGTTATCATAAGCATAAAGATATCCGATGCAGAGCTTGTTCGCACGCTCGGAAAAACGTGCAGAACCGCAGAAGAACAGGCGGCACTCGAAGCTTCCGGAAATTATAACCCCGAAACGACCTTCCAAGTGCTTTACCGTTCCGGCAGACTTAAAATAGGCTATATGCTTGAGCTTTGCCAATTCGATGCTCTTCCCGACGGAACAAAGCTTCCTGTAGGGGATTACGAAATGCTTGTTGGTATCGAGGCTTATGACCCAGAAACTAACGAAAAGGCTGTGGTAAACGCACAGGCACCTATATCCGTTCACATAATTGAATCCAAAGCGAACTGATCTTTAAAAAATAACGCGAAAGGAGGAAATGCATAGTGAACAAAAAAAGAGCTCTTGCTCTTTGTATAATTTTTGCGATAGCCTTATTGCTTATTCCTCCTTTTGGAATAAACATAAGCGCGGCATATACCATATCAGGCGGTATTGTTATTATAGATGAAGATTTGGTTGCTGCCGAAGGCAACGAATTCATTATTGAAGGCGACGTATTCTCGGTAACGGTCATTGGAGATGTGGATGTTTCCATCATTTTCAACAATGTCACAATAGACCGAAGCGCAGATTCTGCGGGAACAAATGTTGCGGGTATATACACCGCAGGTCAAAGACTTAATTGGACCCGTGGCTATAACTCATTTTACGTGCCCACCTGCCCTTTGCTTATAACGGGCGGCGCAAACGTGACGGCACGCTTTGACGGTACTTGCACATTTAAAGCGGGTACAAGCGGATGGTACGCAGCAAGCGACAATACCCTGTTGCTTGACTCGACAAACAGAGGCGGTTACGCCGGCATACAAGTCGATGGTGACTCATCTCTCACCATAAGCGGCGCGGAAAACCTTATTGCATACGGTGCGTACCAGACCCAAAATAGTTCCACCTCCGCAGGAAGCGGAAAGCCGTCCGGGTTGACCGGAACAAACAACCGCGGCGGCGGTGCAGGCATCGGCGGCGGTACGTCGTACACCAGCCCCTCTGCTGCTACATCGTCTTACACGCAAGGCACGCCAGGGACCATTATCATCGATAACGGAAACGTGACTGCTTACGGCGGTTTCCAAGCAGCAGGCATCGGCGGCGGTACGAACAGCGCCGCAACAACCAACAAGATCGAGATCAACGGCGGTGTCGTTACCGCGCACGGCGGCGCTTGGGCGGCAGGCATCGGTGAAGGCGACTCAGTTGACGGAGCCGCATCCAATCTGTTCAATTCGGAAGAGAACACCTATGAGGTCGTTATCAACGGCGGTGTCGTTACCGCGTACGGCGGATACAGCGCCGCGGCTATCGGTACTACCGACGCCATTACCAACGGCAACTCCTTCTCCGTTGGAACGACTTCGGGACTTTCGATAACAATCACGGGCGGCAATATAACGGCTACATCAGGCGAAACATCGACTGACAGTCTTACTGCCGCAATAGGTGCAGGTCAAAACACCGATATGGAGGATAACAGTATCACTATCTACAATGAAGCAAAGATAGTTGCTGCGTCATTCTCCCGATACGCTATATCAAACTACGGTTACTCAACCGACACCCCCTCCGTTAATATCGACCCGGAAGGCTACGTTTACCTCGCACGCTTCGGAAGCGTAACAAAGGAGCGTACCTTCAAAGTTTACGCTATACACAAAAACGCGAACGGACACTTTATGTACGTTCCCACGGCATCCCACGATATTTCGGACGGAAGTATCGACAGCGCGACTATGCCGTATTATTACGCGTATGACCCCGGTCACGTTTCCTCGGACGGTACGCGAATCGGCGGTTTCTACCTTGTTGATAAGGACGGAGCAAATGTTGTTCCTTCCGATTATGCGGATAACCCGGAAGATTACCTTTACGATAAAGATACGAAACGTTATTATCCCACAACGATACCCGCTGTTTCGGCGTATTACGACACGGAAACGATAATAGAAGAGATAACCGTTCCCGGCAATTACAAAGCCGTGGCGATAACTCTTCCCAACCCTAACGAATACGGCGGTTCATATGTACTTGAAGTTCCGCAAGCAAGCGGCAACCCCATTTATGTCCTTATGCAAAAGGACCATCCCGGCGTTACCTCAGGCGAGGTAGAAAACGCCTCTCAAACTCATTACTCTGCGGGCAGTAACCCTCCATCGGAGGCGAACAGCACCCCCAACATAACGATAGACGGCACGGCAAGACCTTTTACGGACCTTGACGTCGGTATTTACGAGGGCGGCGCGGCACAGCCCACGCTCATCCCCGAATTTACGGATACCGTGTATGGCTACACATTCTATGTTCCGCACGGAACGGAACGCTTCTGGCTTGATTTTTCTTTCGCTTCATCATATACGGACGAATACGGCAACGCTGTTTCTGCGAAAATAATCCTTCTCACGCTGGACGGTGTGAACCAAGGGTTTGACTCCGGCTCAACTTCAATATTGCTCTCCGATCTTAATATCGGAAGCGACGGAAAGGCAAACGTGTGGATAAAGAAAACGGACACCACCATAGTAAGCGGAAGCACAAAGACCGTTTCTTATAAAGTGACTATAGTTGTAAAGGATAAATATGCTTTCCTTCTCAACGTGGATGCACTTGATAAAATTTACGACGGTAACCCCGTTGAACCCTCGTTCACAGCATTGTTGGAGGGTGCGGGATATTCTACCACCGTTGAAAAGGGAGCTCTTACAACAACTTATTCTCCAAAAGATACCGATTCGGATGGGGCACGGGGCAGCCTTTCCTTAAGTTACTGGTATACTGTTTATTATACAATAAGCAATGTATCTATTGACGAAAATGGAACTGTTACATATACGGCAACGTTTACTTACAATACTTACAATAATTCTTATACGCAGGATTATACGTTTACCGTTGATAAAGACGGTAATATATCGAGTTCAGCCGGAACAAGATATATCGATTGTCCAAAAAACGGCAATTACTATTATCGAATAGCTATCACCTACAATAACGGCAATATGACATTGCAGCTGCAAAGCAGTAAAAATCAGAGTTCTTGGTCTACGACAAATACCTCTAATCTTCCGCTGAGTGTTTCTGTAACGCATAACTTTGTAACTTCTACCGATCTTTCTGCTGTTGAAAGCTCTCTTAAAGATAAGATTGCGGCAAACGGCACAACTTCCGAAAGCACGACTTTTTACGGATATAAAGAACTCGGTACGGCGGTTTACAGCGTAACGCTCGGCTCAATTTCCGATACATACAATGTAACATATACCTCCACGGGAAACGCGATGGTTACCGTTTCTTACAGCCAAGGAACGAACCTTACCTCCAAAATGACACAGGAGGAAAAGGATGCTATTACATATACCTTCTATGAGGACTCCGACGGCGACGGCACGTATGAAACTCTGCTCGGCTTGGATGCGCCGAAAAACGCGGGAAGATACGTTGTCCACGCATTCCTCGAATCTCAAAAATACGAGGCAGAGGGTCAGGCACTGTTCGTTATCTACAAAAAAGAGATACACATCGTTGCTATTGCCAACTGGCTCAAATACGTTACGACGAGCGAGCTCGTAAGCTACGACGGCGTTATCGCCGAGCCGGGAGATATATACTTTGAAGGTGTTATAAGCGGCGAAACAGTTGCTCTTCAGGCAGGCGCTTCGTTTGGCTATGTTGATACGGGAAATCTGGGATACGCAGACGACGTAAACTACAACGACCAAAAGATAAAGATAACAAACACCGTTCTGAACTCTGCTTCGCAGGTCAACTATACGCTTACGGGTGTTGTTGACGGCGTTTGTTACGTTCCCGGTCAGATAGCTTATTCCTCAAGCGGAACGTTGTTCCGTAAGGAAGGCTCTAACACATCTCTTTGGAGAAAGTTCTATCCCGTTGAAGAAACGGATTATCTCACCTGGATAACAAGCGACGGCGCATTTACGGATAGCCGAGTGGACTACCACTCCCCCGTGCCGAACGGTGCAAATGCCGAAAACGACTACAGCGGAGGTACGGTAGGTATCCACCGCGAATACGTGAAGCTGCGTACCACGGGCGACACGAGCGCGCGTTACTCCGTTGATATTGAGTTCGGCGCTATGCAGTACCAGTACACGAAAAGGGTCTGGAACGTAAACACCGGCGAATATGAAGGTGTTGAAGGCGAGTCCAAATGGAACGGACACAACGGCACCAATAATGCCGTAACGGTTACGAACCGTTCCAACTCCCAAATATATTATAAAGTTGAATTTGAAATAGACTTTATGTATGCGGCTATCACCGAAGGTGCGGACTCCGGCATACGTGCGGCATTGTTCGATACAAATGGCGCGCTTGTCGCGGGAACGCAAGTCGGCGAAAAAATAACGAGCACAAGCGGCAAAAGCGATGTTCAAGTTCTTCTTTCCGCGGCTCCGCCTGACCCGACAGGAGTGGGCACGGCACATTCCAAGACGTATTTGCTTGTGCTTTCGGGCGTCCCCTCCTCTATAACGGAGGATAACAACATAAATTACACTAATGTTGGCTCTATCACGGTGACGATAATATAACCGTAACCTCTTCCGACTTTAAAGCCTCCCTTGTGCAAAGGGAGGTGGCACGGCTATCCGTGACGGAGGGATTGTAAATTTGCTTTTATCCCTAAATGACAATCCCTCACCGCCTATGGCGGAGCTCCCTTTACACAAGGGAGCCTACAGACCTCTTCCGTCAGCCTATGGCTGACACCTTCCCCAATTCGCTTACGCGGGAAAGGCTTAAATACTATCGGCTCTTTTGCCTTCCCCTTTGGGGAAGGGGGACCGCGGACGGGGTCCTCAAATTGTGCGCAAGTACAGTTTGGGGTTCTCGGGGCGGTGGATGAGGTAAACTAAAAAAGAAAGGCAGATGATGGAATGAAGCGAATATTTTCCTTGATATTGGCGTTTTGCTTTGTAATATTCGGCGGCATTTCCGTTTCTGCCGCGAGCGTTGCAAACAATGCGACGGCTTACCCGGGTGGTGCTTCAAGCACCTCGGGCATCGGTGTTGCGGTAATATCCACTGTAAGCAGATACGCAATAGACGTAACTTTCAGCCAGACGGAGTTTACGCTCAACTCTCTTGTTTGGGATGTAAACAATCTTGAATACATCTTGGTGCAAAACCAGAGCTTTGAAGCAACACCCATAAACGTGACGGTGACAAACTATTCCGACAAGCCGATTTTGGCTTGGGGAAGTGCCACCCCCAACACGGCTGTGGAGATACACTCCATAGAACCCACTTACACGGTGGATAACAAGCTTACCATCCCAGGCGTTGTTCCCGATGGCATTGCGAACAACACGAACGGTGTGAACGGCAAGATGGCTTATTACATCAACGTTCCTGCGGGATGGTCGCCCCCGAGCCTTTCTGGCAGTGTTGTTATCGGTGCGATATCCGTGTATTTGGCAAAACCCTAAAGGCTCTCTCTTGGGAGCGAAGATTGGCGATACCTCACCCGTCACGAAAAATCGTGACACCCTCCCCATAAGGGAGGGGCCCGCGGCGCAATATCTTTTTGCGGTGCAAACCGCCCTTCCACGAAGACCGGGGAAGGTGGCAACCGTAGGTTGACGGATGAGGCTGATTGCATACAAAAACTCGATTATACGAAACGGCAAAACCGTTTTCTTATAATACAACAAAAACAAAAAAACAAATAAAAATTTTAAATGGAGGAAAAAAATGAAAAAACTTATTTCTATTATTCTTTCTCTCGCACTCGTTGCTTGCATGTTCGCAATGAACGTTGGCGCGGCTCTTGTTGTTGGTGATAACGATAGCAATACGGCTCTTAGTGCCGGTGATGGTGCTACAGATATTCCTGCAAATTCTAGTCTTTCTTCTGATGTCACACTTACGGTTGGAACTGTAAATCATAGATATGCAGTTGACGTTACATTCCAAACCATGGCAATCAATGCTGGCGATGTTACATGGAATGTAACTACAGCAAAGTATGAATTGGCAAATGATGTTACAGCAACATCTTGGGATATTACTGTTGTTAACTATTCGGATATGGCTGTTACAGCTACAGCTGCTATAACAGAAACAAATTTAAAGTAAGGAATGACCGTTGCATTTGACGGTGCTAATTCCTTGCCTTTAAATGCAGTAACAGTTGGCGATACAGATGGTGAAAGTGGTACTATGAAAGTTAAGGCTTCTAGCTCTGATTGGAATGCAACTATTAATGCATATATAAAAGATGGCCAGCTCACCGATGTAAAAATTGCGAAAATTACGGTAACAATCAGCAAGCCTTAATCAATAATTCCGCATTATAATTTTCAAAAACAAAATTTTATCAGGAGGTAATACTATGAAAAAAATCATTTCTATTCTCGTTGCTGTGATGATGATCGTTTCTCTCTTTGCTGTACCTGCATTTGCTTATGATATCGATGCTAGCTCCGGCAACGATACTTATGAAGGTGCTATAAAAGACGCTTTCGGCGGCAGCACATCCGCGGACGTTCAGATCCAGATCAATGGTGACGTTAACCACAGATATGCTGTTGATATCACGTTCGATGCGCAGATATTCACGCTTAGCACGGGTGCTACTTGGCATCCCGAAAGACACGAATACATCCACGACCTTCCTGTTACTTGGAACGGTGAAGGTACTGTTACTGTAGCAAACCACTCCGATATGCCCATTACATATGAAGCAACGGCAGCGGTTACTACGGACGAATACGGTCCCCTCTCCATCGTATTCAACGGTGCAGCTACATACGCTCCCATTCCTGAAACCAGAATTGAAGGATGCACGGTTGGCGGCGTTGCTCCTAAAGGTGATTTTACATACGGTGTAGTTGGTACACCTATCGTTGCACAGCTCGCTGCTACAAAGCTCGGTACTGTAACAGTAACGGTTGATGCTGTTGACTAATGAATTTTACAAATTATGTCGTGCGGGGAACCCCGCATGACATAGATTGTTGAGATAATTTTCAACAACCTCTGCCATGCGGGGTATTCGCAGACAACCTACTAAAATACGCAGAAAGGAGAAGACTTTATGAGGACGATTTTCGCAAAACGTTTTTTTTGCAAGATACTTGCTGTTTTTTTGTCGGTTTGCGTGATGATATTTTCAGCGAATCTTCTCATTTTTGCGGGGTGGGAACACGGTGCGTCGAACGACGTGCTTATTCAGATCCTCGGCGATTGCAAGGGCGGTTACCGCTATTCTGTTGATATTATTTATTACAGCATGACTTTTTCTTTTGACGTGCGTTCTTATGAAACAAACGTTGCCACGGGCGAAACTTACATCGCAAGCGGCGTTTGGCATATGGATGAAAACGAACTCTCTGATGTAGAGCTTTACGTGGAAAACCACGCGGACACTCCTATCCGCGTTACAGCTTTTGTAGATCAGGCGGATTTTGACAAGTGTAAGACGAACGTTTTGCGCGAAGGCTTGCAGAGCGAGTATCTGCCTGCGTGCGAACTTACAAGCGGCGGCGTTGTTGTCAGCCGCGGCACAATGACACTTGAGCTTGAAAATGTCCCCCATGTGGGTTTTTTCAAGGGTGAAAAACAATTTTACGTTACCGTTTACGTTGTTCCCACAAGCGGAGAAACAACTTCGGGCCGCTATTTTAATTCTAAATTCAAATGATGAAAATTCTTGCGCAAATGCATCCGCGCAAGAATTTAAAGGATGAACCTAAAAACGATGGAAAGAGGTGTTGCACAAATGAATAGAATATTTAATAAGGCAAGATCTCTTTGCGCCGTTTTGCTTTCGGGCGCTCTCGCTTTTTCCGGCGCTGCGAGGGTTCACGCAGAGGAAACCACCGCAACGACCGCGGCGGTCACCGCACAAACCACCGTAGCTGCAACAACTGCGGCACTTATCGAAACCACGTCTACTGTTGCCACTGCTGCAACCACAAGTGAAGCCGCGTTAATAACGACGGCAACAACTGTTCCTGCGACCACAACTAACGCAACCGCTACAACCACACAAAGTGTTTTGGCGACAACCACGGCGGCGGTTATCGTTCCTCCCGTCCAAACCTTGGCAGGCTCTGAAAGCTATGTTTATAACGTAACGATAACTTTTGGCTCTTTTGATTTCTACTACGACTATGGAACGTGGGATTCTCAAAACCTTAAATACTCGGCAAACCAATCCAGCACGAACCCTGCCGCAGGTACGGTTAATACCTTCCCGGGTTGGTACGGATTTGACGGCACGGCGAATAAAATAAGCGTTGAAAATTCTTCTACCGCCGGCGGAGTGCAGGTGACCGTGCAATATGCGGATACACCGCTTGCGGGTGACACCACGGACAATATAGCGTTTCCGCTTTTGCCCGACTCCGTTACGATGTCCTGCTATGACAATGCGGCTTTTACAATGCCTGCTTCGGGTGCGTTCGAAAACGGTTGCAGTTTCCCTGTAGCAGGGCTTGATGCCGCCCTGCAACCCACGATAAAGGATATTTACGTTTCGTTCAGCGGTAAACCGTTGAATACGGACGGAACAAATTTTGTAAGCGCGCAGACAAAGAGAATCGGCTATATCACGCTGACGGTATCTCTGCCCGATGCGGTTCAATGAGGATAAAATGAAAAAACAGACTTTATGTTATACTTCAATAAAAAGAATAGTGCTCTTTTCGCTCATAGCGGCGCTCGTTATCGCCGCAGCTGTGGCGGCATTCGTTATGCTCGTTTCCATAGAGCCTGCGTTTTTTGATGAAAACGCTGTTGTCGGCTCTCCCACCGAGATTTTGCCCGATGGCGCAACGTACAAACTCTTTCAAGCGGAGGGAATTTGCGATGCGGCGCTTTGTGAGCTGCCCAAGGTAACGGACGGAAAAGACGTTCACCTTTACCTTACCAGCCCCGAAACAAACAGCGTTTACATCCGTGCGGAAATATACACTGTGGCATTTGTGCGCGATGCGAGCGGCAACGTGACGGATTATTACCACGATGAGCTTTTGGGCAGAACAAACTTTATCCGCCCCGGCGAATACGTGGAAACGCTTACGCTTGATGATAAGCTGGGGGAAGATGAAACCTACGCTATGATAAAGATAGCTACCTACAACATTGATGACGGCACAAGCAACGGAACTTTCTTTGTGAATACGATACTTTATAAATGAAAAAATCGGCGTGAGCCGATTTTTTCATTTATTATTTTGCACCGCTTCTTTGCGGTATTTTCCCGGGGAGATGCCGGTTATGCGTTTGAATTGGCGCGAAAAATGGCATACGTCGTAATAATGCAACTCTTCTGCTATCTCCTCCAGCGAAAGCGAGGAGGAGCAGAGCAGGAATTTTGCTTTGTTCACACGCGCATTTGCAACGTAATCGGAGTAGGAAATCCCAACGTCGCGCGCAAAAAGCCTGCCAAGGTAATCCGCAGAATAAGAGAACTGCGCTGAAAAATAGGAAAGCGAGGGCGCGCTTTCGGGAGAAGTGTTGACTCTGTCGCACATTTTTTGAACCATTTCGGTTTTGTTTTCACCTTGTTCGCCGTCGCGCATAACGGGAAAGAGGGAGAAGTATTCCGCAAGAGCTGCACGAAAGACCGTTACGGCAAGTGCTTTTTGGGCGGCATTGTACAAGCGGACAACGCGGCGCAAAAGACCGCAAAAATACACAAGGTCGCTTACCGCGCGGTATATCAAGGGGAAAGCACCGTCGCAATACGGCGCAAGCGCCCCCTGAGGCGCGGAAAAATGAACGTTCATTATCGTGAACGGATGGTCAATGTCATGCTCGCCGATGTAATGCGTGTTCGGCAGGAGCAAAAGGCAAGCTCCCTTGGTTACTTCGAACGTTTTTTCCCCCGCGATTATGCGCCCCTTTCCTTGCGCAACTAGCCAAAGATCGAAATCGTAAAAGCCTTTTTTGCCCGTGTCCCAATGCCAGCTCCTGCTGCATTCCGTAATGCCGCAGGAATTTATCTTTATGCTATCTAAAAAATCTAAAGTATTCATACCGTAATCGTACAATAATTGTACGGTTTTGTCAATGGAATTTTTACGTTTTTTATGTTTTAATAAAAATATAAACGCAATGCGTATAAAGGAGTTTATTTATGGCTACTAAAGTAAAAATAGCGGTACAGATGAAAGGAAAGGACATTCCCGGCTGGCCCTGTATCAATTATGATTATGACAAAGAGCTTGCCCGCGTTATGGCACCTATCATCGCGCGCAACCCCGACATTGATTTTGATATTTTTAAATATACAAGCCTCGATATGGCGAAGGCGGACTACGAAGAAGACCTTAAAAAATATGACGGTGTTCTTGTCCTGCTTATGACAAACTGGCTCAAAATCGATGAATTTTACATAAATCAATCCAAGGAAGGTCTTCCCACGATAGTTGCAGACGTACCTTACTGCGGAAGCGGCTCTATGCTTGAAAAGACAAGTCCCCTCGTTCGCAGCGGAGGGTTCCCCGTGCCGATGGTTTCAAGCTTTAACTACAACGATATTGCCGAAGCGGCGGCGCTTTTCGGCGTTATCAAAAAGATGAAAGAAGCAAAGATCCTTGTTGTTAAAAACGATGTTCAGGAAAAAGCGCAGAAAGCGGCAACCGCTATCTGGGGCTGTGAATTTATAAACAAGACCTCCAAGGACCTTATGGAAATGTTTAATTCCATTCCCGATGAAAAGGCGCTCCCTCTTGCCGAAAAGTGGGAGGCGGAAGCGACGGAAGTGCGCGAGCCCACAAAAGCGGATATTTTGCAGGGCGCGAAGCTTTACTATGCTATGAAGCAGATGATGGCGGAATGCGGTGCGGATGCCGTTACTATCGACTGCCTGGAGCTTTCTTATAACGATATTTACGGCGAAAGCTGCCATATGTACCCGTGCCTTGCATACTACCAGATGGCAAATGACGGCGAGATCGGCGTTTGCGAAGCGGACATCAACTCTACAATTTCCTCTATGATAACTCTCTACCTTACAAAGCGCCCGGGCTATGTTTCCGACCCCGTTATCGACACAGCGAGCGATAGGATCATCTACTCTCACTGCGTTGCCTGCCGCAAGGTTTACGGCAAGGACGACCCCAGAACGTGCCAGTATTATTTGCGCAGTCACGCGGAAGATAAGAAAGGTGCATCCGTTCAGGTCATCTTCCCTGCGGGAGAAGCGCTTACAACGGTTCAGATAAGCAATACAGAGGGCTGGGCGTCTATCCATTCCTCCAAGTCCTGCGGAAACTCTACGGGCGAAAACGGCTGCAGAAGCAAGCTTGATGCAACCTGCAACGCGGAAAACATCCTTACCAACTGGATGCCCCAGTGGCACAGAGTTACCGTTTTCGGCGACTACCGCAAGGAAATGAAAAAACTCTTCAAAATGAAAGGCTATACCATTATCGAAGAAGATAAATAATAGAAAAACCTCCGAACGCGACAGCTTTCGGAGGTTTTGTTATAACATAGGAAATTACTTCAAAATGAGATAAAACCTCTTCCGTATTTTGCTTCGCAAAATCCCCCTTCCCCAAAGGGGAAGGTCGGCTACGCCGAGAGCCAGGTCTGTGAGAAAGCCTTCCCCTTTGGGGAAGGTGTCAGCGTAAACTGGCGGATGAGGTGGGGTGCGATTTATCGCACTTTTTTATTTAACGAGTTTTTTTCTTCGTAAAAACGGAGAAGGAAAGGCATATCGCCGCGGAAACGCCCGCGAAGATAAAGAGCGTCATAAGAACGCTTTCCCAACCGAGGCTCTGCGACATTTTGCCGAGTAGCGTGCCTGCGGCGGAGGAGCCGACGTAGCAGAGGGTATCGAGAAGCCCCGCAAGAAGTCCCGAATCCATCTTATCTCTGTTGTCAAGTGGGAACATACTTGTGATTACGTTGTTGATAGCCGCCATCATACAAGCAAGTCCGATGAACAGCACCATCGTGAACGCAACCGTGCGAAGCGGATAGATAAGATATACGGTGAGCGCAAGTGTGAATGCAACCGTATAGAAAATACCATTGATAAAGAGGTGGTTTTTGAGCTTGATGTAAAGTTTTCTTGCAATGATAGAACCGAGAATAGAGAAAAGCGGAAGCAGAAGCGTAAGTATTATGGAAAGGGAATCCGCAACGCCGAACTCATCGCGAAGAATTTTGGGAAGCCAATTGTTTACACCATCCTTGATAAAGCCGTTGGCAATAGCCGTTACAGCAACGAATATGAGCGTTGCAATAAAGATACCGCCAATAGAGCTTTTGCCGGAAATAGCGGCGTTTGTGTCTTTTTTGAGCGCGGCAAGCTCGTCTTCTTCCGTTTCACTGTTTTTGATAGCATTTTCAACACGGGTCATGATGCATACCCAGGTTATTGCGGCGGCAACGAGGAGTGCAGCGGCAACAAAGAATGTTACTTTCCACATATCGAGTGCTACGAAAAGCGCGGAAAGACCGTATGCGGATGCCGTACCTGCGGCAACCGTAGAGCTCATAACGTAGATAGCTTTGCTTATGGTGTGGCTTGCGATATTGCGGGAGAGAGTGCGTATAAGAATGCTGAAGAGCATGGATTGAACTATGCCGTTTACAAGCCAAAGCGCCGCCATAACGCGGTAATCGCCGGCAAGGGGCATGAATACGTTGACAATGGCGGAAACGCAGAGAGCGCCTGTTATAACGAATTTGGGGTTGTAGCGCTTGCAGAGAATACCGTTTAAAAGCTGACCTATGCCGTATGTAAGCGCGAAGCAGGAATAAACAAGACCGCCATGGTCGTTCGTGATACCAAGCTCGGAAATTATCTTTACCATACTTGCGGAGTAATCAAGCCTGCCGATGTATGCGGCGGTGTAAACGAGCCAACATCCGAGTATGAGAAGGCTCGCTTCTTTCTTTTTAAGATATTTCAAGGTGCACCTCCAAAATAAATGATATAAAAAGTCACACATTAAATTTTATTTTACCACAGAATGAAACATTTTACAAGGAGGATGGGATGCTTTTTTGAGAATTTTCAAAGAGAATGTTTTTTGCAAAAAATAATTAAATTATTTTGCGTTTTTCGCAAGGATTTTTGAATTTTAAATCGTATAAAAAGTAGAGAGAAATAAAAATAATGCTTACAAACAAATTGTTAACATATTTTTAATTTAGCTTTTGATATGTTGACGGAAAATATTGCTTGTATTAAAATTGTGTAATGAAAATTTATATAGAAAGGTAAATTACTTTTATGAAGAAAGTCATAAGTTTATTGATTGTATTCTCTGTTTGCCTTTGTTTCCTTTGCTCTTTAAATATAAAAGCAACCGATGTAAAAACAATCGACACTTCAAAAACAAATATTTCAAACTACAGAATACCTGACTCCTCTTTTCAAAAAATTTACTTAAACAAAGAGGAATTTTCACAAGTTCCAAAATACATTGTGTGTACTATAAAAAATACATTTGGTGACCCGGTTGCAAGCTGCGAAGCTATATTTATCGAAAAAAATTACGATAAGCTGTATGACCGATACGTTACAAAAAACTTCGGCAGTATATATCAGCCGATAACCGGGGGAGAAAACAGCCGTTGGGAGCGCATACCCTTTGAGTTTGACGGAGCAAAGCTTCGACAGGTTTCCAAGCAAAGGCTTGCAGGGCTTATCTACCTTGAAAATAATTTGACATCCGCGTATGAATTCACCCCCGGAAGTTACAGATTGGTCGTTGAATATTCTGACGGCTCCATAGGGCGCACTGAATTCAGAATATTAAGTAAAATTTAAACATAGAAAAGCTCCTTGCGAAAGCAAGGAGCTTTTTGTCTTATTCGGTAGGGGAGGGGCTTGCTCCTCCCGTTTTTAATCCGATCATTAGTCAACAAAGTCAAATTCAAGACCGTATATTTCAACCTCGGAGCCGTCTGCAATACCGAGCTTACGCATCTTTTCGATAATGCCCGTCGTGCGGAGCGTGCGCTCGAAATACATAAGGCTTTCGCGGTCGTCAAGGTTGATACCGCGCATAAAGTTTTCAAGCCATTCGCCCTCAACAACGAATACGCCGTCTTCGCGCGTAACGGTGATGTCGCAGGGGTCAAGCTCTGCAAGGTCACGGGGCTCGTCGATGGATTGTTCCGTTTCGTAAATGGTAAGCGGAGGAAGATCTTTGAGCTTTTCTGCAACCTTGTGGCAGAGGAGCGTTGTATTGTGCTTTGTAGCCGCGCTGATGTAAACTATCTCATAGCCGAGCATTTCGCAAAATTCCTCGAAATCCGTAAGGTCTGCGTCCTCGGGAAGCACGTCGCATTTGTTTGCGGCAATTATCTGCGGGCGCGATGCCAAGGATTCGCTGTATTTTGCAAGCTCTGCGTTGATGGTCTTTATATCGTCGATGGGGTCTCTGCCTTCCGTGCCCGCAACGTCAACAACGTGAACTAGCAAGCGGCAGCGGTCAACGTGGCGCAAAAATTCGTGGCCAAGACCAATACCCTCGGAAGCACCTTCGATAAGTCCCGGAATGTCCGCCGCAACAAAACCGTCGCCATCCCCCGTGGAAACAACACCGAGCATAGGCGCAAGCGTTGTGAAGTGGTAGTTTGCTATCTTCGGGCGTGCCGCACTTATCATAGAAAGAAGCGTGGATTTGCCAACATTGGGAAGCCCAACAAAGCCAACATCTGCAAGCATTTTAAGCTCGAGGAGAATTTCGCGTTCCTCTCCCTTGTATCCTGTTTTTGCAAAACGGGGCGCTTGGCGCGTGGGCGTCGCGAAGTGTGTGTTACCCCAACCGCCCTTGCCGCCGCGTGCAACGACGAAAGGCTCGCAACCGCTCATATCCTTGATAACTTTGCCTGTTTTGGCATCTTTGATGACTGTGCCTTCGGGAACGTAGAGCACAAGGTCTTCAGCGTTTGCACCGTGAAATTTCTCGCTCATACCGTTTTCGCCGTTTCTGGCGATAAATTTGCGTTTGTTTTTGTACGCGAGGAGTGTATTCACGCCCTGTGCGATAGCAATTACCACATTGCCGCCGTTGCCGCCGTCACCGCCGGAGGGGCCGCCGTGGGATATATATTTTTCTCTGTGAAAGGCGATGGCACCGTTGCCGCCGTCGCCCGCTTTAACGTAAATCTTAACGTGATCGTAAAAATCGTATGTCATATCTTTTGTTCCTCTATCATTAAAAGAAATTTTTCTTCATCTATTATTTTTATTCCCAGGCTTTCGGCTTTTGTAAGCTTGGATCCTGCTTCCGAGCCTGCAAGAACGAAACTCGTCTTCTTCGAAACGCTACCGGAGCATTTACCGCCGAAGCTTTCTATCATTGCGCTTGCCTCGGCACGTGAAAGCGTGGGAAGCGTGCCTGTCAGCACGAACGTGAGTCCTGCGAGGAAATCGCCTTTCTTTTCGCTTTCGTACTTTGTCGTAACGCCGCAGGAGATAAGCTCATCGACGAAAATGCGCGTTTGCGGATGTGAAAAGAAGCTTACAACATCCTGCGCCGTAACCGCGCCGAAGTCATCTATTGCGATAATGTCTTCTGACGTGGCAGAAAAGAGCTTTTCTATATCTTCGAAGCGAAGTGCAAGGCTTTTTGCTGCCTTTTCGCCTACATTGCGGATGCCAAGCGCGAAGATAAGCTTATCAAGACCGCGCGTTTTGGAGCCTTCGATGGCTTTTATAAGGTTCTCTGCGCTCTTTTTGCCCATACGTTCAAGGTTTTCCACATCCTCTGTGCGAAGTCTGTATATATCCGAAACCTTGGAGATAAGCCCCGCGCTGATGAGGAGCTTTACAACGGCGGGGCCCATACCCTCTATATTCATAGCATCGCGCGAAGCAAAATGCTCGATACTGCGCTCTATTTGAGCCGGGCAGGAGGTGTTGTTCGTGCATCTTGTGGCGGCTTCGTCTGCATCTTTGTACACGGCTTCACCGCAAGAGGGGCAGATTGTCGGCATTTTATACGGAGCTTCCGTGCCGGTGCGTTCTTCCTTACATACGGAAACTATTTCGGGGATGATGTCACCCGCTTTTTGAAGTATTACCTTGTCACCTATGCGTATATCTTTTTCCGTGATGAAATCTATATTGTGAAGCGTTGCGGCACTGACGGTGGAGCCTGCCACGCGAACAGGGGTAAGTAGCGCCTTCGGCGTGAGAACGCCTGTGCGCCCAACCTGTATTACGATATCTTCCACCTTTGTCTTGGCTTGTTCAGGTGGGAACTTGTATGCCGCCGCCCATTTCGGCGTGCTGGTGTTTTCTCCTATCTCAACACGCTCGGCAAGGTCGTCCGCCTTGATAACAACGCCGTCTATATCGTAGGGAAGCTTGGGACGGATAGCGCCGAGCTCGTTTATGCGGTCTAGGATGTTTTGTGTGCCGCAAAGTTTTTTTCTGTCCGTTATAACGTGGAAGCCTTGGGAAACGAGGTAATCAAGGCTTTCCGTGTGGGAGGCGAATGTTTTTCCCTCTATGCGCTGAATGTTGAAGACGAATATGTCAAGCCCGCGTTTGGCGGTTATTTTGGAGTCGAGCTGGCGAAGCGAGCCTGCCGCGGCGTTGCGCGGATTTGCAAAGGTCTTCGTGCCTGTTTCCTCGCATTCCGCGTTGAGCTTTGCAAAGCTCTTTCGAGGCATAAATACTTCTCCGCGCACTTCCAGAAGCGGGAGCTTATCGGGAAGCGAAAGGGGAATCGTTTTTATCGTTTTGAGGTTTTCCGTTACGTCCTCGCCCACGATACCGTCGCCGCGAGTTGAGCCTACGGTAAGCTTGCCGTCGCGGTATTCGAGAGAAACGGAAAGACCGTCTATCTTCGGCTCGACAGAGAACGCTGTGTCATAGCCGAGCGTATCCGCTATCTTTGTAAGAAAATCTTCCGTCTCGGCAAAAGAGAAAACGTCCGAAAGGCTGCCCATACGCACGGTGTGCGTAACCTTTTCAAATTTTGAAAGGGCTTTGCCGCCAACTCTGCGTGTTGGGGAATCTTCTGTTATATATTCGGGAAATTTTTCTTCAAGCAACGAAAGCTCTCTGAACATCATATCGTATTCATAATCCGAAATTTCGGGGGAATCGTCAACGTAATAAAGCTTTGCGGCTCGGTCTATCGCTTCGCGAAGCTCCTTTATTCTTTTTACGGCAATTTCTCTTTTTGTCATAATTTCACGCTCCGAGGAATAAAACATTATTTAATATATTTTATCACATTTTCCGCAAAATGAACAGGGGTTTTGAAAATAAAAAGAAACAACTTTTTCGAAGTTTAGGACTAAAACGCGTGATTTTTTGCGTTAAAATTTAATTTTATTATTACGCGCTTGATTAAAAGCAGCAGAGCAAATGAACTCGGCGCATTCCACGTGGTTTTTGCGAGCTTGCGAGTGAAAATTACGCGGTAGCCGACAACGAACCATTATAACTTTTGATAGCGGGTAAAGCGAAGGGCTTTTTTATCTTTTTGTAACTTTTTCTTTAAACAAGAAAAAGTTATTGTTATTTTTGCAAAAAACAGTCGGCTTGTTACAGCCGACTGCCAAAATTATTTCTTTTTGAAAACAAGATATTTACTCTACGTCGTTATCCCATTTGTCAGAGATATCGGGATACTGGCGTGTGTAGCTCTTTATAAGCTCGCGGATCTCAAGCATACGTTCTCTTGTTGTAGCTTCAAAGATAAGAACGAGCTCGGGCATATTGGAGGAAGCGCGGATAAGACCCCAACCGTCGTCAAATTCAACGCGCGCACCGTTGATGTCGCAAACCTTGCCGGGAAAATCGGCTTTGATCTTTTCTGTGATCTCATCGATAATGCCGTATTTCTTTTCGTCGGGGCAGTGTGCTTTGATCTCTGGGGAAGTAACGTATTTGGGGAACGTGTCAACAATTTCGGAAACTGTTGCATCCTGGTGGGAGAGAAATTCAACAAGCTTTGCTGCAACGAACGTAGCATCGTCAAAGCCGTACCAATCTTCGCCGCCCATAAAGATGTGACCGCTGCGCTCGCCCGCGAGCTCTGCGTTCATTTCGTGCATCTTTGCTTTGATATAGGAGTGACCCGTCTTCCACATAATAGCCTTGCCGCCGTTGGCTTCGATAACGTCTGTGAGCGCCTTGGAGCATTTTACGTCGTAGATGACCTTAGCGCCGGGAGTTTTTTCAAGGAGCTGTTTTGCGATGAGCGCAAGAACAGTATCGCTCCATACGTTGTTGCCTTTTTCATCGATAACGCCGATTCTGTCGCCGTCGCCGTCAAAGGAAAGACCGATGTCTGCGTGAATGTAAGGGTGAAGGATCATCTCTTTCATTCTCTGTCTGCCTTTAAGTTCGGAGGGGTTGGGGAAGTAGTGGGGGAAGGAAGTGTCGGGGTCAATGTTGAGCTGGAATGTCATACAGCCGAGGCGCTGGAAAACTTCGTAAACGAAAACGCCTGCACCGCCGTTTGCCGCATCAAGAACGACACGGGGCTTCTTGGGACCCATATGGATACGGGAAACGACTGCTTCAATATAAGCATCGCGCACGTCAACTTCTTCGTATTTGCCTTTTTCGCCTTCGTTCGGGAGGTCGAGGAGGGAATATACTTCCTTAATATCGTCGGGTTCGAGAGTTTTGGAATATCCGTTTGCAAATTTGAAACCGGACCAACCGTCGGGGTTGTGGCTCGCTGTAATCATAACAGCGCCTTCGCAGGAAAGGTGATACTGCGCAAAATAAGTTACGGGAGAGAGGGAAAGACCTGTGTAGAACACGTCAACACCGTTGTCGAGAAGAGCGTTTGTAGCCGCTTTTGCGAAAGCGGGGGAACAGGAACGGCTGTCGTAGCCGACAACGGCTCTTGTGATAGATCTTTTCTTGAGGTATTTTGCGTATGCGCTTACTATTTTGTAAACGTTTTCGTCGGAGAGTTCTTCGGGGCAAACCTTGCCGCGGATATCATATTCGCGGAACATACTGCGGAATGCCTGGGGGTATTTGTTATCGATGATCATTGTTTATTCGTCTGCCTTTCGGTTAGATTGTGTGGATGAGGGGGGATGTGGATGCAAAAATTATGGTGATTTTTGCAGGGATAGATCGCATATTCGGTCAACTTTTTCTTTTTGAAAGAAAAAGTTGCAAAAAGAAGCAAAAACCTTGCAGGTTTATCGGTTGGCGAAATTCGGAAAGGTTCGTTTTCCGCTACCGCATATTTTTCACTCGCTTGGGCTCGCAAAAAATATACGGAATCCCGCGGAGGTCATTTGCTTTGCCATTTTTTACTGAGCGCGCAATAACGAAATTATAAACTTTGTTTTATTTCTCGCGCCCCAATTTGCCAATTAAAGCTTATTTTATCAAGAAAGCAGGTTATTCTTCGTCCCAGTTGTGCCAAACGTTAACGATGTCTTCGTCTTCTTCAAGGTTTTCGAGAAGAAGGTTCATAAACTTTCTGTCGTCGTCCGTTGTAAGGGAAACATATGTTGCGGGAACTTTTTCAACTTCGGCGGATTCGAATTTGTATCCTTTCTTTTCAAGGTCTTCGCAAACAGCGGAAAGATCGTCCGGCTCTGTGTAGATCTCGTAGAGGCCGTCTTCTTCCGCGAAGTCTGCCGCGCCGCATTCGAGAGCGTCTTCCATAAGCTGGTCGCCGTCGACAACTTTATCGCCGTATTCGTCATTTTCCGCAACGATGATAACGCCCTTGGAGGAGAACATAAAGCTTACAGAGCCTGTAACGCCGAGCTTGCCGCCGAATTTATCGAAGTAGTGGCGAACTTCGCCCGCTGTTCTGTTCTTGTTGTCTGTTGCCGCTTCAACGATAACGGCAACACCGGAGGGACCGTAGCCTTCGTAAACGATCTCTTCGTATGCAACGGCATCTGCGCCGCTTGCTTTTTTGATAACACGTTCGATGTTATCGTTAGGCACATTGTTTGCTTTTGCCTTGGCAATAAGGTCGCGGAGCTTTGCATTGGAAACGGGATCGGGACCGCCTTCCTTAACTGCGATAGCCATTTCTTTGCCTATCTTTGTGAAGACTTTGGCGCGCTGTGCGTCGGTCTTCTCTTTTTTATGCATAATATTTTTCCATTTGCTATGTCCTGACATTGGAATATCTCCTTTTATATAATTTTAAAAATGAATAATAAACGATGAATGATGAATATTACGGTAGGGGGCCCTCCCCTGTGATTAGACGATGGGTTTTGCGAAAAAATACGGTTTTTTTCGAGCAAATCTCTGAAAGAAAAAGTAAGTCAGATTTTTTCGGGGTGCTTGATGCAGATGAGCTCCAGAGCCTTGCCGAGAATGTCGCGCGTGCCGCGTGTGAGCGCGATACGAACCGCTTTTTTATCCGCATCTTCGCACGTCGCGATGGGGCAAGCCTGGTAAAATCTGTTGAAAGCACCGCAAACATCGAGGATATAGCGCGTAATTACGCTGGGCTCCATGCCGTCGATGGCTTCCTCCACCTTTTCGGGGAAGAGGGAGAATGTCTTGATAAGGTCGCGCTCCGCTTTTTCAAGGTTTTCCACGTTTTCGGGAAGCGTTACGTTTGCGCTTTCACCGAGCTTGTTTATAATGCTGCAGGTTCTTGCGTAGGTGTACTGTGCGTAAGGACCTGTGTTGCCGTTAAAGTCGAGCGCGTCTTCCATAACGAAGTTGATGTCGCGCACACGGTTTGCAGCAAGGTAGTAGAATACGATCGCGCCAACGCCGACAGCTTCTGCCGCTTCGTCCTTGTTCTGCATATTGGGGTTCTTTTCTTCCATAATGGAGCGAACCTTGTCTATTGCAACGGCAAAGAGATCGCGCAGGAGGATGACGTTGCCCGTTCTTGTGGCGAGCTTTTCTCCGTTTATGCTTACTGTGCCGTAAGGAACGTGGTAGAGCTTGGGAGCGAAATCGTAACCCATAAGCTCAACTACCTTGAACCACTGCGCGAAGTGGAGGGACTGCCCTGCGGAGGTAACGTAGATACACTTATCAAAGTTGTACGTTCTGTTGCGGTAAACAGCCGCCGCAATGTCGCGCGTGGGGTAAAGAGTGGAGCCATCGCGCTTGAGGATAAGGCAAGGGGGCATATTGTATTCGGAAAGGTCAACGATGGACGCGCCGTCGTCGATTTTCATAAGATTTTTATCTCTGAGTACCTGAATCTGCTCCGGCATTTTGTCCGTGTAGAAGCTTTCACCGTTGTAGCTGTCAAAAGTTATGCCGAGTTGGTCGTAGGTTGTTTTGTATTCCGCAAGGCTAATGTCGATAAACCATCTCCAAAGGGCGAGGTTTTCTTCATCGTGGTGTTCGAGTTTTGTAAATTCGGCTCTTGCTTCGTCTGCAAGGGCGGGGTCTTTTTCGGCTTCTTCGTGGAATTTAACGTAAAGCTCAACGAGCTTGTCGATACCGCCGTTTTCAATATCTTCGCGGCTGCCCCATTTGCGGTAAGCAACGATAAGCTTGCCGAACTGCGTACCCCAGTCGCCAAGATGGTTGATGCCTATGCAATCATAGCCCTGATACTCGTGAAGAAGCTTGAGGGAATGGCCGATGACCGTTGTGCCGAGGTGACCGATGTGGAAGGGTTTTGCAACGTTGGGGGAGGAATAGTCGAGAACGACAGTTTTGCCTGCACCTACGTTTGTTCTGCCGAAGTCTGCACCCTTCTGTGCAACTCCTGCAAGGATATTTTTTGTAAAAAATTCGACGGAGGCGAAAAAGTTGATGTAACCGCCGACGATCTGCGCTTTCTCTACGCAGGAGGGAATGTTGCCCGAAAGATGCTCAAAGATCGTTGCCGCAATCTTTGGGGGGGCTGCGCGGAGCACGCGGGAGAGCTTGAAGCAAGGGAACGCCAAGTCGCCCATAGCGTCGTCCGGAGGGTATTCGAGCATACCGAAAATTTCTTCTTCCGAAATGGTCGCCGCAGGGTAAAGTGCGGCAATACTTTCTTTAAGGGAAGAAGCTACGCTGTGTTTGAATTCAGTCATGTTTTTCTCCGATTAGTATGTGATGTTGTGTTTAGATTACTATCATAATTTTGTATTATACTACAAATTATTTATATGTGCAAGGCAAAAACGAGTATTTTTGCAAAAAGAAGTACGAAAAATTACTTGAAGGGGAAAAAATGATTGTGAAAAATAAATAAGTTCGGGACTCGAATTAGTGAAAACTCAACAAAGATTAAATATTATGAAAATAAGGTTTGATTTATGGGGGTAATAAGTGATATAATTATAGAGACAAATAATCGCATTATTACCGGCGCAACGGTATATAGACAAGAAACTTGGAGGGTTCGTTAAAATGAAGAAAATTTTATCTCTTGCTTTGGCTCTCGCAATGTGCCTTATCTGTTTTGTAGGCTGTACACAGATAGAGGACGATGATCCCAACGGCAAAGGCGCAAAGATCGATGTTTATATTGGTACAAAAGTATATGACCTCGATCCCGCTATTGCTTATACGGATGAGAGCACATCCAAGATCCTCAGCCTTATTTTCGAAGGTTTGATGAAAGTGGATGAAAACGGTAAACTCAGCAAAGCTCTTATGAAAGAGTATGAGGTTTCCGAAAATCACAAAACAGGTGTTACCGAAATGGATATCACCATCAATGAAACTTATTGGAGCGATGGCTCTCTTGTACAGACAAACGACCTTATCTACGCTTGGAAGCGTATCCTTGATCCTACGTTTGACTCCCCTGCGGCTGCTATGCTTTTCTGCATCAAGGGTGCTTACGACCGTAAAATGGGTAACATAGGTGAAGACGATATCGGTATTTATTCCACAGCGAAAGATAAAATGACTATTGAGTTTGAGGACGGCGCAGACATTGATGAATTCCTCTACAGCCTTGCAAGCCTTGCGCTAGTTCCCGTTCGTGAAACGAAAGTAAAAACATACGCCGACACTTGGTCCAAAAAGAGCAGTGACCTTTCTACAAACGGAGCATTCAAGGTTAAGAAATTCTCCGGCAACGTTGGTGAAGAGATCATTCTTGAAAGAAGCACATACTACTACCTCTCTCAGCAGACAAACACGGAAGCTCTCGATAAGTATGTTACACCTTACCAAATCATCTTCCACTATGCTGAACCCCTTGATAAGGGCGTAGTATATGCTCCCGATGCGGAAAAAGACATTATCTCTCTCGTATCCGAGGCAGAACTTTTCTACGTATCAAATCTCACAGCATCGGTGCTCGGTAACTTCAAATCTTCCGATGTTAAATATAAGGATATTGCATCCACATATTCTTATTATTTCAATACAAGCTCCGCGATCGGTTCCAATGCCGCTGTAAGATACGCTCTGTCTATTGCGCTTGACAGAACAGCTATCGCAGATGCACTCGGAAACGGCTCCAAAGCGGCTACCGGTCTTATTCCTTCTATGATCTTCAATACAAAGAAGGGTACATCTTTCCGTAAAGAAGGCGGTGACGTTCTTTCCGCTTCCGCTAATATAACAGCTGCACAGAACGCTCTTACAGAAGCAGGCGTAAACCCCGCAGATTATGAAGAAATCTATCTCTACTATATCAAAGACGTTGTAAACGACAGCTACCAGTCCGCTTCCACAGAAAACGGCTTTGGCTATATGAGCAAGGAAAAGACAGTTGCTACATATGCAAAACAGGCTTGGGAACAGCTCGGCTTTAAGGTTGTTCTTAAGGGTGTTACAGCAGAAGAACACGCAAAAGTTTATGCAAACGGTCGGTACGATGTTATCGGTCTTGACTACCAGATGATGTCCGCATACCCTGTATATGCACTTGCAGGCTTTGCTAAATCCTATAGCGGCAGAGTTTTGGAAACAGATACAACTTCCAACGTAACATATACAGCACTTCCTCACATTTCCGGTTATGAAAGCGAAGCATACGATGCTCTTATCTCATCCGCTTTTGCGGCAGGCTCTCAGAAAGAAAAAGCTAAACTTCTCCACCAGGCAGAAGAGCTTCTTCTCAAGGACGCTCCCGTTGTTCCTGTGATCTTCAATTCCGAAGCTTACGTCACAAGCGGTCTTTCTGACCTTGAAACAAACTTCTGGGGCGCTACAGACTTCAAGAAGGCTTACCTCAACAACTACGTTGAATATCTCGCTACAACAGTTGTGACAACTAATCCCGAAGACGAAAAAACAGCCGGCTAATTGAATAGTATAAAAAACTTCCCTTGCAAAAGGGAAGTTTTTTCGTTTTTCTTAAGGAATTGTAAACAATTTTCGGAGTTGATTTATGAGATTGACAAAGTTTTCTTCCTTGATATATAATTGTAATAGAAGCAGGCTATAATTTATTTTGAGCAAAAGGAGCAGGAGGTTTGTTATGAATCTTAATGTTATAAATCGTTTGGCGACCCACGTAACAAATTTTATGGATTCTAAGTGTGCTACCGTTCCGATAATAGAAACGTTACCGCAGAAGCCGGAAATAAAGATAACGGGCATCAAAAACGGATTTGAGCGTGTTGCCCCAGAGGAAATGGGCGTCTCTTCCGAGACTATACGCGGATATATAGAAAAAATCGTGGCTGACAAAAGTCTTAATATGCACAATATAATGATACTTCGCGGCAATAAAGTTATTTTTGAATGCAGTTTCGGCGGTCAGGATATAACGGTGCCGAAGATGACGTTTTCTGCGTGCAAGAGCATTACATCCATAGCCATAGGTATGCTTATTGATGAAGGTAAACTTTCACTTTCCGAACGCGCCGCGGATATTTTTGAAGACAGAATAAGCGTTATAGATAAGCTCCGTACATCCGATATAACCGTGCGCGACCTTCTTACTATGCAGACGGGTATTGTATTTAATGAAGCGGAGTCCTTTGCAAGCACGAACTGGCTCAAAAGCTTTTTCTCTTCCGCAACAAACGCAAAGCCCGGAACGGAATTTTCGTATAATAGTCTTAACACATATATACTTTCCGCGATAGTTTATAAAAAGAGCGGAAAGCACCTTTCCGAATATTTAAAAGAACGTCTTTTTGACCCGCTCGGAATTACCGATATAGCTTGGGAAAAATGTCCGATGGGTGTTGAAAAAGGCGGATGGGGGCTCTATATACGCCCCGAAGATATGGCGAAGATCGGCGTTCTTGTGCTGAACGGTGGGGTTTGGGACGGCAAACGCCTTGTTTCGAAAGAATATCTTGATGATGCAACAACGGCTCACGCAAAAGTTCCGCTTGATGCGGGCGCGTTCAACTATGGTTATCAAATATGGGTGGGCAGGGAAACGGATACGTTTCTCTTTAACGGAATGTTGGGGCAAAACGTCCTCTGCTTCAAAAACAACGGAATCACCATAGTTTCCAATGCAGGCAACGGAGAGCTTTTCCAACAGAGCAATTATTACGATATAACGCTCACAACTTTTTCAAAAATCTTTCCTGAAAAAATACCTCAGGATAAGATAGAGCAAATGAAGCTTGCAAGGCTTAAAAAGACCTTGGCGTTCGGCGGAGGAAAGACGCGCCTTGCAAGTAAAGCAAAGATTTTTGCTTCTCTTGAAAAGCTTTTTTACGGAAGTTTTGATACGGATGATGCGGATGCACCATCTTTCGGGCTTATGCCGGCAATACTTCAGGTTTCACAAAATAATTATACCAAGGGAACAAAGCATATAAACTTTGCTCTTGATAAGGAAGCGTGTGCGGTAAATATAACTTTTGAAGAAAATGATGAAACGCATAATTTCCGCGCAGGGCTTATGTCGGGAGAGAAAACAGAGCTTTATTTTCACGGGGAAAAGTTTACCGTTTGTGCTTTTGCAAGGTATGCGCAAGACGAGGATATGCGCCCTGTGCTTGTTGTGAGAATAGATTTCATTGAAACTCCGTGCTCTCGCATTATGAAGTTCTTTTTTGAAGACAATGAAATGATCTGCGTTGCAGAGGAAGATCCCGGTGCCGGATTTGTGGCGAAGTGTGCAAACGACATATTGGGCGAGGCTCTGGACAATAAATTTGTGGCTCTTATAGCGAGCAAGATGGATAAAGATTACTTTACCTATAAATTTGAAAAGATAATGGCACCGCATATTCATTTTATAAGAAAAGCCGTTATTTCAACAGAATAATAACCGAATATTGGGAAAAAGGGGAAGCTTTGCTTCTTCTTTTTTTCGTCGGTTAGTTGCGGCTACATTTTTTTGTTTTCAGCAAAAAAATGTAAAAAAACTATTGACAAATTGATGTAACGGTGGTAAAGTATTTATGAAGTTAGTGCAAGCTAACTTTTCCGCAGAGTGTTGGTTAGCCTCTGCTAATTCATTTAGTAAATATATCGGGAGATAATGAAAATGAATTTAACTGCTGCGATTGAAGGAAAAGAGTACATCGTTCAGAGAATAGAGACTGATGATGAAGAACTTGATGCGTTTTTGTTCTCTTTGGGATGTTACAGCGGTGAAGCTATTACTGTAATTGCGAAAAGAAAAAGCGGTTGCGTTGTTTCCATAAAAGATGGAAGATATAATATAGATATGCAGCTTGCGGAAGCGATTATTGTTAAGGAATAAGTTTGCACCAAAATCTTCAACTTTTGAATTAAAAAAAGTAACAAATGAGAGTTACTTTTTTTAAAACGATCGGGTTAGCAAAGCCTAACTGCGTTTTACGTATTTTCACAGCTCGAGTCTGTAAAAATAAATTTTATTTTATATATTTACTTTAGGAGGATACAAAGATGAGAATTGCCTTAACGGGTAATCCTAACAGCGGTAAGACTACTATGTACAATGCTTTGACCGGCAGAAACGAAAAGGTCGGAAACTGGGCAGGCGTTACCGTTGAAAAGAAAACTCACCCTATCAAAAAGAGCTTTTACAAAGGAGAAACGGAGCTTATTGCGGTTGACCTTCCCGGTGCATACTCTATGTCGCCCTTTACTTCCGAGGAAAGCATAACAAGCGCTTACGTTAAGAACGAAAAACCCGATGTTATCATAAACATCGTTGATGCTACGAACTTGAGCCGTAGCTTGTTCTTCACAACGCAGCTTTTGGAGCTTGGAATTCCCGTTGTTGTTGCGCTCAACAAAGCAGATCTTAACCAAAAGAAAGAAACAAAGATAGACACAGCGCTTCTTTCCGAAAAACTCGGATGTCCTGTTGTGGAAACAACATCTACTAAGGGAGACGGACTTAAAAAAGTTGTTGAAGCTGCTGTTGATGCTGCGGGAAAACCTCAATCCGCGCCTTATGTTCAGGGCGATATCGATCTTACAGACAAAGCTGTTGTTGAAGCAGCGGACAGAAAACGCTTCGATTTCGTAAACGGAATCGTATCTTCTGTTGAAACACGTAAAGTATTAACAAAAGAGAAGAATTTTCAGGATAAGATCGATGCTGTTCTTACGAATAAATGGATAGGTATCCCGATTTTCGCGCTTGTTATGTGGGCTGTGTTCTGGATATCACAGGCGGGTCCCGGTGCTTGGTTTGCAGAGGGTTATGACCTTTCAAACGGATACCATATTTGGGGCCTTGTTGACTGCATCGGTTGGTTCAAAGAAATCGTTGCCGGATGGATGTCCGGTGCTCACGAAATACTTCAAGCTATCATTCTTGAAGGTATTATAGAGGGCGTTTCCGCGGTTGTTGGCTTCCTCCCTCTCGTAATGGTAATGTACTTCCTTATCGCTCTCCTTGAAGACTGCGGCTATATGGCTCGTGCAACTATTGTTCTCGACCCTATTTTCAAAAAGGTCGGTCTTTCCGGTAAATCCGTTATCCCCTTTATCATTGGTACAGGTTGTGCTATCCCCGGTGTTATGGCTTGCCGTACGATCAGAAATGAACGTGAACGCAGAGCAACGGCAATGCTCACACCATTTATGCCTTGCGGCGCGAAGCTTCCTGTTATATCTCTGTTTGCGGGCGCATTTTTTGAAAATGCCGAATGGGTAGGCGTAACGATGTATTTCGCCGGTATTATCCTTATTCTTCTCTGCGCTCTTCTTGTTAACAGCCTCACAGGTCACAAGGTAAGAAAATCCTTCTTCATTATCGAACTTCCGGAATACAAAGCTCCTTCTTTTTGGCTTGCATTCAAGTCTATGTGCCAGAGAGGTTGGGCTTACATAGTAAAAGCAGGTACGATCATTCTCGTATGTAACTTTGTTGTTTATATGATGCAGACATACGGCTGGAACTTACGGGCTGTTGAAGACCCTGCAAATTCTATTCTTGCAACAATAGCAACTCCCTTTGCTTACATATTCGCTCCTATCGTTGGCGTTGTTCTCTGGCAGCTTGCTGCTGCGACACTTACAGGCTTCATCGCTAAGGAATGCGTAGTTTCCACTCTTGCAACTGTATTTATGTTTGAAACTCTTATCAATGAAGATCTTGAACTTATCGAAGGCGCAACTATCGGCTCTGCTCAGTTCGGCGGTATTACAGCTGTTGCGGCTCTTGCGTTCCTTATGTTCAACCTCTTTACACCTCCTTGCTTTGCAGCTATCGGTGCCATGAACTCCGAAATGAAGAGTGCTAAGTGGCTCTGGGCAGGTATCGGCCTTCAGTTTGCGGTAGGCTATTCCGTTGGTTTCCTCGTATTCTTCTTCGGCACACTCTTCACAGGTGGCTCTTTCGGTGCCGTTTGGATGCCTATCGTTGGTTGGGCTCTCGTGCTCGGTATTGCTGCTGTATTCACAGCTCTTATCATCAGAAAGAATAAAAACCTTAAAGCAGAATATGCTCTTAACGGTGTTTCCAAAGCAAGCGTTAAAGCTTAATTAAAATTATGATCAAAAATATCATTATAATAGCTGTTATCGTGCTTATAGTCGGCGGTGCCCTCGCCTATATAATTAAAGCAAAGAAAAGCGGTAAAAAATGCATAGGCTGCCCCGACAGTGGCTCTTGCGGCAAATCTTGTTGCGGGGCAGGTAATAGCGAACACTCTTGTTGTTGCGGGGGCAAATCAGAGGAAAAATAACACTCTTTTCGTGTGCAAATTCTCCGAAAAAACTCCCTGTGGTATTCCACAGGGAGTTTTTTTGCTATACTTCCTTTATGTTTATATATTTCTGCTTCGTAGCTTCGCCGCCGCGCATATGGCGTTCTGCTTTGTTTTTGTCAAGAACCGCGCGGACCTCGTCGAAAAGAGCCTTGTTAAGCTTTTCAAGGCGTTCTGTAACATCTTTATGTACGGTTGATTTTGATATGCCGAATTTTTTAGCCGCCGAGCGAACGGTAGCGCCGTTTTCCGCTATGTATGAGCCAAGCGAAAGCGCTCTTTCTTCCACCGAACCTTTCAAGGTAAATTCCTCCCATATTTCAGATACTGTAGAAATATATGATGTGAGAGAGGAGTTTATGAATATTGCAGGCGCAAATTCAGTTGACATAACTTCAAATAATTATTATAATAAATATATATTATTTTAACGGAGGCAGAAATGGCGGAAAAAATACAATGGACACCGAGCCAGCAAAGCGCAATAGAGGCGCGCGGTTGCTCACTTGCCGTTTCTGCAGCGGCGGGTTCTGGCAAGACGGCGGTGCTCACCCAGAGAATAATAGAGAAACTGATGGGCGGCGCGGATATTTCTCGTTTGCTTGTCGTAACTTTTACAAACGATGCGGCGGCAGACCTGCGCGAAAAGATTCGCTCGGCACTTTCCGCGTCTCTTATTGAATTTCCCGAGTCAACGCATCTTTCGCGCCAGCTTGTAAAGCTTTCGGGCTCGAAAATAAGCACGATAAGCAGCTTTTGCCTCTCCCTTGTAAAAGCGAATTTTCAGCTTGCATCTCTCCCGTCCGATTTCTCCGTGCTTTCGGACACGCAGGACGTGCTCCTTCGCAAAAACGTGGCGGATGAGCTTATTTCTGATTTCTTTTTCGGAAGGGTAGAGAAGGATGAAGCGAATATCGCGGATTTTTCCGCGTTTGCGGACACGTTCGGTAAGCCCGGCGACGATGAAGCGCTTTCCGAGGCGGTCTCCCATATATACGATAAACTTTCAAGCACGGCACGATTTATTGAAACCTTGAAGGATCAAATAGACGAGCTTTCGGTATCGGGCGTGGATTTTGCTAATACGAAATTCGGCAAGTCCGTCCTTTCGTATATAGATAAAATGTGCGCTCATTACGTCGGCATTTTCGATGCTATGGCAGAATACGCATCTGAGCATGATGAGGTCATGGGCTACGTTCCTGCATTTGCGGATGATGCTTCTTTCCTTGAAGATATACGGCACAAAATCGTGGCAAGGCGCGGATTTGAAGAGATACGTACCTCTTTCCTCGGTCACGATTTTGTAAAGCTTGGCAGAGTGCCGCGCGGTTACGTTCCGACGCCGGAGGTCGCTTTCTTCCGCGAAGCGCGAGATGATTTTAAAGCAGAGTACAAAAAGCTTTGCGAGGATATATTTGTTTTCGGCGCGGATGCTTCCGAAAAGGGGCGCGAGATGCTTCGCATGTCGCTTTGCGATCTCTATGAGTTTATGAAGCTCTATAAGCGCCGCTTGGATGAGCAGAAGCGCGAACGCCACGCAATATCCTTTTCCGATATAGAGCATAAGGCTCTTGCGCTCACGGTTTCGGAGGATGGCTCGCCCACGCCGCTTGCGCTTGCTATGCAGGAAGATTTTGACGAAATTTATATAGATGAATATCAAGATACAAACGAGGTGCAGGACCGCATATTCTGCTCCCTTGCAAAAGGGAACAACCGCTTTGTCGTTGGCGATATAAAACAGTGCATCTACGCTTTCAGAAGTGCGGACCCCTCCATTTTCGAGCATCTTATCGGCGCGAGCGAAAAATATTCCGCGGAAAACACGGCGGAAAAGCAAAAGGTATTCCTTTCCCAAAACTTCCGTTCCACGGACGAGATATTGGAGTTTTCCAACGCCGTGTTCGAGCTTCAAATGCAGCGCGGCGGCATTATGGCTTATGGCGCGGACGAGCGCCTTTACGGCACGGGCAAACACGCACAGCGTGTTCATGTTGCCGTTTGCTTAAAAGAGCTTGGCGAGGAAACGGAGCCGGAGGCGGAATACGTTGCTAAAAAAATTTCGCAGCTTATAAAAAGCGGAAAAAAGCGAGATGGCTCCCCCATACAGCCTTCCGATATAGTTATAATTCTTCGCTCGGTCAAAAACCGTGCGCCTACATTTAAAGCGCAACTTGAAAAGCAAGGTGTCCCGTGTGAGGATCTTGCGACACAGGCTTTCTTCGAAAGCCCGGAGGTATTGCTTGTTGTGTCCCTCCTTAACGTGATAGACAACCCTGCGCGCGACATATACCTTGCGGCAACGCTTAAAAGCCCGCTGTACGGCGTAACACTTGAAGAGCTTGTTTATATACGAAGATACAGCAAAGAGGGAACTCTTTTTGATGCTTTGAGAAAATTTACGGAAGAAAAAAACTTTTCAAAAGGCAAGCGCTTCCTTTCGGATTATGAAAAATACCGTGAATGTGCGCGCACAAAGCCGTGCGACGAGCTTATATGGCAGATATACCTTGAAAAAGAGATACTCTCTCTGGTTGCCGTGTCAGACGATAACGCACAGCGAGAGGCGGCGCGCGCAAACCTTATTCAGCTATACAATTACGCACGCTCGTTTTCGGGCAGTGCTTTTAGGGGCGTGTATGATTTTCTTTCTTTTATTTCCGATGTTATTGAGGATGGAACGAAGATAGACATACCCGGCTCCACCGCTTCCGCAAACGCAGTGCGGATAATTACCTCCCACCAATCTAAAGGTTTGGAATACCCTGTTTGCTTTGTAAGCGCTTGCGGCGCATCGCTTAATAAGCGCGATGCCGCGGCGGACACCATAATCGATAAGGAACTTGGCATAGTTCCCAAAATTGCGGTGAATTACGGCCTTGAGCGCGTTAATACGCCGCAAAGGGCGGCGGCTTCGTTTAAAATAGCCCGTTCCGCCTGCGAAGAGGAGCTTCGCGTGCTTTACGTTGCCTTGACCCGTGCAAAGGAAATGCTTTTCGTCACGGGAGAGGTAAGCGGCAAGGTGGAAGAAAATCGCGAAAAATACGATATACTTCCCGAATACGGAACACCGTATTTTGCGCTCAAGGAAAGGTTTTTCTCACCTTACAGCGCGCTTGATTCCAAAAATTATCTTGAAATGATACTCCCTGCTGTTGCGGGAAGAACTGATCTTTGTACGGCGGAAATATATACTCACACAGAGGACGAGCAAACAGCTCCCGTTTCTTACGAAAAAACGGTGGGGGAAACATCCGAAATAAATTATTATGCGGCAAAAAAGATGATAGAGGAGCGTTTTTCCTTTGTTTATCCGAATGCGGCGCTTTCCGATGTTCCGACCAAGCTTTCCGTTTCTCGCCTTTACCCCGATGTACTCGATGAGCACGACACGTCGGCAGAGCTTGAAGAACGTGAGACGAAAATTTCCGTTCCAAAGTTTATGCTTTCGGAAGAGGAGGAAAAGGGTGCAAAAAGAGGCAATGCAACGCACCTCTTTATGCAGTTTTTTGAGTTTGATTCCGTTGAGAAGCTCGGCATTGAGGGGGAAATAAAGCGTTTGGAAGCGCAAAAATTTATTTTCCCGAACGATGCTTCTCTTATAAATAGGTGGGCGCTTGCAAGATTTTTTGAAAGCGAGCTTGCTGCAAAGATGAAAAAAAGCTCCCGCATTTACCGCGAGAAAAGATTTATCATAAATTATCCTGCGGAAAACTTCACCCTCGAAGAGGAGAAAAAGCTCTCTCTTAAAGGCGAAAAGCTTTTGGTGCAGGGAATTATAGACTGTGCTTTCTTCGATGAAAACGGGGAGCTTATCCTTGTGGATTATAAAACGGACTTTTTCCCGCGTGAAATGCCGTTCGAGGAAGCGCGAAAGGTGCTTATCGAAAGACACTCTCGCCAGATAGGCTACTATAAATATGCCTGCCGCGAGATGTTAGGCACTGATTGCGCCCACGCATACATTTATTCTTTTTCATTAAATAAAATTATAGAAATATAAAGGGGGACAATATGTCAAACACAATTAAAAAAACGAACACGGCTAAGAAAACACCGATATGGGTGTGGTTTCTTTCTCTTGCGCCCGTGTTCTCTACGGCGCTCTATGTTTTGATACTTTCGGGCATTATTCCGTTTATCAAAGCGGAAAGTTTCCATTTCACGGGAATAATAATTTTTATTCTTGCTGTTTTTGGTTGGGGCGCTTGCGGATATGCTTATGCTTACCACCGCGTAGAACTTAAAATAGCTGTTTTTTCCGCAAATGCTTTCCCTATGCTCTGCGCGATCGTCTATACGGTAACGCTTTTCTTCACAGGCCTTGAAGCTGATGCACTTTCCGATGTCGCGCTGTATGCTTCTCTGGGTATGGGACTTTTTTCCTATGTGGACGTATTCCTTTACGAGGTTTTTGCCATCGGCGTATTTGGACTTTATATCGATCTTATTTTTATGGTTGCGGCGTTTGTGATAGGTTATACCGTAGGAAAAACAAAAAAGTTAAGTGTTAAATAATAAAAAAGTGTGCGAAAGCGCACTTTTTTATTATTCAACAACACTTTTCATTTCGCAAATTTTTATATTATAAAAAAACTCAAAAAAACTTTAAAAAACATATTGACAAACCAAAAATCTTATGTTAATATATAACCATAAGCAAAAGCAATAATCGTTATCGTTATTGATTGAGGAGGCGGGATATGAAACATTCAACCAAGCGCGATGCTATATGCGAAGTGCTCGGCGCTAAAAGGGATCACCCCACGGCAGATATGGTATATGAACGTGTGCGTGAAAAATACCCGGAAATAAGCCTTGCAACGGTCTATCGCAATCTTGCACAGCTTTGCGCGGAAGGCAAGATAGTTAAAATCGGCGCCACCGGCAGGGAAAGGTACGATATCGACACTTCTAATCACACGCATTTCTTTTGCGATGAATGCGGCGATGTTTACGATGTGTTTTGTCCGCTCACATTGAACGGATATAAAAACGCCGAAAACGAAGTAGGCGGCGAAATCACTTCCGCGAGCATCACTTTTCACGGAATTTGCAGGCAATGCCTTGCAGCAAAAAAATAAAAAATAAAACTAAAAAATAAATTTGGTTCAAATTTTAGGAGGAAAATTATTATGGCAAAATTTGTATGTTCTGTATGCGGTTATGTTCACGAGGGAGATTCTGCTCCCGAAAGATGCCCACAGTGCAAAGTTCCCGCGGATAAATTCGTTGAGGTAAAGGAAGACAAGAGAACTTGGGCTTGCGAACACGTTGTTGGTATCACAGAGGGTGTTTCCGAAGATATTATAAAAGATCTTCGCGCCAATTTTGAAGGCGAATGCTCCGAAGTTGGTATGTACCTCGCTATGTCTCGTGTAGCTTTTAGAGAAGGCTACCCCGAAATCGGTCTTTACTGGGAAAAGGCAGCTTATGAAGAAGCTGAACACGCTGCTAAATTCGCTGAAATTCTCGGTGAAGTTGTTACATCTTCCACAAAGAAGAACCTCGAAATGAGAGTTGAAGCTGAAAACGGCGCAACAGCAGGCAAATTCGACCTCGCTCGCCGTGCAAAACTCGCTAACCTCGACGCTATCCATGACACAGTTCACGAGATGGCAAAGGACGAGGCTCGACACGGCAAAGCATTTGAAGGACTTCTTAACAGATATTTCAAGTAATATTAGTTGAAAGTTATTAAAGGATATGCTATCATAACGGTAGCATATCTTTTTGATTATATCAAAGAAAGGGGTATTCGTTATGATAAAAATCAAAACAACCATTGAACAAGACGTGCAAGTTCTTACTGAAATTCAAAAACAGGCTTTCTTACCGTTGTATGAAAAGTATAATGATAAAGGTAACCCCTGTTTGCGCGGTGCAGAGGATGTGGCTAATCGGTTAAACTCACCTTCCTTTCGTTACTTTACTATATTTGAAAACGAAGAAATCGTTGGCGGAGTTTTATATAAATGCAAAGGAAAGGGTCCGTTTTTTGCTGAATTACAATACGGAGAATACTATCTACAAAGAATTTATATTAAACCGGAGCGGCAATGCAAAAAAATAGCACAGAAAGCCATTTTGTTATGCGAAAAAGAATTTACCAATGCAAAATACTTTTCTGTTGATTTTCCCGAAGATTTAATAAAAAACAGAAAGTGCTATGAAGCAGCTGGATTTTGCGATACCGGAAAGAGAATGGAAACAGAACCGGGGTTAGTGCTGGCTTGTTTTGAAAAACGGCTTTAAATTAAAATAGGCAACTATTCTTTTATATTTTTGGTGTGACAAAAGTGTGTTTTTTAAATGCACATCTCTAAAACCTTAATTTTAGGTGGTTTTTAGGTTCGTTTCGTAACGAGGCAAGCCACGGTAAGGCATTTGAAGGATTTCTCAAGAGATATTTCGGTAAATAATCTCCTTTGAATACACATAGAAACACAACAAAAACAGGATGGGTGACCATCCTGTTTTTTGTGTTATAAGGGTTTACAAGGCTATTTTGGGTTTTATTCGGGAATTTCGTTCTTTAATTTGGCGAGCAATACCGAGTTGCGAATTACTCTTGAAAGGAATACGATCATACCGATGATATGTATAAAACAGAAACAAAACAATCCGATTAACATTATTTTTAATAAAGAACTTGTAGCTAAGCGTTTCCCTAACGAGCATTTAAGGAACTTAAAACCTACGCCGATTCCTACGGGAATAAATGCCATCAAAAACGGTGCAAGTATAATCCCAACTACCAATTCTGCTTTACTTACGCCGATATCCAAAATTTCTTCGGTTCCTGTCATTATCAAAGCGAAAATCATAAGTACTGCGCGATGCCTGTAACTATTCCGTACATCAAGAGATCTTTGCGTACTTTTTGTTTTAAAATATCTTTTTGCTCCTGTAATGTTATTTCTTCCATAAAAATTGTCCTCCTTTCAGTTTAAAATGTCGATGTACTACGAAAAGTACAATATTACAATACCATAGTATTTTAATATTGCCAATCAATATTTTATAATAGTATTGTAATATTTGATTATAGCGGATATTGGAGGCATTATGCTGGGACAGAGAATAAACGAATTGCGCCGCGCGTGCGGGTGGAATCAGGTTGAGCTTGCCGCACGCTTGAATGTAACAAAGCAGACCATGTCTAATTGGGAAAACGATAATATTCAACCGTCGATAGAGATGCTTGTGCGTATTTCAAAAATTTTCGGCGTTACTACGGATTATCTTTTGGGGCTTGATGATGTTACGCGCCTTGATGTTTCGGGCTTGCCCGTGGAAATGGTAGCGCATTTTTCGGTTTTGATAGATGGTTTCAGAAAAAATAACGATAAATAAAAAGTCACGGTGATAAACCGTGACTTTTTTGCTTATTTATATTCGTCCATGGGGTCTGTTTCCGCAGTTATTCTGCCGACGAAGTATCTGCCGAGATCGCCGAGCATATTAAGCGCGGAGGGAACGAGCTCTTTGGGGAATTTTCTGTTGAAGTTGCTTGCTTCAAAGCTGAAATTGCCTTTGTACCCTATCTTGCGAAGACCGAGAACAACTCTGTCCCAGTTGCAACAGCCGAGATAAGGTGCGATATGATCGTCGCCGACACCATCATTATCGTGAACGTGGAGCGTTTCGAGTCGGTCGCCGAGTTTTTCTATCCAATAGCAAGGATCCTGACCAAGAAGCAAGAGATGACCGATGTCAAGGCAGAACCCGAAGCATCTTTCGCCTGCGATAGCGTTGAGCTCATCTATATATTTTATAGTTTCGTTTATGTCGGAGCAGCAAGCTGTGTATATTTTTTTGCTTTTCCAATCCTGCGCCCACATATTTTCAAGGCAACAAACCACTTTGTGTTTTTTAAGAAGAGGAATAATGGAGGTGTAATAATCCATATTGAGCTTATATTCCTGCTCTTTTGTAAGTGTAGGGTAACGAGTGCCTCCGTCGAAAAGCGGATGAATTACGATGCGTGGGCAACCGAGCTCACTCATATATTCTATGCATTTGGCAACGTCTTCCTGTACGATCTTGCTTCCTTCGGGGGAGCGGGGAAGGAAAAGCGGGAACGGAGCGTGCATTTGACCGAATTCAATGCCGTATTTTTTTGCGGCGGCTTTATGCTTTTCCATGAAGGCTTTTAAATTTTCATCTTCAAAAAAAGCACATTTTTGACCTTTCATAAGGTCATCCCATTTGTGCTGACCGTCAAGCCCAAAGTCAACACAATCGAAACCTGCGGCTTTTATAGCGGCATAACCTTCGTCTATACCGATAATTTCGGTAGTTCCCATAGTTTGAACACTTAATTTCATAAAAATTACCTCTCGTTTAATTTGAATATGTTAGAACCCGGCAGGGCCTTTTTATAATATTATTATAATGCTTTAAGCTTCCGTAGTCAATGAATAATAAAAATCAAAATTTTGAAAAAAATTAAAAAAAGGTATTGACATTTAAAAAAAGTTGTGTTAGAATAAACGAGCTGATGGAGAGATGGCTGAGTTGGTCTAAGGCGCACGACTGGAAATCGTGTGACCGCTAATACCGGTCCATGAGTTCGAATCTCATTCTCTCCGCCATAAAGGACTTGCAAATGCAAGTCCTTTTTTCTTTTCCTTTGTTATTTGCTGTGCATACAGGCAATTTTAAAAAGAGAAAAATCCAGAATTTTTTGATGTTTTTTCAAAATATTCTATTTTATGGTTGTTTGCCAAAAAATAAATTATTAAATTTTTTAGTTTTTTCAAAAGAATTTTTCTGCAGAAAATCAAAAAGTCCTGTTGCTGTCAAACTTTTTCGGGTTTTTACGGAAAAATGCTGAATTTTTTGGATTGATAAAACTTCTTGACAAAACAGCAAATATAAATATAATAAATAGTATGGCGATTTGTGCTTCTAATTCAAAAAAAGAACACACGCCTTGTGTAAATTGCAGCGCACAAGGCAAAAATCATTCACAAACGAAAACAAACCCACAAACAAACTTGGAGGAAAAAATGAAAAATAAAATTCTTTCTGTATTTCTCGCTGTAATGTTGCTCCTCGCTTGCTTTGCTCCCGCAGCTCTCGCTGTTGAAGCAGATAAGCACGACCATGACCACAGTGTTGAATTGTATGCAGACACAACATTCGAAGCAGCGGCCGGTGCTTACAGAAACGCAGTTGCTGCTCTTAAAACTTATGTAAGCAGCGGTTCTTATACACATACGGCTGCATCCTATGCGGCATTGAAAACAGCTGATGAGGCTAGATACGCACTTTTTGAAGCGGCGGCTCAGGATAATGCCGGTTATTCCGCGTTCCTTGCAGAAACTTTTGAAGGAACAACATACACTACTTACCACAATGAAAAGAAGAGCGAGTTTGATTCTCTCAGCGCAAAACTCATCGCTGATTACAAAGAATATGTAGATATTCTTAAAGCTAAAGATCCCCAGGCTAGTACATATGCTACTTTGTACAATACTATGAAGGCTGGCTACGATCTTCTTCTTGCTCATGAAGTAGCTTCTCTTCCTGCGGAATACGCTTTCTCTACCGTAGCGGTTCCCGGCACATCCGGCGGCACAACTCCCGGTGGCTCAACAACCAGCGAAGCTCTCAAGGATATTGAAACAGCAACAACTCTCGCAAATCTTATCACTGCAGTTAATGCTGCTGCTGCAAAGATCAACAGCCTTGAGATGGTCGATAAAATGAGAGTTAACGAAGCGCAGTTTGTTGTAAACTACCTTACAAGCGTTGCATCTTCTACTGTTTTGCTCTCTATTTCCGAAACGAGTCTTGGTGCAAGTGAATCGGTTTACAATCAGTATCTCGGTTTCTCTGAATTTCAGAAAACTCTTTGCGCAAATATAACTGATGTTGATAACTCTACTTTCGTTTCCGTATGTAGCCTTGCAACACAGTTCTACGATTTGTCCGGCTCTGTTGCGGATTCCAACATCACTTCTATTTATACAGCTTTCAATTCTTTGACCTCTCCCAGTAAATATTGCAAACCTTCTTTCGTCGAAGCTCTTACAGCAGCTTACCAGACTTTCGTAACAGAATGCAATATGTCCGTTTCTGTAGACGGCTTTGATACAGCTACGAGACAGGCTACAATAACAGTTACTCTCTCCGCAGGTTATTCCGTAACATCTGCAAGAGTTGTTCTTGACATTTCCGGTATTTGGTTCACAAGCGCTTGGCTTGGACAGGTTAGCGCTAAAAACAACAACGTAACAAACATTAACTATAATAGCGGTGTTCTTGAAATAGACCTCGCTTCTTTCTCCGGATACACAACTGCTGTTACTATAGTTCTTAATGTCCCTTCCGATTTCACTGAAAAAGAAATCAATATCGCTGTTACAGGTACAGTAAATTCCCTTAATTCTTCTTCCGATGTTTACGGTTCTGCAAAAGTTCTTTGTTGCAGCCACAGAGTAGCAGGCGCATTGGTTTATGAACAGAAGACGCTCAGACAGCCTACCTGCTCTCAGGCCGGTGTCGTTGGTTACTTCTGCAAGCTCTGCGGCGGACGTCTTACAACTGCTGATGGCGCTCCTGCAGATATTCCGCTTTTGTCCTCTGCACACACACCCGGTGAAAAGGTTACTGCCGGTGTAACAAATAAACCTTCCACTTGTACAACAGCAGGTATCCAGTATTTCGAATGCGCTGATTGCCACGCTGTTATCACAAGAGGCGTTACTCTCCCTGCTTCCCACAAAGTAAACGTAAATACAATTACTTGGAACGCAACAACAAATACTTGGAATGCTAACTGTACAGGATGCGGCGTTGTATTCGATGCAACAGTAGCTAAAGCTACTTGCACTTGCGAAGCAACATACGGTAAGAGCTTTGCAAAGGTTATTGCTACAAAGGCTGCAACTTGCGGCGTAAGAGGTTACCAGGTTTACCAGTGCCAGGTTTGCACAGTTACTTGGGTAGAATCTTACGGCCAGGTTCTTGAAAACCACACTTGGGGTGCTTGGGTAACAACAACTCCCGCAACTTGCACAACAGAAGGCGTTCAGACAAGCACTTGCTCCGTATGCTTGCAGACAAAGACACAGCCTATTGCAATGCTTGAGCACGATTACCAGATCCAGTCATACACACCTTCCACTTGCTTGGTACAGGGTGATGCAGTAGAAAAATGCTCTCGTTGCAACGATGTAAAATCTTATAAACTTCCTCTTGCCGATCATAAATATGATGGCGAAGCTGTTGTTATAACTCCCGCAACCTGCGCTGCAACAGGTGTTAAGGAATTCACTTGCACAGTATGCAATACAGCTAAGAAAACAGAAGTTATTGCTATCGACCCCAACAACCACGTTGAACTTGTTACAACAACAGTAACAGAGGCTACTTGCCTTAAAGAAGGTCTTGAAGTTACAACTTGCAAGAGCTGTGACTACAAACTTGAAACAGTAACAGAAGCTACAGGTCATAACTGGCAGACAGTTACAAGCGAAGATAAACTCACAGAAAAGAAATGCTTGAACTGTAAGTCCGTTTGGAGCCAGAAAGAAACAAAGAAGGCTACAATCCTCAATATCACTTCTGCAGGTCACTTCACATTCTCCATCAACAACAGCGATATTGCTGAAAAGGATGTTGAATTTGTTGTAACAGATGTTGAACTTCCCGAAGAATACGTTGATATCTTCAACGATTTCTATGATGAAGGCAAATATGACGCTAAATACTATGGCGCATATGCGGCAGAACTTCTCGTTGACGGTGAAAAGACTTCCGCTACAGAAGATATGAGCCTCGTTATCAATCTTGGCGAAGACTTCAAGAAGAAAGAATTCTTTGTTCTTGCTATCAACGCAGACAACACATTCGATAAGATCGAAGCTGAACGCGATGGCGCTACTATCGTTATCGCCGGCGAAGATTATAACGATATGGCTGACAAGACATTCGTTGTTATGACAAGCAATGAAAAAGCAGGTTCTTCTCCTGTTGTTGCTATCATCATCTGCGTTGCAGTAGTTGCTATCGCAGGTATCGCTATCGTCCTTGTTCTCACAACAAAGGGCGGCAAGAAAAAAGGCGTTAGAGTTTAATCTCTGAATTAAAAAACAAAAATTGCTCGTGTGTTCAAACGAACACACGAGCTTTTTTTTATAAAAATTTTGCTAAATAAAGCCATCGTAAAGGAGGACTTTATTTAGGCTGTAATTATTTAGCTTTAATTATATCTGCCCCAAAGGGAAGGAACGCAAGCTGCATCATTTTAAAAGCCTGCAAACCGAACGGGATTCCTACTATGGTGATACAGCAAACAAGTCCTGAGCAAAGATAGCCGAGCGCCATTTCCCAACCGAAGAATATTGCCCAGAGAAGATTTGCTATCGGATGCTCCGAAAACTGAATGCGAATTTCTTTACCGAAAGGCGCAAATGTCAATTTAGCCATTTTGAAGCACTGCACGCCGAAGGGAATGCCAACTACCGTAATGCAGAGCAGAATGCCAAGCAGACCCCAGGTAAGACCCATAAAAAATCCACCTAAAATAAACCAAATGATATTTCCTATTAAACGCATAATGTACTCCTTTGTTCGTTTTTGATGTTAGTGCGATTTTTTTCTTTCTATCTTGTGTATTTTGTAAAGCTCCTCTGCGGCAAGGCGCGTTTTTGCAACAAAATCGCCTTTTACTTTTGGGAAACAATAGTAAAGAATTTTTCCGCCGCCGATGGAGATCATATCCCCGATCTCATACCAATAGTAGTCGGAATTTACGCTGTAGGAGGAAAGAGTTTTTTGCTTATAATCGAGCTTTCCGTCACAGCCTGTAAGATGGAAGCCTTCTTCATTGTGAACGAGGCGTCCTTCACCGACATTATAGAGCTTTTTCGTATCGACAAGGACGTAAATGTCAACGGGCACATCAAGAGAGTATTCGCCGCGTTCAATCTCTTTTCGCACGCAGGCGCGCTGCCAAGCGAACCAATCTGGGATGTGGTTGAATTTCGTTTCCCCTTCGTGAGCTTCGAGGAAGCCGTACTCCGTAAGCTCCCAGGCTTTGCCGCAATGTTTGCAGGAAAGTGTTGTGCCTTTGCCCTCCATCTCACCTTCGGTAAGACATTCGGGGCATTTATAGAGCACGCGGTTGAGGTAGTCTGCACGGAATTTTTCCGTTATTTTCGTTTTCGTTTCCTGCTGATGGCGGAAATTATCGAACGAGAATTTTTCCGCGATGATGGCGTTCAGCTCTTCGTTCGAGCTTTCTGCTATCTGTTCCGGGGAAAGAACATATTCTACATCTGCGCTGACCCTCACCTTGCGAAGTTGGAGGTTATTGTAAAGAGGGTCACGGGCAAACGCACCGTATGTGCGGATAACGACAAGCGGAACTTTAAGCATTTTAAGGCATTCCGCAAGTGAATCGGGAAGCGCGGTTGAAGTACCATCGAAAGTATATCCCGCTTCGGGGTACATAAGCACGGAGCTTTTGAGCGTTTTTACCGCATACATCATATCGCGCACGAGAGCTATATCCGTTACGAATTTTTGCGTGGGTATGCAGCCGAGATTTCGCATAAGCCACGCTTTGCCGACAAAGCCGTCCGACGTGCACACGATATTGAAGGGGCGGGGATAAAGCACGGATGAAGCTATTTTAAGGTCTATAAAGCTGGAGTGATTCATAAGAATGAGACAAGGCTCTTTTTGGGAAAGCTTCTCCATACCGATTTTGCGGTATTTAAAACGAGTTGCCAAAAGATCCGGTGTTGAAACGATCTTGAGCAGGATGCGGAAAAGAATATTCGGCTTCTTGGGTTTGGGGCGCGGCTTTTTCGGAAGCTCCAGAACTTTTTCGTAATCGAGTTTAGCTGTTTTAATTTTCATTTATTCCTCCCGTAATTGAATCATAGTGAGTAAATTATTTAATAATAGAGTTTGCGGGGGCGTGCGCACAATTCTCGTGCGCATAGGAAAAATTCTTGCCTGTGCAGGGGTAGAGTGAAATAAGCTCGGAAAGAGAAGCGCTTTTTAGGGAGCAGAGCTTTTTTGTAACATTCATAGCGGCAAAAGCGTCTTCGTCGCTTCTGTGGAGCAATATCTCATCATTTATTTCCAAAAGATCATATGCTCTTTCAATACCTATCTGGTTTTTGCTTTCAAAAACTTTATCGATAAGAGTTTGGACGTCCATATAGCTAAACTCAAAAGAGGGAAGATCATATCGTTTGCATTCGCTGTTCAGGTATTTAAGATCGTTTGAGATGCTGAAACCGCAAACAAGTGTATCTTCATCTTCCAAAAGAGCTTTTATTTTATCATAATGAAAATCGAAGGTCGGTTCTTTAGCGAGCTGCGATTTAGTATAGGATAGTAGCTTTTTTACAACATACCAATCGTACTTGGAATTCGGGTTCATAAGAATATCTTCCCGCGCGATGAGGTCAAAATTTTCGTCTGTAAGAACATAGCCGAATGTTGCAATAGTGGAAAGCTTCGGGCAGGCTCCCTCTATATCAAAAAATAAGTATTTCATACGGTCCCTTTCTGCAGAGTGATAGATATATTTTACCATATTTTTTGATTATTGTAAACTAAAAATATCACTTTCCACGATAAAAACACAATTATCTGCGAGAAATTAAATATATTATTGCATTTAATGAGATTTTGGTATATAATTTATATTAAAAGATTAAATAAAATCGAATAATGCCGCCACGCGCGGCAAAAACAGGAGAACGTAAAATGAAAAACTTTATGGACCACGATTTTTTGCTTGACACAGAGCTTGCCCAGCTTCTTTACCACAACTATGCTGCGGCTATGCCCATCATCGACTATCATTGCCATATGAGCCCCAAAGATATCGCAGAGGACAAGAAGTTTGAAAATATTACGCAGGTCTGGCTTGCGGCGGACCATTATAAATGGCGTGCTATGCGTTCCTGCGGCGTTTCTGAGCGCCTTATTACGGGAGACGCGGATGATTTTGCGAAGTTTGAAGCTTTTGTCGGCTGTATGCCCAGCCTTATCGGACACCCCGTTTATCATTGGTCCCACCTCGAACTTAAACGTTATTTCGGATATGACGGCGTTATCTGCCCCGAAAACTGCGAAGAAATTTGGGAAGTTACAAAGAAGGTGCTTGAAGATGGACTTTCCACACGTAAGATCATAGAGCAGTCCGGAGTAAAGCTTCTATGCACGACCGATGACCCTGCGGATTCACTTGAATACCACGTTGCCCTTCGCGATGACACAAGCTTTGCCCCCGTTGTCCTTCCCGCATTCCGCCCCGATAAGAGTCTTAACGTTGATGCAAAAGGCTTTGCGGAATATATAGAGCTTCTTTCCTCCGTTGTAGGTCAGAAGATAGATTCTTTTGATAAGCTCTGCGAAGCACTTGCAAGCAGAATAGAATACTTTGCGCTCCTCGGCTGCAGGACTTCCGACCACAGCTTTGACAACGAAGTTGTGTTTGACGCAAGTCTTTCCGCGCAGGAAGTTAAAAAGGTTGCGAACGCTACGTTCAAACGCGCCCTTTCCGGAGATCCCATACCTGCGGAAGCTGCTTGTGCGTACAAGAATGCTCTTATCCGTTTCCTCGGCAAGGAATACGTAAAACACGGATTCGTTATGCAGATCCATTTCGGTGCTATGAGAAACACAAACAGCGTTATGTTTGCAAAACTCGGCCCCGACCGCGGTTACGACACTATCAGCGGAAAGAGCAGCACTATGGCACTTGCGGCTATGCTTGATACGCTCAATTCCGAAGGCGCTCTTCCCAGAACGGTGCTTTATTCCCTTAATCCCGGCGATAACGAGCAGATAGCAGACCTTGCCGGCTGCTTCCAGTATGCAAGCGAGGAAAGCGAAGGGCTTATGGGGCTTCCCAACGTTGTTCAGGGTGCGGCTTGGTGGTTCAACGACCATTTGAGTGGTATGAAGGATCACTTCCAGGCTTATGCCAATGCTGCGGCTTTCGGCAAGTTCCTTGGAATGCTCACAGACTCCAGAAGCGCGCTTTCTTATACAAGACACGAATATTTCCGCCGCGCGCTGTGCTCTTTCGTGGCTGGCTTTGTTGAAAGAGGCGAATATCCCCTCGATATAGAAGCACTTGCACAGATGATCTGCGACATTTGCTATAACAATACAAAAGATTTTTTCGGTTTCAAACTTGTTTAAACCGCTAATAAATAAATTTATCGTTAATCCCAAAGGAGTTCTTTAAAAATGGCAGAAGAAAAAAATTACGAACAGGAAGTGGAATGCACACACGATTGCTCCACTTGCTCCGCTAATTGTGGCAGTAAACCCAAGAAACCCACTTTCACACCTATAAACCAGTACAGCAAGGTTGATAAACTTATCGGTATTGTCAGCGGCAAGGGCGGCGTTGGTAAATCCCTTGTAACTTGCCTTTCCGCAGTAGAGCTCAACCGCCGCGGTCTTAAAACAGCGGTGCTCGACGCAGATATTACAGGTCCCTCCGTTCCCAAGGCTTTCGGTCTTCACGGTCTTTGCGAACAGGCACCCTTAGGCGGTCTTATGCCCAGAAAGACAAAAACAGGCATCGACATTATGAGTATCAACCTTCTTATGGAAGATGAAACATCCCCCGTTGTATGGCGCGGTCCCGTTATTTCCGGTACCGTACAGCAGTTCTGGACAGATGTTGTTTGGGGCGACGTTGACTGTATGCTCATCGACTGTCCTCCCGGAACGGGCGACGTTCCGCTTACAATATTCCAGTCCTTGCCCCTTGACGGTATCATCATCGTAACAAGCCCCCAGGACCTTGTTTCCATGATCGTTGCAAAAGCCGTTAATATGGCAAAACTTATGAACATTCCGATCGTTGGTATCGTTGAAAATATGAGCTACGTTAAATGCCCCGATTGCGGCAAGGAGATCAAGCTCTTCGGTGAAAGCAATATCGATGCTATCGCGGCTGAATACGATATTCCCGTTATTGCAAAACTTCCCATCGATCCCGCTGTTGCACGCCTTTGCGACACAGGTACGATTGAGCTTTGCGAAAATGACACGGCAAAATCCATTGCCGATGCTATAGAAGCACAGCCTATGCGTGCAGAACTTGCGTAAATGGGAACAAAGACAAAAGTTCTCTTTGTCTGCTCTATGAATACTTGCCGTAGCCCTATGGCTGCGGCAATCCTTTCGGAATTCGGCGGGGACAGATACTCTGCATCCAGCGCGGGTACGTTTGTTTTTTCCTCTTCCCCTATATGCCGCGATGCGGCGTTCACGCTGGAAAGCGTGGGGATTGCGAAATATAACTACATTCCTCACCGTTCCCGTCCCGTGACGGATAAGCTGATGCGGGAGAATGATATTATCGTTGCTATGACGGCAGGGCACCGCGACGTGCTTTGCCGTCTTTACCCCGAATACGAGGGTAAGATACGCGTTTTCTGTGAAGATGTTGGCGATTTTGCACGCGGCGACATTGTTAAATATCAGCTTGCTTACGTTAAACTTAAAAAGGGCATTTTTGAAATGTTTTCTCTTGGAGCAGAATAATGAGTATGGATTTTTATGAGTTTTTGGGGCTTGAAGAACCAAAAATTAAAATAAAGAAAATAGATGAAGACAGCGCGTATATGGCGTCTCTTCTTGAAAAGATGTGTTTTGTCCATCCTTGGAGCGAAGAAGCCATACTTGAAGAAGCGGAGCGAGGATATTTTATTGCCGCCTATTTTGACGGCGTTTTCGCGGGCTATGCCGGAATGACGGAGGTGCTTGACGAATGCGGCATCTGTAACATAGCCGTTATGCCCGAATGCCGCAGACACGGCGTTGGAGAAGTGCTCGTAGCAGACCTTATACGCCGTGCAAAGGAAAAGAACGCATTTGTTATTATGCTGGAGGTGCGAAGATCCAACGTACCTGCCATCAAGCTTTATGAAAAGATGGGCTTTGAGCTTGTCGGCGAGCGCAAAAACTTCTACGATATGCCCAAAGAAGATGCTTTGCTCTATAATCTTTATCTGAGTTAAAAATCTCAGAAACATATCAAAATAAATCACAGAAAAAGGGGTTTTGAAATGCAGATCCTTAGCTTTGAAAGTTCTTGCGATGAAACCTCCTGCGCCGTTGTCGAATACACGGACGGAGTTTTCAATGTAAAATCAAATATAGTTGCTTCGCAGATAGATATACATGCGCGCTTCGGCGGCGTTGTGCCGGAGATAGCAAGCCGCGCACATTGCGAGGTAATCTCTAAAATCACATATGAGGCCCTTGAAGAGGCGAAAGCGGATCTTGATAAGGATATAGATGCTATTGCCGTAACGAGCTCTCCGGGGCTTATAGGCGCTCTTCTTGTGGGTGTTAATTTTGCAAAATCCCTTGCGTATTCCCACGGTATCCCACTTGTTGCCGTAAATCATATGAAGGGGCATATTGCGGCAAACTACATCTCCCATCCAGAGCTTAAGCCGCCTTTTCTTACTCTTATCGCTTCGGGCGGTCACACATCATTTGTTATAGTTCACGATTATACCAAAACAGAAACTGTCGGCAGCACGCGCGATGATGCTATGGGAGAAGCATTTGATAAAGTAGCTCGTGTCATGGGTATGCCTTATCCGGGCGGTGCGGCTCTTGACAAACTTGCGTATGAGGGTAATCCTACACTCAAATTCCCATCATCCGCCATTACGGGAGATACGCTCGATATGTCTTTCTCCGGAATAAAGACGGCGGTACTCAATTACATCAATTCCAAAGAGCAGAAGGGTGAAGAGATACCTAAGGCGGACGTTGCGGCAAGCTTTGTGGAAAGTGCAGTTTCGGGTGTTATAGCAAAGCTTTCTCTAACGCTTGACTCTTATCCCGAAATTAAGTCGCTCGCGCTTGCGGGTGGTGTTGCTGCAAACAGCCATCTTCGTTCTGCGGTTACAAAGCTTGCGGGTGAAAGAGGAATAAATCTCTATCTTCCCGAACTTAAATATTGCGGCGACAATGGCGCGATGATCGCCGTTGCGGGAATTTTTGAATATCTTGAGGGGAAGCGCGCGGATGTTTTCCTCAATGCTTGCGCTGCTGACGAAGAAGAATGAAATAAGAAAAAAAGTGATTTTTGCCGTAATAAGGGCAAAAATAAAAATGCTTTTTGTGTTTTTTTGCCAAAGGCTGTTTTCGACCCAAACTGCCGTTTTTTGTAAAAAAATCGGAATTTGGCGATAAAGTAAATAAAAAGTCGACTTTCTTCCGAAAACGGTGGAAAAAGCGGAAAATGCTGATAAAAAGCCGCTTTTTTCTTGTTTTAATGTGGAAAACCCTGTTGAAAATGTGGATAAAATCGACGTTTTCGGTCGGAAAACTTTGTGGAAAACAGTGAAAAACGCCAAACCTATCCGAAAGGGACAGATTTTTCTGTTCTAATTTAATTTTAATTTTTGAAAATACGGTGCAAAATGAAGTATAATTTTTTGTTTGAAAAAAGCGCGTTCTGCCTGCCGGGAAACGCCGTGGACGTTGCTAAGAAGGCTTCACAAAACGATCTTCGGGTGCTTATGGCTTTGGGCAGCGGAAGATTTTCGGATGAAGCGCAGATAGCCAAATTTCTCGGCATATCCGTTTCCTCCGCCGTGCGTTCGCTGGAGTTCTGGCGCGGTGCGGGCGTTGTGGAGCTTCCCGAGGAAAACGGAGAGGTCAAGTTCTTTGAAACGTCGGAATTTACCGTGCCCTCCGAGGTAATAAAAACGGATGCCCCCGAAAAGGCACCCCAAAAAGTTCAGGAGATACAAAAGGTTTCTCCCCCCAATGTGGACAGGGATTCATATACGAGCGAGGAGATAGACCGCATTTGCGCCGAAAAAGCAAACGTTCCGCTTCTTATCGATGCTTGCCAGGCGATACTTGAAAAGACGTTTACAAAGACGGAAATATCCGGCATAGTTTATCTTTCCGATCACCTTCGTTTTGATGACGAATATATAATGATGCTTTGTATGCACTGTAAGGCGCGCGATAAAGCTTCCGTACGCTATGTGGAGAAGCTTGGAATTTCTCTTTACGACAGCGGAGTTGTGACCGTGCCCGAGCTTGATAAATATATAAAGAAAGAAAGCAAAAAGAACGAAGTGGAAACGAAGATACGAAAGCTTTTCGGCTTGGGAGAGCGCACGCTCGTGCCCAAGGAGCGCGAATACATCAACAAATGGATAATCGAATGGGCTCTGCCGTTCGAGCTTATAGAGAAGGCGTACGAGGCTATGATGGGCTCGGGAAGAGTAGAGAAGCCCTCCTTTGCATATGAGAACGGAATACTTGAGAAATGGCGCGAGGCGGGCGTTAAAACGCCCGAGGACGTTGACGCTATGAAAGAGGCGCGCAAAAAGGCGTCAAAGCCCGCTTCGCAAAAGGAAACGAGCTTTGACCTTGATGAATTTTTCGAGCTTGCGGTAAAACGCGGCGCGGGCCGTGCCGACGGCATAAAAACGGGAGAATAAATTCCGAAACAGGAGAGTCATATGGGATACAACGCCGAAAACTGCAGAAAAATTGCCGCTATCTACAGCGAAAAGAATTTCCGCGCTCAAAAAGAAGCGGAAGCACGCAAAGAAAAATTACATATGCTTTTTCCCGAGATAGCGGAGATAGACCGTGTCCTTTCCGAAACGGGTATGAAGATCTTTTCCGCCGCGCTTTCGGGCGAGGGGAATATCGACAAGCGTATAGCAGAGCTTAAACGTGCCAACGACGAGCTTCTTGAAGCAAGACGCGAGATACTTGTTTCCCACGGTTATCCTGCGGATTACAGCGACCTTAAATTTGAATGTGACAAGTGCCGAGATACGGGATACGTGGAAGGAAAGATGTGCTCTTGTATGCGCCGCGACCTCGTTATGGCGGGGTACGAAAGCTCGGGCATAGGCAAGCTTATAGCAAAGCAGAATTTTGAAAACTTCGACCTTTCGTATTACAAGGGCGCGGAATATGAGCAGATGAGCCGCGTTTTTGAAAGCGTGAGCGATTTTGCAAATACTTTCCGCGAAAACAGCGGCAGAAACCTGCTCTTCATAGGAATGACGGGGCTGGGAAAAACGCACCTTTCGAGCGCTTGCGCAAAGGCGATCATAGAGCGTGGATTTGACGTTGTTTATGAGAGCGCGCAGAATATCTTCTCCGATTTTGAATATGAGCGCTTTTCCCGTGGATACAACAACGATGAACAAAGCTCTAAAACGGACAGGTATTTTGAATGCGATCTGCTTATAATAGATGACCTTGGAACGGAGCTTTCCAATCAATTCACAACATCCTGCCTTTACAATATCGTAAACACGCGTATGTGCGCAGGTAAGTCTATTATTATTAACACAAACCTCAAACGCGGAGAGCTTATGGAAAAATACCAGGATCGCGTTACTTCCCGCCTTTTCGGGGAGTTTGAGGTATGCCTTTTTGTCGGCAGGGATATAAGAAGCCAAAAACTTGAAAGGGGCAGATATTGATGGGCGGCGAGATAGGCATCATCGGCGGCGCAGATACGCCGACGTTTCTTTTCATTTTGGAAAAGTTCCTTTTAAACGCAGTTATTGCCGTTTTGATAGCCATTGCCATTGCTTCTGCCGCAATGCTGTGCATTTTGCTTTTGAAAAAGAGGAAAAAACACGATGAAAATAAGAAAGATAGAAGAAAAAGATAAGAGCATTTATTTGGAAATGGCGCGGGATTTTTACGCATCTCCCGCCGTGCTTTCCAATATACCGGAGGAAAACCTGACCTCCTCTTTCCGCGAATTTACAAGCGGCACGCCGTTTGGGGATGCATTTATTTTCGAGGAAGAGGGAAGCGTTATCGGCTACGGCGTGCTTGCTTACACGTATTCGCAGGAAGCGGGCGGCAAGGTCGTGTGGCTGGAGGAAATATACGTTAAAGAAGCGTTCCGCGGTAAGGGCGCAGGCTCACGCTTTATAGATTTTGTTCTCAACAATATTCCCGCAAAGCGCTACCGCCTTGAAACGGAACCGGAAAACGAAAAAGCCGCCGCGCTTTACCGCCGCAAAGGCTTTGAGTTTTTCGAATACGTGAATTATAAAATGGATAGATAAAAAAGTACCGTCAGTATGTGTGCCGACGGTACATTTTTTTATGTAAATTTTACTTTGTGTTACGCTCAAATTTTATTATTTTTCCGCCTTGCCAAGTAAGCATTCCTTCATCTCCTATTACAAGATTATTTGGAACTTTTGCGCGAAGTCTTACTCTTTCTCCCCTTTCAGTTTCAAATAATACTTTTGTTTCAAAAGATTGAGAAGGTGCTTTTTCTATCAATCTGGCTTTTTCCGTTAAGATCGGTTGTGTGCTATCCGCAGCACTTTGACCGAGCTTTATTATTCCATATATAATCCATATGAAAATAGCCATTCCAACAAGTATAGCGATAAATACAGAAGCGTCTTCTATACTGTCAAATCCATCAATTTCAATATTCATTAGTTATATCTCCTATCAATAATCTGTTTTGTTGGAACCTTTTACAAGGCCAATAAATAATACGATACCACCAATAATCAAGGAGGTTACGCCGGTTGTTTTGAGAATTTGAGCGCCGTTTAGGCCGTCTAGGTCTTCTCCCAGTACATAGTTGTCAAATTCTTTATATGTACCGTTTTGCATATATCCGGAAGATACATTTATTCCCGTGGATTCCTCTTTAATAATTCCTGATGCCAATGTAAGTAAAATTCCTATTATAAGCAACATTGCTCCAAAAAATTTCATTGAAATATGTTTTCCTTTCTTTATTTAATTATTCCGATTGTTTATAGTCGTATATACAATTATTATTGGCGTCTTCAAAATTCGATAAAATTTCCGTTTTTGATTGTTCCTTGTAATTGTAATCTTCCGAATAATCTCTTTTTAAATATTTTTCTATTTTATCTCTCTGCAATCTGGCCGTTAATTGAAGATTTCTGATAGAGTTTAATGTTTCTTGTATATTGAATAAATATTGAATTATTGCTCCAAAAGCAAGGAACAATGTTCCTAAAATAAGGGTTGTGAAGAAATATTTTGCCCATAAGCCAACGTCAAATTCCGTAACTTTTTCTCCCCAAGAAGTATAAGTTTCCGTTGATGCAATAATGCTGTGAAAGAAACCCAAAATATAAATTATGATAGATACACCATATAATGTATTAGCTATGAAATTTTTTAAATTTTTCATTTATTAAACTCCATATTGGTTGTTTTTTCTTTTTTTGCGGAATCCTGCGCTTTTACATCTATAATGCTTAATGCATTATCAACTGTTTTAGAGAGCTCTCTTTGAGATATGAGCCAAAAAAGAACTGCGGAAATGATCGCCGCTATAGCAAGCGCAAAACCGCACAGACGTATTGAACGCAATAATCTTTCGTAGAAAGCGCCGATAGCCAAAAGTGTGTTTTCCGCTTCATCGCTTTTAGTTTCTTCGCTTTGCGGGTCTTCACTTGCGTCAGTTAGTGCTTCTTCTTGAGTTTTGATAGTTTCTTCATAAGAATTATTTGCAATTATTGCTATTTGAGCGAACAACGCTAAAAATATGCCTAAAATAAGAATTATGGTGCAAATTATACGCCCTACTTTATAGGCAACCTTAATGGCGTATAAGCTGCTTAATGTTTGTTTGTTCATCAGAACCTCCTAAATATAAATTTTATACACATATTTTACTCAATCTTTGAGTAAATGCCAATACTCAATATTTGAGTATGATAAAATTTTTATAAAAAGCGGAGGGCATTTATGGATTACAGAGAAAGATTGCGAGCGATAAGGGAGGATAGAGACCTTACGCAGGCTCAGGTCGGCAAAGTTTTGAACAAATCTCAGCAGGGGTACAGCCATATAGAATCGGGCAGGGCAGAGCTGAAAATAGACGACCTTAAATTACTCTGTAAATTTTACGGAGTTTGCGCGGATTATCTTATCGGCATTTGCGATACTCCTTTTCCATATCAAGAATAAAAACGCTTGAAACCAAAGCAGGTTACAAGCGTTTTCTGTTAATTATCTTTTCTTCTATATTCGAGTATATCTCCCGGTTGGCAATCGAGCGCTTCGCAAAGCTTTGCAAGCGTGGATATTTTAAGGGCTTTTGCCTTGCCGTTTTTGAGCACCGAAATGTTGGAGATGGTGATGCCCACGCGCTCTGCAAGCTCCGTTACGCTCATCTTCCTTTTTGCAAGCATAACGTCGATATTAAAAATTATTTCGTCCTGCATAGAGTCCTCCCTTATATAGTAAGGTCGCACTCTTCTTGAAGTTCTGCGGCGCGCGCCACAAGGTGAGAGAGCGCGGCGAAGGCAACGGAGAGCACAATGCCCAAAAACGCCACAAGCACGCAAAAAGCCATCATAAAGAGGTTGTTCATTTCAAGCAGTAATAGGGCAATGTTCCCGAGAAACAAAAACAGCGTGTCCGCACCTGCAAGGATGGATATTATTTTAAGCCTTTTGGAATTTTTCGCGGTAAAAGCTCTGTCTTTTGCAATATCATTGCATACAAGCCAGGATATGGCGAGAACGGCATAACAGGGAACACCGCTTGCCCAGAGAACGCCAAGCCACGAATATTTTGCGGCGGCATCGTTTGCGAAAGGTTCGAGCGTGCCTGCCGTTATCGGCAAAACGAGCGCGTATATAAGCGCTCCGCAAGCACCAACGCATATTATCATCGTTTTAAGCCATACGGATAGATTTTTTCTGTTCATATAACACCTCTGTCATTTTATTTTTATTGAGCCTATGCCGCTTGCAAGTATCAGACGGCGGAGAAGCGGATCGTACATAAACGGGCGCTTTAAGCATTTTAAGCCTATTTTAAGGCGTAGCTTGAACGTTTTGCACTTGTATAGGTGTTGAGCTTGCCGTGAGCCTTCTGCGTGTGAAAAAGCCTCAAAAAGCGCCTCCGCGCTTGCAAGAGCATAGCTTATGCCCTCCAAGGAGCTGGGGCTGATAAAGCCTGCCGCCTCCCCTATAAGAAAAGCGCCGCCCGCACCCGTAAACATCCCGCCCGAAAGTTTGGGGCGCAAAACGGTGCAAGCTTGCGTCTTTATCGGGCTTTTAAATATCTTTTCGGAAACTGTTCCGAGGGAAACGAGCTTTGCTTTTTGCGCTTCAAACGCTTCTCTCGGATTTCTATTTTCAAAAGCGCCGCCGAAAACGAGCATTCCGTCCTTGAAAAATATCCAGGAGCAGGAGGGGGATGTGGCGCTGTCGAAAACGCAGGAATAATACGGGTCTTCGGTTTCCGCCGCAAAGCTTTGCTGGATAGCAACGTAGCGTTTTACTTTTTTATTCGGGAAAAGGCATTTCCTTATAACGGAGGAGGCACCGTCCGCACCGACAAGACGGTCGCAGAAAACTTTTTTCTCTACATCCCGTGTCTTTAAAACGAGGGAAAAGCCGTTTTCTTCGCGCTCTGCTCGCAGGCACAGCGCGGGAACGATATCTACTGTATCGGGAACGAGCGAGAGAAGAAAAGCATCAAACTTTGCTCTGTCAATGTTGATGTAACTGCGGCGGTAATGGCGCGTTTGGTGTGTTGCAAGGTCTATCGTTCTGACAGAAAATATCTGTGGGGAACTGAGCACCGTGCCGGGGAGCGTTATATCATACCTTGCAAGCAGATCTTGCGCATCGGGGGAGATAAGCCCCGCGCATACCTTTTCGCCGCGCAGAGCGCCGCCGTCTATAAGAAGTATATCTTTTTCCTTGCTTGCAAGCCTTCGCGCAAGCGTTGAACCTGCGGGACCCGCGCCAACGATGACCGTGGAATAATGCGCGCGCAAATTGTTTGCGGTCTTCATCTTTACCTCCGACACATATTATTTGTATTGTGATTATATCATAATATTTGCCGAATTTCAAGTAATATTTATCGTGTTGCAATAAATATTATAAAAATAAGAGCAGGATTTTTCCTGCTCTTATATGTATTAAATTCTTGCGGCACCGCATTTGATAGCCGCTTCTTTAACGGCTTGTGCAACGGTTTCGGTAGCTCTTTCGTCGAATATGTCGGGGAGGATGCATTCCGTGGAAAGCTTATCCGCAACGAGGGAAGCGAGCGCTTCGGATGCGGCAAGCTTCATTTCCTCTGTGATGGCGCTTGCGCGCGCGTCGAGCGCACCGCGGAAGATGCCGGGGAATGCAAGGAGGTTGTTTATCTGGTTGGGGAAGTCGCTTCTGCCCGTGCCGACAACGGCGGCTCCCGCGGCTTTTGCCTCATCGGGCATAATTTCGGGAGTGGGGTTTGCCATAGCGAAGATGATGGCGTCCTTATTCATCGTGCGTACCATATCCTGCGTGAGAAGACCGGGCTTGGAAACGCCGATGAATACGTCTGCACCCTTGATAACATCGCAGAGCGCGCCTTCTTCGCCGTAGGGGTTGGATATTTCGGCAAGGAGCTTGTGCTCGTCCGTAACACCGGGATTGTTCTTTGTGATAGCACCCGTTCTGTCTACGAAGATTAGATTTTTAGCGCCTTTAGCGATAAAGAGTCTGCCGATGGCGTCTCCTGCGGCACCTGCACCATTGATGACTATTTTAACTTCTTCGAGCTTTTTGCCAACGACCTTGAGTGCGTTTTCAAGAGCAGCGCTTGCAACGATGGCTGTACCGTGCTGGTCGTCGTGGAAGATCGGAATAGAGCAGATCTCTTTAAGCTTGCGTTCTATTTCGAAGCAGCGGGGTGCGGCAATATCTTCAAGGTTTACGCCGCCGAAGCTGCCTTCAAGGAGCGCGACCGTGCGAACGATTTCGTCAACGTCCTTGCTCTTAATGCAAAGGGGAATTGCGTCGATCCCTGCAAATTGGGAAAAGAGAAGGCACTTGCCCTCCATAACGGGCATACCTGCTTCAGGGCCGATGTCGCCAAGACCGAGAACTGCTGTGCCGTCTGTGATAACGGCAACTGTGTTCCAACGGCGCGTAAGCTCGTAGGATTTTGTAATATCTTTCTGAATTTCAAGGCAGGGTTGTGCAACGCCGGGGGTGTAAGCAAGGGAGAGCATATCACGGCTATCCACGTTTACCGTGGGACGCACCGCCATTTTACCTTTCCATTCGTAATGTTTTTCAAGTGATAATTTTTTGATTTCTTCGGTAGTCATATTCTTATTCTCCGATATAATTAAGATTATTATATATATTTTACCACAATACACTGCAAAAGGCAATGGTAAGGCGTTAGTTTTTTATTTTCAGAATGTTGATTATGCAAAAAGCGCCGCAGTTTAGTGCGACGCCTTGATTTTAATATTTTTGCTTTAGTAGATATATTCCAACACAAGCAAGACCAATGCCAAGCATTGTAAATCCTGATCTCATATCGAGCTTACCTAGCAAGGATATTACGGCTACAGCGACTCCCATAGCGAGGGGAACAGCTTTTAGGATAATATCCATCAAATATTCCGCTCCCCTGTGCCCTGTGGTAGGGAAGGCTTTTGCGTTCATCAGTTCCTCAACAGAGATGCCTAATATCTCTGCAAGTCTTGGGATTATCTGCGTATCGGGGCAAGAAATATCTCGCTCCCATTTGGAAACCGCCTTATCGGTAATATTCAGCATATGGGCAAGCTCTTTTTGCGTCATACCTTTCTCTCTTCGCAGAGTGCTGATGATCTCTCCCATTGATCTGTTTTCCATTTAATTTATCTCCTTTGTAATTTTTGTTGTGTTCACTATAACACACCTCAAAGAAGAAGTAAACCGAATGGAGGTAGAGTTTACTAAACCATAGGTTTACCGTGAATTATGTAAAACCATATCCATAATTACGATACTTTTGGGAGGCGTTTCGCCTCCCTCTTGTGATTAGCCATTGTTTTTGTCATCCTTGTCTGCGTACACTTCAACACACAGACCCTTGCGTCCGCACTTCGGGCAGGTCAGACGGCGCATTTTTGGCGTGTGATATGACCAAAACGTTTCTCCAAAGCTCGGTTTGAAAACTTCGTGGCATTTGGGGCAGATATAGGCAACGTGTTTGAAATAATAGACAGAAACCGCTATTCCCCACGGTACGGCAACGCAAGCCCATACGACGAAGAGCCACCAAAGACCGTTTGTTATCCACAAAATGATGGATGTCCATTGCAAAGCAGTTACGGGAATGCCCGTAAGCACCATAGTCCAGCGCATTTTTGCAAGTTTGTTTTTGTTTTTCATTATGTGAGCTATATCACCGATGGATTCAACGGAGAAATGCTCCACTTCTTTGAGCTCTCGTTTTATCCCTTCAAGCAGTTCAAGCTTCGCTTGCCTTTCGGAAAGCTCCTCTCGAAGAACAGATTTCTGTTCTTCAAGCAAGATTGAAATGATGCTTTCGGGCTTTTCTTCCGCGAAAAGCGCGGAGATGCTATTGATGGGTAGTCCCGCCTCGCGCAAAAAGCAGATAATACGCATCCTTTTCAGGTCTTCCTCGGAATATAGCCTTCTGCCGCCCTCCGAAAGCTCGGTAGGTATGAGAATTCCGCGGTCATCGTAATATTGAACGGTTCGCACCGATACGCCGCAGAGCTTTGCAATCTCTCCCGTTGTGTATTTTGACATAGCTTTCACCTCCTTCTGCGCTCATTCTATCATATTACGCAACGTCATAAGCAACCCCTTACGCAAGGGGATTTTTTAATTTAGCGCAAAAAATTTTACCGTTTTTTCGATAATTTTATATGATACAACAAAAACACCCTTGGTAGCCAAGGGTGTTTAATGTACTATGTAGAATATCCAATTAGCTTCTGCTCTTTCTGAGGATAGCCATAATATCATCAAAATCATCGTCGGAGATGAGGGAAGAATCATCAGCTTTGGCGATAGTCTGAGTGGGAGCTGCGGGCTTTGTGGGAGCAACGGGAGCAGGCTTTGCAGTTGCCTTAGGTGTTGCGAAGTTAAAACCCTTGTTTACGGGAGCTTTGTTTTCATCTTCGGCTCTGAAGCCTGTAGCGATAACAGTTACCTTGATAGTATCTTCAAGGCTGTTGTCGAATGTAGCACCCCAAATGATAGTTGCATCGGGATGAGCTTCCTGAGAGATCATAGCGGAAGCTGTTTCAACTTCATCAAGGCTGATGTCGGGGCTTGCTGTGATATTGATGATGATACCTGTAGCACCGGAGATAGAGGACTCGAGAAGAGGGCTGGAGATAGCTGCTTTAGCTGCAACTTCAGCTTTGTCTCTGCCTGTGCCGGTGCCAACACCCATGTGAGCATAGCCTGCGTTTCTCATAACGGAAGAAACGTCTGCAAAGTCAAGGTTTACAATACCGGGGATATTGATAAGGTCGGAAATACTCTGAACGCCCTGACGGAGAACGTCGTCTGCATATTCGAAAGCGTTTGCAAGAGTGATCTTGTTTTCGGAAATGTGGCGGAGTCTTTCGTTGGGGATAACGATGAGGGAGTCAACGTAATCGCGGAGCTGAACGATACCTGCTTCAGCCTGGAGCATACGTTTTCTGCCTTCAAAAGCGAAGGGCTTTGTAACAACGCCGATCGTGAGGATACCCATTTCTTTTGCAATCTTTGCTACAACGGGAGCAGCACCTGTACCTGTACCGCCGCCCATACCTGTTGCGATGAATACCATATCTGCACCGCGAACAACGTTAGCGATGTCTTCCATGCTTTCTTCCGCAGCCTGTTCGCCAACTGTGGGGTCGCTGCCCGCACCGTGGCCTTTTGTGATCTTATCGCCGATAGCGATCTTTGTGGGAGCGCTGGATTTGAGAAGGACCTGCTTATCGCAGTTTACTGCGATAAATTCAACGCCCTGTACATTTTCTTCTATCATACGGTTTACAGCGTTGCCGCCGCCGCCACCGACACCGATGACTTTAATATTTACACCACTGTCAAAGTTTGAATCAAATTCGAAACCCATTTTATTTAACCTCCTGAAATTTACACAGATAGAATGATAAATATATACAATATTATAATAAACCAAAAAGACTTGATTTACAAGATGTTTTTGAAAATTTCTTTAAAATAAATGCAAAAAATCGTCAAAAATTACTGATTTGTTTGTTAAAAAAAGAAAAATATGTTAAAAAAAGAATTAAAATTTAAAAAGCGGAATTATTTATTGCGTTTCTTCACCTATTGCTCCCGTCGCTTCAAAGGAGGTTTCACCTATAACGGAAGCGTGTATTATGCCTTTTGCCGTGGATAAGCGGTTTATGGGGTCTTCAAGATATTCTATGGTTTCAACAGCTAAGGAAAGTTTTTCCGAAAGCTTGTAAGGTGAGCCGAAGCGAATATCATACTTGTCCTTATATGTTACGCGAAGATCGAATTTTTCGGAAATGTCAGCGTAAGTGAGCGTGCCGGAAAGCCCGGACGCGGCAATCGCTTCCAGAATTTCTATGCATTCCTTGCCGTAAGATACCAAATCTTCCTTAAATTCCAGCGTCTTTTTGAGAACGGCAGTCTCTACCGGGGGTAGGGATATTTGCGCTACGGAAGACGTGGGAAACTCTGCTTTACTGTTGCATATTTCAAGCACACGCAGTGTTTCTGAAAGCACGATATATTTTCCGTCTTGCTCAATATAAAAGCCAGGGGCATCCTCCGTAAGTGTTATGTTGAGCGTTGTCATACCTGTGCGAGTGATATACACGTCGCATACATACGGATTAGCTTCTTTTATTCGTTCTTCCACCTTTTCTTTATCGAGCGCGTAGATGTGCATACCTACATTTATTTTGCCTGCCTTCATAACGGTTTGCTTATCGGAAAAAACGCAGTTTTCTATGTTTACCGTTTTTACGCGGCAAAACGCGAGGAAGATCAGCACGGTAAGAACCGTTACAATTAGGAAAAAAGCAGTTATTGCAAAAGATGTAAGCTTGCTTTTTCGAAGCGGATGCTGATCGTTCATTTAGATTCATCCTCTCGTTTGATGAGCTTTATAAGATCGCGGGTCATAAGTTCCTGCATATCCTTGAATACGGTGCCTGCCGCGTTTTTGATAGCGAAGCTTTTAATGTTTTTGCGCATATTATCCGCAACGCCTTTGCCAAAGCGTATTTCATCGATGTGCTTTTTAAGCGTTTCGGCGCAAAGCTCCTTTTCTTCGATGAGCGTTGCCGCGTTTGCATCCGCCAGCACTTTTGCGTTTTTGTACTGGTGGTTTTCCGCAACATAGGGGGAGGGAATGAATATGCAGGCTTTTTCGCCAAGAGCCATTTCGGAAATAGTCATAGCGCCCGCACGGCAGATAACGATGTCCGCCGCGGCTTCCCAAAGGGGCATATCGTAGATATAATCGAATATGCGTACATTCGGAAGCGAGTAAGCACCGCAAGCCTTCGCCTTTTCGACAGAAGCGGCATAACCGCCCTTGCCCGTTGCGTGAACGAAGAGAACATCGGGGCTTTCCTTTGCATACTTGCCGAGAAAAGCTATAACATGCTCGTTTATCGGTGCAGCACCTCGGCTTCCGCCGAAGGAGAGGACGATATATTTTATATTTTCCGGTATCTGCAACTTTTCGCGCACGGAGCTATCGGCTTTTACGATGTTTTCGGAAACGAGAGGGTTGCCCACGCGCAAAACCTTTTCCTTGCAGGAAAGCTTCTTTTCCACATCGGGAAAGTTGGTATATATTCTGTCAACGTACTTTTCCACCATACGCACGGCAACGCCGGGGATGGAATTGGATTCGTGTACGGCGCAGGGAATACCGGCTTTTGCCGCAGCGTAAAGAGGGGGATAGCATTGGTAACCGCCCGTGCCTATAACAAAATCCGGCTGGAATCTTTCTATAAGTTTTCTGCCCTTTTTCTTTGATGCGAGGAAATAGTATGCGGTTTTGATGTTTGCAAAGGGGTTTTTGCGGTTAAGACCGTACATATCAATATGAGTGATGTCATAGTCTGCTTTTGCTACTATGTCATTTTCTATACCGCGCGTAGAGCCGACAAAAAGTATTTTTGCATTGGGATTGTGCGCGCGAATTGTATTTGCAATAGCGATGGCGGGGTATATGTGGCCGCCTGTACCGCCGCAGGCAAGTATTATTTTCATTTTATTGTTTGTACCTCCGTCATATCAGATTTTTTCCTGTGAAGAGTATCGGGAAACGGAAAGGATGATACCCATTTCCGCAAGCTGCATTATAAGTGCCGTTCCGCCATAGCTGAAGAAGGGAAGCGCTATTCCCGTTGTGGGGATGGTGGCTGTTACAACGGCTATATTTAGAAGCGCCTGTATTCCTACTTTTGCAACAAGACCCGTTACAAGCAGAGAGGAAAAAGTGTCGGGTGCTTTTTTCGCTATAGCAAGACCGCGCCATACAAGAGCTATAAAAAGCGCTATTACGCAAAGACCGCCGATGAGCCCCAGCTCTTCGCAAACTATGGCGAAAATAAAGTCGTTCTGCGGTTCGGGCAGCCAGCTTTGCTTTTGGTAGCTGTTGCCAAGACCCACGCCGAATATACCGCCGGAGCCGATGGCAAGCATACTCTGGTACGGTTGCCAGCCGCCGTCCTGAAGCACAGTTTCGGGGTGAAGCCAAGCGTTTACGCGCGCAGTGGCATAGTTGGTAAAGAAGATTATAGCACAAACTGCGGAAGCGCCTGCGGTACATATTCCGGTAAGCCATTTTGCGCTTGCGCCGGAAACAAGTATCATAACAGCACCTATAAGGAAGATAATTACCGTGCCGGAGATGTGCTTTTGAATGATGGTGGAGAAGCATACGGCAAGCAGGATGCAAGCGGGGAAGAAGATGCCGTATTTGAATTTTTTTGTTTTGTTAATAACGTAGGAAAAATACAGTGCCATGATCAGCACTATGGAAAACTTCATAATGTCGGATGGCTGGAATGTGATTATTTTAAGATCGACCCAGCGCGTTGCGCCCTTTTCACTCTTGCCGATAACAGGCAGGAAAACGCAGAACATAAGTATGTAGGAAACGCCGAATATGGGCAGCGCCCAGTTACGAAGCAGCCTGTAATCGAAAAATGAGAAGAAAATTAGCGCGGCAACACCCGCAAGAGCGTATATCGTTTGCCTTTTTACAAAGAACGTGCTGTTGTGGAACCGGCTTTCCGCGAAAGAATAGCTTGCGGAAAAAACCATTACCGTGCCGAAGCAGAGAAGCGCCAGAACTATTATAAGAAAAGTGGAATCAACGCCGGATTTTACTCTATAGACCGTATCAAGCGGTTTTGCGGAGCGAATGTTGCCAAGGAAAACTTTTTTCTCTTTGCTTTCTTGAATCTCTTTTGGAAGTGTGGGACTTTTTTCTTTGACTTTTTTTATTTTTATTGGCTTTCCTTTCTTTTGCGGTTCGGTTTTTTTTGCTGATTTTTTCAAATCCGAAGTTTTGGGCGCTGTTTTTACCGCGCTTTTTTGCGCGGCGGAGGAAGGAGCGCTTTTCGGGCGCGGTGCTGCTTGTACCTGCGCCGCGGTTTTGCCGTTAGTGTTTTTTTGTTCTTTCGGTGACATAAACGCCCTCCTTTAGTTTTATTTTGAATTTTAATTATTTAAAAATGTAGCTTATAACGCACGCGGCAATTGTTACGAGTGTGAATATTGCAACGATTTTGTTTTCTCCCCAACCGCATTTTTCAAAGTGATGATGGATGGGGGACATTTTGAAAAGTCTTTTGCCGTGTGTTATTTTGAAATACAATACCTGAAGTATTACGGAAGCAGCTTCTATAATGTAGATAAGACCCGCCGTTATGATGATAAGCGGATTATCAAGGAGTATTGCAAGCGCGCTTACAGCACCGCCCAGGTACAGAGAGCCTGTGTCGCCCATAAATATCTTTGCGGGGTGGAAGTTGTAAACGAGGAAACCGAAACAACCGCCGAATACTGCGCCTGCAAGGTAGAAAGCGCCTTCGTTGCCGACGGAAATTGCATATACTGCAAAGAATGCGCAAACGACAGCCGTAACGCTTGAAGCAAGACCGTCTACCCCGTCTGTCAGGTTTACGCTGTTCATAATGCCGACGATAAGTATAAGAAGAATGAGGTAATACGCTCTGCCGATGTCAAAGGAAACGCCGACAAATGGGATGTAAAGGCTTGTGGTAAGACCTGCCCATTTGCTCATGGCGATTATATAAAGAGCTGCCGCCAAAAGCTGGAGCATAAATTTTTCTACGGGACGAAGACCCTCGTTTTGTTTTTTGAATATTTTTATTGCGTCATCCGCAAAGCCGATACCGCCGCAGAGAAGCGCGAACACCGCGGAGAAAATGAAACGCAAGCCTTCCTCGGAAAATCCCGTGCGGATGATGGCGTAAACTATCATCGTAAGCGTTATCGGAATTATAAAGAAGATACCGCCCATCATAGGTGTGCCTTCCTTGGATTTGTGCCAGCGCGGACCGATCTCACGTATCTTCTGGCCTATTTTAAGGCTTTTGAGCACGGGAATGAGGAATCTGCCGAGAAGCGCCGTGCAGACAAAGCAAACAACGACTGCTATAAAAAAGTAAACTGTCATAATATGTCTCCGTTAAATTTCTCTTGATATTCTTTCAAGCTTCAGCGCACGGCTGGCTTTGAAAAGGATCACGTCGCCTTCTTTCAAGGCAAGTTTTAATTTTTCCACAGCGGTTTGGGTATCCTGCGGATCCGGCAGGCGAATTATATTTTCTCTTGCCAATCCTGCGTGCTGTGCGCCGTTTGCGATTTCTTCACCGAGAGTGCCGAAGGTGAAAATCATGTCTATTCCCATACCTGCTGCAAACTCCCCGACGGAAAAGTGCATCGCGGCGCTGTCGCGGCCGAGCTCGCGCATCTCACCGAGGAAAGCTATCTTTCTTGCGCTTCCTGCGATGCGGCAAAGGGAAGAAAGGGAAGCACGCATAGATTCGGGGCTTGCGTTATAGCAATCTTCTATTATTTTAATGCCGCCGTGCTCGCGTACGCCGCCGCGCATGTCGCAGGGGGCGAAAGCGAGAAGTCCGCGCCGTATGCTTTCTTCATCCATATCGGCAAGAGTGCCGACTGCTATAGCACAGAGTGCGTTATAGACGTTATGCTTGCCGACAGTAGGTATGCACACGTTTTTCCAATCTGTTTCTTTAACTTTGCAATCGAAGACGGTTTTATCTGCTTCTTCTCTTATATTATACGCGAAAAATTCGCAATTTTTGTCGATTAAAGAAACAAAAATATTATTTGTTTTAAAATTTTCAAGATTTTTTAAAAGAGGTTCGTCTCCGTTTAAAATAAGCGGAGCTCCGTCCCTCATCCCCTCTGTTATTTCGAGTTTTGCAAGGGCGATATTTTCGCGCGTGCCGAGGTTTTCAAGGTGGGAAGAGCCGATATTTGTTATAACACCTATATCGGGACGCGCTATCCTTGTAAGGTGCGCGATCTCGCCTCTTGCGCTCATGCCCATTTCAAGAACAAGCGCATTTTTGGGGTGTGCGAACGAAAACAGCGTGAGGGGAAGCCCAATGTCGTTGTTGAAATTCCCTTGGGTTTTTGCCGTGTCGTATTTTTCGGCAAGGACTGCGGCGATAAATTCCTTAGTTGTCGTTTTCCCCACGGAGCCCGTTATGCCAACGGTAAGGCAGGGCAAGAGCTCGTGGTGTGCTTTTGCAAGAAGCCCCAGCGCCTCTCTTGTATTATTTACAAGGATATATGGTATATTTTCGTGCGGCTCGCGTGAGACCACGGCGCAGACAGCGCCTTTTTCCACTGCGGAGGGCGCAAAATCGTTGCCATCCATCTTTTCGCCCGAAAGAGCGAAGAAGAGCTCGCCCTTTTGCACCTTGCGTGAATCCGTGCAGATGCCGTAAAAGCGCGTATTTTTATCCGCAGAGCAAAGCTTGCCTTTTATGAACGCGGCGGCGTCTGCAAGAGAAAAGCCGCTTTCCTTTAAGCCGAGATACATTTTTTAAAACCCATTTCTTTCTGTAAAATTTTCGACGATCTCTTTTTCGGAAAAATAGCGTTTTCCGTTTTTATCGTCTATGTAGTTTTCGTGACCCTTGCCGGCAAGCAGAATGGTATCCCCTGCTTTTGCATGGGAAAGAGCGTATTCGATAGCTTCTTTTCTGTCCGTTATCGTAACGAAATTCGTTTTGCCCGCGTCAATACCGCTTACAATATCCGCGATGATATTTTCGGGTTCTTCTGTGCGTGGGTTGTCGCTTGTGATAAGCGCGATATCCGCGCCGTCCGTCGCTATCTTGCCCATTTCAAGGCGTTTGCCGCGGTCGCGGTTTCCGCCGCAGCCGAAAAGGCAATAAAGCGTGCCGCGCGTTACTTTTTTGCAGGCGGCGATGGCTTTTTCAAGCGCATCGGGCGTGTGTGCATAGTCGATAATAACGGAGAAGGAGAGCTTTTCGCGGCAGACGTATTCCATTCTGCCGGGAGCGCCGCAAAAGTGTGAGAGCGTGTTTTTTACGCTTTCTTCATCTATGCCGAGTATTTTTGCGGCGATAAATGCTTCTGCGGTGTTGTAGATATTGAAGTCGCCCGCAAGGGGGGCTTTTATTTCAGCGGTTTCTTCGCCTGCGCACAACGTATAACTCATACCGGAGGGGGCAAGAACCGAGTTATCTATAAAATAATGCGCGTTTTTGTCTTTCGCGGAAAGGAAGAATACGTTTTTCTTTGCGCCCTTTGCCATTTCGTGTGCGCGCTCGTCATCAAGGTTGATAACGGAGTTTTCGCACTGCGCGAAAAATGAAGCTTTTACACGTGCGTATTCATCCATCGTTTTGTGGTAATCGAGGTGGTCTCGTGTAATATTCGTGAATATGCCGACCTCAAAATCGAGTGCGCCAACTCTTTTCTGCGCGATGGAGTGTGAGGAAACCTCCATAACGGCGTATTCCGCACCGTTGTGCAGTGCCTGTGCGAAAAGCGGAGCTAGCTTTTCGGGCGGGGGCGTTGTGTGCGTGGAGGGGTAGTAAGCGCCGCAAACGTCATAGCCTACCGTTGTGAACATGGCGCATTTTTTGCCCGCATCTGTAAGTATTTTGTGCATAAGGCTGGTTATGGTGGTCTTACCGTTCGTTCCCGTAACGCCGATTATCTTTATCTTTTTTTGTGGGTTTCCCACAGCGAAAAAGCAGGCGTTTGCAAAGCAAGCGCGCACATCGCGCACTATGACCGTGGGGATAGATAGCGAAAGAGAGAAGCTTTCACCCGTAACAACGGCGCAAGCGCCTTTTTGCACAGCCTGCAAAGCATATGCTTCGCCGCTGTCGGAAGCTCCGGGGAGCGCGAAAAACACGTTTCCTGCTCCTATCGTGCGTGTATCGCAGGAAAAGCCGTTTGTTTCTATTTTGCCCTGTATATTTTCTGTTTTTACTATTTCATTTTCGGATATAACGTCAAAAAGTTCCATAAAAACCTCCGAAATTTAAGATGTGTTTTTTATAAAAAATATTACGTCTTTGCTGACACCTTCCGCAAAAGCGGAAGATTTGTCTCTTGTTAATCGCCGTATATTCCGACATAGCGCATTTCTATTTTTACAATAGTACCTTTTGCAACGACCGTGCCGGGCACGATGGATTGGGAATGTACTATAGCTTCGCCGCCGATGGTCGCGCCCTCAAGATGTACATTAAGACCTGCATCCGTAAGCGCTTTGTTTGCTTTTTCCGCTGTCATACCCGAAACGTCGGGAACGATAGCGTCGCGGTTTTCTTCTGTTTCCTTCGTATAGAGGAATATCTTTCCGTTTTCCTTTGACATACGGCTGCCGGAGGAGGGAACCTGGTTTACAACGCTTGTGCCGCTGCCGACAACTTCATATTTAAGACCTGCGTTTCCGATAAGGCTCTTAGCTTGGTCAAGCGACATTCCGCGGTAATTTGAAACGGAAATATCCATACTTGCAAGTTCTTCTTCCGTGTACTGCGGCTCAACGCCGAGGTAGGGAAGAACTTCCGAAAGGATCTTTGAAACGTAGGGGGCGGCAACCGTGCTGCCGTAGATAGAGCCGATGGTGGGTTCGTCAACGATGATAAGGCAAATGACTTCGGGCGCGTAATAGGGTGCGTAAGCTATTGTGGAGCAGATACGCGCACTTGTTGTTCCTTTTTCGGAAGTACCGGTTTTTGCCGCAACGGAGTAGCCTTTAACGTATGCGTTTTTTGCACCGCCGTTTGTGGCAACGCCTTCTGCGAGGATTTCGGAGATGGTCTGCGCGGTTTTTTCGCTTATGACCTGACGAACTTCATTCGTGCCGAAGGTTGCAAGGACGTTTCCATCGTCATCAACGATCTCTTTTACCATATGAGGGGTTACGAGCGTGCCGCCGTTTGCAACACAGGCAACTGCGGATATAAGCTCAAGAGTTGTTACGTTAAAGCGCTGACCGAACGAGTAAACCGCAAGGTCGAGCATTGTAAGCTCGCTTTCTTCTTTGTAGATGGGCGACGCCTCGCCGGGAAGGTCGATGCCTGTTTTTTCGGTAAGACCGAAAGCGCGGAAGTATTCCGCATAAGTGGATATGCCGATGCGCTCGGAAAGCTTCATCATAATGGGGTTGCAGGATTGCTGAAGACCGCCTGCAAAGGTGAGCGTTCCGTGGCCTACGGTCTTATGGCATTTGATAGTCCAACCGCTTACCTTGTAGCTGCCTGTGCAACTGAACGTTTCCGTTGTTTTTGCAAGGTTTTCTTCTATGGCGATAGATGTTGTGATTATCTTTGCCGTGGAGCCGGGTTCATATGTATCGGTAACGCACTTGTTGTTCCAAGTGGTGATAAGGAGCGCGGAAACGGCTTTTTTATATTCTTCGCTATCTTCCCCGTATTGCTGTGCATAACTTGCCACAAGAGCGTCATAATAAGAGGGAAGCTTGTATGGGTCATTAAGATTATAATATGGGTATGTTGCCATACCGTAAACTTCGCCGGTGTTCGGGTCCATAATTATGCCTGCGGCACGGGATCTACAGCCGGATTCGATAGCGGCTTCCTCCAGATATTTTTCGAGTATGCTTTGGATCTTATAATCGAGTGTGGTTTTGATGTTTGCACCGTTGGAAGCGTCTATGTACATTTCGTAATCGTAGGACATAGCGTTGCCGTAAGGGTCTTCTGCGGAAACGATCTTTCCGCTTTGCCCCTTGAGCACGGAATCATACTGATATTCAAGCCCGTAAAGACCTCCGTCCGTACCGCAGAAGCCTATAACGTGGGAGGCAAGCGTGGAGAAAGGATATACACGGGTTGCTGTTTCCGCAAAATGGATGCATTTTATATCGTGTTCGAGCATAAAAGCGCGAACCTCATTTGCGGTTGCTTTTTCCACGTTTTTCTTTATCGTTCTGTCTTTGTATTTTGTTTTAAGGGTTTCGCCGTAAACGAAATCGTATTCAACACCGAGTATTTCGGAAAGACCTTGCGCAACGGTAACGCGGATCTCTTCGCTGAAGTTTCCTTCCTCATCGACCATGGCGGAAGGGTCTATAAAGATTCTTTCTGTTGTGTAGTTTGTGGCGATAACAACGCCGTTTCTGTCCGTTATAGCTCCGCGGGAGGCGGAAATTGAGGTTTCCTGCACCATTTGCTCTATAACCAGGCGGCGGTAATCTTCGTATTTTATTATTTGCAGGTATATAAGACGACCCACAAGTACGCAGGCGACCATAAGGCAGCAAATAAACATAAAAAGAGAACGGGAACGTATTGTACGCCCCGGTTTTTCAAGTATGGAATCGGGTTTTTGAGATTGATTCATTTAATTTGCTCCTTCGGCTTGGGAAAATAACGCAAAAAGAGTAAAGAGCATATAACTTATATTCTCCTCACTCTAAGTGTTTATATATTTATATTTTAATTTCGCGAATTTATGCATTTGCGCAGTTTATTCCATAAATTCTATAAACTTTTTAAAACTTTTGCTTACTGCGTTCATAAGAGTGTTGGTTTTTTCGCTGTCCTTTTCGGGATCTACTGCTTCTAAAACCTCTGACGAGCTTTCGTCTTCAAGATAATATGTAACGTGGCTCTCTCCGGAAAGACCCATATCTGCGGCAAGGGATTCTATTTTGGAGGAATATTTGCCCTCCAACTCCATACTGAGCTTGCGCTCCTCTTTTTCAAGGGAACGAATTGTGGATTCCATTTCCGCAATATCTGTCTGTATCTGCGATATCTGCATAAATGAGAAAATCACAAACATAAAGAGAGCTGTTGTAATGATCGCGGCGATGATGATTGTAACGGGAAAGCGCTGTTTTTCTTCTGCGGAAACAGTTTTATATTCTGTGCCGAGGGAAGCATCGGCAAGTGTTCTGCAGGTCTTTTTGAAAAAGCCGTCGCCTTTTGGGGAGCTATTCTTTTTTACGGCATTTTTGTTCTGAGGCATTTGAAAATCCTTTCAAGAATATCAGATCTTTTCGGCAACGCGGAGCTTCGCGCTGTGTGAACGATGGTTTACGTCAAGTTCTTCCTTGGATGGGAGGATAGGTTTTTTGGAAACAAGTGCGATCTTGGGCTTGTTGCCGCAGATGCAAACGGGAAAATCGGGCGGGCAAGTGCAACCCTGCGCGCATTTTGTATAAGTTTGTTTTACGCATCTGTCCTCAAGGGAGTGGAAAGTGATTATTGCGAGCCTGCCGCCGGGGGAAAGGCGCTCTACCGCGCTTTCTATCGTGGGCGCGATAACGGAAAGCTCTGAGTTTACTTCTATGCGTATTGCCTGAAAGGTTTTTTTTGCGGGGTGATGACCCACCGCGAGCAGTTTCTTTGGCATAACGCTTTTGATGATATTTGTGAGTTCAAATGTAGTCTCTACGGGCTTTTGCGCGCGATATGCGACTATTGCAGAGGCTATTTTAGGCGCAAAAGATTCTTCGCCGTAATCAAAAAGTATGCGGCGAAGCTCGCTTTCGCTGTATGTGTTTACGACCTCGTAAGCGGAGAGGCCAGCGTCTTTATCCATTCTCATATCGAGAGGGGCGTCGCTGTTATATGAAAAACCGCGTTCGGGCGTATCAAGCTGGTAAGAGGAAACGCCAAGGTCGAGAAGAAGTCCGTCTATTTTTTCGATTCCAAGGTCATCAAGAACATTTGCAACGTTGGAAAAATTGCTTTTTACAAAAGTTACTCTGTCTGAAAAAGGGGCAAGGCGCTCGCCTGCGGCGCGAAGTGCATCGCTGTCCTGATCTATGCAGATGAGTCTGCCGCCTGCGGAAAGGCGGGAAGCTATTTCGTAGGAATGTCCGCCGCCGCCCGTTGTGCCGTCAACGTAGATGCCGTTGGGCTTTATATTGAGTGCGTCTATACATTCACCGAGCATTACGGAGTAATGAGAAAAATTTATGCTTTCCATATCAGAAATCAAGTTCCTCCATCATCTGCGCGATCTCTTCGGCGTTTTCGTTTTCTCTTTCACGGATCCAATTTTCTTCGGACCATATTTCAAGGTAAGAACCTACGCCGATGATAACGGTGTTCTTGTCTATACCTGCATATTCGCGCAAAGGCGCAGAAAGAAGCGCACGGCCTTGGGAGTCGCAGGAAACATCCGCGGCATTTGCAAACATAAAGCGTTTTATCTGGCGGGATTTTGTTGCGGGGAGGGAATCGAGCTTTTCTTTAAGCTTTTCCCACTCTGCCATTGTATAAACGGTAAGGCATTTGTCAACACTTTTGGTAATGACGAAAGTTTCGCCAAGCTCCTCGCGGTATTTCGCGGGGATGAATATTCTGTTCTTTGCATCAAGTGCATGGGAGTATTCACCGAGAAACATATCGTCACCGCCTTTCGTGTGTAAAATCAACATAAATTCAACATAGGGGTGTGGAAAACTGTGTGGAAACTGTGGAAAACTCACCACAACTCACCACGATGCACCACTTGTTATATGATTATACCTAAAATTTTGATAAAATACAAGCATTTTTAAAAAAAATATAAAAAAAGATATGAATTTTTAACAATTTTTTTGAAGTGGATAAAAAACAAAAAAGACCGAGGTTTTGACCTTGGTCTTTTTAAATGTGGAAAAGTCGTTTTTTGATTGTCGTTTTTCGGATTACTGTGATGAAAAAAATCTTATTACGTCGATTTTCCACAATTTGAAGTGAAGAAAGTAGTGGAAAAAAGGGTGGAAACCTGTGTAGAAATTGAGGAAAACATTTGAAAACTTGAAAAAACGGTTTTTACCCCTTTAAAATCACGGTGAAAACCGTACCGTTTTGCTCATCGCTTTGGGCAAAAATTTTTCCGCCGAGGTTTTGGGCGTGATTTTTTGCGATGGATAGTCCCAATCCGTGGCCGCCGACGCTGCGTGCCTTATCTGCACGGTAAAAGCGCTCAAAAATATGGGGAAGATCGTCTTCGGCGATGGCTTGACCTTCGTTTTTGACGCTCAAACGTACATATTGCTTTTCTTTTTTCAGGCATATTTCCGCTTTGCCGCCCTTTTCGCTGTATTTTATTGCGTTATCCACAAGAATGTGAAGAAGATTCACAAAAGAATATTCGTCCGTATAGATCTTTATTCCGCTTTCTATCTTACCTTCAAGTGTCAGCCCTTTTTCAAATGCGACAGGCTCAAACTGCAACAGCGTGCGCTCCGTAAGCTCGCTTACATCGAGCTCGCACAGAGCGAGCCTCTCTCTCATATCGTCGCTTTTGGCAAGCTCAAGCATTTTATCCACGAGAATACGCATACGCATTGCTTCCTCTTTGGTGCTTTCTATCCATTTGCTTTGCGATTCAACAAGTTCTTCCTTGTGAGCGCCGAGGATACCCATATTTGCAAGTATGACGGTAAGCGGTGTTTTAAGATCGTGGGAAGCATCCGCGACAAACTGCTTTTGGCTCTGCCATGCCGTTTCTATCGGTTTTATTGCAATGTTTGCAAGGAATCTGCTTATGAAATAGAAGATGAGCAGGCTGACCGCACAGGCAAAGCCTGCAATAGCGGCGGTCGTCCTTACTGTGTTTGCCAACCTATCCGTGGAAGCAAATGCTATCATATAGCCGAAAGGGGTGCTTCTTTTTATATACATAAGTCCCATATCGGGAATATCGCCTTGCTCTGTATCGACGGATAGCGCGTATTCAACCGCAAGGGCGAGCGCTTCTTCTTCCATACCGGTGCCAAAACCGTTGGAGCTTGTTATATTTCCTTCTCTGTCCACAGCGACAGAAAAAGCGTAGGTTACGGGCAGTTCTTCTTTTCCGCCTATGTTGGGAACGGCACCGTGAAATTTCTCTTCCGGTTTTCCGTTCATCTTGTCCATCATAACGATAGCTTCAAGAGTTTTTTCTGTTTGCTCTTTTTCTGCTCTGTACGTCATTACACAGAGAGACACGAATATAAACAGCACCACTATTCCGACGAGTACCATGTTTATTATAATGAATTTTTGTTTAAGCTTTGAAAGCATTTTCGCCCTCCAACCTGTAACCGAGCTTCTTTAGCGCGATTATTTCGCATTTTGATCCCACAAAATGAAGCTTTTTGCGCAGAAAAGAGATGTATGCTTCCACGTTATTGTCCCCTGCATCGGAATCATACCCCCAAACCTTGGTTATAAGCTCTTCTTTTGAAAATATTATCCCGGGGCGAGAAATAAACAGGCGTATAAGCTCGGACTCTTTGAAGTTGAGGCGTATGCTTTTTCCGCCGCTTACACAAGAAAGCTCGCTTGTGGAAATGGTGAAAACAATATCTCCAAAGCACATTTTATCAAGTATAAGCTCTCCTTGACGGCGGGAAATAACGCGGATGCGAGCCAAAAGCTCCTCCGGGGAGAATGGCTTTGTCATATAATCATCCGCACCGAGGTCCAGACCTTTTACTTTGTCGGAAACAGCCTCGCGCGCAGTAAGCATAAGCACGGGCGTTGCTACTCCGCTTTCGCGCAGAGAGCATATCACGTCAAATCCGTTCATTTGCGGCAACATGACATCAAGTATGATGCAGTCATATATTCCGCTTTTTGCGTATTCCAAGCCGTCTTTGCCGTTATATACGGCGTCTGCCATATATTTTTGCTCCGCAAGTATCTCTATAAGCGCATCGGACAAGCGCTTTTCATCCTCTATAATAAGTATTCGCATCATTTAACCTCTTTTTGTTTGACAAATTACCAATTATATTTTATCATATATTATAAGTTATAACAAGTATAGACGTAAAACCTTAAAAAATGCTGAAAGAGCTTTTTAAGGTTTTTTTCAGAATGTTTTGTTATACTTTGCTTGTAAAACGGAAAAGAGGTGAAACGAATGCCCGATATCTGTATATTCAAAAGAATAGAGAAAAAATATTTTATTACAACGGAGAAATATGAGAAGCTTTTGGCGCTGCTGGGAGATAGAATAAAGCTTGACCGTTTCGGCAAGCACACAATATGCAATATTTATCTCGATACGGAAAATTTTCTGCTTATAAGAAATTCCATAGATGCAAAAGTGTACAAGGAAAAATTGCGCCTTCGCAGTTACGGCACACCTTCGGACGACGACCACGTGTTTCTTGAAATAAAGAAGAAATACAGAGGCGTTGTTTACAAGCGCCGAGTGGTGCTTTCTCACGCACAAGCGATGGAATATCTTCGCGGCGGGGAAAAGCCCGAAAATTCTCAGATAATGGACGAAATAGATTATGCTATGAAATTTTACCGTCCCGATCCCGCTGTTGTGCTTTGCTATGAGCGCGAAGCGTTCAAGGTAAAGGACTACCCAAACGTTCGTATGACCTTTGACACAAATGTGCGTTACCGCACTGACGATCTGCTCCTTTCCGACGGAAGCGCAGGAAAAAGCATCATACCGCCGGATGCGGTGCTTCTTGAGATAAAGACGGACGGCGCTATGCCGCTTTTTATTTCTTTTGCACTTTCTTCTCTTGAGATTTTCCCATCATCTTTTTCAAAATACGCGACGGCGTACCGCGATATGTGCGCCGAAGAAAAACAAAAAATAAAAGAAAGAGAGAATACTTATGCCTGATCTTTTTACATCCGTTATTGTCGGAAGTCTTACGCTTTCTTCATATCTTTACTGTGTTGCCGTATCTTTTTTGTGCGGTATAATCTGTGCGGCGGCATCGTCATTCCGCTCGCATATTTCCAAAAGCTTTCTTGCCACGCTTGTGCTCCTTCCTCCCGTTGTGGCGACCGTCATTATGATGGTTAACGGAAATGTCGGCACGGGTATTGCCGTTGCAGGTGCTTTTTCGCTTGTGCGTTTTCGCTCCGTTGCCGGAAAAGCCAGAGAAATCGCGAGCGTTTTCACCGCTATGGCGGCAGGGCTTGCCTGTGCTTCGGGATATGTGTGGATCGCGCTTATATTTGCTATTATACTCGGCGTTGCAACGGTACTGCTTGCTCTTGTTCCCGTTAAAACAGAAAGAGAGATGGATCTTCGCCTTACTATTCCCGAAACACTCAATTACGTTGACGTTTTTGACGATCTTTTCAAACAATATACAAAAAGATACCGCCTTGTAAAAGTAAAAACGGTGAATATGGGAAGCCTTTATAAGTTAACATATAAAATAGAAATGAAAAATACGGCGCTTTCCAGAGAATTTATAGATAAATTGCGCTGCCGCAACGGCAACCTTGAAATAACACTTGCGGAAAGCGTTGAAAACGGGGACGAATTATGAGAAAGAAATTTGCTTTTGTAGCGATACTTTGTGCTTTGTCTGTATCTCTCTGCTCTTGCGTGGAAACTCATAACGGCACTTTAGGAACGGGCGGCACTTTTGCAAGCTACGATGTCCAAACCGGTTCATCCAACATTGTTGCGGGCGGTACGCAGGCGACCGTGGAATTTGCCAATACCTCTGAGATGGATTTTGAATTTTCGAACAGGGACGGGGACAGCTCCTACAGCGGCGGCACGAAAATTATTTTTGCTGACAGCGGCAGTTCCGTAAGCGGTACGGGCGCTTCTGCAAAGGGCGCTAACGTCAATATAAGCGCCGCAGGAACTTATATCATCAGTGGAAGTGCGGATGCAACGCTTACCGTGGAATGCGGAAAAGAAGATAAGGTACAGCTCGTTTTCGATGGTGTTGCGCTCAACTGTACAGGTGGACCTGCCGTGTATATAAAGAGCGCGGATAAAGTGTTTATAACGCTTACAAAAGATTCCGTGAACACGCTTTCGGACGGAAGTTCTTATGATATTGTTGATGAAGAAACGACGCCGGATGCCGCTCTTTTCAGCCGCGAAGACCTGACGATAAACGGAGAGGGAACGCTCAACGTCAATGGCAATTTCAAGCACGGCGTTGTATCTAAGGACGACCTTGTTATAGCGGGCGGCGTGATAAACGTAACGTCAAAAAACGTGGGTCTTAACGGCAAGGATTGCGTTAAGATAGCCGACAGCGTTATTACAATAGAGGCGGGAAGTGACGGTATTCGCTCCGACAACGAAGAGGATGCAAACCGCGGCTATATCTACGTTGGCATCGGAACGATAAATATTAAAGCAGGCAACGACGGTATGCAGGCACAGACGGTGCTGAAAATAGACGGCGGCGACATAACGCTTAAAACCGGAGGCGGAAGCGCAAACGCTTCCACCAAGAACGATGGCGGCTTTAACCCCGGCTGGGGTATGTGGGGCGGCTATTACGGCTCTTCGGCAACCACCGATTCCGAATCTGCAAAGGGTCTTAAAGCGGAGTCTGATATACTCATATCCGGAGGCACTTTTAATATAGATTCTTCGGATGACTCCATTCATTCAAACGGAAGTATAAATATTGAAAACGGAAGCCTTTCCATAAGCTCGGGTGATGACGGTATCCATGCGGATACATCGATAGTTATTTCTGGCGGCAACGTAAATATCACAAAGAGCTACGAGGGCATTGAAGCGACGGACATTGTTATAGCAGGCGGAAACATATTTATAACCGCATCAGACGACGGCTTTAATGCGGCAGGCGGCAATGATAATTCCGCAATGGGAGGAAGACCGGGGCAAGGTATGTTCTCCGGTACGACAGGAACGCTTACAATATCGGGCGGTTATACTGTTATAGATGCGGACGGCGACGGTCTTGACTCAAACGGTACGTTTACTGTTACGGGCGGCGTTACGCTTGTTTCGGGTCCCACGAACAGCGGAAACGGCGCTCTGGACTACGGAAGCTCCGCAACCGTTACAGGCGGCGTTGTCGTGGCTACGGGCGCTTCGGGTATGGCAACGGGCTTTACATCTGCTCAAAATCAGGGTGCTATACTTTATTCGTTCAGCACGCGAAGCGGCGGAACAAACATCGCCTTGTGTGATGCGGATGGCAATGTTGTGGTATCATTCACGCCCACTAAAGCTTACCAGAGCATTGCGGTCACGGCGCCGGGCATACAAAGCGGAAGCTCCTATGAAATAGTTGTAGGCGCAACAGTTGCAAATGCCGATGGAAACGGATACGCGCAGAACACGACCTACAGCGGCGGCACAAGCATTGCTACGATAAAAATGAGCTCTAATGTCTATGGCTCATCCGGTGGTATGGGCGGTTTTCCGGGCGGTGGCGGCGGCATGATGCCGGGCGGCAGACATTGATGATAAATTCAAAGAAAAAACGCATATGACGTTTGTCATATGCGTTTTTGTGTATTAATACAAGTCAGCGTCCGCCAATATAAACGCAAGAGAATCGTTTAAGCTTACTTCAAAAATATAGTAACGCTCGTCATTTATTTCTTGTCCGTATTCCGGGCAGGTAAGTGAATCTTCGGTTAGGATATATACGTCTTTCGCATTGATTATTTCCGAAGGCTTAAACCAAGTAAAATAGGACAAGCTGTATATGTCGCCCTCTTCGCGTTGCTTGCTCGGGTGGCATACGGTATCCCACGCTCCGTGCTTTTCAAAATAATAAAGAAATCTTTCCATCCACTCCAGAGATGGGAGCTTACGATATTCTTCAAATTAAAGAGCATCGGATATGGTGCTTGAATAGTTATTTATTATGACACTTGCATTGGTTGCTTGAACGCTTGTTGATGAAAAGCTGTGTGAGCTTCTTACGGGGAACATATTTATATTGAAATAATCCATTTTTGGATAGCAGCTAAAAGAAAAATCTGTAAATCTTGTCTTCGGGTCATCATAATCGGGGAGATATTTAGAAAACGTATCTTTCATACAGATATATATGCTTTGCGGGTCTTCCGTGGAGATCTCTCCCTCATAATCTCTTTCAATATATGATTCGGGTATTGTGAGATAGTTATTTAAATCGGTTGCTTTTAAATTTATTTTGAATTTTCCTATAAAAAAAGCCCCGAAAAGAATTATAAATACCGCTAAAAATACGGAAAGCAGTTTTATTGCAAATGGATTTTTTTGAAATAATGAAATAATAAGTGCGATAATGCAGGCGATAACGCAAAATCCTAAAATAATACAGAATATTATATCAAACATAAGCAGCGGCTCCTAAGTTATTAGATAATAAAAGTTCAGAAAATGAACCGCCCGTGGGTGCGGTTCATTTTCTAACGATTGAAGTTAATTAAAACCAACCGCCGATGGTGTATGTGTTTTCTTTTGTTACAAAACCAAACCAAGTTTCAACATCCCAATTCAAGGTATTAAAAGCACCTCGTTGGTTTTCATATCCGGGAGTAACAAAGATAGTTGCTCTGGGTGCTATTCCGATTTCTATCCCGTCTGCATTAACTGTCAAAGTTACGGGAGATGAAACATTTACCGCACCGATTGTTGTAGAAAGATTTGCAACTAAAAATGACAAACTTAAGAGTATAGAAAAAATTTTCTATATTCAATATATCAACAAAATATTTAATAAATTGGTATAAAATGAAAATTTTCTGTGAATTTTTAACAGAAAAGGGTGCGTAAGCACCCTTTTTATCAAATATTACTTTTTAATATCTCTGCCACGCCTTCGGGAAGAAGCTCGCTTACATCCTCGCCTTTTGCAAGCATTTCGCGCACAAGGGTGGAGCTGACTTTATCATAACGTGTGTCAGACACAAGAAGAAGCGTTTCCACACCGAAATGTAGCTTATTATAATCCGCCATAACCTTTTCATAGTCGAAATCCGTGCCGTTGCGCGCGCCTTTTACAAGCGCACACGCGCCTATCTCGTTCGCATACGCCGCAAGGAACCCATCGCCGATGACTGTTTTGACGTTTGGTAGGTGTTCCACCGCTTTTGTAAGCGCCGCGAAGCGCACTTCAAGGGAAAACTGTTTTACTTTTGCAGGATTTTCGAATATCCCTACAACTACCTCGTCAAAAATAGCGGCGGCGCGAGTTATTATGTCGAGGTGTCCGAGCGTTACGGGGTCGAACGTCCCCGCCGTGAGAGCAATGCGCTTATTCATCGTCTTCTGTTTTGGGTGTGAAGTACGTTACGTAAACTCTACCGTAGCGCGCTTCTTTTTTTACGTTGTAGCGTTCTGTTATCATAACGTCGTCCACATCGAGCTTTTCACCGCTTTCGCATATGATGAGCGTGGAATCCTTGACCATATCGGAGTCAAAGAGGGCGCAAAGCACCTTGGGAACAAGTCCTTCTGCATAAGGGGGATCCATAAAGATTATATCGAAAGAGTTTCTCTTTGCGGCGGATTTTATATATTGCTCCCAATCCATACAGAGCACGTTGCACTGCGGATAGAGTTTCGTTTTCTTTGCGTTTGCCGTGATGATATTCGCGGCATCCTTGTTGCCGTCAACAAACGTGCATTTTTCTGCGCCGCGTGAAAGTGCTTCAAGACCCATCTGACCGGAACCTGCGAAAAGATCGAGCATAGTTCTGCCTTCGATGTCGAACTGTATGGAACTGAAAACAGCTTCCTTTACAACTGCGGGTGTGGGGCGTGTAACCTCGCCTTCAAGCGTCTGAAGCGCGATTCCTCTTGCGCTGCCTGTAATGATTCTCATATTATCTTCTCCTTATATGTTTTGAAAAATTCCGTTATTTTTTTTGCGGTTTCGCGCGATATGCCGTTTACGGTCATAAGCTCCGCTTCCGTGGCACTTTTAACGCCCGAAAGACCGCCGAAACGAGAAAGCAGAGCTTTTGCTCGCGCTTTTCCTATGCCGTCTATCTCCTCCAAAACGGAGGTCTTGACGTTTTTACGTTTTGCGTTCATCATTTTGGAAACGGTGAAGCGGTGGACTTCCTCCTGTATGCGGAAGATGAGGGAGTAAACCCCTGCTTCTGCCGCGATGGAGATCTCCTCACCGTATGCGTTGATAAGAGCACGCGTTTTGTGGTGATCGTCTTTTACCATACCGAGCGCGGGAACGGTAACACCGTGTGAATCCAGCACCTCTTGCACGGTGCTGATGTGACCGATGCCGCCGTCTATCAGAAACAGATCGGGCGGCGGTGTTCCTGCGTCCTCAAAGTGGGATACTCTCCTCTCCATAGCTTCGCGCATAGAGGCGTAGTCATCCTGTATTTTTGTGTTTTTTATATTAAATATGCGGTAGCCGCTTTTTTTCGGCTTGCCGCCCTCAAAAAGCACCATACCTGCGGTTATATTTTCGTCGCCGATGTTGGAAATATCAAATGCTTCTATACGCTCCGGCACAACTTCAAGTCCTGCGATGGTAGCAAGGCGCATAAGCGTTTTATCACTCTTTGTTTTTTCGATAACAAATTCCTTCGCTTTCTGCGCGGCGTTTTCCTCCGCCATAACGCAGAGCTTGTGAAGGTCTCCGCGCACGGGAGTTTTTATCGTGACTTTATATCCTGCGCGCTCGGAAAGAAAGCTTTCAAGCGTTTGAGCGTCCTCCTCGGCAAGCACGCCTGCGGTATCTATCTCCTTGGGAATGTACTCTCTTTTTTCGTAAAGACTGCACATAAAGGACGATATTGCGGCGCTGTCGAGAATTTCGCCGCCCGAAAAAACGATGCTTTCGGAGTCTATAAGTTTGCCGCCGCGTATGTAGAAGACGCAGACAGCGCCGGCATCTTCGCCCGAATACCAAGCAATAATATCTCTCTCTGTGTCGGGCGAGGCAACGACTTTTTGCTTTTCACAAAGGCGCTGTATAGCTTTTATCCTGTCGCGGTATTCCGCCGCAGCCTCGAACATAAGGTTGTCGGAGGCGTACTGCATTTTCTCCGTAAGTGAAGAGAGGAGCACGTCCGTTTTGCCGGAAAGGAACGTGACAGCGCTGTCCACAAGCTCGCGGTATTTTTCTTTTGACACTTCGCCGTCGCACACGGCGATACATCCGATATGGCGGTAAAGGCAATGCCGCACTTTCCCTATATCCTGCGGAAATTTCCTGTGGCAGGAGGGAAGACCTAATGCCTTTTGGAGCGATATTATGACATTGTTTACGGTGTCTGCGCTTGTGTAAGGACCGAAATATTTGGCATCTTTGCCGCGAGTGCGCGTCATAACAAAGCGGGGATAATCCTCGTTCGTAACGGCGAGGTACGGGTAGGATTTGTCATCCTTCAAAAGTATGTTATATTTGGGCTTGTAGAGCTTTATAAGGCTGTTTTCAAGCGTAAGGGCTTCAATTTCCGTGTCGCAAAGGATGTAATCGAAGTCGTATATAAAGCTTGTCATAGCATCCGTCTTGGCATTGAAAACGCTTTCGTGAAAATACTGCGAAACACGGTTCTTAAGCGCACGGGATTTTCCGACGTAGATAACGGTGCCGTTTTTCGCTTTCATTATATATACGCCGGGGCGCAATGGGAGCGTTGCGGATTTTTCCCGCAGGCGCGCCGCGTATTCCTGATCTACCATAAAAAAACCTCCCCCTACTTTCTTGCGGAGAAAGTAGGCAAAGAACTCTGCACGGAAAAGTGCGAGGTATGATTAAAATTTGTTGATGTGAATTGAGTGAGAATTAAAAGTCCGCAGACAGCTTACTCGGAAAGCAGGCAAAGAACTCTGCACGGAAAAGTGCAAGGTATGATTGAAATTTGTTGATGTAAATTGAAATGTTATTTTGAGTAAAGTTCTTTGGCTTACCTTTCTTTCAAGAAAGGTAAGAAAACAAAAACGGCAGATATGCCGTATGCATATCAAATGCAACGCCGTCTGCCGTAATTATTTTGAGAAACTTTGGATCAATAGCTTATTCAAGGTTGTTTACAAGCTCTTCAAGACCGTTGATAGCTTCAGCTTCGTCCGGACCGTCTGCAATAATAGTAACGGTTGTACCGGCTGTGATGCCCATAGAGAGAACACCGAGCAAGCTCTTTGCGCTGATGCGGCGGTCGTCTTTCTGAATCCAAATTGCACTCTTAAAGGAATTTGCCTTCTGAATGAAGAAGGTCGCGGGTCTTGTATGCAGACCTACGCTGTTTTTTATTGTAATATCGCGTGAAATCATTGTGTTAAATAGCTCCCCATTCAATCTTGATATTCCAAAAGACACAAGATTTTTATATTTGTTATCCACTATTATATCAGCTATCTTGAACAAAATCAATACTTTTTTTGCAATTCACATAAAAATTTGCGGTATTTTTATCAGCCCGTTATTTTTACTATCTTAATTATTACTTCTCTGTTTTTGGTATAAAAAGAAATTTCGTCGCCTTCCGTAACAAGCATTGTGCCGTTAAGATAGAAGCCTCTTTCGTTGGTAACACCTTTGAGTGCGAGTGTGCCTGTAACAAGGCTTTTTCCGGGGACAGTCGCTTTTACAAGCTCTCCCTGTGCGTTGTATGCATATTCCCACATATCCCCGACGTTAAGGTCTATAATGTAACCGACGTGGCTGTTATCGGAGGAAAGGTAGAGCATATCCTGCGCAGAAAGATCGATATGTTCGCTGGAAATATTGGTTATGCGAAACTCTGCCGTTATGGTATCCAACTCTACTTTTTCATTTGCCACAAAATAAACTCTCAAAACAATGCCGGCTATGATGAGTACCGTAACGATAAGGATTATTGCGTCTGCAATATTAAATCTGGGCTTATCTTCAATATTTTTGGTTGCCATTTTATATCCTTTCCGCGGCTATACCGCAAATATTATGCAACGGAGAAGTCCGTTATATAAGTTGTTGCGGCGAAGTTTCCGCATTTGAAATATACGCAAGAGCCGATAGTGATGCGCTGAGAGCCGACGTAAGCGATACCGTTTTCATCTATTGTGGCTTTTGCCTGTACAGTGATGTATATATCGTACTTATCGTCGTACTCAGCCTGTCTTACGGAATATTGTTCCGTACCGTCTGCTGCTTCCGCGAAAGGGGAAATGGCGCGCGTTTTCTGGTGTTCTATCGCATAAATGCTTCCCAAGGAATCAAATGTGGAGGAGTTGAATACTTCGCTTCCAACAGCAAAAGAACCAAGGTACTGCTCTTCCGTTTCCGAAAGTCGTACTGTGTAAGTGATTGTTCTTTCATTTGCCTGATCCTGTGGGATGAACCCAGTTTCCATCAGGATAAAATAAGCTGTGCCGAGTATCAATGCTACTATGAGCAAGATCACAAATGCATCTATTATGTTAAATCGAAACTTTTTATTTGCGTGTTCCATTTTATGAAAAACTCATTTCTCGGCGGCTGTTTTTTGATTTCTCCCTTTTGCCGCCGCAAAAAGGGCTGTGATTAAATTACATATAGAGTGTTCTTCTGGAATCTTCATCTTTGCAGATGTTCACAAGGGCTGCGCCAAGACCTACGATTGCCCAGAAGAGAAGGAATATTCTGTAATTATACCAGACATAGTCTGTAAATCCTTGAATAAGGAAAGCGCATACTCCGCAGAAAATACCGAGAAGCGTTAATTTGAGCTTCTTAACCGAGGAATTTTTGAGAGTTGAAAGGACCATTCCGATGAATGTTATGCAGAATAACAGGAACATTGCAAGCGCGAAAACACCCATTTCCGTTGTTATCTGCAAGTAAAGGCTGTGGGAATGTGGGGCGACCTCTGTTCCTGCAAGCGCATAACGGGGATAAACAGAGGCAAAAGCTTCCGTTCCTATACCGATGCCGTACATCCAAGTATCGGAAAGCATATTCAAAGTGCCTTTCCAAATATTTAAGCGGTATGATGTAGAGGAGTCTGCAGCGTTACCGATGCTTAAAAATCTATTTATAACGCTTGTGTCGATAAAGAAGGAAGAACCAAGCAAGAGCGCCGGTATGCCAAGAAGCGTGCAAGCAAATACTTTATGGCTGCTGAACAATATAAAGATGATAACCGCTACTATAAAGCCGAGCCAGGCTCCGCGCGACCAAGTGAGGATCAAGCAGGAGGAGCAGAGCATAAATGCCACGAAATATCTGAATTTTGTTCTTGCGTGCTTGGATGAAACGCACATTGCGAATATAACAGGTATAACGAGTATAAGATACTCTCCAAGTACGTTGGGGTTTTCAAAGGTGGAGACAGCACGGCCGCGTATATCCGAAAACATTTCGGTATCCTGCCATATCGTTGAAACAGAACCGAAGAAATACTGGAAGAAACCAAAAACGGAAACTCCCACAGCACCGACGGTAAGACTGCGTACACAGCAAACGGCAAGCTGTTCCGAACGAATGATGTTTTTGATGATAAAGTATATCGACATAAAACATACAAAAACAAGCATTTTGGGGATGCTGGACATAATATCCATGGATATTACACCGCCTGACGCTACGAATATTGCGAAAGCCAAAACTGCAATATCGATCGGTGCGATCTTGATAAGGCGTTTTCTGCGGATAACTTTCAAAAACATAGAGAATGCGGTAACTATCACAAGACCGGCAAGAACCATTGTCGGTGTGAAGGGAAGCGCTGCGAAAAGCGTAATAACACCTGTTTCGGGGGAGTTTATTATAACCGCGCACGCTATCATTATAAATATTCCCAGAGCTATCTTATACGGTTCTATAACGAGCGAAAGCGCACCCAGGATCATACCGAAGAAAACGGAGGAAGCCGCACTGAAATGAGATACATTTTCCGTATCATCGGACGAGATCTTTCTCATCGCCAAAAATTCAAAGAATATAAAATTAAGCGTGTAACTTTCGTTTATTACGCTGATAAGAGTCTTTTTGGAGAAAAGAAGTATAGTTGAAACGATTACCAATATCACGGATACCATAAGTGATACGGTTGAAATATCGTTGTGATTGAAAGCGTATTTCTTTAAAAGTATTATTGCCGCGGAATAAAATCCGAAAGAAAAACCGAGTATGCCCAAGGTATTGAGCTGGCAGAAAAGAAGGTTCCTTTTCAGCAGGACGACCAAATGGGCAAATATGCTCGTTTCACAAAGACGGGAAGCTTTGTATCCTATGGTACGGTTGTTATCCCTGTCTTTTTTATGCGCAAATAAATTTACCAAAAAAGAATTTTGAAGTGCTTTTGCAAAGCTTCCGTAAAGGGTAAAGATCGTGCCGAAAAATCCGTAAATAAATCTTTTATAAATTGCAGAGGTGAAGCGGCAGGTATATTTGTATATTGCACTTTTACCAAAGAAATTTGCGACCGAGCGTGTAAAGGATTTGCTTGGCCTTTTTTGAATCAAATTCATTCACCCCTTTTTGAGAACACATCCTTTGCGGAAAGTGTTCGTGTAATAAATATATATAATAAATATATCACAAGTCCGAGTATAAAGACAATAGCTATTTTTAAAAAATTTGCAAGAGACGCATTTATTCCCGAAAAAATCGGTATAATTTTTTCTCCGAGAATCATCGAAGCAAAGCAAACAGCACCGCCGACTGTTATATGGAGGGCTCTTTTGCTTTTGAAAGTAAATATTTTCGGGAAATATTTCTTTCCCATCAGCATCATTGATACGGCATAAATTATCTGCGCTATCGTATATGAAAGAGATATACCGAAAAGCCCTGCATCGAAGACAAACAAGAACACTATGTTGGAAATGATGCACACCAAGATAGAGGCGAACGTTGCATACATAGGTATGCGAACTTTGCCTGCGGCATAAAATGTGCGATAGAAAATTTCGGAAAGTGCATATGCAGGCATAGAAATCGCAAGCGTTCGGAGCGAGAGCGCACAGGTGCGCGCAAGCTCTTCCGTAAAATTATCTCGAAGATAGAGAAGCGCTATCCCCTCATAGGAGAGAGCGAAGGTTGCCGCGAAAACGGGAAGAATGGTAAGCATAATGGAGAAAACAGCTTTTGAAGTGCTTTCTGCGAAGCCTTTTTCGTCTTTTTCGGCGGCAAGACGCGAAAGCGATGGGAACACGAAGTTTCCCACGCCGTAAACGGCAATTCCTGCGATAATGGTGTAAAGCCCTACGGAATAATCATATGCAACAAAAGTCCCGTCGGATACGAAAGAGGAAAAGAACGACGCTATAAGTACGGTCGCGGGGGCAAGCCAAGAGCCTGCCATTATCTGCGGTGCAGTTTTTGCGGAGCGCAAAAGATATTCGTTTTTGAATTTCAGGCTTGGGTGCGGCATCTGCTTACTAAAAATAAGCGGAAGCGCAAGCGTTAAAAATTGCAAAAACCAGGAGAATACAAACACGGCGGAAAGAGTGAAAACGGAAAATCTTTCTCCCGCAATGATAAGATACGCTATTATTGCCGCGTTGGAAAGCGCGCTTATAGCCGCGGGCAAAATGAATTTTCCAAAGGATTGCAAAATTCCCGTAAGAGTGTAAGCGCCGGCTGTGAATATCATCATAGGAAACATTATGCGCAAAAGGGAGACGGCAAGGCTTGCGCCCTCAATGCTTATTCCGGGAGCAACAAGCGCTATTATCTGCGGTGCAAAGATCATACCGATAACGGAGAAAAGCGCACAAATTATCATAACGGCGCTTAAAAATGCGCAGGAGTATTCATAGGAAGCCTTTTCGCTTTTTGCGCGGGCTTCATTAAAAATAGGAATGAAGCAACCGAGAATGGCGGCGGAAAAAAGCAGATCGAATATGGCGCAGGGGATTTTTGATGCGGCGGCAAAAGCGACAGCTTCTGTGGAATCTCCCATAGTCCATGCGAGCATCATTCCGCGTACCATACCGAGGGCTTTTGACAGAAGGGTTGCCGCTATCATCAAAGAGATCGTAACGTAAGATCTTTTTACACCTTTTTTCATAGCGGCATCCTTTCTTAAAATTTATTTTTTATCGGAATCGGAAGCTTGGTTTCTTTCTTCGGTAAGACGTTTGGCTTCTTCTTCTTTCCATTTATCTATTTTGGCGTGGTGACCGCTGAGCAAAATATCGGGAACTTTTCTGCCCCTCCATTCGGGTGGGCGAGTGTATTGCGGATATTCCACGGTAACACCATCGTAAAAACTTTCTTTTTCGTAACATTCGGGGCTGGAGAGCACACCGTCTATCATACGTGAGATGCAATCTACCACAACGCAGGCGGGGATTTCTCCGCCTGTCAGTACGTAATCACCGATGGAAAGCTCTTCGTCGACTATTTCGTCTATTATCCTTTGGTCGACACCCTCGTAATGACCGCAAAGAATAACGATGTTATCGTAATTTGCGGCAAGCTCTTTGGCTTTTTTTTGCGTGAGCACCTGACCGCGAGGTGACATATATATAACGTGGCGGCGCGTACATTCGTTTACTTCGGGTGCGGTTATTGCGGTGAAGCAATCGTATATCGGCACGGGGCTCATAAGCATACCCATACCGCCGCCATAAGGGGTGTCGTCAACACGGCGGTGCTTGTCCTTGGAGTAATCGCGGATGTTGTGAGCGTGAACTTCTATAACGCCCGCTTTCTGCGCGCGGCCGATGATGCTTTCGGAAAGCACCGTGGAAACAAGCTCGGGAAAGAGCGTCATAATATCGAAACGCATATGCCCCCTCCTTATTCAAAAAATCCATCTATGGGTGTGATAAAAATACCTTTATCCGTATCACATTCTTTGATGAATGCAGGAACATTTGGAATGAGGACTTTTTCGCCGCTTTCGCGCGTTATTTCGTAAACTTCCTGGCAGGTGTACTGTAAAACGTCCGTAAGCTTGCCGTAAACCGTACCGTTTTCCGCGTCTATAACGGGAAGATCCAAAAGGTCGCATATAAAGTTTGCACCTTCGGGAAGGTTAAGGTCTTCGCGTTTGGCATAAATGACCTTATTTTTATATTTTACCGCATCTTCCACGGTTTTAATCCCGGAGAGGGAACAAAGTACAAAATTTCCGTTTATAATACGAGCGTGGGAAACGGAAAATTCCGTTTTATTTTCAAGATAGATGCGGGAAAGCTCGCAAAAATCCTCGGGGCTGTCGCACCAAGGGTCTATTTTAACTTCTCCGCGCACGCCGTGCGTGTTGATGATCTTGCCTATTTCAAGAAATTCTTTCTTTTCTGCCATAGCGGTAATTCCTTTACTGAATTTTTATAATGATCTATATTAAAAATAGTTATCTTCGGAAAGAAAAAGCACTATGAAGCCGCGGCCTCATAGTGCACGTTATGCTGCAATCAGCTTTTGAATTTGCGCTTTCTTGCTGCTTCAGATTTCTTTTTGCGTTTTACGCTGGGTTTTTCGTAATGTTCTTTTTTCTTAACCTCTGCGATCTTGCCATCACGAGCAACCTGTCTTTTAAATCTGCGAAGAGCGCTGTCAAGCGATTCGTTTTCTTTAACTCTTACTTCTGCCATCTATAATCCCTCCCCTCGCATCAATGAAATGCAAGAGAATCTAAAATTCTCTTGTGACATTATACACAATTTACCCTTATATGTCAAGACCAAAATCGCATTTTTGAAAAAAATTATTGCGCCTTTTTGAAAAACTTTGTCAAAAGAGCTTTGCGCGGCATAGAATGGCGTGAAAAGAAAAGATTTTTCGCTCATATCGCCGTGTGTGCGAAAGCCCTGTCTTCTTCATTATATATTATATAAAATTACGGCGAAGAAAGAATTTATATATGAAAAAAAATTATTTTGCTGCCGCAAATACGGAGCGTGGATTTGTAAGCCTTTTTGATGAGGTTTTTGACGCGAGTTCGCTTTCTCATTTTTATATAATCAAAGGCGGTCCCGGCACGGGAAAATCCACGCTTATGAACGAGATAGCGAACGAAGCCGAAGAAAGAGGGCTCGATGTTGAACGGTACTATTGCTCCGCTGATACGCGTTCGCTGGACGGCGTAAAGATACCTGCTCTCGGTATAGCGATAGCGGACGGAACTTCTCCGCATACACTTGACCCGCGTTATCCCGGTGCGTGCGAGACGATACTCAATCTGGGCGAAAATTTTAATGTTGCAAAGCTTAAAGAAAACAGGGAGGAGATAGTTTCGCTTACGAAGCTGTGTTCCGCACATTATGCGGCGGCAAAAAGATTTTTAAAAGCGCTTGGGGAGGTTGAATGTGCAAAACTTACAAACGCCGCAAAGGCTTTTTACGCTGAAAAAGCCAAAAAAGCCGCCACAAGAACGGTTTCAAAATTGAAAGCCGAAAAAGGCGGCGTAAGCGTTCGTTACCTCAGCGCTATAGGCGTGCGAGGTCTTGCTCACCTTGATACAGAGGAGCAAAACGCGCAAAGAACGGTATATGTAACGGGTAAATACGGCTTTTCCACGCTGTTTATGGATAAACTTTTGGAATGCGTTTTGGAATCGGGTCTTTGCGCCGTAAGATTTCCCAATGTGGTGATGCCCGATAAAACGGAAGGCTTGAGCATCGGCGGAACTTTGTTTATCGTTTACGATGGCGAAGAAACGGAAAAAGAAAGTATAAACGCTATGCGTTTTGTAAACGGAGAAGAACTCTCCTTGGTGCGCGGTAAGATACGCTTTGCGGTAAAATGTGCGCAGGCGCTTTTGGAAGGCGCCCTAGGAGCGCTTTCACAAATGGGCAAAGCACACGACGAGCTTGAGACGTATTATATAGATGCAATGGATTTTTCAAAGAGCCGCGAGCTTCTTGAAAAGATAAAAACCGAAATTTTTGAAAACGCAGAGCAATAAAAAACGTGAATTAGGTTGAAAAATCCCGCATTCTATGGTAGTATAAAAATATATTCCTGCTCGGCGGCTTCTTTCCGGGCAGGAATGTAAAAAAATTTTCGATCCGAAAAATGAGGACAAGATTATGAAAATATCACTTATCATTCCTATGTATAACGAAAGCTCCATTATAGACGATGCTGTTTCTACTTTTGGCAATTATATGAAAGAACATTTTGAGGATTGGGAACTTATTTTCGTTGACGATGGCTCTGCGGACGGCTGCGGCGCGACCGTTGCGGCGGCGCACGAAAAGGACGAGCGCATAAAGCTTATATCATATCAGCCTAACCGTGGAAAAGGATATGCCGTGCGCCAAGGTATGCTTGCGGCAAGCGGAGATATTTCCGTTTTCACGGATTGCGACAACGCATACGGAACGGATGTTATAGGCAAGATATATGATATGTTCTGCGGGAATGAGGATGCGGACATCATCGTCGGCTCTCGCAATATGGACAAGACGGGTTATGAGGGTTATACTTTTGTCCGCCGCCTTGCTTCAAAAACATATATTAAGGTTATAAATATCGTTGCGGGATTCGGAAAATACGGTCTTTCGGACTCTCAATGCGGTTTCAAAGGCTTCCGTACCTACGCCTCAAAAAAGATTTTTGCAAATTGCGAGGTGGACAGGTTCGCTTTTGACCTTGAAGCTATAATGATAGCGGGAAAATGCGGTTTCCATTTCGCTCAGATGCCCGTAAAGATAATCAACCACAGAGAATCCAAGGTGAACGTGCTTCGCGATTCCTTCAAAATGCTCTCCGACGTGAGAAAGATGAAAAAAAGAATTAAAAAGTTGGAAATAAAATGAGAAAAAGCCGTCGCGTAAGCGACGGCTTTTTTGTTGCATAAAAATGTGCGCCGGTCTCAACAAACTTTTAACGGCAAAGAGAAATCTCCCTCACCGCTTTCTCTATTGCACGTGCGCAAACGCCTGCGTCCTCGTACATAGAGTTACCCTCGTGACGCGGGGCAAAATTATCGTCAACGGCGATTATTTTGCAAGAGATGCCGTCAAGAAGTCCGCGCCGCCTCATTTCGTCCGAAAGCATCATACCCATACCGCCCGCGCGTATATCTTCCTCAAGGAAGATTATTTTTTTCGCGTTTTCGGGCAAAAGACGCGCAACGTTTTCGGCACATTCGCCGTATGGCTTTATCTTTTCAAGAAGAATTATGCCCGTGCGTGAAAGTGTTTCACATGCGGCAAGCGCTTCCGTAACAACGGCACCGTCGGTTATGATGACGGTTTCTATATCGTCTTCCTTTGCAAAATTTGCAGCGGCGGAGAGCGCTCCCGTGTGGCCATACGGGTAAAACTCGCGAACAATTTTTTCACTTTCGCCACCGCGAGGGTAGCGCACGGAGCAAGGAGAGGCACTTTTAATGCTTTCTTCAAGCGCTTTTTCAAGCGTTTCTTTTGTTAATGGTGTGTATATGGTCATATTCGGAATTCCGGAGAGAAAAGCTACATCGAAAATGCCGTGGTGAGTTGCCCCGTCCGAGCCGTTAAGACCTGCGCGGTCAACGCATATGGTAACGGGAAGATTTTGCAGAGCTATATCGTGGATAATGTTGTCGTATCCCCTCTGCAAAAAGGAGGAATATATCGCCGCAACGGGGCGCATACCGTTCGCCGCAAGCCCTGCGGCAAAGGTGAGCGCGTGCTCCTCTGCGATACCAACATCAAAAAATCGTTCCTTGTGCGCTTCTTTGAAAGAGTTAAGCCCCGTGCCGTCGCACATTGCGGCGGTTATGGCGCAGATGCGCCTGTCGGTTTTTGCCATATCGGTAAGCTTTGCTCCCATAATATCGGAAAAAGACGGAGAATTGCTTTTCTTGCTGCTCGCGGGAGGGATTCCGTGGTAATAGCACGGTTCTTTCTCCGCAGGGGCATAGCCCTTGCCTTTTTTTGTTCTAACGTGAACAAGCACGCTTTCGCCAAGCTTCTTTGCTTCGCGAAGAAGATTTTCCGTGTCCTCAAAATCGTTGCCGTCCACGGGACCCAGGTAAGTAAGCCCCATACTTTCAAAGTAGTTGGAGCCGTAGAGCATATTTTTTATGCCTTTTTTTATTCCTCTTACCGCGCGGAAGATGTATTTACCTATGAACGGTATCTTTTTGAGGAAAACTCCCGTGGCTTTCTTGGTTTTGAAATAGGATGATTTTATACGCAGGCGCGCAAGGTTATCCGCAAATCTGCCTATGTTTTTGGAGATGGAGATCTCATTTTCGTTGAGGATTATAATGAGGTTGAGATCCTTGCGGCAGTTGTTGAGCGCTTCGTGTATCATACCGCCCGTGTAAGCGCCGTCTCCGAGGACGACAACAGTGTAGGCATCGTTCCCCGAAAGCTTATCCGAAACGGCAAAACCGAGCCCTGCGGAAAGGGAGGTGGAGCTGTGTCCCGCACCGAAAGCATCGTGCTCGCTTTCTTCTCTTTTGGTAAAGCCGGAAAGACCGCCGGGCTTTCGAAGCGTTTCCATTTTGTCAAAGCGCCCCGTGAGCATTTTGTGGACATAGCTTTGGTGGCCTACGTCAAATATTATATGATCTTGCGGTGACTCAAACACTCGGTGTATTGCAAGTGTCAGCTCTACAGCGCCGAGGTTGGAGGCAAGATGACCGCCGTTTTCCGTTACGCGAAAGATAAGCTCTTTGCGTATTTCTTCGGCAAGTATCGGTATTTTTTCAAAAGGTATATTTTTAAGCTCCTCGGGGGAGTTTACCTTGCCGAGGTATTCGTATTTTTCTGTTTCCTTCAAAGCCGTATCCTTTCGCTTTTATCGATGTTTTTATCATTCTACCACAAAATTGTGAATAAAAAAAGGCTTCCACACGATTTTGCACGTGAATATTGCAAATACTTTAGCTCTGTGATAAAATAAATTCAGAAAATATATCAGTAAGGCGGTTTTTATGAAAAGGATAGCTATTTTCGGCTCTACCGGATCGATCGGAGCAAGTACGCTTCAAGTAATACGCGAAAACCCTGCGGATTTTCGCGCGGTAACGCTTGTTGCGGGAAAAAACATTGAAAAGCTCATTTCACAGATAGAGGAATTTGCTCCCGAAAACGTGTATATAACAAATGAAGAAAATGCGGCGCGAATATCCGCGCTGTACCCTCATTTGCGTGTGTACTTCGGAGAAGATGGTATGGAAGAAATATCGAATCGCACGGATTTTGACGTGGCAGTATCCGCGCTTGTGGGCATTGCGGGTCTTGCACCTACCTATAATATGATAAAGAACGGAAAAACAGTCGCACTTGCGAACAAAGAGGTGCTTGTTGCGGGCGGAGAGCTCGTTATGAATGCGGCAAAGGAAAGCGGAGCCGTACTTCTCACGGTTGACAGCGAGCACAGCGCGATAATGCAGTGCCTGCGCGGAGAAAGTGAAAACCCCATAGACAAGATATTGCTGACGGCATCGGGCGGCCCTTTTTTTGACAAAGAGATAACGGATGACGTTACCGCTGCCGAAGCGCTTGACCACCCAACGTGGAGTATGGGACCCAAGGTGACGATAGACTCCTCCACGATGATGAACAAGGGCTTTGAGATAATAGAGGCAAAATGGCTTTTCGGCGTGGACGCTTCAAAGATAGAGGTAGTCGTTCACAGAAAGAGCCTCGTTCACTCTATGGTGCAGTTTGCAGACGGCACGATTATGGCAAGTATCGGCCCGAAATCTATGCAGATACCCATTTCTTATGCACTCAGTTACCCCAAAAGGCTTAAAAACAATATCGAAAAGCTTGACCTTTTCGATATATACGACCTTAGGTTCGAAAAGCCCGATATGAATAAATTCCCTTGCCTGCGCCTTGCGTACAGAGCGATAAGGGAAGGGCACAGCGCACAGGTCGTGCTGAACGCGGCGAACGAGATTATGGTGGCGGCATTCCTTGATGGAAGGGTGAAATATACCGATATACCAAAGGTTATTGAAAAAATGATGGACTTTTTCCCCGCGCGAACTCTTGGCGATGTGGCGGCTATTCTTGAATTTGACAGAGAGGTAAGAGAAAAAACTCTTGAGTTTATACCGTAATCGTACAATAAATCCAACGGATTTGTCAATTGACGTTTATACTGTGGGTATGGTTTAATAAATATATAAATAATAGTTCTAAAGGAGGACCTTTTTATGAAATTCAAAAAGCTTTTGGCATCTGTTTTGTGTGCTTCAACGGTGCTGTCCTTTGCCGCCTGCGGAAATACGGAAACCACCACGGATGCGGCGGTAACGACTGATCCTGCGGTGACAACGGTAACCACATCTGCCACAACGGACACACAGACCACTACCGAACAGACAACACAAACAACTAAACTTAAGACAGACCCCTCCAACCCGGTGTTTGATGCAAGTAATATAGTGCTTTCTTTCGGTTCTATCTCCGACGTGCATATAAACGCAACGAATAAAGACGGCGACGAAAAGTTCAAATCGGCGATCCTCCGCCTTATTGCGGAAGCTAAAAAAGACGATGCCGACGGTATCGACGCTCTTGCTATCGCAGGCGACATTGCGGATACGGGAAAGATATCCGAGGTGCAGACCTTTGCGAATATCGTAAAAACTTATTTCCCAAATAAAAATGTAATGCTTACAACCGGTAACCACGATGTTTCCGGTGTTGATATGCAGGACTACTATGATGTTATGGGCGAGGAATATTTCGCGAATGATACGGTTGACAGCGATATTGCAAGCGGAAGCCGCCATTGTATCGTAAACGGTTATCATTTCGTTTTCGTTGAGCCGCAAAAGTACGGAAGTGGCTGCCCTTACACACAAGAAACTATCGAATGGCTCGATAAGACTCTTGAAAATATTACAAAAGAAAATCCCAATGCGTACGTATTCGTATTTACGCATCCCATGATATACAAGACATGCTACGGAAGCGAGCTTGGCGGATCTTGGTACACGACGTACCTTACGGATACACTTTCCAAATATCCGCAGGTTATGACGTTCGGCGGACATCTCCATTTCCCGATAAACGATGAACGCTCTATTATGCAGAATAAATTTACCTCTCTCGGCTGCGGTTCCGTGCGCTACCTTGCCATCGAGGGCGGATATGACAACGCAAGCGGTACAGTTCCCGATAATGCGTACTCTGTTTCCTCCGGTCTTCTCGTTCAGGTGGACAAAAACGGCAACTGCCGCATAACGAGAATGTTCTTCTCCCAGACAACGACATTCAAGGAAGCTTGGGAGGTTTCCGTTCCTGTGGATGACGGCTCTCACCTTACAAAATACACAACTGCACGCGCGAATGATAACAAAGCTCCCGTGCTTTCCGGTATTGTTACCTTCACGCCCACGAGCGAAGGCGCTTCCGATGGCAAGATAAGCATTGCGGCGGGAACTGACGATGATTTTGTTCATCATTATATCATCAAGATCATAGACAAGCCCACGGGCGCGGTAGTTGGTACATATACAGTCCTTTCCGATTTCTATCTCAAAGCGAATCCCTCCGATATGAGTGACACGTTCTCCTGGTCCATAGGCTCGCTTTCGGACGGCGAATATAAGGTAGCCGTTACCGCTATTGACTCTTGGGACGCTGTCAGCAACGAGATATACGGCGAATTCAAGATAGGAACGGGTGTTGTGGAAGAGCTTCCGTCCGAGCTTCCCGACACTTATGCGGATATTGACTTTGCGGACGGCAAGGTAGAGGACACAAAGGGCAAGCTTCATATGACGTTAAACAATGCAACTGTTGGCGACAAAGAGCTTACCTTTGCAGGCAAGACTGCAACTGTTCCCGCACTTACCGTTGAAGCGCGCGGCGAGTACGCTGTTGCAAGATTTAAAGATTACAGCGCGGATACCATTACAAACTTCTATAACAGCGAAACGGGCTTCTCCGTTGAAGGTGTGTTCATTAACAGATCCCCCTCCGGTTCCCAGGGCGCTATCTGCGGAACTCAGGCAGGCGGATGGGGTATTGCACAGGCAGAAGGCGTTCCTTACCTCTTTACCTATATTGCCAAGGGAAGCTCCAAGATAACTGCACAGAAGGCTTCCTCCACAACAGAGATGACGCACGCTGTAGCTACGTTCAAATACGACAGTGCGACAGACAAGACGACAACGGCTCTTTATCTTGACGGTGTTCTCGTTGCCAGAGATACAAAGACGGGTAAGATCGCAATAAGCACTTATCCTTCAGCTGCCAATGCTTTCGTTCTCGGCTCCGATATAGATACAAACGGTATGGGTCAGGACTTTATGATGACTGATTTTTCCATTATCGACGCCAAGCTCTACGCAGAAGCTCTTAACCGCAATCAGGTTCAGACGGCGTATAACAATGCTTTGGAAAATTTCGGCTGATATAACGCAAAAAAGTGTGCGATGAGCACACTTTTTTGCGTTATAAAACTTATTCCGTCGGCAAAATATCGCAGAACATAAGAAGCGTTGCCGTCGTGCCTTCCTCTTTTGTAAGGGGCTTGAACACGTTCGCGGAGTAGAGCACATCGAGTGTCATAATGGACGTGATACTTGTCATAAAGCCTTCTATTTCAGTGGCAACGATAAGGTCCTGCATATGTGCGGGATATTTTTTCGCCTCTATCATAGCGCTTTCGATAGCGAACTTTGCAAATTCCTGCTTGTATTCCTCGGGAAGAGCAGGGAGCTTATCGGCAAATTCTTTCCAAGTGCCTTTAACGACCATAATGTTGGGCTTGCCGTCCTCGGTAAGGAAGTTTCTTTCGCGGAGTCTTTCAAATTTTTCTTTGCTTGCCGCGTCGTCCTTTATCGCGCCGCTCATCACTTCATAGAGGTATTCGTAATCTTCCGTGAGGTTATTTTGCCACGCGCCCTTTCTCGTGCAGAATTTCGTATCGACGGACCAGGAGTAAACAGGATATTTGTCGGACTTACGGGTCATATCTCCGCACGTCCAATAGTTTCTATCCTCGAGCGTAGGCTTATACTCGGGGTCTGTGCGCGTTTGCTCAAGGTTTACATACACGAAATAGTTGCTTCCGTGGGTGGTCTTGATCTTGTATTTTGAAATGTCGATGCCGCTTTCTATTCTGCATTTATTGTTTATGGCGTAGAATATTGCCGCAGCCTCGAAAAGCTCGCGGTTGCCGCCGGGAATGTAAACTTCCGTCATATCCTTGATCGCCTCGCGTACCATGGGAACGTATTTCTCTGCGAGCATAAGTGCGGCTTCAAGCTGCTTCTTTTGTCTTGCTTCTATTGCTTCAAGAGAATACGTTTCGGGGCAGAAGCAAACGTATGTTGTGTATTTACCGCCCGACGTGGGAACGAGGAAGCCGTTCTGTTCAAGAAAATCTATCTTATCCTCAATGTAAACGGGAGTGATGCCGAGCTCCTCTGCGATCTCCTCTTTTGTTTTCGGCTCAAAATAAACGCTGTAGCAGATATTCATTTCAAGCTTGTTGCCAATGTAATATTCGGGACCTTTTCCGTTGGCGGGGGAGCCGCCGTGCCCCATACCTGTATATTTTACGGGGTTAAGTCCGAGTTTTCCGATTCTTCTTTCCATATTAAAACCCTCCTTGAGTTCGTTTCTTGCTTTGTTAAGATGCCATTTAACCGTACCTTCGGAAAGAGAAGTCTTTTCCGCGATATAGGAAATACTTCTGTTTTCGTAATAGAAAAGATAAACTATCTCGCGGCGCTTTTCGGAGAGAAAAGCTATCTCGCGGCGCAGACGGAGAATATCCTCGTCCGAGTTTTCGAAAGAATATTCATCGTAAAAGGGCAGAGCCAGACCGTCTATGGAAACACCCTCGTGCCTTTTTTTGGAGGCAACGTATTTTGAATACACATGTTCGCTTATGCGCCATACGTATCCGTCCGGATTCGGAATTTCGTCGGCGGCGCGCAGGGAAAGATATACTTCCTTTACGATTTCTTGGGCGAGCTCCTCCGCTTCATCGTATGAAAAGGATTTTTTTACGGCAAAGCCGTATATCTTTTTGATGTATTCGTTTATTATAACGTCTGCTTTCTGTTTATCCATCTTTTTTCTTCCTTCGGTGCTGTTTGACTATATAGTAGAGGTAAAAATGAAAAGGTTGGCGGTTTTGAAAAATATTTTTTGAATTTATTTTATTATAGCATATTTTTGCGCTTTGTGTAAATAGAAAAAGGCGAGCATGGGAGCTCGCCTTTGGTAATATATACTGATTTTACATAGCTTTAACACAATTACGGTCCGCTTTTTTACCCCGGAATTACGGAAACGGAACAGCCGTCATCCTTTTTAAGCATCATTGCTGTGATATTGGCAATTTCCGCAGGAGAAGCTTCCGTTATCTCCATTGCCGAGCTACAAATAACGGTTATTTTATCACCTGCGACGATACTTGTCGAGGGATAAAACCAATTCGGTACTTTTAAAAGATCGGTGCCTATGGCTTTTCCGTCCGCACCGATTGCGGAAAGGATGATTTCGCTGTCATTCAGATCCGTAACTATAAAGGTATAATTGTAATTTTCGCATTTGTTTCCGGCGGCAGATTCCCATATTATTTCGGTTATTTCAAAATCGAACCAAACGGCTTTGTCTTCGATAAACATGACGAATTTATAAAGACCTGCTTCGTTTAAATCATATCCATCCAGCGGATATTGTTTTACAACGCTTTCTCCGAATGGCAGAGTGTAAATAACGTCGGGAAAATCCACGGGGTTTACATAACTCAAGCCCCAACCATCGTTTGTCTTTTTGTAAATATAAAATTCCGGGGAATATTCAATATCGTGCCCCGTTTCGTTCACAAGTTTTGCCGTGATATACGGCTTTTTACCGAAAAAGTCCCAATCGTGCTGTTCTTCTATGCCGATATCGAAGTAAAGCCCCTCGTATTCGCTGCCGCTTTCACGCACACCTGCGGAATAATGAAATTCCACCGTGTTTTCTTCTATCCCGTTTGCCGAGAGAAAGATTATGGGGATGGAAACGACTACGGCAACTACGACGGTAAGTATTGCCGTGCATATCCAGAACGTTTTTTGCTTCACTATGGATAGGAGATGGAGCTCTTTTTTATAAACTATAGCTTTGATGAGAAGCGTAAGAGATAGCAATACCGTAAGCAAGAGGGGGATGTCAAGGCTGTCGTCTATACTTAGCGAGGCGATGATCGTTGCAAGAGCAAGAAGTGTGCTTACCGCACCGAAAATTTTTTCACCAATGCTTCTTTTGCACTTGTCGAGAGCGCGCAGTACGGCAAGCCCAAGCTCGATAAGGGCAACGTAGCAGGGAAACGTGTAAAGGAAAAGCGACAAAAGCTTCATGCCGTACGGTATTGCGATAATACTGCCCGAGTCATCCGCAAAAAGCGCGAGAATAAATATCGCGGGAAAATATATTATCGCCGCGGCAAGAAAGAGGCATTTGAGCGTGTTGAGAGTTTCTTTTCTTTCGTGGCGGACTATAACGCCGCTTTTTTCTTCCAAAAGCGCATCCTCGCTTGCGTGGGAGGACATTTTTTCACATATTTTTCTGCAATGCTCGCAGGTTCCGATGTGGTCTTTTATCATATCCTCGCTTGCCTTGCTGCAAGCGCCGTCTATATAAAGAGGAAGAAGATCCTCGATTATATCGCATTTTTTACTCATTGCCGTCATCCATCCTTTCTTGAATTTTAAGCTTTGCGCGGTGATACGTCACTCTTGCCCAGCTTTCTGTTTTGCCGAATATTGCGGCTATCTGTGAAAATGCCAGCTCCCCGAAAACGCGGAGCTGGAAGACCTCTTTATACGGTTCTTCCAATCCGTGCAAAATAAGGTGAACGCGAAAAGCCGTGTCGGAATCTTCAACGGTTTTTTCCGTGTTTTCGCGCGCGGGAAGATCTTCCGATTCCGAAAGGTCGGACATGTTTTTTCTTTTGCGAAGCTCGTCTAAGTATATATTTTTTGCAATGGAGCAAAGCCAGGTAAGCTCATCCGATCTTCCTCTGAATTCGGCTTTGGACATCACCGCCTTGTAAAAGGTGTTTTGCGCTATTTCCTCGGCGTGAACCCGATTTTTGCAAAGAGATACCGCATATGAATATACCTGCATATAATATGAGTTATACAGCTTTTCGTAGTCCATGGTCGTGACGTCACCTCCTTTTTGCTTTCGTAGGTTAGACGCGGAAAACGCACTTTCGTTACAAAGTATTTTACTAATTATACCATAAAAAACGCAAAAACTCTTCCCAAAAGGAAGAGTTTTTTTGCGTTTTTGCATTTTTATCAATACATACCGCCCATACCTGCGCCTGCGGCGGCAGCGGCGGCTGCATCAGCTTTGGGGTCGGGTTTGTCTGCAACGACAGCTTCCGTTGTGAGGACTGTGGAAGCAACGCTTGCAGCGTTCTGGAGAGCGGAACGGGAAACCTTTGTGGGGTCCGTAATACCTGCTTCAAACATATCAACGTATGTTTCGTTGTATGCGTCGAAACCATAGCCAACCTTACGGGAGGATTTAATTTTATTGATAACGACAGCGCCTTCAAAGCCTGCGTTTGCAGCGATCTGACGAACGGGTTCTTCGAGAGCTTTGATAACGATCTTAACGCCTGTCTTTTCATCGCCGTCAACGGAGGAAAGGAGAGCTTCAACGTCACGGATAGCGCCGAGGAATGCGATACCGCCTCCGGGAACGATACCTTCTTCAACAGCGGCTTTCGTCGCGTTGAGAGCGTCTTCGATGCGAAGTTTCTTTTCCTTCATTTCAACTTCAGTTGCCGCGCCTACTTTGATAACGGCTACGCCGCCTGCCAGTTTTGCAAGACGCTCCTGAAGTTTTTCTCTATCAAATTCGCTTGTCGTTGTTTCGATAGCGGAACGAATCTGAGCAACACGGGAAGCGATTTCTGCGGAGTCGCCTGCGCCGCCGACGATGATGGTGTTGTCTTTATTGATCTTAACCTGACGAGCGCGGCCGAGCTGTGCTACGGTTGCGTCTTTGAGTTCAAGACCAAGTTCGCTTGTGATAACTTCGCCGCCTGTGAGGATAGCGATATCGCGAAGCATTTCTTTGCGTCTGTCGCCAAAGCCCGGAGCCTTAACGCCTACGCAAGTGAACGTGCCGCGGAGCTTATTGAGAATGAGTGTTGTAAGTGCTTCGCCTTCGATGTCTTCCGCAACGATAACGAGCTTCTTGCCGGACTGAACGATTTGTTCAAGGAGGGGAAGGAGTTCCTGAATGTTGGAAATCTTTTTGTCTGTGATAAGAATGAGAGCGTCATCAATAACCGCTTCCATCTTGTCCGTATCCGTTGCCATGTAGGGGGAGATGTAGCCGCGGTCGAACTGCATACCTTCAACAACTTCGCAGTATGTTTCTGCGGATTTGGATTCTTCAACCGTGATAACGCCGTCGGAAGTAACTTTTTCCATAGCGTCTGCGATAAGCTGACCGATAACTTCGTCTCCTGCGGAGATAGAGCCAACGCGGGCGATGTCTGCAGTACCGTTTACTTTTCTGGAATTTTTAACAATGCTTTCAACAGCGCGTTCAACCGCTTTCTGGATACCTTTTCTGAGAACCATGGGATTTGCGCCTGCAGTTACGTTCTTCATACCTTCGCGGATGAGTGCCTGCGCAAGGAGAGTAGCTGTTGTTGTACCGTCGCCGGCTGCATCGTTTGTTCTTGTTGCAACTTCGCGAACGAGGGAAGCGCCCATATTTTCCATCGGATCTTCAAGTTCGATCTCTTTTGCGATGGTTACACCGTCGTTTGTGATAAGGGGAGCGCCGTATTTTTTGTCGAGAACGACGTTTCTGCCTTTAGGGCCGAGTGTGATCTTAACTGTATTGGCAAGTTTGTCGATACCGCGTTCGAGTGCGGCACGAGCGTCCATACCGTAAGCAATTTCTTTTGCCATTGTAATTTTCCTCCGTAAAAATCAGTTTAAATTATTCAACTATTGCAAGAATGTCGTCTGCGCGGACAACGATGTATTCGTCGCTGCCGAGCTTAACTTCTGTGCCTGCGTATTTGCTGGCGATAACTTTGTCACCCACTTTAACGTCAAGAGCGATGCGGCTGCCTGTTTCTGCGTTATATGCGCCGGGGCCTACTGCGATAACTTCTGCTGTCTGGGGTTTTTCCTTTGCACTGCCGGCAAGGATGATGCCGCCTTTTGTTGTTTCTTCCGCTTCGAGCATTTTGAGCACAACGCGGTCGGAAAGGGGTTTAAGTGTCATAAAAAGACCTCCATTTATATTTTAAAAAATTTTAGACGTTTGTTGCTTTGGCACTCAAACGTGTTGAGTGCTAATTTCGTATATCATTTTACATAACAAGAAGGAAAAAATCAATAGATATTTCCATTGTTAACAATTTATTCACAATTATTAAAAAGTAAAGCTAAATTAAGTCACGAAAAAGACAAGAAGTCATTTTTCTTTTGCCGATTTCATATTATTTATGAAGTGAAAAGGGGTGGTTTCTTGAATTTTTCCGAATTTTTAAGATATTCTATTTGTGCGCTGATATTTGGCGGCGGCGCGTTTTTCCTTTTTTATTTAAAGGGATTTTTTCTGTTTCATCCGATAAAGACGGTGCGTGAAATGTTTCATCGCACGGATAAAAGCGGAATTTCGCCGCTTCGCGCGCTTTCTGCGTCTCTTTCCGGCACGCTTGGTGTCGGAAACATCGTAGGTGTTGCCGTAGCGATGATAACGGGCGGTGCCGGCGCGGTCTTTTGGATATGGATAAGCGCGCTTGTTTCGATGGTGCTCAAATATTGCGAGATAACGCTCGGCGTAAAATACCGCAAAAAAAGCGCCGCAGGGTTTGAGGGCGGCCCGATGTATTATATGGAAAAAGGCATCGGCGGAAGGGCAGGCAAAATATGCGGGGCGCTTTTTTCGCTTGCTGCGGTGGTGTCCTCTTTTTCCGTTGGCAATATCGTGCAGGTATATGCCGCAAGCGATGCGGCTAATATCATTTTCGGGATGAATGAGTTTGTTTTCGGCGCGCTTTTCGCCGCCGCTATAGCTTTTGTTATATTCGGCGGCTTTGAGCGCATATCGCGCGTGACGAGCATTCTGCTTCCTGTGATGAGCGCTGTGTACCTTTTGCTTTGCCTTGCTGTTGTAGCGGAAAACGCCGCACTTCTTCCTTCGTTTTTGAAAGAAATATTTTCGCAGGCGTTTATGTCGGACAGCGTGTTCGGCGGTGTGCTTGGTTTTTTGCTTTCGGAAGCTTTTTCCGAGGGAGTTTGTAAGGGTACTTTTTCCCACGAATCGGGAAGCGGAACTGCACCTATGGCGCACGCAAACGCGCAGACGGATACGCCTGCGCGACAGGGGCTTTTGGGACTTTTTGAGGTCTTTGCCGATACGATAGTTATGTGTACGCTGACCGCTTTTGTAATACTTGCCGCGTGGCAGGGCGGCGTACAAAACGAAAACGGAATGGGGCTTGTGCTGGATTCTTTTGAACTCGGTATTGGGCGCGGGGCTTGCTATGTGATAGGTGTGTGCATATTGCTGTTTGCTTTTTCCACGCTAATATGCTGGGCATATTACGGAAAGTTTTGTCTTTCGCATTTGACAGGGTCGAAAAAAGTGGGAAAAGTCTATATTTTCGCTTATCTTCTGTGCATTGCTTTCGGAACGCTTTTGTCACAGGAGGCAGTCTGGTTTACTGCCGATGCGGCAATAGCGCTTATGACGGCGCTTAATCTGCCCGCAATGTTTTTGCTGCGAAAAGAGATAAAACGTGAGACAGAGATCATTTTTTAAGCTTTCCAAGCACCTTTCCGAAGCAAACGATCTGATTGAATTCTGAAAGTTTTATATCATTATAGTCAGGATTTAGGGAAATGAGTCTGTCCCCACCGAATTTTTTTACAAAACTTTCGCCGTCAACGGAGAAAATGCCGAAATCCCCAATATTTACGCTGTTCGCACTTTTTATAAGAAGAATATCACCGCTTGTGAATTTGGGAAGCATACTGTCGCCGTAAACCTTAACTGCGAAATCCGCTTCGTCTGTGGCAGGGGTGGAGTATATGGAGATGTTTGTGAAATCTGAGGAAGAAAGATAGGAACCTGTACCTGCGGATGCCGCGATATTATAAAGCTTGATGGAGCGCGTTTGCGGAAGATCGAGGGAGTAGGTTGCCAAAGCTTGCTCGCGCAGGATGCGCTCGTGCTCTCGCTCAAGCACGCGGTCAACTGCGTCGCGCCCTTCTTTATCGAGTTCCATATATTTTTGAAAGTAGTCGCTCTTTATATATGTGTTATCGGTAGCCTTTTTTCTGCCCGTCATTTCATCAATGGAAACGCCGAGAGCTTGCGAAAGAGCGCAGAGCGTGGAAAATTTCGGGTCTGCACTTGCACCGGAAAGCAACTTGTTGAGCGTGCCGATGGAAATGCCGGACATTTCCGCTAAAGCTTCATTCGTAAGATTTTTTTCTTTTTTGATTTTTTTTATGTTAAGAAGCCAATCCATAAAAACCTCCGATGGAACGAAATTACCTTTTACGGTAAAATTATACCACGAAATTATTATTTTGTAAATAGAAAACTGTAAAAAAATTGCGAAAATTGCAAAATTTTATCAAAAAAGATATTGACAATTACCGTTTGAGGTTGTATAATAGAATCACAAATTACACCGAACGGTAAAAACGGAGGCAGTTATGGAAAACGGTTACAGCGAAAATATTTGCGGATACACAGTTCACACTTATTATATAGATTGCCCTGATTACGAGAAAGATCCCGCCCCTGCTCGTAAATATACGGCTCTGCGCCGTTTTACCTTCCTCATGCTCGCGCCTCTTGCAGTTATGGCGGACGCGGCTATCGCACTTTTTAAATAATGGCAAAAACTTGGTCATTTCGCAGCGCGGGCGTGCTTTTGCGAAATGGGAAAATACTTGTTCAGCGTGAACGGGACGGGGAAGAGTACGCGTTGCCCGGCGGCAGCATAGAGTTTGGCGAAACATCAAAGCAAGCTCTTGTGCGCGAATATGCACAGGAGACCGGCGCGGATGTTTCCTGCGGCAGGCTTCTTTGGATAGAGGAAAGCTTCCGGCGCGATGGCGGTAAAAAAACAAGCGAACTCAACTTTTATTATATGGTAGAACTTTCGGGCGAGGGTATTCCCGACACGGGAAAGTTTATGCCACAGAAGGATAATGAGCGCGTGCTTTACGGTTGGCTTCCGCTTGAAAACATAGATAAGGTGAAGATATATCCAGAATTTTTGGGGAATGAAATCTTAAATCTTGAAAAATACCCTAAGCATTTTATAAGTAATTATTGCTGATGGGTTTCTCCTGATAAATTTTTATACAGAAAGCAAAACACGGGCGTACGCCCGTGTTTTGCTTTAGTCAAGACATTTTTTACAAAAAATTATTTGGCATAATCGACAATGTTTTTTTGACTATTTTGACGAAAACGCCGAAATTTTTCCGTATAACTTTGATAAGGTTGACTATGTTTCAAATAAATTATATAATTAAAGTATATTATTATAATGAATCCGAATGTGCTTTCGGTTTCGAAAGGAAAATCTTATGAACACAAAAAGAAAAAGCTTTTTGACACGCGCGATTGCAATCACGCTCACGGTGATTTTGATGTTGACGCTCGTTGCGGCTGTTTGCCCGCTGTTTGTCGGTGCGGCAGAAGCAGACGATACTTACCTTACATATCCCATCTCGGATATTGACTACGCATATGACGGCTACACGCCCATTCCGATGATCGTTATCCAGACGTCGTTTGACGCGGACGGCGACGGTGTGGACGATAACCCCGATGGCAGCGGAGAGAACGCCGTGAAGGATAAAAACTCCCCCTCCTACGGCGAACAGTGGTGCCATACTAAAGATGAAGAATGGATCCCGATTCTCTTTTCTACGGAGGGCGCTTCTCTCAGAACGTATTATGAGTACGTTTCCGGCGGTAATTTCTATTTCTATGAAGCGGAAGAAAATTACGGCACACCCAACGACGGCATTATACACATCGTTATAAACGGTGTTCATCCCGCAGTAAAGGACCAGTGGCTTTGGTTCTTTAACGTCGGTATTCAGGCGGCTTCCGAATACGTTGATTTCTCCGTTTTCGATAAGAACAAAAACGGCAATATCGATACTTATGAATTGGCAATATGCTTTATTCTCGGCGGTTATGAATCCAGTAGCAGCGCTGCAACAATAACGGAGGTTTTTGGTTTTCACGCGAACTATAAATCTTACGACGCTCAGAACTCTACTGTAACAGATGGAGTTACTGTTGCAAGCCCCGGTCGTTTCGGTACAGGCTCTATCTCCGGCGGTCACGCTCTCAACTTCGGTGTATTTGCACACGAACTTGGTCACTATCTCGGAGCTCCCGACCTTTATGACGCGAGCACCGGCAGAAAGTATGACTATGCAGTAGGAACTCTTTCTCTTATGGCAAAAGGCGCGCATGGCGCAAGCCCCGCGCATCCTGATGCTTGGAATATGCTCGGCTTCGGCTTCTATGATGAAACAGTGGCAACAAACGGCGAATATACGCTTTACTCTAAGTCGAGCAAAGAAGGCGAGTACAATATTCTGAAAATATGCACTCCCAATCCCAATGAATATTTCCTTGTTGAGAACAGATATGTTCCTCCGACGGAATCCGGCCATTTTGACGGTGCTGCTACAATGCGTCAGGGTATTGTTATTTATCACGTTGACGAACTTATTTATTCTAAAACAGGTATGACTTGTAATGAAGCCGGCGACGGTTATGACCCTACTATCGTTGCGTATGGTACTTCAACCAAGGTTGCCGGAGCTCTCAATCCTTCTGCTTTTGGTAAAGGAAAAACGTGGCAGGCTAATTATTATGAATTTCCTGTATCAAAAACTTGGTACACAAACCTCACAGATGAACAGGCTGCGGCAATGCAGAACCTCAAGATTGAGGTCATTTCCGATGCAGGTTCGGAAATGAAGGTAAAAATCTCCGGTGCGGATTACGTTCCCGATATGAGCTGGGTTGCTTCCGCTACAAACGAAACAACAACATCCTTTACAGTTGCAGGTAAGATCAAAAATCTTGCTACAGCAACACTTAACGATTTCAATATCACTCTTAAAGAAAAATCCTCCGGTAAGGAAATTTCTACACAGCAGATCAAAGTAAAAGCTGACGGCTCTTTCGCTGTTGATTACACAGGTCTTACACAGAACACAACTTATACATACACGATCACGGCAGATACATCCCGCGGAGAAGTTAAAACAGAAACAAATGCTTATACTGCGGTCGGTGAGATCGTAAAGACAAATTACACAGTTTCTGCATACAGAAATCTTACAGATAACGATACAAGCCCGCGTACTATCAAGGTTGACTTGGGCAAGACTCTTTCTTACTCCTTCCCGATGACAAGGAACGGATATGCGTTCGTTGGCTGGTATCTCGACCCTGAATTTACAAAACCCTTTGACCTTTCCTTTACACAGGACGAAGCTGTTGACTTCAGTATCTATGCTAAATGGGTTCCTAATGCAGAAGCGGCTACTCTTAAGCTCAATGGTGCAAATGCACAGAATAAGATATTCTCCGTTCTTCCCGGCGAAAAATTCATAGAACCCGTTATTGCTC